>JABDDN010000008.1 GCA_013287585.1 Nitrososphaerota archaeon
ATGAATCCATGTGGTATAAAGTTGTATGGAAATAATTCAGCTTCGCCAACAAATGGGTCTCCATCTGCATATGCTAGTTGTCCATAAACAGGGTTACCATTTATGTAATTTATCATTGATGTCTTAATTCCACCTTGCTGCAAGTAACCTGTTGTAATAGTTACCGAACATGGATGACTACCAAATTCAGTATTACCAAAGTCTAGGTGAAACTGAGAACCAGAAAATGCTGGACCTTGTGGACCTGCTGGACCGGCTGGACCTTGTGGACCGGCTGGACCTGGAATTGTACTAGCTGGTCCTACTGGACCTTGTGGACCTGCTGGACCGGCTGGACCTGGAATTGTACTAGCTGGTCCTACTGGACCTTGTGGACCTGCTGGACCGGCTGGACCTGGAATTGTACTAGCTGGTCCTACTGGACCTTGTGGACCTGCTGGACCGGCTGGACCTGGAATTGTACTAGCTGGTCCTACTGGACCTTGTGGACCTGCTGGACCGGCTGGACCTGGAATTGTACTAGCTGGTCCTACTGGACCTTGTGGACCTGCTGGACCGGCTGGACCTGGAATTGTACTAGCTGGTCCTACTGGACCTTGTGGACCTGCTGGACCGGCAGCTCCTGCTGGACCGCCCAGATTACCTTGCAGAATCCATTTGCCATTGTCTTTTTGATAATAGTTATGGTTTGAATTGTCAATATACAAGTCACCATCATGACCCAGTTTATTTGATGGTGCACCTGTACCAGTTAAAATTGGAAAATTTTTGTCCTTGTCATTGTTAGGATTCCCATTCTTATTGTTTCCATTGTTAGGAAGTCCATTATTAGGATCTCCATTCTTATTGTTTCCATTGTTAGAATCTCCGTTGTTACCAATTGAAGCAAATGCATGTATGCCAGAAAGTGGACCTATTAATAATAACATACTAAACATCAAGACAAATAAAACATATTTCCCATTGCTGCTTTTCATACCAAACCCTGATTAGTAATATTTCGTATTTATTTAAAGATGATCTTCCACTTTTGGAAAAAGATTATTTTTTTAAAATTTATTTATCGTTATATTAATTTTATAAAATTTATACTGTGCATATTAACATTTTATGTCTTGTCTCAAAATAATTCAATGAAATTGACATTGACTCATTCATAATTTTAGAATCAATATTTTCTAGTCCAGACTCTCACAGGTCTGAACTCACTGAAGATTAGAGTCCTGTAAGACTCGCTACAAAACTCCTTTCCCAACTTCTATTTTGATTAACAGCAAAGGAATTCACTGACAATCAGTAAAAATGGTTTACCCCCACTTTACGCTTGAAAACATGCTGTCGTCGTAAACTTCTAAAGCAATAAAACAATTAAGATCATGTGAAACGTGGCTATGTTATCTTGATTATTTTGATCGGTTTGGCAGTAGCAAATTTTTCATTCATCCTGATAATTACAAGTTTGCTTGGTGAACTCATTCCGTCATTAAATTCCAGCTTTATGTATCCAACTACACCACTAAGTGTTCTGGGTGAGCTACGACCAACATTATGGGGAATTGAACCTTATCTTATTTTGATGTTATCAGCGTGGGCAGTGATTGTATTTAGAGACAAGATAATACGATCGTTATCATGACTCTAAAAGGAAAGCAAAACCACTATAACGTTAAACTCCTTCGTGGTTACGGCGTATCAATCAATCTCAAAGACAACAATATAATTTTAAAAAACTGAATAAACATATACAAATGATCAAAAGGGAATATTTCAAATAATCTGGCTCAAACCTATTTTTTTGCATAAAAAAAATTCTCAAGTAAGAGTTTTTTTACTTTTGTAAATATGTCCTTTCAAAATATTACATGCAGGTTGATTTTAACAGAACAGACTAAAGATTCCGTGCGATTTTCGTGGATACTTGTGGCATTCATGCTATTTTTTATTCCCAGCATTGCAATCGCTCAAGAATCCCATTATACATTACAGACCTTTTTACCCTTATCTCTAAGAGATGCCAAAATAATTCATGTAGGATTAGTTTTGGAAACAACCATTCCTTCTACAAAAATAGAGGCTGTTAAAAGCGCTATCGTGTCTAGTGATTATCTTACTAATGATGGTCAAAGACTTTACAAAGGTTGGCAAGGAGCATTAAGCAATTTAGGAAATCAGCCTGGTCTTGTCGTACCACAAAAATTTGATATAAGTGAATCCAAGGATAAATTTGATAAGATAATAATAAAACTCACAAACAAAAAAAATCCCAATGGATACAATGGCTATACAAATTCGGTAAGCCAAACCAACTACGAGGTATTACAATCCAGCATAACCATTTATGATATAAACAGTCTAAATAATAACGAGATCTCGGAAATAGTTCGTCATGAATTTGGACATGCATTGGGCTTGGGGCATTCAACTGTCCCTTATGATTTGATGAATCCTGATATTTATATGGAAAATTCTTACATATCATTTTGCGATATAGCTGGAATTCGGGCAGTATACAATGGACATATACAAAGCCACATCTATTGTTAGAGTGTACTAAAATTATTAGACTCTCACAAGTCACAGGGTTTTAGTCCTGTTATACTCTCTCTACAAAACTCCTTTTCCTTAATTTTTTATTTTTTTATTTTTTTATTTTGTGGTATTACTTAAAATCATAGGATGAAAAAGAAAAAAATAAAAATCACGCCGTAAAATGGATTTTTATCTTTATGGGTATGCGCCTGCAATTGTGGTATACATCGCAGCTTCTGCATTTGCATCTGATTGATCTTTAGATTGTAATGCACTCCAATTGGCAGTTGCTCTAGCTTGTGCTGCCGTTCCTGCTGACTGATCAAATGCTACATTTGCATTTCCAGCAGCGGTTGCCATTGCAGCGTTATTTTGAGCATCTATCTTTGGATTTGTACTATATGCACCGTCTCTAGTTTGGTCTGCACTTTCCATGGCAGTAATTCTTGTTTGCTGTGCAGCACCTATGGCTTGATCAAAAGTCACAGTTGTATTTCCATCTGCATTGATTTTGGTCACTCGTGCAGCACCGATAGCTTGATCATATGTTACATGAGTATTCCAGATCGTCTGGTCTCTTGTAGTAATTGTACTGTTTGCTCCAATTGCAGAATCATATGTTTGCTTGGCAGCACCATCGTTAGTATCTCTGGTTACTGCGGCTGCAATTTCTGCATTGGCTCTTGCCAATTCTGTAGATGTAATTGCTTTGTCTCTTGCTACATCATTATTCATATCTGCAGATGCTCTTGTTAAAGTAGCAGCAGTAATTGTTGTGTCCCTTGCTTGCATTGCAACAATGATTGCCTGAACATTTCCATGTGCGCTTTTTATTGATGTCTTATAGGTATCAAGTGCCCCATCTCTTGCAGTCTTGAAAGTCTGCCAGACGCTTTGTTCAGTTTGCTGGTGATTAAAGCGTGCAGTTTGTATTGATTGTTGGTAAGCATTTTGTGCAGTCGTGGCAGCATCTTGATATGTCTGTCTATCAAGCTGGAAAGCTTGTTGTAGTGTCACCCAAGCTTGGTGATTGATCTGTGCCTTTGCGTGAATGTTGGGGCCGTTTGTACTTACACTACCTGAAACAGTAGTGTTGACTCCGACTTGAGCCAATACAGAATCTAATGGATGAGCTGCAAAACCAAGCAGCAATACTACGATTGCAAAGCCTGATACTGCTTTCAGACTCATTTTAGATTTGCTAGATGTCATGTGGTTGTTTTGTGAGTTTATGTTTTGCTTCATTGCTCGAAATTATAATTTGTAGATATAATGTATTGCGTAACTATGCTTAGTTTCAATCCTGAGAAATATTTAAATGATGAAAAATTTATGTTTGGCTTTTAATCTTAATTTTAGATTTTATTTGACGTACTACAATGTCATACATATCATTGTTAACCAAATTTTAAATATGTTAACGAGAAGACACTTTCATGATTCTGACAGCAAGAGCAGCGTTAGTTCTAAGCGCTGTCTTGGTTCTAGGTCTTGCAAATTACATGACTACAAATGAAAGTAACATTACTGATTTTATTCTTGGTTCTGCTTTTGCACAAACAGATACCACCGGTGTAGGCAACCCATCTGATCCCTATGCAATGTCACAAGATAATTCCACTGATCCTAATGCAATTCCACAATATAATTACACCGACCCTTCTGCAATGCCACAAGACAATTCCAGTAATCCTTTTGCAACTATACAAGATAATTCTACAGCTTTAACAAATACACAGAATCCGACATCAGGTGCTGCTACCCCAGAGTTTGGACCAGTTTCAGTTTTGGTTTTGACAATAGGATTAATTTCAATAATACTTGTTTCCATTAGAAGCAAATTTAGCTGGAATATAAAATAGACACTTGGAATACTAATAGTCTGGATTTTTGATTCTAGTCCTGTGAGACTAGTTACAAATTTTTTATTGCAAACATAAATTGATAAACATTTTAGATGAAAAGTTTGAGAATATTTTTGAAGTAAATGGAAAAATGAATTGACCTAAACTGTTTGTTAAACCATTTTTTCATATAATATCATGTTTGCAATCAATATCGGATTAGTAATTTTGGGAATAGTAATCCCAATTGGAATGGTAATTTTTTGGTCAAAGGTTGCAAAAATACTTCACACCCAGCTTAAGAATAAATCTCATGATACAATTTTAAACGGAAACACCTCCTACAAATTTACGGAGTGGGCATATCATCACAAATCAAAATTCAACATCTTCATTATATGCATAATATCCATAATTGAATTTCTTGCGTTAATACCATTTTAGATAGGAATTGGTTAAACCAAAGTTGATCATGAATTTTTGTACTGGGTTTCTTTTTGTCTAGTAGCAATAATTTTGTTTTAGCCTAAATTATGATGTTATGATTTTTGTCCAAAAGTAGGATTACACCCAAATGCTTTTGAGTCTGCAAGTCATCTTATCTTCATGTCGTTTTCTTGGCTTGTCGCTATTGGTATTTTAATTTCAATGGCGGTGTTTTTGTCAAGCGATGTATCTGCTCAGGAGCAAGCAAACTCTGCTCCAAATAAGGTCATTAATGTGACAAATACAAAATTTTCAATCCAGTATAGCAATACAGGAATTGTCAAAATTTTATCTGCTAAAACAGATGTACAAGCCAAGTCCCTTGTTATTACTGTGCAAGCAACAAAAGATGGTCTTTTGACAATAACTCTCCCAAGAGAATTGATAGACAGAAAGGACCGCGGTGCTGATAGCCCATTCTTTTTTGTAATTGGAGGTTACATATCAGGAGATGCTAAAGAAAATTCAAAAACATCAACTCAAAGAACTATTACAATTCCCTTCATAGATGGAACTCATGTGGTAGTAATTAGCGGTACACAAATAGTTCCAGAGTTTGGCCCTGTGGCTGAAATGATCATATTCATAGGCATTATCGGTGTGGTAATAATGTCAAGAATATTTTTCAGATCTCATTTTTTCAAAATAATTCAATAAGATAGCTACCAGATTCATTCATAATGTTAGAATCAATACTTTCCAGCCCAGACTCTCATAGGTCTTAATCCAAAGGTTTGAGTATAAGATTCGTTATCATTTTGGAAATATTTGTAATACACTAAAAATATTAAATTTTAATTGGTTTAATTCTATAAAACATAACTGTCAAAGTGACAGCAATTAACATGACTAGCAAGGCAGTTGGAAATTCTGGAACTATGTGGGTTCCATAGATTGATATCGCATTGGTCTCTGCAGGATAGCTGATTGCAAGAGTTCTTGCATCACTAGTTTTTGTTTCAGTAAACTTTAGTATTTTATTATTGGAAGCTACTATGTAATCATCATCAGTGCCATCTGCTTTTTTTGCATCAATTAATTCTCGTGGTAAATTCAATGACAAAACTCCGTCACTTTTCGATTGGAGTTGTACTTGTAAAGAAAACGTGCTTTGATCAGCGCTGATTCCAAGTATTTTTCCACCAGCGATATTGTAGCCTATTGTATGGCCAGTATTGATGACAGTCATCATGCCCCCTGAGGATTCAATTACAGGTGGCGTACTTGGAGTGTTATTTACAAATATAATGGAGGCTTCAGTTGACGGGTTTCCTGTACCAGCAGAATTTATGGCAGAAACACGATAAGTGAATGTGCCAGCTGCCAGTCCCGTGTGGACATAGGATGTACTGGTACCAGTATTTGCGGTAAGAACTGACCATGCACCTGAATCAACCTTGTATTCAATATAATATCCTGTTACAGAAGGTTTACCATTGTTTGATGGAGCAATCCAGGAAAGCTGTACACTTGAGGGAGAAATTTTGGCGACATTAAGGCCTGTTGGAGTATTTGGTAGAGAAGATTGCGGTGTTGGTATAGGCGGTTGTGTTGATGTAGGTGGTGGAATCGAGGTGCTTGTTGGTGTCGCAGAAGCTTCTAAAGAAGGATTGCTAGATACGCCCTCTGGAAAAAGTGCAATAACAACAAAAGTGTAGGTCTTACCAGTAGACAAATTCTTGATAGAATAATTTGTAGTATTTCCAGTATTATCCACTATAGTATTAAATACATTTGAGAAAAGTTTTTGGTCAATTCTATATCCTCCAATTGATTGTCCAAAAGTTTCTGAAGGCGGTATCCATGATAAATAGATCTGAGTTGGAGAAACAGCAACTGCAGTAAGACCTGTTGGTATGTATGTTTTTGTTGGTACAGCAGAGGCTTCATTTGATGGAGCACTAGTACCAATAGAATTGATTGCAGAAACACGATAAGTGTAAGTTGTACCAGTTGTCAATCCCATATGCAAGTATGTTGTTAAACTATTATTTGGAATTAAAACAGAATATGTGCCAGCACCAATTTTGTATTCTACCACATATCCTGTGATTGTAGAACCTCCATTATTTGATGGTGCAGTCCATGACAGACTGATACTTTTTGAAGAAGATGGATTTGCAGTAAGACCTGTTGGTGGATACGGTGCTGAAGATATCTGCACTGGTGCTGCAGAAGATGTGTTTGATGAATTACTTGTGCCAACTGAGTTTATAGCAAAAACTTTGTAGGTGTACATATGTCCAGCAGACAATCCCATATGGGAATAACCAGTTGCCGCAGTTCCTGTATTTGATACAAGATTTACAAAGTTGCCAGAATCTAATTGGTATTGGATCTGGTATCCCGTGACAGGCGGCCCGCCATTACTTGGAGGCGGGTTCCATGAGAGGTTTATCTGAGTTCCAGATGATGCTGTGGCAGTCAAACCAGTTGGCGGACTAGGAGGTATATTTTTTGGAGGTGACGAAGTGCTTTTTGGTGTTGCCACAACCTCAGATGATGGATTACTTGTGCCAACTGAGTTTATCGCAGAGACTCGGTATATGTAGGTCGTGCCAGTGACAAGACCTGTGTTGTTGTATTTGGTAACATTGCCTAGTGTGGTTAAGGTACTATAGTTTGTAGTTGCAGTTTTGTATTCTATTTTATAGTGTGTAATTGCTGAACTGCCATTGTATTGTGGTGAAGACCATGACAGACTAACTACAGTAGGATAGATTGGTATTGCAGAAAGATTCACTGGAGGATCAGGAACTGTTACTGCTTGTGCATCACACCCAACCAGAAATAAAAGACATGATGATGCTATCATAGTTAGTAGAACTGGTATTTTAGATTCTTTTTTTCTGGTGCCATTTTTAATCGCATTACTCAATTATATTGAATAATATGTTATCATTTTTAGGGATTACTGACAAATCATATATAGAAAAAGGATTCAAATCCTCTCAGATTCGCTACGTTATGAGACGTTATGATTTGTTGAAGAATCCAGATTGTAGTGAATAAACTAGGAACTTATTTTATGATCTTATTTTGCCAAAGATAAGTAATAAGATGAGAAAAATCCTGTCTAGTTATTTTCCCATTTTCTAACCATATTGCAGGATTAGACACCCATTCAGGTATGTAATCTCCTTTAACATCAAAATCTGCTAACAATATATGCGCTTTCTGTTGGTTATCAAATCTTAACCATTGTGCAACATCGTACGGTAAGATAGTAGGGTCTCGTATTGTCAGGAGCCTCAATAATTCAGAGTCATATAACATTCTGTATTCAGGATAACAATTAAGCATCGTTTTATTTTCTATAGAAACATAAAAACTCCAGCTATCACACTCTGCGTCGTACTCGTATTTTGAGTTAGTTGATTTCCAGCCAAACCCGTTTGATATATCAAGAGTAGGATAACCGTGACCTCTGACTAAAGTAATAGTATAATTATCATAATTAGTTTTGACCTCGGCATAAAGTGCGTTAGGATATAGATAGACAACATTGGGATGACTAGTAATTGCGTCAAACTCTTTTTTTGTAACGTATTCGTTGTGTAGAACTATCACTCGATCGTATTGTTTTAGAATATCTGGATTGTTATCTACATTAATATCAGTAAGTAGAGAATAGCCAAGTAAGGCTAATACAGTCGCACCAGAAATGCTTGAAGAATATGTTCCTGTTATATTGTCAGGAATATGTACTGTCAGGCATCTTGAATCGCATTTTTTGTTATAGTAATCATAAAAACCATTCTGATCGTATGCAGCTTGAGTAAAAAGTGGATAGATGAATGCAGTGTTTTTATTATTTCCATATCCTAATTCATGATACAACTCTATGAGTTTAGGGTTTTGAGATATATTGAAGGAATTCATTTGCCCATTTTGATCAAAATGAGGTGTAACGTCAAAAAGAAGTTGGCTCACAGGTATGTTTATGAAATGTTGGCGGCCTTCGGTGTTTACTGTAAATTTGAACATATCTTCTGTACCTGGCACTGGTAAGTTAAAGTTCGTTGAGTTATTACTAGGTGTAGATTCTGCAAAAGTAATACTCCCACATGTCAGTAAACCACAGATAACCACAATAAAAAGAAAACGAACGTCAAAGATTTTCATATTTTACCATAAAAAGGTTTACTTATTAGTGTTAATAAAATACCAGAAAAATTTTTGTTAAATCTCATCTTTCTGTAAATGATTCAAAGAAATAGGCATTAGAATAATTCATAATTTTTGAATCAATTTGTGTCAGACTCTCACAGGTCTTAAGCCCAATCAAAGATCTTATTTGTACGAATTGTACAAAATAATGGAATGAAGAAAATAGAGGCGCTAATCATAGATGATAATGCGGTAATAACACGTATGTTGTCAGAATTTTTGACAATGAAAGGTTACAAATGTGAGTCTTGTAGTAATGGTAAAAAAGGGCTTGACATGATGTTACAACACAAATTTGATGTTGTCCTTTTAGATTTAGCAATGCCAAAATTTAGCGGACATGATATTATTGAATCACTTGCAGATTCAGGAAAGATCAAAGATCAAAACATTATCATTTTTACTGCTTCTTCTGTTGACAGCGATGATATCAACAAATTGTTAAAAAAGGGAGCTAGGTTCTGTCTAAAAAAACCAATTCAACTTGACGCCCTTCTTAGCACATTAGAGGGCCTTGGTCTATATCGTAGGTAATGACGAAAATATTTCATCTAGTTCTAGAAAAGAGAATAATCACAGAAAAAATTGAAATTGAAAGTATAGGTAACACAAATGGAAATTCTGGTACCACTGGAATTACTTTGGACATGTTAGTTATGGTTATGGTATGAGTTGAAAAGTGAGGAATTAAGACCAAGATTTGTGCTCCACTTTGTGTCACAACTATGGCATATTCTGGATCGCTTGTACTATTTGCATGAAGTAGTGAATTAACATCAGCTGCCGGTGCAATTGGTTTTCCATCATACATCACACCAAGATACCCAAGATTTGCTACGTTTATTGTGGTATTTCCAAGGTTAATGAGAATGACTTTGGAGCCTGTCTGGTTTGTGGCACTAACACTAATGTTGATAGAATCAGATGAGATATTATTTGCTTGAACTGATACATTGTTGTCAATAGATGTGGTTTGTAAGGTCTGGTTCACTAGATTGACTTCAGCTGCAATTGTTTGACTAGTTTCTGCATTGGTAATCATTGTCTCCTCTTGCGGTGTTGCAGTAGCAATTGTCTGTGGCGATGTTGCCTGTGGTGCCATTGTTTGTGATGCAGTTGTATTTGGTGTTGTATTTGGTGTTGTATTTGGTGTTGTATTTGGTGTAGTTGTAGTTGTATTTGGTGTAGATTGGACAGCTAGTGACAATGATGATGACCCGGAGCTACCAGAGTGGCTAGTGTCTCCGGCATAGCTAGCAGTTATTGTTATACTATGGGAATTTGGCGGAGGTGTATATGTTATAGAGCAATGACTGGCCACAAGGATGCAGTGATCTGCATTAAACAGTCCACCTACACCATTGTCACTCCATGATACAAGACCTACTATGTTAGCAGATGGACGAGACGGGTCTGTAATTGTTGCTGTAAATATAGTTGCATTTCCTGAAATAAAAGATGCTGGATTTGGCATAATAGAAATGATTGTAGAATCAGGTGCGCTTGTTGATAATTGCAATGATCCAGAGCTGCTCAAATGGGTGTTATCTCCTGCATATAGGACAGTTATTGTAACAGCATGAGGTGCGTTTGTAGAAGGAGTATACAATGTTGCACAGATGCCGCCAGATGAAAGTGTGCATGAAGTTTCATTAAATGTACCACCCGCATTGTTATCGTTTATTGATACTGTACCTGATGGAGTGGCTGTAGTGCGTGATGTATCTGAAATTGATATTGAAAGTGCCACTGATCCCCCAGAGCTTATCGTAGTAGGATTTGATGTTATACTAGTAGCTGTATAATCTAATGATGTAACTGCCAAATGTGTAGACCCAGAGCTTGTAGAGTGGGAAGAATCACCTCCATAGCTTGCAGTTATTGTTACTGTGCCATGAGAATTAGTAGGAGCATATGTTGATGTGCAGCTTCCAGACGACAATGTACAAGAAGCTAGATTAAACGTGCCACCAGCATAGCCATCATCAAATAATATGGTACCTGACGGAGTTGTTGGGGAGCTTGCCGTGTCAGAAACTGATACTGTAAGTGTTGCATGCCCTCCTGTGTTTACTGTAGTAGAATTTGATATGACTGCTGTGGTTGTATGATGAAGCAATATAACTGTCAAAGGTGTAGACCCAGAGCTTGCAGAGTGGGAAGAATCACCTCCATAGCTTGCAGTTATTGTTACTATTCCAGGAGAGTTTGTAGAAGGAGTGTATGTTGATGTACAGATTCCAAATGACAATGTACAAGATGCTGTGTTAAACGTGCCACCAGCATTGCCATCACTTAGCAATATTGTACCAGACGGAGTTGTTGGAGAGATAGAACTATCAGAAACTGATATTGAAAGTGTCACTTGTACCCCCGCGTTTACCGTAGTAGGATTTGATGTTATGCTAGTAACTGTACTATGAGGTGTACTAGTAGAATTTGTAGACGTACTATTATTATCAGCCATTGCCGGAAAATCTACTAGACTTCCAGTAAATAATAAAAATACGGCAACTAGAATTATTGTGGTTTTCTTATTTTTTATAAATGACATATCTAGATCTACACTGTTATGTTCTCTGTATTTAATGTGCACACTCAAATTTTAACTGGACATATAATCAATTGCGGAACTTTGTTCGTTAACCAAGACAAATCACTGTAGAAAAATCAAGCCTTGTCTTCCTTTTTTGTTTTATGATTTTGTTTGGAAGTATCCTCACTAATAAGATGGGAAACACGTGGGGGGTCTTTTCCTATATGAAATGAAAGAGCGTGTCGTTCTATGGCAAGATCTGCTTTTGTTATGCGTTCATGTTGGCGTAAATGTTCAATCCAGGATTCCGAAGTAAACATCATAACATAGCGACTTGGATTTTCAACATCGTGAAACAATTCCCAATTGATTGCACCATCACGCAACATTACAGAACGTACGCCATTCATTGCAGATTCAAACTCGTGCGAACGTGCGGGATCAATCTGAAACTCCATCTCTACTAATACAGATCCCTCCTCGTGGTCATCAATGTCAATCATCGCACGCGGCATAGACCAATGCATTGATGGAGTCATGTCTACATCTGTGAGCGGCTTTAGTTTGTAACGAGTTGAGGTAACAAGACCAATTACCAATCCAATAGATGCGGCAAGTAATGCAGTTTGAATTCCCCAGATTTCTGCAACAATTCCCCAGATCATACTGCCAATAGCTACTCCGCCCCAATACACCAGCTGGTGAACTGAAACTACTCTCGTTCTTACCCATGATGATACAGAATTGTATGCAATGAAATTCAAGCTAGATGTTATAATTATCAAAGCAGTTCCAGCTGCAAATATTCCAATAAACACGATAATGATATCATGCTGAAATGACAAGACAGTTAATGCAATAGCATACAAAATTGTTGCACTTGATACGCGCTTTTCTATTGAGATTTTTTTTATCCGCGGCACTATTACCAAACCGCTTATCATTCCGCCTATGCCAAACGCGCCCACCAGAATTCCAAAAAGAATTGAGTTTGAGCCTGCTTGGTTACGAACCAAGAGAGGCAAGAGCGATATCAGCGCACTGCCACAAATTGTCAATGCAAAGTCGCGAACAAAGAGTGCACGTACATGCAAAGAGTGCCGCATGTATCGTAATCCTGTACGAATAGCCCCAATTACTTGTTCAGGGGGAAGGAGTTTACGTTCTGGCGGTTTGCGCCATCTGTGAAGAAAAATTATTACTCCAACAAAGGAAAGTGCATTTAGCATAAACACAGCCCATGGTCCTGCTGCAGCAACTACCAAACCACCAAGGAATGGACCAATAGCAAGTCCAATGTAAATTGCCACACTAAATAAGGTCATTGCAGCAAGAGCTTTTTTCTTTGGTACAAGCTCGGTTTGAATTACAATATTTACAGGTAAGCTCATTGCATTACCCAATCCAAGCAATAAGGTAAACACAACAAGAATTGAAGATGTTGTAAAACCTCCAAAGGTAAGTATACTTAGGATTGCAACTACTGCAAGTGAAAAATATTGTGTGGCAAGGAAGAGCTTGCGTCTGTCAACAATATCTGCAAGAGCTCCTGCCGGAAGCGCAAGCAGAAATATGGATAGGCTTGTCATCACTTGTAAAAGTGCTACAACAAAAGGAGATGTGGCAAGTGATGTTATCAACCAGCCAGATCCAACAGTTTGCATGGCGGCACCTATGTCTGATGCAAACATTGTAACCCATAGAAATCTATATAGAGTATTTTTTAGAGGACTCTCTGATGCAGAATTTGTGCTACTCATGCAATATCACACACAAATAATATTTCGTTAATCAAATGTATAAATTAGTTCATTCCAATTTTTTATTTTATACATATTGGATGATTAAGACAGTGCAGATCTGCACCACTAAGGTCATCGCCTTTTATGTCGGCATCATGCAGATTTGCACCTGTGAGATTTGCATTGTGAAGATTTGCGCCTTTGAGAAGAGCCTCCGATAGATCTGCCCCTGAAAGATCAGCTCCTGCAAAGTTTGCATCTGTCATGTCAGTATAACTGAGGTTTGTACCTGAAAGTTTTGCATTTGTAAGGGTGGCATTCATAAATGCACCATTTTGCAAATTAGCACCAGATAGATCAGTACCTGCAAGAATAGCAGCGTTAAGGTTAACGAATTTACCATTTGCATTTGTGAGATTAGCATGTGACAGATTAGCTCCTGCTAGTTGCACATTTATCATTTCAATGTTTTGAAGATGTGCCCCAACTAGATTGGCATGGAAAAGATACGCCTTGTCTATATTTGCATGCTCAAAATTAGTATACGAGAGATTGGAATTATGAAGATTGATATGATTTAGATTAGCTTCTGAAAAATCACAGTTAGACCAATTTACTATTGGAAAATTTCTGTCCCTACATTTGTCATCTGCATCTGGTGCTAAATTTGGTTGCACTAGTTCTAAGAGCTCCTCTGCAGATTGCTTCGATATGAATCCTTGATTGAGAAGATATTTGATTGCATAATCATATTCTAAATTACTAATCTTGCCTTGTACGTTCCATCTAGTAATATGTGATATCCATGATGGAATATGTTCTTCTTCACCATAAATAAAATTTAAAGCAAAATTTGGCATAGATGAAACTGACAAAAGTATAATCACAAACAATGTAATCCTAACCTGACTTTTCATTAGTCTAAACTAATTTTTATAATATTTAGTTCCTCTAATGCTTACAAGAATTTATTCTATGATTTTAGAATCACCAAAACATATCAGACATTTATGCCCTGAGCCATGGTTTGAGTCTTGTAAGACTTGCTAACGGATTTGAGATATTGTTTCAACACCCTGTAGCTGTTTAACATGATTAATAACATCACATTTCGCTATTTAACAATTGAAATTTTATTGAATATCTTTTGAATTTTATTATTTTTCAGCTCGTAACAGGGAATACATCAATACTCCTCCAGCTATTGAAAGTGATACAACAAATGTCATTAATATGCCATCCATGGTCAAGTTCCCCCCTTTGCTGAAATCTCTTGTGAATATACCTCTGGATATTGTTTTACCAGTTCTATGTTGAGATTCAATACGTTAACGTAGTCTGGTGCAAAGACTAGAGCGTTTGTTTCCTTGTTTCTTGCAATATCAAGATCAACTAATGTCTTTAACGCATTAACAGGTATTCCAGTTACACTACTTATCGCATGTATCTGAGAAATAGCACTGTCTGGAGCAATGTCTGGATCAACTCCTGATCCTGAATCAGTAGAATTTCTCGGATGGAAAAATTTTGGAGAGTCAAAGCTCTGAGCGATGAGTTCTGATCCAACCACTTTACCATTGAGGATAACCTGGCTACCATTTGATTGGGATGGAAGTACGGTCTGACCTATTGCTGTAACAAGCAATGGATAGGCAACCCCTGTAGTAATAATCATCAGCACGACGATCCTAATGGCGGGCGAAAATACTTTGCTCTTTAGTGTTCTCATTTTCTATATCATCTCATAAAGACAGACAGTAGAATGTCGATTGCTTTTATGCCAGCAAATGGAAAGACGACTCCACCAAGTCCATACATCATCATATTTTTGATAAATGTCCTCTCTGGAAGTTCTGGCTTGTATTTTACACCTTTGAGCGATAACGGTATTAACATTGGAATTACTATTGCATTAAATATCAATGTGGACAGTACTGCACTTTCTGGACTATGAAGATGCATTACATTGAGCACTTCCATTTTTGGATTATCCTTCATAAACATTGCAGGAAGAATTGCAAAATACTTTGCAACGTCATTTGCAATTGAAAATGTGGTGATTGCACCACGCGTCATTAACAATTGTTTGCCAAGTTTTACAACTTTTAGAATCTTGGAAGGATCAGAATCAAGGTCTACCATGTTTGCAGCTTCCCTTGCAGCTGCAGTACCTCTGTGCATTGCAAGACCGACATCAGCTTTTGCAAGTGCAGGTGCATCGTTGGTTCCGTCACCAATCATGCCTACAACATGACCTTTTAGCTGTTCCTCTACTACTCTGTTTAGCTTGTCAGTTGGTTTGGCCTCTGCTATGATTTGATCAATGTTTGCTTCTTTTGCAATTACTTGGGCAGTAAGTTGATTGTCACCTGTAATCATAACAGTTGTTATGCCAGAGACACGAACTTCATCTAACTTTGTTCGAATATCTTTTTTGAGAGTATCTTTGAGTGAGATTAAGCCAATTATCTCATCATTTACTGCCACTGCAAGTGGTGTTCCACCATTCTTGGATATTTCCTGAGCCTTCCAACGTAATTCTGGCTCATTTACATTTGTAGCAATCTTTAGAACCGCCTCAACTGCTCCTTTTATGATTCTCACTTGCGTATCAGATTCCTCCAACTCTTCTACTTTGGCAGAAACTCTAGTATGCGGTAATGATGATTTTAGAGTTTGAGTCTGTACAGTTGATAATTTTTTCTTTGATGAAAACTCGATACCGCTAAATCGTGTTTCTGAACTAAACTCAACAGGTTTTGCTGTCATAATCTCCATCATAAATGATGGTTCAATTTTTTTCTCATTTGCAAGCTCAATGATTGATGTTCCCTCGTGGGTATGATCACTAAAAGATGCGGCATAAGCAGCTTCAACAACATCTTGTTCAGTGAATTTTTCCATCGGAACAAATGCAATTGCTCTTCTGGCACCTTCAGTGATAGTTCCAGTTTTATCTAAGATGAGTATATCACAGTCTCCTGCTGCCTCTATTCCCTTTCCTGATTTTACTACAATGTTATCTCTTGCCAGCCTGTTAATTCCAGCAACGCCTATTGCAGGCAACAATCCTCCAATGGTAGTTGGCATCAATGCCACTAGTAATGCAATGAGTATTGAGATGTCCATGTGGTATCCAAGATAGTGTCCAAAAAATAGCATAGTTACAATTACCGTTACAAAAATTATTGACAATCCTGCAAGCAGTATGGTGAGGGCAATTTCGTTTTTTGTCTTTGGTCTTTTTGCACTTTCAATTAATCCCACCATCTCGTCAAGGAAGCTCTTGCCAGATTCCGAGGTTATCTCAATTACGATACTTTCGTTTGCTACCTTGGTTCCTCCAAGCACTGGATTGTCCTTTTCTTTAAAGACAGGGTTTGACTCTCCAGTCATCATGGATTCATCTACGAATGCTTTTCCTTCATGAACAATACCATCTCTTGGAATTATCTCACCAGCATAAACTCGGACCCGGTCTCCTACCTTGAGACTAGTCGATATTACTGAAACCTCTTTACCGTCTACTAGTTTTTTTGCCAAAACTTCCTTTTCCAAATTTTTAAGAGAGTCAACTTTTGCTCGTGCCTGTGATTCTGATAAAGATTCAGAAAATGTTGCAAACCAAACCGTAACAATTAGAATTATCGCAGATTCGATATAGAAGACACTGTTTTCATTTACAAATTCCGATGATGTATTTGGCAACAAACCTATTGCAAGCACCAAAAAGAATCCAACTTCAACAGTAAACATTACTGGGCTTTTTTTGGCAAGGTAGAGCGGACTAAGCTTTGTTACAGAATCCTTGAGCATTCTTGCGTCAAATAGTGATTGTTTTATTTTTGTTGTCATTATTCCATCACACTATATCGAAAATGGTCCCATCGCCAAGAACGGAAAGAAGGTAAGAGCTGTTAAAATGAATACCATAACTGTCAACACCCCAACAAAAAGAAATCCTGAAGTTTTGATTGGTTCTACAACTTCTTTTCTATCTCTTAAGGTAAACGATCCTGCAATTGATAACATCAACCCAATTGGTGCATAACGCCCAAGCAACATGACCAAAGCAGTAGACCAATTCCAAAATGGAGTGTTTGCAGATGTGCCAAGATAGTCTGATCCATTATTTGCTGAAGCTGAACTATACTCGTACAAAACTTGCGTAAATGTTGTAGGAGTTGTTTGTTCCCCGAGAATACTTTGTGCATTATCAGTAGTATATGCAATTACAGATGGAATTAGTATCAACGCTGGATGTATCAGAAATACAAAGGCTGCAAGCCTGACGTCTTTGGGATTTATCTTCATGCTCATAAATTCTGGAGTCTTTCCCACCATTAGTCCAACCAAAAAAAGTGTGAGTATGACAAAGATGATCATCATCATCATTCCTGTACCATCTGCCCCCGGAATTGCCTGAACAAACATGCCCAAGAAAAATCCAATCACTGCATTTGGTGACATGCCTGAAAGGGAAGCGTTTGCAGCACCAGTGTTTGATGCTACTGAGGATTCCAAGAAGAGTGTACTGCCAAAGCTTCCAAATCTTGTCTCAAGACCTACTGGGCCGCTCTGTTCTGATAATCCAAGGGCAAGCATCACACCAAATCCAATCAACATGGTGGCAAGTATGGAAATTCCCCTTCCCTTTCCTAGCAGATGAGCGTATGCTATTGGAAATGACAGCGGTATGACAAGCATGAGAATGCACTCAAAGACATTTGATACACCAGTTGGATTTTCAAATGGATGGGCAGAGTTTGCTCCAAAAAATCCACCGCCATTGCTTCCAAGTTCTTTTATTGATTCTAGTGCTGCCACAGGACCTATAGTAATTGTTTGACTACCACCTTGTAGTGTACCCACTGTAATTGTTGAATCTAATGTTTGAGGAGCTCCAAGGAAAAGTAACAACAAGGCAGAAAAAAATGAAATAGGCAACAAAAGTGTTATAATTATTCTAGTAAAATCAACATAAAAATTTCCCAGTCCAAATTCTTTTCTGATAAAACCTCTGATAAATGCAAACGCTGCAGATATTCCAGATGCAGGGGCTACAAACATCATAAAGATCAGCCCAACCATCTGTGAAAAAATTGATAGCTGTTGATCACCAGCATAATGCTGAAGATCAGTATTTGTGACAAACGAGACAGCAGTATGAAACGCAAGATCAAATGATAGGCCTGGTTTTGGAGAAAGTGGAAGACTGTTCTGATATATTAGAATCACTATCAGAAAGCCAGCTGCTATAACATTAGTTACTATTAGGGCTAGGAAATATTGTTTCCATGTCATCTGCTCGTATCTATCTATACCAATTATCTTGTAGAATCCATTCTCTACCCTACCCAATGTTTTTTCCAATGGCCTCTTTTCGTATACAATCATTCTTGCTATATATCGACCAAAAATTATGGCCAGCCCAAGAGAACCTACCAGTACAGCTAAAAGTATTACAATTTCCACATAGGTCACTTATGTCCTTTGTTTAGAATACATGGTTTGTACAAGCATAGCTAGTGCATTTGCTAAACATGCGGAATTTGCGTTTGTGACCATGTTAATCTAGACCTACACCAAGATGCATGAATATAGATATTCTTGCTATTAGATAGCACTAAGAAAATGTTAATATGATATTAAATAGCAGAAGATTTGCTATGAAGGAACCAGTCTTTGTGCCTGACGAGTTAGATCTAATGATATTGGAATACATGGCAAGAGACGCAAGCATGCAGTTCAAGAAATTAGCAGAGATTCTCAAAGTTGATCAGCGTACGATAGCAAAAAGAATAAGCATCATGAAAGAGAGTGGAGTCTTCATACACAAGGTAGAACTTGACTGGTCAAGACTTGGAATTGGGATCTCTGCGTATGTAGGAGCTGAGACTGGACTTGGAGAGGAGGATGTTAAAAAAATGCACGACTATGTTAGAAAAGAACCACGTATCATAGAAGCATATTCTACAATTGGAGACCAAGAATATTTTTTCAAGGTAATGGAAACTGATTTGCAAAGCTTAAGGGAAGAAGTCATGACTCGCTTTGAGCCAATCACTGCAAAGCTTACAAGCTCAATAATTTCATCACAAATAAAACGGCAAGATGATGTTGCACTCTTGCGTTTTCTTAGACAACGAAGTTTTTCTCAAAAAACACGTAGATAAAAAAGTGTTTAAGAATGATTAATAATATCAAATGCGTCATTTAACAAAACTGAAAGATGTAAGAGTTTCAACCTGGAATGGGATTGGTTTTTGCTCCCATCTTTTTTCGCAAGGCAATTGCAAGAAAAACTGAAACTATAGATAACAATGCAGCAGTTAGAAATATCTGATCGTATGCTTGCGCAGACGGAAAGCTGCCAGAAAGTTTTGGTATCGTACCACGATACATTTGCTGAAACATGCCAGCAAGTGAAGGCCCAAACGACTGCCCTACGAGCATCAACAGCACAGTCATGCCAAGAGATATTCCCTGCACCTTTTGCGGCGATGACATCAAAACTATGTTAAAGCACCCTACAATCGCAAATGACAACCCCACAGAAATTATTGCCAATGTGACAGATATGGTATATTCGGTAAAGTGAAATGCCAGTATGCTAAAAAATCCAACTGCACAAATTATTGTTCCAAGTGCTGTGAGGTTGAAATTGCCCACTCTTGAGAGGAAAAAGCCACCTGCCGCAGATACTACAAGGGAGACAATCATGAACGGCAGCTGGACTGTCGCTATTGTTATTACATCGCCACCAAAGCCAAGAGGTTTTGGGCTGCGTATCAGTATGGGAATTGTCTGGTATACCATGAATGTAGAAACTCCAACTATAATCAAGATAATATTTGATGGCAAGAGCACCTTGTCTGAAAGCACTTTGAGATCAATTAGAGGGTGAGCTACTCTTTTTTCAAGACTTGCAAAAATTATCAACGATATGACAGATCCTGCAAAAAATCCCAGAGAATCTAGATTCCCAGAACCAATCTCTTGAAGAAAAGATATGCCCATCAACAACAAAATTACCGTAGAAGACAACGCCAGAGTGCCCTTGACATCTATTCCCATTGTCATATCATCTTGTTCTGTTTTTTTTATTTTGATGAATCTGTTCATTATAAAGGCCAATCCTATCGCAATAGGAAATACAGAAAAGAAAGTTGCATGCCAGCCATAATCAGAAATTATTTTTGCACCAGCTATCAAACCTATTACAGAGCCGCCAAAAAATGTCGAAGTAAATATTCCTTGAGCCATTCCAAGCTTTTGAATTGGAAAGATATCACGTACTATACCAAATGCGATTGGGAACATCGATATCCCTACACCTTGTGCAATCCTTGCAGCTAACAAAAAAGGCAATGAATTTGCAAATCCTCCAGCCAAAATTCCTGCAGAATATATCATCATCACAATTAGGAGTATCTTCTTTTTGCCATAGATGTCTGAAAGTTTGCCTGCAATAGGCGTCATTACTGCTCCTGCTATCAAATACGAAGAAAGAATCCAAGACGATGTGTTATATGAGATGCCAAAATCTTTGATAAAATCAGGAATAGCTGGTAGAACCATCGTTTCTCCATACATGGTAACAAGAGCAAGTCCGCATATGATGGAAAGTGCAAGCCATGCAGAAGACGAAACTGGGATCACAGAATTATTCTTGCTTGGCTCTGAATCATCTTGATTTTCTTTCATTATTTTTATCTAGAGATTGTTGTACTTTTAGAGCTTGCTGATAAATTGAGGGTTTAGAACTGGTAAGACTTGATCGCGTTTACGCTGAAAGTAACTCTACAGCTTTGCTTGTCAGCTTGTTATTTTTTGTCACATAACCATTACTTTTTAGAGTGTCTATTTCTTTTTCCATGTCTTTGTTTTCCATGTTGTTTTGTTTTGCAATATCTTTTGATTTGTTATATCCTTGTTGAAATGATTTTAAAACCATGTACTGAATTTTGGTAATGTCAGAAGGAAGTTTTTCTGGAATGCTGCCAATAGATGGAGATTGTAAATGGGATGGCAAATTCATGCCAAAGGATTTCATCATATCTGCGGGGTTTATTTTAGCAGAACTAGAATTTGTCATGGATTGGACCTTTCCTAGAATCTTTGAGAGTATCATCCAGACAAAAAAACCTGAACCGCCTCCTGCCAATAACGGAAGATAACGGCCTATCGGAAGAATTGAAGATATTGAATCTGTTGCCTGACCGCTTATACTTCCAAAGAGACTCTGAAACGGAATAAAGGATTGCATGGCACCTGTTGGCAAAATTCCTGCAGGGGTTAGGAAGCTTGACATTGTAAAAAGTGATATTGCACCAGTTGCAAGACTAAGAACTGCTCTTAAAATTCCAAATGCAATAGTCTTTCCAGCCATGTCTTCTATGTATGATTGTCTCAGTTAAATGTTCGTAACAGTGATTTAAAGTAAAAATTTTTATTTTTTGATTTGTTTGAACAGATTTTCTTGGTTGTAGACCCTAAAAGACTCGACACAACGTGTCGTATTTCGTAATCTCTATACAGACTACGAAAATTCAATTTATTTCATTAAATCATTTTGACTGAAATCCGATTTAGAACTATCTTTTTTCATTGGGTCCCACTTTATTCTGACCCATATTCTTTCGTGAATGTAATAAGCTGCTGTAGCTGCAACATTAAAGATTATAGATGACAAGGTGGTTTGTGAAACATTCTGGGTGGCATTCCAGAATACCATGGTAGAAATAATAACTATTATTATGCGAAAACTTATTGTTTTAACCAGAGTTCTTGCTTTGCTTTCCATATTTTCCATCACAAATTTACAATTAATAATAATCGTATGTATTATGAAAAGACAGCATTCTAAATTTTGTCCTGTAAAATATGATCATTTAGGATACGCTAAAATTATACTTCACCAAAATGGCGTAAATCAGGGGATCTGGCAGATTCTTTTTTCCACAACTTTCTGTCTTTGAGACATCGTGTCTGCTCCTCATTTATTGGGACATCATGCTCAATAAATACTGGAATCTCTTTTACCCCTAATTCATCTGCTGCAACAGCCCTGTGCCTTCCGTCGTGATAGACAAACTGGCATTTGATCAAATCTAATTTTAGAAATGGTGCATCCTGTGGTTTACATTTTAGAATTCTTTTTTGTTTGTGTTTTACGATAAGTTCGGTAGTACCTACTTCATCTTCTGATCTTTTTTCAACAAGCTCTCCTGCAAATGCATAATTAAGAAATTCTGAAGGCTTCATTGTGATATAAAGTAGTCTGCCTGCTCCCGCATCTTTTGGAAAATTGGCATGAAAACCACCAGTTCTACTTCCCTCTTCGATAAAAAATTCTGGATTCTTTTTTATTGCAGGAACCGGAATGTTTGGAGTCCATACTGGATGATGTCTTGTTTTTTTCTTTGAACACTTGCAGTCAAGTCTTCTCTGAAACATATCCGTAATTGAAGCAGGTGCATATTCCAATGTTCTTACCATGCGCTCTGCCTCTTTTCTAGACGGAATTCTAAGAAGGTATTTTTTTGCAGACATGCCATATTCTTTTTTGTAAATCTTATCCATTACACCAAGCAACTTGCAATTATTCAAACGATTGATAAAATCATCGTGTTTGTCTGTTGTCTTTGTACCCTTTGTTATTTTATTCATGTAACATTTTACTACTTGACTAGTTTTATTGGTTTTCCAATTAAATCCAGATAGAGATTTGGTTAAATCAAAGTGAGATGATATTGATTTAGTTGAAATTCGAAGATCTTTGGGAAATACTAGTAAAGGGTTTGTCCGAGGCAAAACAATTCCAGTCACTATCACAAACGGGCGAATTTCATGCAAAGTATTCTGGTGGTAGAATTCACATCACTACTAATACTTCTGTTTGGATAATTGAAAGATTTGACATGCACAAGATTTGGAACAAGGCGCTAATAGTTGATGAGAATCTAAGATACAAGCATTTTAGTTATACACAGGAAAACATTCGAACCTTGTCATTTATTTTAGCATTGATGCGAGATTTTGTAGGCCAGAATAAAATGGAATGATATCATTTCCATCCTAAAACATCATAGTATGCTTTTGGAACCATAGTTTTGTACTGATTCAATATAGTTAAAGCAGCAGAATCAAGAACATATGTTACTGCCCAATCATCTTCACTCCTAATAGAGCGTCCAAATCCTTGTAATAATTTCATTATGGTCTGAGCTTTATACCATAATGGAAATTTTTGCATCTTGGTCTTCACTCTTTTATCACTCAAGTTGGGATACGGAGTCTTGGCTATGATTTGAAATCTAGATAAATCATCTTTCAAATCCACCCCTTCCCATAACGAAGATGAAAGCAGGACGCCGTCACTATCCTCTGAATGTTCTTTTAATATCTGGTCTTGGGTCTTTCCATTTTGATTGCTAGTATGACATATTCTAATTCTCTTTTTATTTTGAGGAGAAATCTGATTAATTATATTATAACATCTGATTTTTGAAGAAGTTAGTATCAAGCCTTTTTGATCAGAATGTTTTGTTAATATCTCATCAATCTTTTTTGATACTGCCATTTCATCATCTAAATTTGATTTTAAGCTTAGTTGACTTATATTTAGGAAATTTATTTTTCTGTTTTCAAGTGAAAATGGCGATGTGGGTGCATCTATGAAAGCTACTTCACTTTGTTTTATACCAGTATTTTCACAAAAGCTTTCTTTATCAATTGTTGCTGACATGAAGATTCTATTTTTGATATCAAAATAGGATTCAACATATTTTGAAATGTCTAAGGGTTTAATTGAGATTGATTTGAAAATTTCATTTTGATCGTTTTGTGGTTCATTGATTACAAAGTTATCCTTATTTGAAAGAATTTCAACACGTGCATCTGCCATGCGATTGTACTTTTCCTCTAATTTTTTAATTCGCTCATAATCAGAGGCAGCGTGTAGGGTCGTATTTTGTTCCATGTCTTTTAATTGCTTAGAATATGACTCTGCAAGATCGTCAAGGAGTTTTATTATTAGATCAATATCGCTCAAATCATAATGTTCTAGATTTATACCACATTCTTCAATATGCTTACTTGAAATATCAATTCCGATAAATTGAATTATCTGGTCTTCAATTTTGTGAGCCTCATCAAAAATGGCAATGGGTCTGTCGATATAATCTGAGAATGTATTTTTATTAAATTTCATTAGTTGAAAATATGATGAATAATTCCATACGGAATGATCAGAAATAAGACCCAGAAATTTTTGCACATAATATTGACATTTATTCTCGATAGGTATGTTATCTGCAAAATCAGTTATTTTTGGTTTAAATTTACATATTTCTTTAATTTTCTTTTTATTTTTTGTGACCGTTTCCTCACACAATCCCTTCTCACAAGTTAATTCTCGCTTCACTGCTGTTTGAAAATCATTTTCATTGATTTTTTCATGTTCCATAAGCTTCAGGCAGGGAAAATTGGATTTTCCCTTGACAGGTTTAATGAAAGACAGTTCTTGGGAGTATTGATCCTGCAAATGTTTTGAAGCTGTAACAATAAATGAGCGCCCAAAATATTTTGCCACAGTTGCAGCTACAAGTGATTTACCTACTCCTGTGGGAGCAGAAAGAATTATTGTCTTGTAGCCAGATGCAATTTTTGATTCAATATCTTCCAAGATTTTTTTCTGTAAGAGTCTGGCTTGAAAATTTTCTGGAAAATATGTTAGAATATTTGGCATTTGCAATTTTTTCGCTGTTCATACTTCCTATAAAACTATCAAATATCAGATAAGAAGAATAAGATCTCAAATATTCGGACATAGAAATTGTAAAATTTTTGGAACGTGTTTTACTATCATGAAACGCTTCTTTCTATTCTTTGGTCTCCTTCACCTGTATAGTAGGCCTCATGACCAGTATTTTCAAAATGCGATGTGAAATTGATATCTAATTCATCTAATGTGTTTCCCCTCACTTGAAATTCACATATAATGCAAGTTCCTCGCATTTCTCCCATGCTGTTTTCATATAATGTACTTGTTATTATTTATCACGAATTTGTTTTTTAATTTCCTAATTTGGAAGACCAAACTTAAATTCAATAATGATTTAGATTTTGTGGGGGAATGATAAATTGGTTGGGGCCATATCTGAACTAATTAGGGAAAATTGGGGCAAAATAGGACTAGAAAAAATAGAAAAAAGATTGTTTGAACGACATGAATTATCGCTGGAACATTGTCTTTTTGAGTTTGAAAAAGTAGACGAGGTTATTCGTGAATTTGTGGGATATAGAGTAGATGGATTAGAGCAAAGATTCCTTGAAACATGGTCAAGAAAATAATTATGAACAATATCGTATCCTCAAATCTAGTACAAAAAAACATCTCAATTTTGGATTGGTTTAAGGTATATGATAAATCATCTATATTCATCCCCACAATCGCCAATAGACAAAAACAAATCCTGTGATCTTGAGGTCACTGATTTTATATTTTCTTTGTCTTCTTTATCTAAATTTAATGAAAATACTCTAGCATTGTCTTGTCTGTGTTCTGATATGCCAAGTCTTGTACCAATTATCACACCTGCAACAGAAGGTTTGTCTAAAATATATTTTGCAGCAACATTTGCAATGCTGACATGGTGCTTTTTTGCTATATCATATAATATCGCAAGTAGCTCTTGAAATAAATCCCATCCACCCCAGGCATCAATCATGTTCTTGTATTTCTGTAAGCTTGACGTATACAGCTGAGACCTTGTTGGCTCTGGTTTTTCTTTATAATTTTCAGACAAGAATCCTCCAAGTAGAGTCCCATAACATAATAGTTGGATGTCATGTTTTTGGCAAAATGGAACCATCTTTATTTCAGGTCTCTGGTCTATGATAGAATACTGCACTTGGTTTGATGATAACTTGAATCCGTTTTCTACCATAATCTCAATTCTTTCTGTATCAAAATTTGTCAGTCCAACATGTCGTATCTTTTTTTCATCTTGAAGCGTGAAGAGATGATGTAATGCATCAAGGTAGCTTGTATCGGAATAATCCCACCAATGAAACTGGACAAGATCTATTTCCTTTACATTCATTTTTTGAATGGACTTGTCGATATAATGCTCCACAATTTCTCTAGTCATAAGACCTGGATTTGGGACAAATTTTGTTAGAGCCTGAATTTTGTCAAGCTCGTCCTCGCCCTTTATCTTTGCAAGTCTTCTTCGAAATTCACCAATGTATTCTTCGGCAGGTCCATAAATGTCTGCCATGTCCCATGTTGTAAAACCAGAATCATGATATGATATCATCTCAGAGATGGCAGATTCTGAGTCTATTTTGCCATGGCCTCCTGCTACCTGCCACATGCCGTTTAGGATTTTGCATATTTCCAAGTCAGATGCTAGCTTGCAGGTTTTTTGTGATTGCGACATGTTTGATTATGATCTACTTTTCAGATTCTATTTCTTTGCCTTTTTTCCAAACCTGAATCTGTCCACCATACACTTCGTTATCATATATGAAAGACGGAATCTGGGAATAATACCCCAGTCTTCCTGAACTGAATTTCTTTGGAGGAAGCGGTATGGTATGCTCTTCCCCATTTGGCATTTTCAGTGTTACAATTACAAAATTGCCTTTTGGTTTATCTTCTGTACTCAACACATGTTTTCTAGTTTGTTGGTTGTATAAAGTATCCTGCAGTATCATTTATCGAGTCTCATTACTTCTCTTACCTAAGATCTGATTTGTTGGAAAGTTAATGTTCTAGTCTCACAAAACACTAGTTGTTGAAGAATTGGGTTGTACTTTTCATGCTGGTTATGATATCTTCAAGTTTGATTCTAATTGGAAACGAGTCGTTTTCGTACGCAATAAGTGGTTCAATACAAAAATCGTGCTACACTACAGATTATGAATACATTGATGCCACAGGTAACCATTTCATATCGGATGTGGGCGAACAATACCAATTCTTGGTAAATGCATATAATGCCGCAGTAAATGCAATTAAAAGCTCGAATCCAACAATATCATTAGAGGATTTGCATACTCACCTTGCTCAAGGTCAAGGATATCAAAAAATGATAACAATAGAAAATTGTTTTGAAAGCCACGGGATAAACCCAGACGACATTGCACACATGAATCCAAATCTTTCACAAGTTGTTGCGGTCCCAGAATTTGGTCCTCTAGCCGCCTTGGTAGTAACAACATCAATAATTGGCGTTCTTATAATTTCTAGAAGATTCAACTATCGAGTCCTGTAAAGATCGCTACAAAACTCCTTTTCCAATTTTTTATTTTAATTAACAGCAAAATAGTTTATAGACAAAGAGTTTTAAAATCAGTTTATTCGCTTATTCCCTTTATGAAAGCTGCAACCTCTTTATCATGTTCAAATTCTTTTAGCTTAGATTTGATTGAGCTAATAATGGAATTGTATATGTAAAAGCCATGTCGCATCAGTATCGCCTTCAAATACTCGGGATGATCATAACAATCTTGCAAGGTACAATTTTGCATTGAAGCAAGTTGATTGATAACTGTAGCATAGGTGCCTTTTCCAATGTTAATCAATGCGTTTTCTATAATAGATGTAACCAGTGTTTTTTTCATTAAACGGTTACGGGCTTGATCGTTGGAATTACTATTACTACCAACTGAGTGATTGTATATGTTCAAAAAATATTGCTCATCTGAAGACTCGTCGGTTATTCCAAAAAAATCATCCACAGGCTGTATGGCAAAAAATGATAAAAATGATACAACTACAAGAGGTACTTTTTGAAAATTCGAGATTTTCATATTATTTATAATAAATATATTATTTTTAAAGTTAATAAAGTATCATCAGTATTCATTACTACTGGACTAACTGTTAGTCCTAACCCTGCCTGCTTTTGAGAACAATTTTACCGTTTGAAAAGGTGAGTGTAAAAAAATCTGACATGCAGGATCTAATTACCCCCATTGATTATTACTAGTTATGATATATCTAAGGGGGATACAATAATGATCGATCCACCTGACACTATGAAAGCATTGACAGCTATTGTCATTGGCAAAACATTGCTTAATATTGGAACACCAGTATATGACAAAGTAGTCATCAGGCTATACAAAAAATATCACTGTTACATACCTGATTGTTTTGAAAAACCAGAATATCTAAAGGAAGTATTAGAGGAACTATACGGAGCATCGCATAAAGTGATTGTCTATGCCATAGAAGAGCAACTATCCGAGTTTGCTTACAAGAAAAAAACAGAGACATTCTTAACGGTTTTGTTAAAATAATCATTTTAATGAGAATTATCTACTAGAGTAAGTAATTAGAAAATACATGTCAGTCCTATAATTTCTGATTGTTGTAGTCTCTACGTTTGGCATCAATAGAACCACTAGGCAAATTTTTGAACAAATATAGAGACATGGTATTGTTTAACAGGAATCTAATCATATCTGGCGCTGCTGGTTATTTTTCAGGTGCGCTTGGTGCTCAACTTTATTCTCTGTATGACAACAATATGATTGTAAATGCAATAGTTGCCTTGCTATCAGAATACTGTGTTGATATTCCGTTCTTTGCAATTACGTTTTATATTGACAACAAATATGGGCATCATGATCCCATAACAGGCAAAAAAAATCCAGCCTTTTCCAAGCAGAACATAAAAAATCTTGTAATTGCAATTTCTGTCTCAGAAGCATTCTATGCTGTGACAAAGATCTTTTCACACTACCAGTTTCTCCACTATACAATGCAACCATATCAAGCAGCTATGGCAAGTTCTCTTATAGCATGGATAGTTTTCATTGTTTTAGTAAATGTGATAGGTAAGAGGTCAAGTTATTTCACAAGATAAATTGAGTTAAAAATGCAGCCTTCTGTCACCAATTTTTCAAATTCTTCTGATGTGATAATTCGTTGTCTGCTGACTTTGTCATGTTCTAGATTAGTTTCGCAGTAGAAAAATTCTAACTGTGCATATTTTGGGTTACTTGCTGATTACTTTCAACAATCTTGTAATCTGGTCATGATCAGAAAATTCTTCTAATTGTTTTTTGATTGAATCTACAACAACTTTGCCAGCATTACCGTATAATTGCGTGAGTATTTCACCCAAATATTCAGGATGTTCGTAACAGTCTTGAAAGTAAGAATGATATCTTGTATAAAGTTCATGGGCAACTTCGTCATACGTTTCTTTTCCGACATCAAGTAAGGCTTTTTCTATAGACATACTAACCAGTGCCTTTTTTGCCAAATCATTATTGTACCCAAGATAATTCTCTTTTTTCATTACAATGAGATTAGTCATAAAACTCAAAATCTTCTGCAAGTAGTGCTATTTCCCATGGTTCTAGTGTCATTGTTAATTTATTGTTAGTATAGCTATTAAGCAGCGCTTACATTGTGTTAGTATCATGGACAAATTTGTCAGCATTATGGATTTGTCAGACAATATTTCGGGTTATTTTAGGACCCACTACTTTAATGAAATAATTTTAGACCCGCTAGGGGAATTGTTTAGTTAGTTTAATTCTCTTTTTCCAAAAATCATCTTTATTTAAAAAACTCTAAAACAAGTTCAAAATTCCAGTCTAGTTTTCAAATTTTTTATTTCTAGAAATACATTTGATTTTTGAATCTATTTCAGTTCTAAATCTAATGCTTGCTGGAATACGGAATATGGTTGTGCTCCAACAAGTTTTGTGTATCCCTTCTGGTCACTTCCTATGAAAAATGTAGGTGTTCCAGTAGCTCCATATGTTGCACCGTCCTGAGCATCCTTGTTTACCTTGTCAGCATATTTTCCAGAATCTACACAAGAGTTAAAATTATTTGTATCAAGCCCAAGCTGAGATGCATATTGCTTGAAAGTACTTGTAGCATTGGTACTGCCAAGATTTGCCCAGCTATTTTGATTTGTAAACAAAATATTGTGATAGTCCCAGAACTTGCCCTGCTCGTTTGCACATTCTGCTGCCAAGGCAGCTGCTTTTGCATTAGGATGTAGATTCTCTAATGGCATGTTTTTGAATACGAGTTTTATCTTTCCTGAATCAATATAATTTTGCATCACCTGAGGCAATGTCTGGGTATAGAATTGCCCGCAGAAAGGACATTGAAAGTCTGAAAATTCAATCACTGTAACTGGCGCATTTGAAGCTCCCTTGACTGGGCTGTCACCTGTAGAGACTGCGATTCTAGTTTGAGGAGTTGGCGCAGTTGGAATCTGTGCAGGCATTATCTGTGTGTTTTGTACAGTTTTTGTCTCTCCCAAGTTTCCTACAAGTATTCCACCAAGAAATGCTGCAACTACTAGTGCCGCAGTTATACCAAAAATCAACTTGTTGTAAGTTGATTTTTTTATTGTTATATCGCCTGACATTTTGTTACACTATCCTACAGTTCCATTCTATAATTTATCTTATCATACCAAATCATTAATCAGATTGGTACATGTTCATTTTATAGGCATGGTAAACTGATGGGTTGACATGAAACCCCATCACAAGTTTTTTGACCGGCAGGACAGTGTACTACTGCACAATGACCTGCAACACATAGACCACTACAGACATTTCCACATAAACCACAGTTGTTGGGATCAGTTTGTGTGTTGACTTCACATCCATTTGCAGCATTTTGATCACAGTTTGCAAATCCTGCATTACATGTAGATATAGAACATGTTCCGGCTGTACATGCAGAAACACCATTAGCTGCATTACAAGCAAGTCCACATGCGCCACAGTTTTGTGTATCAGTACTTGTGTTGATACATGTACTTCCACACATTGTTTGTCCTGCTGGACATGATGAAACACATGAACCTGAACCATCACAATGTGTTCCTCCATTTACAGAACATGCTGTACCTGCTGCTGCGTTAACGACTCCACATACACCAGCTGTACACGTAGGTAGTTGACATGAATTGCTTGTTGGGCAATCCGAAGCAACAGTACACTGTGTAGAACTACCTGTACATTGACCTGAAACACATGCCTGACCAGTTGCACAAGTATGTCCACATGCACCACAGTTGTGTGTATCAGTGCTAATGCTTGAACATACACCTGAACATAATACTTGTCCAGTTGAACAGGTTTGAGAAGAGCCGCCGTTACAAACATAATTTACGCCGCTAGCACTAACCAACTTTACACCGCCGTTTGCACAATTCGAACCAGATGGCTCTGGTGTAACAGTTACGCTAGTTCCAGGAGGTCCTGGAGGACCTTGTGGTGCATTTACTGTAACTGTTGTTTGCTTGTTTTTTATCACATCAGTTAGATTTTTTATTGCAGTTACTATTGCACTAAATGGATTACTGCTATCTTTATCTGCATAAGCTATTGCCCCAGATGTGATAGTACCTGCTAAAAATGCTATTACTACAAAACCTATTATCTTAAGATGCCCCAAGCCTGAACCCAGCTTTTCATCATGTATGAACTATAAAAGAATGATCAACCATAATTGGAAATCATTTGTCTTAGCTATTACCTTTTTTGATTTTAACATATTAAAAAAGAAAATTGAACTGCCACGTATTTTTAAAAGTTACAATCTTAAGAGATAATGCGTAAATACTAGTAAGAGGAACCACGCCACTATGCATAAAATACTTTTAGGAGCAATAATTGCAGCGGCAATCATGCTGGCTTATCCCAGCTTGATGCAACCGCAGCAAAGTTTTGCGCAAACAGATACGACAACCAATCAGGGAACTGATTCAAACACTGGTGGTACAATAGCATGCAATACATCAATTCCAAATCACCGTGGGAACTTTTTGACAGTAGATGGGATTAATGGACCAAATGGAAGCCCATGTGCATTTGAAATTAAAGACTTTAGTTTCGGTGTAGAAAATCCCACTACAATTGGATCTGCCACTGGTGGCGCTGGTGCAGGAAAAGTAAAATTCAACGAGTTTACTATCAAAAAGACAACAGACAGCGCATCTCCAGTGTTCTTCAGAAACTGTGTAGCTGGTAGCCACTATGCAAAGGTTACCTTAACAATGAGAAAGGCTGGTGGTGATCCTAGTAGCGCTGGACAACCATTCCTGACCTATACCTTCGGAACGGTATTTACTACCAAGATTAATTGGTCAGGACCTGGTGACGAGGGCCCAGAGGAATCAATCACCTTCGTTTACGGGGCGCTAAGTGTCGACTACCACCCACAAAAGTAGACTAGAACTTTCCCTTTTTTTATTTTTTTAATTCAAACTCTTTGATGAGCATTTATGATACTAGTTGAAAATACACTGCAGGTTTGAATCACTGTAAGACTCGTTGCAAAACTTCTTTCTGATTTTTTTTATTTATTTCTCTACTTGAGAATTCCATCATTGAACTTTATGCTAGCGTGGCTTCCATCGCAAAATGGTTTGTTGTTTGATGCACCACAACGGCACAATGTTACACGGTTACGTTTTTCATAGCATGTCCCGTCCTGAGATTCGATTGTTATTTCCCCACGTATCCAAAGCGGACCACTGCATTTCAACGGCGGGTCTTCTATCACACCAATAGAAGGCAAAAGATTGTGTTCTATTTCTTTGTCAGTTTCTTTGTCATGCAAAGTTAACCTGCCAGACGGACAATGCATTGCTTCGCGTATGACCAGCTCGCGGACTTTGGGGTCATCTGTTTTTTCAATTAAACTCCAGATTTTGCCTGCGGGATCGCAAAAGCGTGCAAAAGCACAAAGATTTTCCGCATCACTCAGTATTAGTGTAGGTCCATCCAGACGTTTAGCTTGTTTATCATAAGGAGCCTTGGATGCTGTCTCTTTTCCATTGAAACCTATACTTGTATGAGTGCCATCACAAAAAGGACTATTTTTAGAATGACCGCAACGACACAGGGCATAACTAGATTCTGTTTTGAATGTTTTACCCTTCTTCCAATCCCATGAATATCCCTCTTTGTTGTTTGTAATTATTTCAACTGTAAGAGGAATGTCTCCAGAAACAACGTATGGACCGTCCTTGGCTATTATGATTTTTCTTTCTTCAGACTCGCTCAACTGTAACTCCTTTATAGAAAACAAACTATAATAATTTTAATTATTTTATTCCAAAAATCATCTTTATTTAAAAAACTCGAAAACAAGTTTTTGAAATTCTGAATCTGACAGCTCTTTTCTTTTTTGTGCAAGCAAGGCAGCGTCCTCACCTACAGTATATCTTAGATTAGGATTAGGTGTTGTAATTGCGTTTAGTATTACTTCAGCAACCTTGGCAGGTGGGGTTCCATTCTTTAACATGGAGTTCAGCGAACTTTGTAATTTCTGCATGCCCTTATAATAAGGCGAACTTGGGTTTTGACTTTTTTGAGCTATTATCATGCCAGTGTCAAAATTGGTCTTAATTGCGCCTGGTTCTATTATAACAACTTTGATTCCAAATGGTTCAAGATCATATGCAATAGATTCACTCAAGCCCTCAACTGCAAATTTTGTACCAATGTATGGTGATGACAACGGCATTGCCATTTTTCCACCAATAGAACTAATATTTACAATAATGCCACTTTTTTGTTCCCTCATAATAGGCAGAACTGCCTGAGTTACTCTTATCAGACCAAAGACGTTTGTTTCATACTGTGCCTTTATCTCACTCATAGAAAGATCTTCAAGAGAACCTGTGAGACCATAGCCTGCGTTATTTACTAGTACATCAATTCTTCCTGCATCAGACTTTATAGTTTTGATGGCGTCATTTACAGATTTTTCATCTGTGACATCTAGTTTTATAATATGTAATGGAATATTTTCTCTTTTTGCTACATCTGAGATAGCTTTTGCTTTTTCTAGATTCCTCATAGTTGCATATGTACGAAAACCATTTCTTGCAAGTAAAAGTGCTGTCTCATATCCTATTCCACTTGAACTGCCAGTAACAATAGCAACTTTTTGATCTGTCATTTTCGTATGTTCACTTTACATCTACATACTATATAATTATGAAAGGGAGTTTTTGGAAAGTAGATTAACTATTAGTAAGCAGAAATACTAGGGTTGATTTGTAGTCGTACCTTATTGCAACATAGACTCGAGTCCTGTAAGGCTCGCTATAAAACTCCTTTCTATAATTTTTTTTAAAACCAAAAGTTTACTTGCACATGTTTTTCATGAATTCTTTGCCAGCTTTTTCTATTTCTTCTTTTGTCATGTCTTTTTTTCTGGTAGCTATTGTCCACCTGTGACCAAAAGGATCTTCAAGTGCACCTATCCTATCTCCCCAAAATCCGTCCATCATTTGCATCATTGGCTTTGCCCCTGCAGAAACAGCCTTGTTAAAGATAGAATCGGAATCATTGACATACAGGTATATTGCACCGCTAGGTCCGCCTATTGATTTTGGGGACAGACATCCCATCTCTGGCATTTCGTCACAGAGCATGATTGGAGAGTCTCCAATTCTTATTTCTGCATGCATTATTGATTTACCGTCTGGTCCAGGAAATCTGTAAATTTCTTTTGCGTCAAAAGCTTTTTTGTAAAACTCTATTGCATCAGATGCCCCACTTATGGTCAACGTTGGAGTAACAGAATGATATCCATCTGGAATTGGTTTTACCATGGAAAGAACCTGTTTGAATGAATTTATATTTTTATCGTAGGTTTGACTCCAGTTTCCTTGTGTAATTTTTCTTCATTGGTTATGAACAAGTTTATGCAATAAAAGACTAGACAGAAAATCTGCTTGGACATTCTACATGTTCATAATGATGATCTGAAAATTTTTGGTCAACAATATACATAACAATTTTGAACAAATCTGTATCTGAAATATACTTTTTACATTTTATACAGTGTTTTGATTTTGTTTCTGACACTAGTCTTGATAACTGATTATTGGATTTGTAAGGGTGGACGTCTTTTGAATTTACTTACTGTTTGTCCTCATGGTTTGATTAATGGAAAAATGAATCAAGATGAGAAATGATACAATTCCAGCAATTATTGAAAGATGTAGAGTTTTCATTTTGTTCTAGTGCTGATTACCTTGATTAAAAAATCGGTGAGGTTTTCTCTGTAGATTTCTTCTGGTTTGTAATTACTCTATCATTTAACGAAATTACTATACCCTTAAGTTAACCTCAATTAAAAAATACCATGTCTTGACAGATGCAGAAATACGTCAGAGCAAATTCCATGACATGTCTCATTTTGGACTAAGATTGACAATAGGTGTGATCTTTATTGCAGCTGGCTATGCCAAGTTTGATCCGAGTTTTGCTACTTATCTACCACAGTTTGGCCTTCCGGTACAGTTACAGTATCTTTTCGCACTAGACGAATTTATTCCTGGCATTTTGATAATAGTTGGTGTATTGACAAGAATTTCCGCATCGGTTTTGTCACTTGTGATGCTTGGCGTAATATTTTACATCTATAAAGCATCGCAATTCATAGGTCCAAACGGTGCTGAGCTTCCAGTAATACTTCTTGCAGGTTCACTAGTCATAATAACAATTGGTCCGGGAAGAATCTCTATATCACATCTAGTTAAAAAAATTCCGCGATTTCTTCAGTGACTCATCTGTGAGTTGGTATTTTGATTATAGTTCAAAACTATGTTTAAGCATGATAATAACATCATAAATCTATATTTAATAAAAATGATTTTAGAAAATTACTTAATTTTTTATTACAGCTCGAAACCTAACCTGACCTGCAGCTACTCTGTCATATGCTTGTCCAATATCGTCCAAGCTATAGGTTTCTGTAATTACCTTGACTTTGCCTTTAGAAACGTAATCTAGTGCCTCGTAAAGATACTCTCGGCTGTTTTGTGTGGAACCTATTATTCTTGCACGATTAAATAATATATCAGTTGAGACATGAATAGGCTCTTCGTTTGAAACTCCCATTACCATCATTCTACCATCAGGTCGTATCCCCTTTAGAGCATCAGTCATTGATCTAGTAGAGTTTCCTGTAGCAAGTATCACATCAGCACCTCCTGCCTTCATTAATTCTTCACCATTTGCAACAACTTTGTCTGCCCCTAGCTTGTAGGATAGCTCTTCTTTGTCTTTGGAATGAGTCACAGCTATTGTTTCAAATCCGCAAGCCTTTGAATACTGGATTCCAAGATGACCCAATCCCCCTATGCCAACTATTGCAATTTTCTCATGCGGTTTTGGATCTGCAAATCTTAAACCGCTGTATACGGTATAACCAGCACAAAAGACTGGTGCTGCTTGTTCGTATGTTATCTCTTTTGGAAGAAGCATTGTAGAATCAGCATAAGCTAACATGTATTCAGCATGGCTGCCCTGGGTTCCAATTCCAGTTCCTATTTGTTGCTGACAAAATAACTGCTTGCCGCGCTCACACCATTCACATCTTCCACAAGTTGCTTGTACCCATGGAACACCAACTCTGTCACCAACTCTGCGTGTAGTTACACCAACTCCAAGCTCAACAATTTCACCAACAGGCTCATGCCCTATGGTTCTTGGAAATTCAATTGGAAATGGTAGTTCTCCTTTTGTTATGTGTACATCGGTATAGCAGAGGCCACTAGCATGAATTTTTATCAAAACTTGATTTGCACTTGGTTTTGGAGTAGGAACTTCTTTTACCTCCCATTTTCCATTAATTTTAGGAACAACAGCTGCACGCATTTTACAAGATATCCTCGAAATTCATTATACTCAATACGGTTGCCAACTATAAAAATAAGAAAGTGATGAACTAGTTATCTGCTATCATATAGTAAACCATGCAATATGCTATTTTTTTATTTAATTTTTCAAAGTTTTATACTTGCAATCATGATTACCCAGAAGATTTTACATAAAGATCAGTATCATTTTCTTCTAGTGTTATGGCAATCTCTAGTCGTCTTGCATTTCTATTAACTGTAAGAGATATAGTATCACCTACATGTTTTTTTCTAACATATGTGGCAATTTGTGATGGCTCTTCAATTCTTTTTTTGTCAATATTTTCTATAATGTCTCCTCGCCTTAATCCAGAATTATCAGCAGGACTATAGGGTTCAACTTGAACCACTAGTGCACCATCACTCATAGGCAATCCATAGTATTGCCTCAATTGTGGCGTTACCCCAATGGAATGAATTCCAATCCATGGCCTGCTTACTCGTCCCTTTTCAATTAGATCTTTTAGTATGGATTTAGCTGTGTTGATAGGTACTGCAAATCCTATACCTTGAGCATAGGGCATCTTGGCAGTGTTAATGGCAACGACCGCACCTGTAGTGTTTACTAGAGGACCTCCGGAATTTCCTGGATTTATAGCTGCATCTGTTTGAATTAACTCTAGCACACCAGTTTGTGTTTGAATGCTTCTATTCAACGAACTTACTATACCAGAAGTTACTGTAGGACCTCCAGTCAAACCAAATGGATTTCCTACCGCAATTACTATCTGTCCCATCTTTAGTTTGTCAGAATCACCTAGAGCAGCTAAAGGTATGTCTTCTTTTGGTTCAATCTTGACAACAGCTAAATCAGTTGCTTCGTCAGCTCCAACAACTTTTCCATTAAATATTCTTCCATCGCTTAAAGTAATTCTCAACCTTTCAGATTCTTCAATTACATGATTGTTTGTAAGTATGTATCCTCGTTTATCAATTATTACACCAGAACCTACTCCCTCAACAGGAAATACTCTGAAGATCTGATCCTGAATCATCCTAACACTTGCAATGTTTACTACACTTTTGCTGATTTTTTCTACAGCATTAATTAGAATCTCATCTGAAACAGGAATCACCTAAGTCTTCTCCATTTCATCTGCCATACTTTGAGTTGATACTATAATTCCAATTTTTTTTCTTTTTTGCATGCATTATGTAAAACCAATCTAAGATAAGTTGATTAACTATCAAAATACTTGGTCACATTTTAGATCTATTTATTGTGATAAGAAAGTTTATTCTAGTTTTTTAAATTATAAAAAAAATCCTAATTTTTTATTACAGCTCTGAATCTAACTTATACTTGCAAGTCTATCATAGCCCTTGTCATGGCAAGCTAGATGCGAACAAAAGACAATAGATCGGAGTTGACTTGGTCCTTGTGGGTTGAGCACATTCCATGCGGCGCCCCTTTGTAGACTAGACACGCGTTCTTGATAATCTTTGAAGAAAGGATTGAAGATATTAGATTAACAAAGTATCAGTTACTTTCAGTTTCGTTACTTTTCATTTTATATACTATACTTTGTATAGTAACTATAAGAAAGTAATATGATGTCACAAAAACAACACAAACACAAGTGGGCAGTTGTATCGCATCACTGGCAATGCGGGATCTGTGGGAGAACGTATGGCTAAAATAGTAACCTATGGAATACTGTTGCTGCCAATAGCAATATTTGCAATAGGATTAAGCTCAACCTTTTCAGGTGCTGCTTTTGCCGATGACCAAGAAGGTCAATACTCCCATACACATGCAACAGCAACGTGGAATCCTGGCTTTGTATGCGGAGACCACAAGTGTGCTGCTGGAGAAATACCTCAACCTCCTAAAGCCGTAGAACCTGTTAGGGCACATTGATGGCACAAATTTCTCCCTTGGGTTGTATACAACCCTTTCCAGATTTTTTATTTTCAATTTAGTTATCTTTTCATTCCCACTTTACACAGACCAATTCATTTTTTAGGTTACGCTAGTCGTCTCCGTGTTTATCATTGGAATGATCTTGCTTCTGTTTGGAATTGTCATTTTTTCCTTGGTTACCATTTCCATTATCAGAGTTCTTTTCACCATTATGATTACCATTGTTATTATCATTATCAGAGTTCTTTTCACCATTATGATTACCATTGTTATTATCATCAGCGTTCTTTTCATCATGATTATCATCATTATTACCACCTACACTTCCTGGAGCTGAACCTGAACCTCCAATGGTTATGATAGTGGAAATTGGAACAGAGTTTGAGGTACTAGGATTAAAGTTGATGTCACCAGAATATGATGCAGTTAAAGAATAGGTTCCCACAGGTATAGAAGACGTGGTAAAGATTGCCTGACCACCTGACAATGCTACTGGAGAACCAAAGTTGGTTCCACTAAGTAATAATTGTACAGTGCCAGTTGCTGTACTTGGTGAGACTGTAGCTGTAAATGTGACAGAGTGGCCAAATATGGTAGAAGTTGTATTTGAGCTCAATGAAATTGTACTGCTGGTGATGGTAACCTGGTTTACAGTCTGTGTTAACGTGCTGGTACTTGGAGCATCATTCGTGTTACCAAGATATCTTGCTACGATATTATGTGATCCTATTGATAATGATGTGGCAAATGTTGCTTGTCCAGATGATATTGTACTTGTACCAAGTATGGTAGATGGATTTGTACTGGAGTCATTGAACTGTACTGTTCCAGTTGCTGTACTTGGTGAGACTGTAGCTGTAAATGTGACAGAGTTGCCTGTGGTTGATGGATTTTTTGATGACACCAGTGTTGTTGTGGTAGTAGCTAGGCTGATCTGGTTTACCGTTTGTACTAGTACAGACGAAGTGCTTGCCGCATCATTTGTGTCACCTAAATATGCAGCAGTTATGGTGTGAGATCCTATCGATAATGATGATGAGCTGATAGAAGCAGTGCCTCCAGATAATGTAACTGGAGAGCCAGTGTTTACTCCATCAATTGCAAACTGTACTGTGCCAGTTGCAGTGTTTGGTGTAATAGTTGCAGTAAATGAAACTGATTGTCCAAATGTTGATGGGTTAGCTGATGATAATACAGTCGTTGTAGTGGTAGCTAGGCTGATCTGATTTACAACCTGTGTCAATGTACTCATACTTGGAGCATCATTTGTGTCACCAAGATATTTTGCTATGATATTATGTGATCCTATTGATAATGATGAGGTGGTAAATGTTGCCTGACCACCAGATATTGTACCTGTTCCAAGTATTGTACTGGAATCATTGAACTGTACTGTTCCGGTTGCTGTACTTGGTGAGACTGTAGCTGTAAATGTGACAGAATGGCTGATAATTGATGGATTTTGTGATGATGTCAGTATTGTTGTAGTGGTAGATGTGTTGATCTGGTTTACAGTCTGTGTGAATGTGCTTGTACTTGAAGCATCGTTTGTGTCGCCAAGATATTTTGCTACAATGTTATGTGATCCTATGGATAATGATTGTATGGTAAATGTGGCCTGACCAGATGATATTGTACTTGTACCAAGTATAGTATTGGCTCCAGAGTCATCAAACTCTACTATTCCAGTTGCAGTATTTGGTGATACTGTAGCTGTAAATGTTATAGAATGACTGATGATTGACGGATTCTGTGATGATGCTAGTGTTGTTGTGGTAGTAGCTAGGCTGATCTGGTTTACAGTCTGTGTCAACGTGCTGGTACTTGGAGCATCATTTGTGTCACCAAGATATTTTGCTATGATATTATGTGAACCGAGGGATAGTGATTGTGTGGTAAATGTTGCTTGTCCAGATGATATTGCACCTGTTCCAAGTATTGTACTGGAATCATTGAACTGTACTATTCCAGTTGCAGTATTTGGTGAGACTGTAGCTGTAAATGTGACAGAGTGACTAATTATGGATGGATTCTGTGATGATGCCAAAGTTGTTGTAGTGATGATGATCTGGTTTACAACCTGTGTCAATGGAGCACTCGTACTTGCCGCATCGTTTGTGTCACCAAGATATTTTGCTATGATATTATGTGAACCTACAGATAATGATGATGTGGTAAATGTTGCCTGACCACCAGATATTGTACCTGTTCCAAGTATTGTACTGGAATCATTGAACTGTACTGTTCCGGTTGCTGTACTTGGTGAGACTGTAGCTGTAAATGTGATAGAGTGACCAAACATAGTAGAAACTGCATTTGAACTCAGAACCGTAGAAGTAGAGACTGGATTTGCGATCTGTCCCCCAGTAGCAAAAGCCGAGTAAACTCCGATCGGAACTGCTAGTGATCCTGCTAAAAGAAGCCAAGCAAGTGAGATTCCTAGTAACTTCTTCATTACCAACTCAGATGAATTATTACTTATAATGCTCGGGCAGAATTTATCAGTAAGAATACCACGTAAGGTTAAAGTACCAAGAATCATCAGTGCTAGTCTTTTTACATAATGCTAGTTGCTTGCTTAATACCAGTTGTAGCTATGAAACTCCTTACCACATTTTTTTGATTTTATCAGATAATTAGAATATAATGTCAATAGTTATAGACTAGGTTAATTTTGGAAAATACTTTTTTACTTGGAATTGAAGAGTGGCTGTTATCATATATCAGATACAATGTTTTGTCTGAAGGAACCCTGACATCTATAGCACCTGTCGTTTGTTGACCGCTGTCGTAATATGCGTTAAATTGATGGCTACTTTTCCAGTTGACCAAGTTCTCTTCATCTAAAAGGTAGATTCGTATGTTGCTGCCATTTCCCTGCAAAGCAAAATCTCCGTTAACATGGGCATTTGATGATCCATTTGGTGCAGCAAAGTGATAGAAGGTATAGCTATGCGGATCAACTTGCATAGTTCCATTTGAAATGCCAAGTAAGTAGTTGACGTTTGTTTGTGCAATATTTGATGCAGACTTTCCTCCTCCGACTTGGTTAGTGTGAAGCAAGCTAGCCACTATTAGAAAAACTCCTACAGCTATTGCAGCTGAGACAAACACTATGATGTATTTCTTCAATCTTTCAGATCCTGTGAAAGTCTAGATATGATACTGTGCTGCACATCTCGTACTTTGGCAATATAGCGGTTAAGATTAAAGCTTGAAATGCAATGTCCTTTTGGTCAAAAAATTTTTGATGTTTTACAATTTCAGTTTTATATTGCCAAACTTTCCAAATCCGAATCCTCACAGGTCCAAACCCACTGAAGGTTTGAATCCTGTAGGACTCACTACAAAATTTCTTCCCAGTTTTTTATTTTAAAGAATCTTTGATACAGTATCTTTTAGCTCATTGGCTGCTTTCTTTCCTTTAACATTTGATGTTTTACTAATGTGGTCAAGCAGATCTTCAACTATTACTCCTAATGCACCATCCAGAGCTGCTCTTACTGCGGTAATTTGCTGCACAATTTCTGGATAACTTTTTTCTTCATCAATCATTTTCCTTATGCCTTTAACATGACCCTCTATTCTTGCCAGTCGTTTTTCTACTTCAGGCAGTTTATGATGAGTCATGGTATGTTTTTCATCTCTTTGTGATATTTATCTTGCTGGATGGTTTGTCCAACTCTACCTTGCGACAAGAATGTAAATTCCTATGGCAGCAATTACAAAGCCTACCATCGAATCGTTATATTTATCTGGTATTTTCTCAAAAGTTTTTGCAAGTCCCACTGTGCCAAGCTGAACTAAAAGTAAGAGTGTCAAGATAGAAGCAGCTGCAAAGACTACCGATAACTCTATTGCAAAGTAGAACCCAGCTTTTATTGCAGAAAGATAGATTGGTGTTATGCTAAGGTCTGGAGAAAGCGCCGCTCCTAGTACAGCAAAATATCCAACGCCACGATTCAGTTTATCACTGTTTTTCTTATTATCTTCATTACGATCGTGTTTGTGATGTTCATTTTTTCTTACAAGGGGTCTTATTCCAACAATCAAGCCAACAGTGATCATGATTATTGCTATTCCAGTGTCCAAGTAAAATGAAATCAAATGAGAAAACACAAGCCCTACCGCTACAACTCCAAGACCTAGCGCAACAGAAAGAACCACATGACCAATTGCGGTTGCAAGCGAGATTCCAAAGAGCCTTGTACGAGTCCATTTTGCACTTTTTCCAAGCATGCAAATTGTAACCCAATGGTCGGGAGCTGACATGTGTAGTATTCCAACCACGGCGGCTCCAATTACATAGGGAAGAAGGCTAACCATTCAAAACACAATTTTCCTTGCATTATGATAGAAAATTAGTTCCTAAAAAGAATATCCTCCCCCCTAGGATAGGGCATTAGTAATTTGAGTCCTGTAGGACTCAGCTATTTTGTGAATAATTCATTTTAACATTTTGTGGAAGATCTGGTTTATGTTTATCAAAAACAATTATTCTCTAGCTATTTGTATCAATTCAGAAATATGTTTGCCTTTTCCTTGAGAAAGTGCATTTATTCCTCCATTCAAACTTTCAGATACCATTCCTTTTTTTGCAAGCTCTTGAGCAACCATAAGCGAGGTATTTCCCATCATGCAAACAAGCAGTGTCTTACTGTCATGTCCCCCAAGTGCGCTATCCAATTCTTTTGGAATCTCTGATGTTGTTAAGAGTCGTTCCACATCTCTTGCCTTTGGAACAAAGACCTTGCTTTGATCAACACCCAACGCATTTGCAATTAGCTCTATTCCTTCCTTTTTTGGAGTATACTGGGTATGAATCCAGACAACTCTGTCATAGTCCCCTATGTTTGAGAGAGCTTCTTGCAGGTCAACTTTTATGCGGTTTTGTTTTTCTGCTGTTGCCAAATTCTTTTTGTACTTTTGAATTCCATCTGCAATTATTACTACAAACTTTCCTCCATAACCACCAAAGTTTGCCATCTGCATCACTGCATAAAGTGCAAGGGCGCTGCTTTCTCCAATGTCGCGGCCCTTGTCTACGAAATATTTTAGCAATCGTTTTGCCTGATCAAAGTCTACTTCGTGCTGTCCTGCATATTTTTCAGGCTCGTAGAATTTCAAGCCTGCTGCCTTGCCTCTAGTCCTTATCCCTGCAACATCTTGATCAGATAACGGAAATACTACATGCAGTGATTTTTTTTCATATTTTTCCATCAGGTATCTGCTCAACCCACCAGATGTACCACCAGTACCAAACGCACAAATAATTCCAAAATCTGCAAGCGAATGTCCTTGCTCATGTAATTGCTGGTCAATCTCTGCTCCAGTCACTGTTTTGTGTACATCGATATTTAGATCATTGTCGTACTGTTCTGGACAGAAACATCCATAGATTTTTGCAAGAAGTTTTGCCAAGTTTATTACATCCTGTTTTGCAAGAATTGCTTCTATCTCAGAGATTGATTTATCAAAGATACTAGGATCAAATCCAAATTCTGAGAGTTGTGATCTAATGTTTGCAGCTGTTGCTTTGGCAGCCAAAAGATTTGGGTTGTCCTTCATGCCAGGAGCAGGACAGATGTCCATGTCAAGATTTATGATTCGTATTTTCTCGTTTTTTAGTTCCTCAAAGACTCCTTCTTGTAGTCTTCTAGAAACAAGTGTAACGACGTCCAGTCCAAGCTTTGCTATCTGTCCTAGGGCGATTCCAAAGTTACCTGATGTTGCTTCAAATATTGTCTGTCCTTCTTTGAGCTTTCCTGACATAATGGCATCATGGACTATATGCACTGCCGGCCTCATTTTGATCGAGCCGGCAAGCAAGTTTGAATCAAACTTGCCAAAAACTTGCAGGTCTGAATTTGTAAGATCAAGACCGTATTCTTTTTTTGCACATTCTCTCAAATCATTTGTAATATCAATTAGCGGTGTTGCGTTGACAACTTTTGTTTTTTCTAAATGAGGAACCTTGCTCCATATCTCTTGCTTAAATCGTTCAAGCAGAATGGTATCAATGTTATCTTTATTTTCCTGCAATCTTCTTCAATGTTATGAAATACAGAAGGTCTTTTAAATTCTGTGAAATGAAACCTGCAAAAAATAGTTTTAACTGATAAATTGTATTGATTCTAGTCCTGTAAGGCTCGCTACAAAACTTCTTTGCTTATGAATTACGTTTAATTTTGAAAGCTAGGTCTAATCCAGATAGCCAATCCTGAAAAGACATACTGCTTTGCGTGTTCAGAATCAAACATGACATATTTCAAAACCATCCATGATACTTGGAGGATCTTTTTACTTTGGTGGAATAGATTATGCAATAACATTTCTTCCTTGTGAAAATTCAATCATTCTTGCCGAGTGTTTTGTTATATCATTGTGTAAAGATACTGAAGATTCTTCGTGGAATGTTAGATTACACCTGTAACATATCCAAAAAGTAGATGGAGTATAGTATTGTTTGACTAATCCAGTCTGTGATTCTCTTGACATCTTACTGAATCTCCTTAACAGGTGTTGCTACCGGAGGATATTGCTTTAACAAGCTTTCTTAAATTGCGGCAATCCTTGTCTAACTATTTCCTTAGCATCCTGATTACTAGATCGTTGTTCCATGGATCTTTTTTCTAGAGTTAGAAAATAGTTTTTGATGTTATTTCTTGTCATTGTTAGTTTATTGCTTGTATAGCTATTAAGCCGCGCTTACATTGTGTTAGTATCATGGACAAGTTTGTCAGCATTGCTTAATTATCATTACAAATTTTAGTTGCTAATGCCAGACGAATCATGTAGAACTTGCGGTGGAACACTTGTAAGCTGTTCCTTGTGCCCAAGTTGTAGGAAAATGACACAACGAATTTGTAATATTTGTAGTTTTAAAACAAAGAAACAAATTCATTCTAACTGCCTGTATGTGGAATCATCTCAGAGAAGAAATGAAATGAAGATTAATGTCATTGCTCCTATGTCTAGTAAGAAAAAATCTTTGAATTATTCTATTTCCAAAATATACCGAAATATCGATGAATCTCATATGTTAACGTAGGGCCACACCCATCTGTAGAACCTAACCAGTTGTTTGGAGATCCCTTTACTACTACTATACATGTTTCTCCAGACATCATTACAATCATGAATAACACACCAGTAATTACAATTATGATTACAAGATGTAGAGTTTTCATTTTCTAAATAATTATGATAACGGATCTACTACCTGTCCTACAAACAAGACCAAGCCTGTCTGATTATCATGTATCAGAAAAATAAACGGATGGTCTGCATTAAATTCCAAGTGTTGAACCCCTACATTTTCACCCATTGTCGTCATTATTACTATTGCTGTTGCAGCTGCTGCCTCTGTTCCTTTCTCATTTACATCTACAAACGCCTTGTGATATACATTGTCGATATAGAGATTCGTCTTATCTGTAATTCCTGAAAAATCAGCTACCCTCCAATCAAATGCGGAGGGCATTCCAATCTCTGAGAGATTGTCCTTAAGTTTGTAGTTAGTATGAAGCATAAATTTGGGCATGTGTACTGATACCTCTCTTACTGCAAGATTGCTCTTCCATTGGTTCAGCTTATCTGAAGATAGTAGGCTGGTAAGATGATTCAAATCCTTGTCCTTTGGCAGAATTATCATCATAGAGAGGTTTCCTCCACTGTATGGCATGTCAAGTATCTTCAAGTCATTATCTTCTAGATACTTGAATCCGGTCTCTAAGTGCATCATTGGAACTTTGGCTACATTATTTTCGGATACTGAAAAATTTGCATCCAATGTTTTTGATTCATCAAATTTGGTTAACCATGTTCCCTTGAAATAGACTGCATCTGTAAGAACAACTCTTGTTAAATCATTCAGTGAGCCTGGAGGAAGCAAGTCAATTATCTTATCGTTAGTCTTGTTCTCTACCCACTTGTTGATTATCCCTCTTGACTCTTCTGCGTTGTTTACAAAGTCAAGGTTCTCTGCTTTTGCAGAATAGTATTTTTGTAACGAATCAGAGTATTCATTTAGTATTGGAAAGTCTTTTTGCACCCATAGTGCATTTGCAATATTTAGAGTATAGTTTGCATTTGGACTGTTTATCTTGGAATCAAGTTCCCTGACAGACTCCCTCTGTGTCTGCCTGTCTGCAAACCCAAAGACAGACTGGATCTCACTTGCTGTCTGCCCCCTTGCTCCCTCGTATGCCATCGAGAATGCATCTGATATGCTATACGGCGAGAAGAAGATGTTGCCCTTGTCATTTTGAACAATGTTTGATAAAAGGAAAAAGGCAAAGGTATTGCTTGCATTTACAGGTCCTGCGGATTTCTGCATTGCATCCTTTACAGATATTCCATGTGATAGCAGGTAAAAGGCAGGTGTGTTGCTTGCGTTTACAGGTCCTGGGGATTCCTGTATGGGCTCGTTTTCAGACATATGCGATACCAGTGAAAATGTTGAGCTAGCAGAGTTTTTCCCGTCAGTTGCCGAAATGACATAAGTACCAAGTGCGACAGATGGAACTGTGACATATTTTTCAAATGATCCTGTTGGCGTAAATTTTTGTACTCTGTTGTTGTCAAAATCTGCAACATAGATATCTCCATAGCTGTCAAGTGCTACACTTGCAGGATAACTGAAATGAGCATTGTCATTACCATATTCACCTGATACACCAAGAGTGGACAGGTATGTTCCAGAGCTTGAGAATTTCTGTATCCTGTGGTTATAGGTATCTGCAACGTAAATATTTCCAGAATTATCAAGTGCTACACTTTCAGGAGTACGAAAGTGAGAATCAATAGTATCTGATTTGCCTGATACACCGGCAGTAGACATGTATGGTCCTGATACACCAAGAGTGGACAGGTATGTTCCAGAGCTTGAGAATTTCTGTATCCTGTTATTACCACTGTCTGTAACGTAGATATTTCCAGAGCTGTCAAGTGCTACACTTGCAGGATAACAAAAATGAGCATTATCAGTACCGTATTCGCCTGGCACACCAAGAGTGGACAGGTATGTTCCAGAGCTTGAGAATTTCTGTATCCTGTGGTTATAGGTATCTGCGATGTAAATATTTCCGGAATTATCAAATGCTACACTTTCAGGATAGCTAAAATGAGCATTATCAGTACTGTATTTGCCTGATACACCTAGAGTGGACAGGTATGTTCCAGAGCTTGAGAATTTCTGTATCCTGTGGTTATAGGTATCTGCAACGTAAATATTTCCAGAGCTGTCAAGTGCTACACTTACAGGGGTATTAAAGTGGGAATTGTCAGTATCGGATTTGCCTGACACACCTAGTGTGAATATGTACTTTCCAGAGCTTGAGAATTTCTGTACCCTGTCATTACCTCTGTCAGCGACATAGATATTTCCAGAGCTGTCAAGTGCTACACTTTCAGGATAACCAAAATGATCATTATCAGTACCATATTTGCCTGACATACCAAGAGTAGATGAGTATGTTCCAGGACTGGTTGTTAAATTGACTACAGAATTGTCAGGAAGTGTAATTGTAACCGAAGCAGATTGTGCAAATCCTCTACCTGATACTCCTATCATGTTTCCAGCACTGGATTTGTCTGATGATAGTGTAATAGTGGGTGCCGTAGAAGGATTTTGATTTGTTTTATTTGTAGGTTGAACAGCTTGTGGTGTACTTGGTATTGTAGATTCAGGTTTGGTACTTGAGAGTAATGCCAGTGTTACAATAACAACTATTCCTACAATTGTTATAATTGAGAGATGCAGAGTTTTCACATTAATTTTCAGTCTACCATGCTTTTAGAGATTGCTTACAAATTCGTACGTTATGATTGTTGGAGAATCTTTAAGGTCAATACTCAAGTTATGATGTTATGAAAGCAGGAATAGTAATGATATCAGGAATAATGTTGATGATAGTCGGGTTTGGTATTATCATTGCGTTCTTTTTTGTTTCAAACTACTATATGGTCGGGGTTGCTATCGAAGTAATTTTAGTTGGGATAGCAGTTCTTGTAATCGGATTTATCGTGCTAATGGTTGGAGCAAGAAAATCCTGATTTTGAATGGTTTACGTTATCTAATTATGGTACACTGATACTAGATGATATGTTAAAAACAGTATTCTTGCCCGTATACACTGAAACAAGATGTGTTTGTTTAGTATCATTGTATGTGTAAATGATGTAATTTCCAGCTGAAAGTTGTATTGAATAATGTGCGTTAGCATCAGAAAGAGTTCTTCCTACAATGGTGACGCCATCAGTTGCATACACATCTACCTCATAGTGTACACTTCGATTTGGCGATAATGTTGTTAGAGGACCGCCATACACATACGCAGATACAACACCAGAAAGTGTTCCGTTATTTCCTATTGGATATGGCAAGCTTATCGGAATGTCTGCATTTGATCCCCATCCGCGTTCAACAAGTTTCTGTGCTGTATCTAATTTTACACATGCTGGAGAATCATCATTTCCTTTAATTACTAATTGTAGACCTTCTTTGCATTTTACATCATTAGCTGCAATTCCTGATTTGAATTGCTTTAGTGGAGATTCTAGTATGGTAAAAGGAAGATTGTTCTGATTCAATTGGTCATTACGAAAAATATTGTTATTATCATCTACAGTCCACCATGAATCAAATTTTGGTGCGTCTTGTAGTAAGAATATGCTCTTGTCATTATCTATGGTTACAATTGTGATCTCAAAATGATAAAGACCCTTTTGCAATGATGAATTAATCTCTAGCTTACCGTCTTTTGGCATCCATCCCAGAAGTGGATCTGGTTCTCCAAACACTGTCCAATTTCCCACTGTGTCATTTGATATCAATTTGATTGCAAGTAGTCCAGAATGGCTATGGAACGTTTCCTTCAATAAGGTTTGATTCTGCTTTGTTATATTGAGCAAAAATGTGACATGCTGAAATGTTTGATTGTTGTTTTGGTCAAACAGTCTGAGGTGTATGTATTTAGCTGATTTTTCTACATCAGATGGAGTAATATCAATAAAAAGATTAGCAGTTCTATTTCCTAAACTTGCAGGAGGTAGATACAGCTGACCTAATTCTGCTGCAAATGCAGAATTAATGTTGATAAGAATGACAATTGATAGAATTGCAATTATTGAAAGATGTAGAATTTTCATTTTAACTTTGAATCAACCTGTTCTTGTTAGTCCTCCAACCTCGTAATGAACTACTGTGCCACTGGTCAGATTAATCATAATTGAAAGCTCTTTTGTATTATTCAAATTAATGTTAATTGTTTTGTATGTACCATTTTCAGTATAGAGTGTTCCCCCTCCCATAAATTCACAATAACTGTTATCAATTATCTTCTTTATTCTAGAATCATCTAGAACTATTTTTTCTATCTGTTGCCTCAATGCTAAACCATTACTATCATATTGTAGATCTTTTTGGGTTGGATCAGTACAGGTAAACTCTTTAATTTTAGGCGAGTTTTGAGTAATTTCATACATTGCTACTAGTATTGATACTATAGCTATTCCAACGATTACAATTATTGAAATTTGTAGAGTTTTCATTTTCTAAGAACTCATTATTTCTGACTTGCCAAGATCAATCCAGATATTTTGAGAATGGTAGATAGATGGATCAGATAGGTTGTAAGTGCCTTGTACTTTTACTTGAATATTAACAGAATCTCCCTCTTTCCAAGGTAAATTATCTGGTAACGGAAATTCTTGATAGTCTGGTAGATGTAGAAAATCTAATACTGGTAATGAATTTGGCATTCCATCATTCTTTACACAAGAGTTTCCATCACATATGTTGTAAGCTACAAGACCACATGTGTTTAATTCAGATTTGAACTTAAGATAATAATTATGGGATGTCCCAGCAAAACCTATACTTGGCGTAGACAGGGGATTATGAATCACTAGTGCATGGATTAGAAAAACATTTTGGTGTGTAACAGGAGCAGGATCATAACTTGTGAAATGCCATATAGCATATGCTGTAACGATACATACAATTGCAATTATTGAAAGATGTAGAGTTTTCATTTTATTTTAAACCCTTTTTCGGTTTCTGTGTTACGATAAGAGACATGTAATGTGTAATTACCAACATGATGTATTGTTGTAATGTAAGAATCCTTCTGATTTGGAAAATATTCTGAAAATGATGACATTTGTGGTTCCATCGGACACATAAATGATATATTTCTTTGCTGAAATACAATTATTGATGGATAGTCAGTATTGTAAATGATTATTTCAGGCGTGCCAACACAGGTCCATCCATAGCCATTTGCATAGATTTGGAATCGTATTGTTTGATCCACGTTATAGGTATCATTGAATCCTATAATTTTCATCTCGGTGTGCAATCTTGTTTCTAACTTGAATGGGTCAAACACTATAATTGCAATTACAAATGATGCTACAATTAATCCTATTATGATTATTGAACGTTGTAGAGTTTTCATATGTAGAAGATGATACTTGTTATCACGTTTAGAGATTGCTTACAAAGTATAGTTTTATCCTAATTTCGCTTTAATATTTCAGCCAAACTAATCGATCCAACTATGCACACTAAAATAGAAAATACAAATGAAAGACTCACGAACATGTATGGAATGGCATCAAGTAAATTAGAGTCAATTGACTGAGCTTGAAAATGTACGCTCAATATTTGATTATTGAGATCGTGGTAATTTGGAGCAAAGATAGAATCACCTAGATTTTGAGTCATACTATCTAGATCTTTTTGAATTAAACCAAAGTCAGTTGCATCTGTTGGAAATATCCAAACTGGGTTACCATCTTTTGGCAAGAGTATTTTAAGAGTTCTGATTTCTACCAGTAGTTGTTGTGGATCAGATGTTGCTTGAATTATAGACAAAATTCCTCTTGATTCCTCAAGAGGGTAAACAGAATTCTTGTATCCTTCAAATGCAGCTACTACACCAAATATGATAAACCCCATAATCCCAATCATTTCAAGACGTTGTAGTGTTACTTTCATTATTTTTTACTGGATATTGATACTTTTAGAGATTGCTGGTAAAGTGTAGTTTTAGAATTGATAAGACCAAGCTACTTTAATGAAACAATTCAAGACCCACTAAGGGATTTTAAGTCTAGTTTACAATCAAAAAACATGCGCGCAATGATAATTCCTGGAAATAACAATACATCTATTTTGGAATCATGGTATCCATATGTCAAAAAGGAATTGGAGAAACTTGGTTTAGATGTTATAGCCAAAAATATGCCAGACCCTGATTTAGCAAGAAAGCAATTTTGGTTGCCCTTTATTGAAGAGCATGTAAAAAGATATAGTTCCATACTTGTCGGTCATTCTTCTGGAGCTGTAGCTATACTGAGATACTTGGAAGAAAACAATGCTGAAGGCATAGTACTAGTTGGCGCATCTCATACTGATTTAAATGATAAAAAAGAAAAAATCAGTGGCTATTTTGATGAACCTTGGAGCTGGGAAAAAATTAGAAAAAATGTAAAATGGATAATTCAGTTTGCCTCAACTGACGATCCTTACATACCAATAAACGAGGCGCGTCATATTAATGGCAAATTAAATTCTGAATACTATGAATTTACAAACCGTGGTCATTTCATGCAAGATGAATTCCCAGAGCTTGTCTATACTATAAGTAAAAAATTAAACCAGTCCTGAAGGTTAGAGTCCTGTGAGACCCAGATATCATTTTAGGACAAGTTAATTTGTGTGTATGTTAATTGATGATATGGTGTCTGAAAACAAAACAGAATTTGAGGTATTGTGTGACAAAGTTTTCAAGATAGATAGTATGATTCGCTCTGTCAGAGTAATTAACACAAAGGGAAAGTTAGAGGCAGGCGGCATGAGGGAAGGCCTAGAAGCTTTAGAGTCTTTGAAAAAAGACGAGATGTTATTTATGGAGCTCTCACTTCGAGTGCGAATGCGTCACGAGTTTGATGAGGACTTTGGGCCAGTTGAATTTTCCCTTTCCTATCGTGGAAAAATAATTGTATTTAGTTTCCCAATGAAAAGAGACATGGTTCTTATGGTAACATCAGAAAGACAAGCTGACTTGGGAAGAGTTCCGTTTGAGATTTTAAAATTACTGTGATCCTAAAACAAAGATTTGTGAATATTGGATTTATTTAATAAAATACAACTAACAAAATGTAGAGTTTTCACATTAATTTTCAGATTATCTTATTTTTAGAGATTGCTGATAAATTGAAGGTTTGGAACTGGTAAGACCTGCTACTTGATAATCTTTGATGTTTTGCCAAATACCTGTTCTAATGTTCTTGGTTTGCCATCCTTGAATACGTCAGAGCTGCAATGCTTCATTGAAAAGGCTGCCATCTGCATTATAATTAATTTTAATTCTTTTCCTTTTTCTGTAACAGTATATTCAATTTTGATAGGAGTTTGAGCATAGACTTGCCTCTTTATCAAACCACTTTTTTCCATCTCTCGCAATCTTACAGAAAGGGTCTTTGGATTAATTCCTTCCACTGATTCTAGAAATTGATGGAATCTTGTTTGATTCAAAATAAGCATGTTACGAAGTATGTGTATGGTAAATTTTTTACCAACAAGCCTGAATGTATTATCTACAGGACAGCATTTTACCTGATCTGACATGTTTTTGAATTCTTGTGGCATCAACTTACTAAAATCTCACTTACTTGCGATTGGGTTACTTTCCAATTTATATACTTACCTTTCTATAGTTGCTATAAGAAAGTAATATGGAATGTACAGACGAATCATGCAAAACGGAAGGACATGCAACATGCGCATGCGGCTCTGAAAAATCATACGATGAATGTTGTGGTTGCCAAGCAATGGATCCAATAGAACATTCTATGATGATGTGGCACAAGTCATTCTTTCAGGCAATGCACGAAGTCCAGGTCGAAAAGCTAAAGAAAAGGATAGAATCTGCGTTTGGACCTACTATGGACAAATCTGCTGATGCTGCCATTGAATCATTTGGCAAGATCTGGCAATCAATGCTATTGCAATCAGAAGGAAAAAAAGAGTTTGCATCAAAGTTGCAGAAAATATATTCTGAAACAAGTAGGAGGTAGTAAATTGACATACCCCAAACCCTCCTCCTACTTTTCTTTTTTTGTAGATTAGGATCTGTTAAGACTTGCCACTATCATACTAGAACAAAGACTTGTGAATATGGGATTTGATTTTATCTTTTAATTCTATAGTACTGCCTTTGGTTGATGTTACTAGGAAAAATGATCCAATCCTTTAGGAATTGGCTTTGTATGTCTTCGTAATATGTGAACCTCAAATCCTTCTCTTGAATAAAATTCCAATTTGCAGAGCTTGCAAGTGTATGTCATTGAAGACCAGAGAAGCATTTTGGATTTAATGGATCTTATTGAAATACAACTGACCTTGAGTAAAGGATCAGATTATCGGAAGGTCTGGGTCCTGTAAGATTCAGATTCTTACATGGTCTAAACCCAAAAACAGTTTTTGGTAATTACGTTATGATCACTGCAAGATCTGTTTACAGTCTAGTAACTCATGTTTGATTGTGTCCACTCCGCCGCAGAAGGTTTCACCGGTCTGCAAATCCTTGAATTGCCATTGTATAATTGAAGGCAATATTACTGTCTCCATGATGGGTCCTTGGTCTGCCAACGTGTAATGGGTTGAGAAAATAGCAGGTTTTTCACCAAATACTTTTCCGATAATTATTGGCTTGTCGGGATCTCCTTCAAGATAGTCAATGATTACCTCTTGACCTATGCGAGGAACTGAAATGACTCCCCAATTTTTGCCAGCCCAATGCGTTGATACACGAATCCAACAGCTACTATCGTCATCTAATTTCCCCTGCCTATCCCAATGAAACTGGACTTTAACTCGCCCGTACTTATCTGTGAATATTTCCGGGGTTGGTGCTCCAACTACTGCGGTACATGCAGTATGCCACTCCGCCGAATTTAAGACAATTGCTTCGTCTGCAGAAATTCCAGGTACTCCTGTAATGTGCATTGTGATTGATCTGCCAGATAGTGCATTAGCTGTTAGTATGTACGGATTTTCAAGCGTTTTGGATTCTGGTTTGCTTTGAAAGAATACAACAGTTGTGGATATAACAATAACTACCAATATTCCCAAAAGGGCAACCAGACCAACTCTGGAAAGCATGGCAATCTTGATTTCTTGGAATTAATAAGTATGATCTAGTTTTCGTGCATATTCTTTAGAGGCCTGAGTCCTGTAAATTCTGCTAAATCAGATTTAACAAAATTCTAAGGTTCGCGACAAAACAGTTTTAGCGCGTCCACCCCAATTTTTTTGATTTTTAGGATAATCATAGATCTGAACCCAATGAAGGTTTTAGTCCTTATGGAATTTTTCAACCGATAGTTAGTCCGAACATCTATCATTTCGTGGTTTGATTACCAGTATGGGTAAAATACAGACATCCCTTTAAGAGCTATGTTATTCCATTTTTTTTAATGGTAAAGGCTCTTCTTTTTCTTGTTTTGCCAATTGTAGTATTGACAGTATTTTTCTCAACTCTATCAGCTCAAGGCGAATCAATAACTGCAATACCAGCTGGATCATCCCCTTACGGTGTTGCATATGACTCTGCCAAGGGAGAAATATTTGTGGCAAATGCTTATGGTGTTACAGTATCTGTAATCAGTGATACAACCAATACAGTTGTTGCAACAGTCACAGTTGGAGACGATCCTCGTGGTGTCGCATTTGATTCTGCAAACGGCAACATCTATGTGACAAATCAAGCCGCAAATACAGTCTCTGTAATCAATGATGCAACCAATACAGTTGTTGCAACAATACCAGTTGGAATAAATCCTTATGGCATTGCATATGACTCTGCCAAGGGAGAAATATTTGTGGCAAATGGTAATAGTGGTACAGTCTCTGTAATCGATGATACCACCAATACAGTTGTTGCAACAATACCAGTTGGAATAATGCCTATTACCGTTGCATATGACTCTGCCAAGGGAGAAATATTTGTGACAGATGATCGTACTACCCATACAGTCTTTGTAATCAGTGATGCATCAAATACAGTTGTTGCAACAATACATACACCATCTCATTCTGCTGATGGCATTGCATATGACTCTGCCAAGGGAGAAATATTTATGGCAAATTATGGTTACAATTCAGTATCTGTAATCAGTGATGCATCAAATACAGTTGTTGCAACAATACCAGTTGGAAACAGTCCTTTTGACGTTGCATTTGATTCTGCAAACGGCAACATCTATGTGACAAATAGTAATGGTGGTTCAGTATCTGTAATCAGTGATGTAACCAATACAGTTATTGCAACAATGCCTGTATCATCTCCTTTTGGCATTGCATATGACTCTGCCAAGGGAGAAATATTTGTGACAAATTATGGTAGCAATTCAGTATCTGTATTTGGAGATAATGCTTTTCCTCAAGACACTACTCCTCCAGTAGTCGTTTCACCGCCAAATCAAGTAGTTACTACAACTAACTCAAATGGGATTGTGGTAAACTATCCAAATGCTACTGCTACCGATAATGTTGGAGTAACCAGCGGTCCTACTTGTACACCGACATCAGGTTCAACATTTCCAGTAGGTACTACTATCGTCACATGTACTGCATCTGATACTGCAGGAAATATTGGAAAAGCAACATTCACAGTAAAAGTACTCCAATCAACAACCACTGGAAATTCAACACAAAATAACTCAAATCAAACAGCACCTGTTACTCAAGACACTACTCCTCCAGTAGTCGTTTCACCACCAAATCAAGTAGTTACTACAACTAACTCAAACGGTGCTATAGTGAACTATCCAGCACCAACTGCAACAGATAATGTAGGTGTATCAAGTGGTCCATCCTGTAACCCGTCATCTGATTCTATTTTTTCCGTAGGTGTAACCACAGTCACATGTACTGCGTCTGATGCTGCAGGAAATGTTGGACATACAACATTCACAGTAACAGTACAACTCCAATCAACAACCACTGGAAATTCAACACAAAACAATTCAAATCAAAC
>JABDDN010000009.1:0-7170 GCA_013287585.1 Nitrososphaerota archaeon
TCGCTAAAATTTTTAAACAAAATCAATGCATGCATATTTTCTAGTAGTTTCTACGCAAAGTAAGATAAACATTGATTTCTATATTTTGATAGAAATGAAGAAGCTCAAATCGATTCTAGGGACAACCATGATGTTATTAATATTGTTAACACCCACAACTATTGTTCCAGCAAGAGCTGATATCATAACTGGTCCTTCTCCTATACCAGGAAATCTCATACCACAAACTGGTACTGGCACGCCAATCATCCCTCTAGTAACACCCAATCTTGGAACAGTTTCGATATCATCCTTACCGGTTTCTCTTTATTCAATTAATCAGGCACAATCTGGTATAGTTATATCAGATTCACTAACTAATGAAACTAAAACACAACAGCAGCTGCAAGCAAATCCAGGCTACTGGAGATATGGCGGTGACGCACCATTAGAAAATGCCCCATATGCAATTTCAAGGGATACGCAAGGTTTCCACATTGGTGCCCAAGCCCCAGCCAATGGCACCTGGGCTGGATATTATGCAGTCACACAAGACACCAAAGCAATGGTGTTCCATTCTACAATAACCACACCAGTTCAAACAATACCATCAAAAAATAACTGGTATGAGAATGGAATGTATGTCCAAAATGGTACTGGAAATGTAACCTATGTTGACTGTAGCTCAAACACAAGTATAGCTGGAACCCAATGGGTAGTAGCCGAAACAAAAGGCACTTCCTATACAGTTACGAGTTTTACCCCATTATGGGCATCGGCTATGACTCTAACTGAACCACGTACCAGAGACTGCACCATAATCACAAACGGTGATAACTATCTAAAAGTAATTCTTGACGGAACCCAAGTATATGAGAATAAAAATCTGAATCTTGGGATGACTCATTTGCCAGTCACATTCCTAGAACCACAATCCAATTACGCTGGCCAGCTACTAAATGGAACATTCAAGAATTTCTTTGTAACATCTGATGTAAACGTCAAAGTAACTAACAATCCTATTCTTGCAGCTAAAGTAGATCTGGTAAAACCAATATCATCAACTACCGGTCAGGTAGTTGCATCTGCACCTGTAGATTCATCTGGTACAGCAACTCTTGACATAGGAAATTTCACCATGCCACTAGGTGCATACATCAAGGTGTATGATTCTAATGGAATTGAGCTTGCATCAACAACAAGTCCAGTAAGCCTCTTTGGCGGAGATGTTTATACAGTTAAAACTAGCCCAAGTACAACTTTGACTCCTAATATCCCACAAACTATCACTGTAGGTACTTCAGCTGCAGGCATTACAACATCAACTACCAATACATTAACAACGTCATCTACAAGTACAACATCTTCTGCCAACTCTACAACAACAGTAGGAAGCTCAATCTCAGCTAGTGGTTCTGTAACAATAAAATCTGGCGGATAACAAAAAATCTCAATTGTTATCATATGGTGTCGGTAAATTGAATGAAAAATTTGTTAGATCTGGCATCAAAAAAACGAAACATAATTCCATAACATTACATCAGATCACTTTTATAGAAAGATGCAATAGCCTATGTGATGAAATATCGTAGCAGAACCGAAATTGTTGCCATGATGCTAGAATCTGCAAGATCTGGGGCTACAAAAACAAAGATAATGTACAAAGCATATCTTTCATATGCACAAGTCATGGAATATCTGAAACATTTACAACAAAATGACCTACTGGCATATGAGGAAGGCACTCAACTTTACAGACCAACTGAAAAGGGATTGAGATTCTTGAACCTGTCAAATGATTTGAATGAAATGGCCGTTATTCCCAATTCTAAATATAATTGGAATAGTTAGCAAAATTACTAAACCCCAAAATTACACAAGAAGAATTTCAAAACATTAAACCCCGTCATCTTACCAGTACTCAAAATAGAATCATTTATCAGATTATCTTCTAAAAACTCCGGATGATTCCATATATAGTACATTGTTCTAGTACAAACGGGTGTGGGCAATTACTCTTGAGGCTATTGACGCTGATAAAGTTGATGACATCGCAATAAAATTCTTCAAACAAAGTTACTCTTACGTTGATATTACGAACAAGATTCTTCGAGATGACATTTGGTTTGTGAAAGTATTTGTAAGTTCATTTGGTCAACAATCAAGTCGAACAATTTCAATAGAATCTAAAACTGGCAAGATTATCAGTTGTGAATAAATCCTAAAACCTAACAGAACTATCATTATTAGATAGTATACAAAATATGAATTGCTCTTCTGTAAGATTGTAGCACAAACCCTATTTTGACAAATACCTATAATATTATGTGGTGCATTTAGTATTAACGAATCTACAGTAAAACAATTAGTGGAAAAATTTTTTGAACAGCAACATTCTAACATAGTAATAGAGAAGGCCGTGTTGAAAGGCACTATGTGGATAGTGACAGTATCAACTGGTATACCCCAAGTGGTTAGACGAGTCAGAATAGATGCGATTACTGGAAGGATATTAGGTTTTGAGTAATTTTGATTTTCTTTATACTTTAGATCTTGTAGAATAATTTACTAGAAGAATAAGCCAAAACAATGTTTGTAAAAATATTTCAATCTTGTTAAATAACATGAATACGTACATAGTATAAGGATCGTTCAATGTGTGAAAAAGAATTGAACGTGCGTGACACTGCAGAAACCAATGAGTGAATGAGGCACAATAATGCTGATTCATCGGGAAGTAACTCCCCCTGTTCTGCGTAAAGTGCCACGCCAACTTTTTCCTAGATCTGTGTAGAAATCATGATTTTACTAAATGAATCTCTCTGTTAAATTTCTGGGTTTGTTTAGGCCATTTAGCTTTCTAATAGTCCTGCCTCTAGCCAGGCGCATCTAGGACAATACACGTATTTTTCTGTTCCACTGCAAAGACTCTGATCACATTCCCATCCTCCATTGTGTTTTGGGCAGTAATGATAACTCATTATACATTATGTTACGTGGTTTTCAATAATAACAATTGCTCATGATTTCCATGAAAGATTGTTCTATAATATTTTTCAGTAAAATTTAAACTAACATCATAAATCAAGTAATTGCCAAAAGAAGTTATGGGAAGTTGTTACATGTTCATACCTGGAAGCGATGAAAAAATCACTTGTAGCACTTGTGGTAAAATAATTCTAGTTTTAAAAATAAAAGAGCATGTTTTTGAATGTGTAGGTAAAAAAAATGGAAATAGGAATTAAAATCATACCTGTTTTTATTTTAATTCTATTGATACCATTAACATCGTATGGACAACAGACAGGTACCCTTGAAATTGATCTGAAATCTGCGGGTGGTGAGATGACAGATTATCATGGAATGGTCTTGAAGATATATCAAGACAACCAAAAAATTCCATTTAAAACAATAGACTCGCTGTCAGGAAATCCGTACAAAGTTTCTCTACCAATAGGATACCAATACAAAGTTGAAGTGTATGCAAGCAGCATGTATGCTAATGTTGGCTATGTGAATCTGCAGGATAACAACGAAAAACTTGGACTAGTCATACCAAATTCAGGAAGTGTTCTTTTTACTGCTGTATACAACGATAACACTACTCCAGTAAACAACGCAACAGTAATAGTAAAATCATGTAATGGCGCATATCAATATTGGACTCCTAGTACAACAGACGAGGGGGGAAATACCATTAGGTTTTGGTTACAGCCTACTATTACAAATGATGATCACTATATTGTCAACATTTCAATTGCAAACAATCTGTCATATAGTTACTCTCCAGTCAATATTTTACCAGGTACATCAAATAATATCAAAATCGTGACACCATGGCCACCTGTTGCTCCACCACTAGTTGCCGCCGTCTACAAATCACCGCTTCAAAAAGTTTCAAAATCAGATGGGGATTTTGTGGTACAATTATACGACAATAATGAAAACAAAGTTTCTGAATCCAAAGTAGATGTTAGAGGAGAAGCATATTTTTCTAATCTCAAAGTTGGTAGCTACATTTTGCGTACTATTGATCTAAATGATGACAATAACGTAGCGTGGGGTGTTGCCAATATTGTACTTGATGGAAAGCAAACATCAGTACAAATTTTTAAAAATCAAACTAACAATAAGATCTTGAATAGGACTCAAAATGTGTCATACTCAAATGAAGCCTCTGTTGTAACTAATCCTGTTACTATTTCACAAAATTTACAAACAGTAACACCTGATCTGTTATTTGACATTAAAGGATGGAATAGCAATTCAGCTACTATTTCAGATTCAAAACTTCTCTCTGATATAGGAATTAAAGCCAATCATATTCCATCTTGGATAACAAATAATGCCAAATGGGTAATAGATGGAAAAATAACTAGGCAGGATTTTGTAAATGCAATTATGTATCTGCATACAAGTGGAATAATAAAATAAAAAATCAGTAGCAGAGTCTTACAGAACTAGACAAGTATTCTATATCGCTTTTGGAACTGTCGTTTTGTAGGTTGTTTTCATAAATTTTTCTTGTTGCTATCTTCGGTTGATGAACAGATCATAAAGCTTAACTTAATTGCTTTTGTGTTTCTTTGTCAGTATAGCTTAGTATTTGGCCACTGTTTGCGTCTATGGATATTCTTCTGGTCTGTTTATTTTCTAATCCAATTTTTGCTGCAACTACCCAAATCTCATCTTCCAACAAAACAGATTCAACTGTGACTGTAGAATGATGCTGCTGTAGAAAATTTTCTGCTATTTTTTCTGCTCTTTTTTTGTCCATATGCAGCATATTTTTTAATTAATGTCGCTTTTTTTAAAGAAGCGAGAAGTTAGTTCTAGAAGAATGTTATATTTTGAGTTCGGACTTTTAACTATGATCATAGAATAATTTCTCAAATGAGAATCTTTTACATGTGTAATCTGCTTCATTTTGATTCAAAATTCAATACAGGTTCAACTTGAATGTACCACATTGTTTTCATTTATAGCTGTTATTATCTTTCTTGCAATAGAGATGGGGCTGATGTTTGCCTTACTTGTAACAAGTATAACATTATTGTCTATTGGAAAAGAGAACATTGACAAATTTTTTCTAGCGACAAAAGTATATCCTATCTGACCTAAATATTCATCAAAATCTCTTCCCATAGACATTGTTAATGCACACTGCATCAAAAACATCTCATTTTCTTTATTGGGAATTATGTCAGTAGATTCTCTTGTCATGTTTTCTATAGGTCTCCCATTTTTATTGATGACAGTAACAGACTGGATGTTTTTATTGACTGTTAATATTGAACTGCATAATTTTTCTGTCTCTAAGCTTTTCTGAACAGTTGACATTGTCAGTTGTTATGAACAATGCAGTTATTTAATTTGAGGGAACAATGTTATTGAACATTGTTCTATTTTGAGATTGATTATAAACGCGATCAGTCAAAATTTTAATAAATTCTTTCAAGAAGTGATTCTCTGCCTTCATAGTGTAATCGTAATACGGGATTCTTCTCAAGTGATTTTAATAAATATAAAGTTCCACCGTTTCTAATTTTCTTCATGTCTCTGATACGATAAACATCACTTGAGTTTTTTTCTGGATCAATTATTCGTACTCTTTCTCCACGATTAAAAACAGACATCTTTTCTGTGTAAAAAAATAATCATAAATTAATTTTACGCATAAATCCCACTATACGATGTTCTATAAGATAACATAGAATTGTGAAATGATGGAAAGTATACGCAACACTTTATTACGATAATTATTTTCGTTGCATGATAGATTAATTTGAAAATGAGGAGAGTGAATTATTCGATACAAAAAATACGACATAAAAAAGAACTCAAAAGAATAGACTGGGGAATAATAAGGCGACTTGTCATATCATTATACTATAATAACAGGATGAAAAAAACACACATTGCAACCAAATGTAATCTGGGATACGATAAATGCCGTCTTTATCTGGATTGGATGGAAATGATGGAATTGATAAAAAGAGAAATCGATGAAGATCGATTTGAAGTGATAATTTTAACTGATAAAGGAAAAACGCTTCATAATAGGAAATTTAACGACATGTCCAAGTTCAAGCATGATCATGATGATTGAACAATGATACAGAACAATGTAACTCACCTTTGTGGTGGACACAAATTATTAGTAACTTAGAAAGAGAAAGGAAAATGCTAGACGAATCAAGTGGTTTTGTGATAAGTGTTCTTCTTACAGAAGTTTGTCACAATATGAATTAATAAAATAAATACTATTACAAGTTATGCTGTTAAAGATTGATGCTACAAAGGCAATAGATGTTACTAGGGAATTCCTCAAGCAATCATATGCTACTCTTAGTTTCAAAAACATAATTCTGGAGGGAAACGCGTGGATAGTTGAATATAATGTTGGATTTTTAAAAGATAATATCAAGAAAGTGAGAATAGATGCTAATAGTGGTAAAATAATTGGCTGCATGTAGGCTTGATTGTTTAAACGGATTATAATTTTCGGAAATCGTGTTATGTAACAATATTATGGTAATTTTTATGCATAGTCAGATAGCCCATATCTCACAATAATAAATTATGAAGAAAATCATTCTATTTTTTTATGGAATGATTATTTTCTCTCTTTTTATACCATTTTTAATTAATCAATATGCAAATGCACAAATTCTACCTGGCGCACCGGGTCCTCCGACAAATCTAGTTGCAAGTGCGGTTTCATCATCTCAGATCAACCTCTCATGGACTGCACCTGTAAACAACGGTGGCTCTGCAATCACAGGCTACCAGATTGAAAGATCAACTGATGGTGGTACAACTTGGTCTACCATTATAGCAAATACTGGTTCTACATCAACAACATATTCTGATACATTCGGACTAAACCCAAGTACAACCTACACATACAGAGTATCTGCAATCAATTTATTCGGAACAAGCTTGCCATCAAACACAGCTTCTGCAACAACATCTGGTGCATCTACAGCTCCACAACCGCCAACTGGACTTGCAGCTACAGCCGTATCATCATCACAGATCAATCTCTCCTGGATAGCTCCTGCAAACAACGGCGGTTCAGCTATAACAGGATACAAGATTGAAAGATCAACTGATGGTGGTACAACTTGGTCTACCATTATAGCAAATACATCTAACACAGCTACAACTTATTCTGATACAGGACTGACA
>JABDDN010000009.1:7270-14945 GCA_013287585.1 Nitrososphaerota archaeon
AGATTGAAAGATCAACTGATGGTGGTACAACTTGGTCTACCATTATAGCAAATACATCTAACACAGCTACAACTTATTCTGATACAGGACTGACAGCAAGTACCACATACACTTACAGAGTATCAGCAATAAATTCAGTTGGTACAAGTTCACCATCAAACACTGCATCTGCAACTACATCTAGTGCAGCTACAGCTCCACAACCGCCAACTGGACTTGCAGCTACAGCTGTATCATCATCTCAGATCAACCTCTCATGGACTGCACCTGCAAACAACGGAGGCTCTGCAATAACAGGATACAAGATTGAGAGATCAACTGATGGTGGAATCACCTGGTCCACTGTTCAATCAAATACAGCAAACACATCAACAACATATTCTGACACAGGACTTGCTGCCAGTACCGCATACATGTACCGAGTATCTGCAATCAATGTAATCGGTACAAGTTCACCATCAAACACTGCATCTGCAACTACATCTGGTACCACATCAAGTTCCATTGTCTTAAACGGTATCCAAACAACATCTAATACAGTATCATCAGCACCATATCAAATCACACTTGCCAACTTTAATGTTGGAACTGGAACCAATCGTGTACTAGTTGTTGGTGTAGAGGCAAACAATAATGCCGTAGCCTCAGTTACATTTGGAGGAATACAACTAACAAAGGCAACATCTTCATTCTTTAACAATGATGCTGAGTTTTGGTATCTGACAAACCCCAGTGGTACCGGAAATATTGTTGTCACAATGGTCGGCTCTACATCAGTAATAGTTGGCGCATACTCTTTCTCTGGAGTAGATCAGACAACTCCAATACCTACTAGTACAACAAACCACAATAGCGCTACTGGAAGCAGTCCTACCATATCAATAACAACGCAAAACCCAAACAGCTTGGTACTTGACTCGCCATCCATATACGGTGGCAAGACACTTTCCAACCCAACCTGTACACAACAATGGGACATTAACGTACCAAATGCAATTACTGGCGCATCAAGTTCAACAGTCAAGGCATCAGCAGGACTTGTCACTTGTAGCTGGACTGCAAGTGGAGGTGGTGATCTCTGGGATGATGCTGCAATTGAGCTAAAATCATCAGGCAACACGTCACCTACAGCTCCACAACCACCAACAGGTCTTACAGCTAGTACGGTATCCTCATCACAAATTAATCTGTCATGGACCGCACCATCCAATAATGGTGGCTCTGCAATCACAGGCTACCAGATTGAAAGATCAACTGATGGTGGTACAACTTGGTCTACCATTATAGCAAATACATCTAACACAGCTACAACTTATTCTGATACAGGACTGACAGCAAGTACCACATACACTTACAGAGTATCAGCAATAAATTCAGTTGGTACAAGTTCACCATCAAACACTGCATCTGCAACTACATCTAGTGCAGCTACAGCTCCACAACCGCCAACTGGACTTGCAGCTACAGCTGTATCATCATCTCAGATCAACCTCTCATGGACTGCACCTGCAAACAACGGAGGCTCTGCAATAACAGGATACAAGATTGAGAGATCAACTGATGGTGGAATCACCTGGTCCACTGTTCAATCAAATACAGCAAACACATCAACAACATATTCTGACACAGGACTTGCTGCCAGTACCGCATACATGTACCGAGTATCTGCAATCAATGTAATCGGTACAAGTTCACCATCAAACACTGCATCAGCTACAACTCCATCTTCCACATGTAGTACATGTAAATTGACTGTAACAACACAAGTAACAACAGGAAATACTCTTACAGGAATGTATGTCGAATTGGATCAGAATGGGCAGAAAGTGTCATCAGGCTCCTCTCCTGCTACCTTTACTCTAAACAATGGAGCACAATATACAGTTGGAGCAGGAAGCTTTGGCACCTATACATTTGCATACTGGTTGGATTCAGGTTCGACAACTAATCCAAGACCTATATCAATATCCAGTGATACCCAGCTAACTGCCGTTTATACAGATTCAGCAGTGACACTTTCTCCATCACGGGGACCTGTAGGTACTACTGTATCAGTGACAGGCGCGCCAAGCACTATGACATTTACTACATTCTCACCCAATCATACAATCACACTGACATGGGATGGCACCACTCTTGCTACAAATCCAGCTACGATAACCTCAAGCGCTACTGGAGGCTTTAGTGCTACATTCAAAGTACCTAGTACAGCATCAGCTGGTTCACACAAGGTCACAGCAACAGATGGAACCAATACACATTCGGCTCTGTTTACTGTAGGTTCAAGTGCAACTACTATCTCCCTTAATACTAATACAGCCAATGTGGGGACAGGAGTAAGGGTTACGGGCACTAACTTCTCATCTGGATCACAGATTACAATATCCTATGATGGTACTGCGATTGGAGTGGGTCAACAGAATATAGATTCAGGTTCTACCATTCCATCTACCATAACAACTGATTCTAACGGAAACTTTGTAGCAATAATTTCTATACTACGATCTGTTACAGGCACACACACCATTAGTGCCCAAGACTCTACCAATACTAAAGCTACCCAGTCCATCACAGTCACACCACACGTATTTATCTATCCAACATCAGGACATGCAGGCTCGCAGGTACTAATACCAGCCAGCCAAGGTAATGGCTTTGCAGCAAGTTCTGCAATTACTATAAAGTTTGACAGTACAACAATTACATCTTCGACTGCCATAACAACCGATACCACTGGTAACTTTGGAGGAAGCTTTACAGTACCTAGTACAGCTGCACTTGGTTCACACACAATTCATGTATCCGATGGTAAGGGTAACACACAATCTATTTCATTTACTGTTACTGATCCAACTACTCCTACATACAAAGTTCAAAGTATAATATCAGGGCTTAATTTTCCAGATGGATTTGCCTTCATTCCAGATAACGGTCCTGGTGTAGATGGCTCTGGTGCATTGATGGCTCTTGAAAAGAATACTGGAAATGTAATTGTATTTAAGAATACAAACGGACAGTTTGTAAGACAGTCAGTACCCTTTGTGACCGTACCAAATCTGCAGACAGCATATGAAACCAATGGACTATTGGGAATTGCCTTTGATCCAAACTGGTCAAGCCAGACACCCTCAAAGTTTGTTTACTTTTACGTTACAAGAACCGTATCAGGATCGGTAGTAGGAGAGCTTATCAGGTATCATGCTACAACCGACCCGACTACTGGAAATATAGTAGCAGACCAGTCTGTAGGTGAACAGCTCGTACTTGGAAACATTCCAGCCTGGCAGGATGGCCACAACGGAGGCCACCTAAAGTTTGATTCTCAAGGACACCTCTACATATCAACAGGTGACGGTTGGACATTTGTTGCAGGACAGGACCTGACAACATTGCAGGCAAAGATACTCAGAATTACTCCACTTACATTACCTGACGCAAGTGGAAAACTCTACACGATTCCAAGTACAAATCCATTTGCATCATCAACCAATACATCAATCAAAAAAGAGATCTGGGGCTATGGTGTGAGAAATCCATTTACATTTGATATCGATTCTCAGACAGGCAAGTTGTATGCATCTGATCCAGGTTTCAATACATGGGAGAGAATCGAGAACTTTACTGCAGCAGGTGCTAATGCTGGATGGCCAAACTATGAGGCACCGCCATATGGAAACCCACAAAACCTGGCAAGCTATACACCACAAGTATACTGGTTCCCACACCAAGGGGAAGAGCCATTAACTGGTTCAACTGCTGGCCTTCAAGCCCTCTCAGCTGGCGCATTCTATCATTGTAGTACAAACTGTTACACAACAAATCTACAAGGCGCATACTTCTTTGGTGACTATGGAGTTGGCTTTATTTCCGCACTCTTACCATCAAGTACAGCTCCGCCTCAAATAGATCCAGTTAGTGGATATCCAAAGGGTCAGGTTGTACCAATATACTATGGACTAACTGTGGCTCCAATAACCATGCAGGTGTGGAATGGACAACTCTACTTCCTTGACCTGAATGGAAACTTGAATGTACTAAACTACAACTAGTTACTGCCGCTATAACATCAATTTCTTTATTTTTGTTCAGAACTTTGCTGTCCTGCCATAAGAAATAACATATCAGAAGTGGCATTCATTTTATGTTTTATTGATTTTGCGGGAACGCCAGCTACCACATCTTGACTTGGTACATCATCTATGACAGAAGCTCCTGAGGCTACAACAACATTATCTCCAACTGTAACATGATCTTTCAAAGTTGCATTAAGTCCAATCCAAGTTGAATCACCTATTCTTGCACTTCCTCCAATGATAGCGCCCGCGGTGATTTCACAGTTTTTACCAATAACGACATTATGAGAAATGTGTACCAATGAATCAATCTTTGTTCCATCGCCTATTATTGTATCAGAAAGAGATCCTCTAGCAATGTGACTGTTTGCACAAATTTCTGTATCATTACCAATTACTAACTTCCCAAAATGAGGGAATCGATAAAGCCCTTTCTTGTCCCTCTCAAATGCAAAACCATCATCACCTAGTGTGACTCCAGAATGAATAATACTTCGATCCCCTATAGCGCAATTTCCTACAAGGGTTACTTTATCGTAGATTATGGTGTCGTTTCCGATTTTACAGTTCTCTCCAATCACAGTATAGTCTCCTACATAACAACGGACTCCTATCTCTGCCGTTTTAGATATCACAGCTTTAGAAGAAATCCCAATCATCTTTTTTTTCTTTTCAAATATATTATTGGTTAAATTTACAAAAACAAGTCTTGGATTATCAAGGAAAATAAGTTGAGCTCCTTTTCTTGGATGCACAAGTCCCTGCAAACTTTTTTTACAGAAAATTACACCTGCATTGGATTGTGAAATAAGCTCGACAGCTTTGTCACCTTCATAAGAACAAAAAGAAAGGTCATCTAATCTTGCACTTGTAATGGAAGCTATGCCTTTTGTTCCACTTTCATTATTGCCTTCTATTTTGTAGCTAAGATTCATGCTAGATAGTATTGATTTGATATCAAACTCCAATGAATGACTCATATCTTTATGAGCCAAGTCTATGACACTTGTATCCATGATATTAGTTGGATTCAAACAATAAAAAAGGAATTGATAGTTTTTACAGAACAATTTTAGTGAACTATGTTCTATGTATGATTCGATTTCTACATGATAAATTAGTTTTAATTAATCAAAGACATCAAACCATTTGTATAGACATTGTTTTATCTAATACATAATTATTTTCTAGAAGAATCAGATACGACTATCAACAAAATAATTTACTGTAACAAGTTGGTAATTCCTTCTTCCAGAGAAATCTTTGGTTCAAAATTTAATTTTTTTCTTGCAGTTTCTATATCGTAATAAAAGTGGGGCGCCTCTTTTTCAATATCTTTAACACTAATTTTTGAATCAGATCTAATATTATTTTTTAGAATTTTAATAACATCTTTTACTGTTGCAGGTTTACCGGATGCTATATTATAGATGGCACATTTTTTCCTTGAGGCCAATGCCTTAATTATTGCATCACAGACGTCATACACGTTAACCAAATCTACTTTTTGGAATCCGTTTTTATACCTGTGAAGAAAAATAGGCATCGAGTTCTTGTAATTATTGATAAACTTGCCTATGGTGTTTTTCTTTGGATATCCATTACCATATGTAACTGAAACCCTTAAGATTATTGCACGAAGATTAAACTTGGAGCTATAATAAGATACAAGATTTTCAGAGAGGAGTTTAGTTAGACCATAATTTGTAAATGGTCTAGTGGGAAAGTTTTCCTTTATTGGAAGTATTTTAGATGGTGAATATACATTATGGCCTGAAACAAACACGAATTTTTTTATGTTTTTCTCTCTGGCAAATTCCAAAATATTCAAAGTTGTAACAACATTTTCATTTAGCATACTGGGAAGATCTTTTTCATTGGTGTCAGCTGCAAGATGTATTATTGCATCAAAATTTGTTGTTCTGATCTTTTCTGTTAGATGGTTAAACCGAAGATCTACAGTATGTATTTTATGATCTGAGTTGGCAGGTTTTCTTGAAATCCCTTCAACATCATGACCTAGTTTTTGTAATTCTGGCACTAGGTTTGAACCAATAAATCCAGTGCAACCTGAAACTAGGATCCTCATGCCACACAAATTATTCTATTACTGCATAACATGCACGTGTTGAAAAATCAAATCTTTTCAGCCTTAGATTGCCAAGTCCTATCTCCTCCATGACAGCAATTGTCTCACCAGGATAGTCTTGATGATTTATTTCATCAAAACAGATAATCCCACCTTTTGGTATTCTGTCAATGAGTAGACGTATTGTGTCCTTTGTTGGCTGGTAAAGATCCATGTCCAAGTAAAGTAGAGCAATAACAAGGTAAGGATTTTCCTTCATGAATGAAGGAAGTGTTTTTGAAATATCACCTTTTACTAGTTGTACTTTTCCAAGATGGCCTAGTGTCCTGTTGTGGTCATAAAGTTTGATTGCATTTTGCAAAATTGAATATGAATCGTGACGTAATCCGCCTTTTCTCATATGTACTGCCTTACTGGTTTTATCTTGTGGCAATAATTCACTAAAGCCCTCAAAGGTGTCAAACCCAATTACCTTCCGAAGGTGGTGGTATCCTTCAAAAATTGAGCAAAAGTGAGCATAGGACATCAATCCAAAACCATCTGCCACGCCACACTCAACAATCGAGCCTGGTACATTTTTTATCAATTTGTAAAGTTCGTATTTTTCAAGAAAGTTTCTTATCTGCTGTCTCCATGTAAATACTGGAAAATTTCTGAGCTTTTCAAGATCAGCCAAATCAACACCATTTAGAAATTCCTCGACATCGGTGTAAAACTGTAGCATCTCATGAGTATTCCTACTGGATTCAATATTCCTTAGTACATTATTTAACAAATTCTCGTTTTTCACAATACTCTTTTAGACGCAAACAATAAAAGGTGAATCGATAGTTTTTACATAACAATTTTAGTGAGCAATGTTCTATAACCTTAATGCATGAAACAATCAATAGCATCCTAATTTAATTTAGATCTTTTATTCCAAATTTATGTAACAATCTTCGGTTACTTTTTTAGCATATTGACTTAGGGAATGACAAATATTGAAATATTAAATGAAAAAGAAATATCTTAATCTCTCCCTAGGGATATTTTTATTTTTGCTGTTATTTACACCAGTGACTAACAATCAAGTTGCAAATGCACTGGGCACTACCTCCACACTAACTGTTAACACACAAGATCTCAACGGTGTTCCTATCAATGGCATCTACATACAACTCTATACAAATGGAAAACAGATAGCTTCTGGATATACTGGATCACCTACAAATCCTTCTATATTTGTCGTTAACAATACCCAAACGTATACGGTAATTCCCAACGACTATGTTGGATACATGTTTGATCACTGGCTTGATACTGGTTCGACAAATAGAAACCGAGACATATCTATATCGTCTGATACTGCGATAAATGCAGTTTACAGAACAGTATCTTCTTCTATCCCGTCTGCACCACAACCACCGACTGGACTTACAGCTACTGCCACTTCATCATCTCAGATCAACCTCTCTTGGACTGCACCATCAAGCAATGGTGGCTCTGCAATAACAGGGTACAAGATTGAGAG
>JABDDN010000009.1:15045-28396 GCA_013287585.1 Nitrososphaerota archaeon
ACAGCTACTGCCACTTCATCATCTCAGATCAACCTCTCTTGGACTGCACCATCAAGCAATGGTGGCTCTGCAATAACAGGGTACAAGATTGAGAGATCAAATAATACTGGAACAACATGGTCTACCGTTCAATCAAATACAGCTAACACATCAACAACATATTCTGATACAGGACTTGCTGCAAGTACAACCTACACCTACAGAGTATCAGCAATCAATAGTGTAGGCACCAGTCCTCCATCAAGTACTGCATCTGCAACTACGTTTAGTGCAACTACTGTTCCACAACCGCCAACCGGACTTGCAGCTACAGCTGGAAACTCTCAGGCATCACTCTCATGGACTGCACCATCATCTAATGGTGGCTCTGCCATAACAGGATACAAAATATACCGTGGAACAGCATCAGGTGGTGAAGATACAACACCTGTTAGCACTATAAGCGGTTCAACGTTATCTTATACCGATACTGGACTAACAAACGGTCAGACATACTACTACAAGGTAACAGCTGTAAACTCTGTTGGTGAGTCCGCACAGTCAAATGAGGCAAGTGCAACACCTGTAGCTGCTACCACAGCTCCACAACCGCCAACTGGATTAACAGCTACTGCCACTTCATCATCTCAGATCAACCTCTCTTGGACTGCACCATCAAGCAATGGTGGCTCTGCAATAACAGGGTACAAGATTGAGAGATCAACTGACAATGGTTCCACCTGGTCTACTATTCTAGCTAACACTGGTTCTACAGCTACAACATATTCTGATACTGGACTGACAGCAAGCACCACATACACCTACAGAGTATCTGCAATAAATTCAGTCGGTACAAGCTTTCCATCAAACACTGCATCTGCAACAACATCTAGTGCAACTATATCTGGCTCTAACATCTCACTTAATACAAATTCTGTTAATGTAGGGACCTCCGTAAGAATCACAGGTACAAAGTTTGCACCAAACTCACTGATTACGATATCATATGATAGTTATACATATGCATTCAACTCTGCAAACGACGCACCCACTCCATCCACTATTCAAACCGATTCTAATGGAGGTTTTGTTGGAATAATTGCAGCACAGCACTCTGTTGCAGGAACTCACACCATCATCGTTCAAGACGCAGCAAAAAATACAGCTACTGCCACCGTTACTATAACACCACACGTATTTATCTATCCAACATCAGGAGCTGCTGGCTCCCAAGTACTGATTCCAGATTCCAATGGTAATGGCTTTGCAGCAAGTTCTGCAATTACTATAACATTTGATGGTGCAACAGTTTCCACTTCAAGTACCATAATTACCGACACCACTGGTAACTTTGGAGGAAGCTTCACGATACCTAGTACAGCTTCACTTGGTACACACCAGATTCAAGTATCAGATGGTAAGGGTAACGTTTACTCTATTTCATTTACTGTTGTCAGCTCGTCGACTCCTACATACAACATTCAACCTATCGCAACAGGACTTAGTATTCCAGACAGAATGGCCTTTATTCCAGATAACGGTTATGGCGTAGATGGCTCTGGAACATTTATGGTTCTTGAAAAGAATACTGGAAATGTAATCGTATTCAAAAATACAGGCAGTCAATTTGCAAGACAGGCAACACCCTTTGTAACTATACCAAACCTGCAAACAGGATCTGAAGACAATGGACTGTTGGGAATTGCCTTTGATCCAAACTGGGCAAGCTCGACAAGCCATAAGCTAGTTTACTTTTACATTACAAGAACTGTATCAGGATCTGTAGTAGGTGAGGTTATCAGATATAATGCTACAACCGATTCATCTGGAAATATAGTTGCAGACCAGTCTGTAGGTGAACAGCTCGTACTTACTTCTCCAGCTTGGCAGGATGGTCATAACGGAGGCTGTCTAAAGTTTGACTCTGCAGGCAACCTCTACATAGCTGATAGCGATGGATGGACGTTTAAAGGACAGGACTTGACAATACTGCAAGGAAAGATACTCAGAATTACTCCACTTGCATCTCTTGACGCAAGTGGAAAACTCTACTCGATTCCAAGTACAAATCCATTTGCATCATCAACTAATACATCCATCAAAAAAGAGATCTGGGGCTCTGGTGCGAGAAATCCATTTACATTTGATATTGATTCCAAGACAGGCAGAATATACGCATCAGATGTGGGTTACAACGCATGGGAGAGCATAAAGAACTTTACTGCTGCTGGTGCAAATGCTGGGTGGTCAAACTATGAGAGCCCACCATTTGGTAATCCACAAAACTTGGCAAGCTATACGCCACCGGTATACTGGTTCCCACATGAAGGAATAGAATCACAGACAACACCAGAGGGCCTTCAGGCCATTACAGGTGGCGCATTTTACCATGGTGCATACTATCCAAATCTCGATGGTGCCTACTTCTTTGCAGACTATGGAGCACACTATATTGCTGCACTCTTACCATCAAGTACATCTCCACCTACAACAGACCCAGCAAGTGGAGTTCCAAAAGGACAGGTTGTACCAATATACTATGATAAATCTACTGCACCAGTTGATCTAGAAGTCTGGAACGGAGGACTCTACTTCATTGACCTGACTGGGAGCGTTAACGTACTAAACTATGGAACAAGTTCGCCACCAAGTGGAGGAGGTTCTGGAAGTGCGCTCTCTCCAACCGGCCTTACAGCTATTACGATTTCATCATCACAAATCAATCTAAGTTGGACAGCACCAAATAACATTGGTAGCTTGGTAGTAGGATACAAGATAGAAAGAGTAACTGGTAGTAACACCAACTGGGTCACCATAGTACCCAACACTGGTTCCATATCAACAACATATTCCGATACTGGATTGTCTACAAGTACTATATACACATACAGAGTATCTGCACTGTATGCTGGTGGAGTATCAAGTGCGCCATCTAACACCGCATCTGCAACAACGCAATGTGCCATATGCAAGTTGACCGTAACAACCCAGCTGATAACGGGAGGATCTCTTGGTGGTATGTATACTGAATTACGTAATTCTACCGGGCAAGTGAGCGCAACAGGTTTCTCTCCTACTACGTTTAATCTAAAGAATGGAGCGCAATATACAGTTGGGATGGGAAATTACAAAACTTTTGTGTTTGATCACTGGCTTGATACAGGTTCATCAAACAAGACAAGATCTATGTCGATAATAAACAACACTCAGATTACTGCTGTTTATCACGATACTGCACCGCTAATACTGAGTCCATCAAGTGGACCTGCAAATATTACTGTAACTGTAACTGGTACCGCATTTTCCAACTCCACCGCAATCACTTTAACTTATGATGGTGTTGCCCCTCAAATACAAAATCCAGCTAATATAACTACAAACTCAACTGGAGGCTTTAAGGCTACATTCCAAGTACCTCTAGGATCAGTTGGTCCACACGAGGTCAAAGCAACAGATGGCACCAACAAACACTCTGCAATATTTAATGACACTCCTGGCTAATTCTATTTCAACAACATGTTCTGATACATGTCTTGCACACAGTATCACTTAGACATACAGAGTATCTGCAATCAAAGCTCTGTAAAAATAAATGTGCTCACCAAAAAGATTCCTAATTTTTGAAAATTAATTTATTGAAAATAGTGCTTAGTCAAACGTATTTTATCTAACCAACCTGTATTTTCTGAATCTAGAATCAACACTTTTTCTCTATGGTTTTTGTTTTGGTCTACCTGTTTATTCATAAAAAATTCGCTACAACTAGCGTTATGATGTAGGTTATGATTTGTTGTAAATTGGTTAAATCATAATGAAGTTTTGTCTGTATTGATATTATAGAATACTTTTAGCATATTCAGATAGGTAATGCGAGATGATCATAATTGATCATAGGTGGTTGAAGAATACAGAAACTATCATGGCAAGTATTTTCTTACCATAGTCTTTGCTTCAGTATTGTTAGTGGTTCTTTCCACATCAACAAACCAAGTATTTGCTATGGGTGACGCACCAAGTACATGCACTAATAGATACGACGGTCCAATTACCTCCTTTATAATAAACAATGGTACCCAGACCTTTGATGCAATAGCGAATCCCGGTGTGACCTTTAATGTGAACTCAAACAGCGCTTATAGTGTAACGTTTGTAATACATACTCCAAGTACAAGTTCTCAGGGCAATTCAGATCCTGGTACTACGTGGTATAGAAGTACTGCTCTTGGGTTTGCAAATGGAATTTGTCTACCAGATAGAACAACTACCAGCATAGGTCCAAATCAAAATGTTACAGTAAATGTGTCTTACATTCATCCTGGCAATTTTGCAACCCAAGGACCTCAAGCAGTTGAGTTTAGCACTGCAACTTTTTCTAACCTCATAACATTCAACGTTCAGTGGATAGGTGTTCCAGCTCAACCACAAAACCTTGTGGCAACAGCTTTATCATCATCACAAATCAACCTAAGCTGGACTACCCCATCAAGTGATGGAGGGTCTGCAATCACAGGATACAAGATATACAGGTCTACAAGTTCTGGAACAGAAACATTTCTTACATCAATAGGAAATGTCCTTTCATATAACGATACTACGGTAACTAACGAGCAGACATACTACTACATGGTATCAGCAGTAAACTCGGTTGGCGAATCAGCTCAATCAAATGAAGCAAGCGCAATCCCACTTGGACCCCCACAACCACCAGCCGGCATAGATGCGGAGGCAGTTTCTTCATCACAAATCAATGTAAGTTGGTTTCCTGAATACAACGGCGGTTCAGCAATTACAGGATACAAGATTGAAAGGTTAACTTATGGTAGTTCAACATGGAATACAATCGTATCCAATACTGGTAATACAAGTACCACATATTCAGACACTGGACTTGCACACAGTACTACATACTATTACAGGGTATCAGCAATCAATTCACTTGGAACTAGCTTACCATCCCAAACCTCATATGCTCGTACTTGGAATACAGTATCATCATCCCCCACTAATCTTTCTGCAACATCCGTGTCATCTTCGCAGATAAATCTATCATGGGCTACACCAAGCGATAATGGAGGTCTTGCAATTACTGGTTACATGATCGAGAGGTCAACAGATAGTGGAAGTACGTGGTCTACTATTGTATCCAATACAGCTTCAACATCAACAACGTATTCTGATACTGGGCTTGCACACAGTACCACTTACACATACAGAGTCTCTGCTATTAATGCAGCTGGAACAAGCTCTACATCCAACACTGCGTCTGCTACTACCTTCAATACAGTACCATCACCTCCAACTGGTCTTACAGCTTCCGCCCAAGTTCTCCAGATAAACCTAAGCTGGAATACGCCAAGTGATAATGGAGGAACACCAATTACAGGTTACAAAATAGAAAGATCAACTAACAATGGAAACACGTGGTCAATTCTTGTTGCAAACACTGGCAGTACAGGAACAGCATACTCTGATACGCACGTTCTTCCACTTACAAAGTATACTTATCGTGTCTCTGCGATAAATAATGTTGGAACTGGAAATCCATCAAACACTGCATCTGCATCAATAGCAAATACACCAACACTTCCATAAGATCAAATCTTGTTTTCCATAAGATAATTCATTGAAATAGATATGATTCATTCACCTTTCCGTCAAAAGCTATTTTCATTTATATTATGATTTCTTCATAAGTTTGAAAAATCTCTAAGTTACAGGCAGACTAAAGGAGAATGTGGCTCCATTCTTATCAGTATTATTTTCTGCCCATATTTTTCCACCATGTGTCTCTATAATGTTTTTACATATGTAGAGTCCTAATCCAGTTCCTTTGTATGATTTTGTTACAAACTTTGAAAACAAAACTGGCAATATTTGCGGATCTATTCCATGTCCATTGTCATGAATACTTACAATTATTTCATTTCCAAGTCTTTTTGAAGTAATCATAATAGTACCATTGCTTGTAAACTTGATTGCATTATGAAGCAGATTAGAAATGACTTGCATTATTCTATCTCTATCAGCTTCTACGTACATTTTGTCTTTGGTATCTTTGTGTTTTAGGTTTACGCTGTTATTTTCAATCTGAGTATTTGCATCTCTTATGGCAAATGACAACGCATCATTGATTTCAAATGTCTCTTTGTTTAGTTTTAATGTCTTGCTTTCAATTCTTGATACACTAAGTATGTTTTCTGTGAGGTGCTGTAGCCTTTTTGCGTTTCGTATAATAGTTTTTATCTCTTCTCTATCACTGCCAATCTCTGATTCTAATAATTCTATATTTACCAAGATGGGCATGATTGGAGTGCGCAACTCATGAGCTGCAATATTGATGAATTCAGTCTGCATTATGAGTTGCTTTTGAATGGATTTAAAAAAGTCTGACGTTATGATCTTCCTTGCTTCAGATTCAGCAGAACTAAAAATTATTGGATCTTGGATAGCTTTTTTGAGCATTTCTTCCTCTAGGTTGGTTTCTCTCAAAATTTGAATAAATTTTTCAAGTGCTTCAAGACCTCTGTTGACCCGTATGTTTGCCTCCCTGTGAATTGACTCTTGGTTTAGTCTATTTCTTATCACATCATGTTTGGTTTGAATGATTCTGGTAGTTTCTCTTAGCTTTTCTCTTACTTGTTCTATTTTTTTACTTCTTTGTTCTAACATCTCCTCTCTTGCAGCAAAGGTTCTAACTTGTATGTTTTCTACTTGTTCTCTGATATGATTCTGAATATTTGTTACCTGATGTTCATGCTGAATTATTCTATCTGCTAGTTTTGGATGATTCAATTAAACCCCTTTTTTTGTTCTGATATGCTGTTCAAATCTTTTAAAATTTCAGCTTCATTTTTGTGATATGTTTCTTCATCTATGACACCGCTTTGATATTCCAAATTTAATCGCATTAGTCTTGATTTTATTAATCGTATGTGTTCCTGTGAAATCTGTTCTGTTGCAATACGATTGCATTCTTTTAAAATCGTATTAAGAGTTAATTTTACTATGAGGTATGTTATGAAAATCAGCTTTCACCTCAACAAAATGAATATGGTGCCCACGGCCCGCTTAGATGAAATGTTAGACCGTCATTTTTGTATTTTTCTTGCAGTTTTTTCAATTTTAAATTAAAGCTGTCATGATCCTTTTTCTTTATCAAATAGGAAGCGTTCAAGATGACTTGGTCTATGTCAGTTTTTAATAATTTGCTGTCATCAGCTGAAATTGTAAGATAGTTATGAATCTCCCCAACCATGGTGTCAATTTTTTTTAATTTCTCATTTTTGATTGCCTCATCCATCTTCATTTTAAGAAAATATGCTGTACCATCTCCGGCACCAGACATTTCTTTTTTAATTTTTTTAATTTCATCATTGTTATGCGTAGAGTGCTTGATTTTTTCTGTATTGCTTTTGTCAAAAATTACCCTGACGCCAAATTCATCTTTATCTTTGAACTTGGTTATTTTTGATCTGAAATCTTTGTATGATTTTACAAGTAAATTTTTGACTCCGTCTTCTGTCTTTATGATTACCCCAAATCTTACCGGTAATGTGGTTCCTATTTTTCTTGATGCTTCAACAACTCTCTGATGAGCTACAATGTTGTCTACATTTGCCTGTGTTTCTTTAAATGGTATTACACTTACTATTGCATTAAGGTCCTTGTGGCCTATTGTGTATACGCTAGTATCGAATAATCCTATATTTCCAATATCTGGCTTTTTTTCCCCTTCTAATATGCAGTAAACGTATCTTCCATTAATCATTGCTAACCATATCGATAGTTTTTACTGATTTATTTTTCTTTGAAGGTATTGAAGAAAGCGTTGCAAGAAGGTCTAATGCTATTAAATCCACATCAGCAACAGAAATTGTTACCTGACCTGTAACCATTACTCCCTTGTCCAATAACTTGTCAACTACATCTACAATTGAAATCTTGTCCAAAGATGCATCTCCGGATTTTATTAGAGAGCCAAGATTAAGATCAAGTTCTTCCGCACTGCACCCAAACACTTTGGAAATCTCTGTTATTTTTTGTCTAGTTTGCATAAAAGCAAGCCCTAGTCTCTCTATCTCTTCGTTTGTTAGTGTGCCTGATTCTATTCTCCGTCGTGCCTGTCTTTCGAGAATCTGGCGAAGTATTTCGACTAGAGTTAACACAAGCTTTCCAAGCCCGTTTTGTAACTTTTGTCCATCAATGTTTATTTTTTCAACACTTACCAGCTCTGTTTTATGGTTTTTAGAAAGATTTCCCAACAAGATTATCTCCTGATGTTTTTTGTCTCTGATCGCTTTGTCATTTCTTTATCCCATTTTTCCCAAGGAAGTTTCATTCCGTATCGTTTTGCAGTTTCAACTGAAGCGATTACAAGATTAATTTTTAAAGAAAGTAAATCTACGCCTACAATAGATATTGTAATGTCGCCATTTATTACGACTCCTTTGTCCAAAATTCTATCAATAAGATCTATGAGCGTTAATTGTTTTGGAGCGAGTGTCTTAAGCGACATTTTCGTTATATCCCTCACGCTTCATTTTACAGTAACTACAAATGCCGCTGTCCTTAAACCAGTGTTTATCGCAAAATGCTTCTAGATATTTTTCACCGACAGTTTTTGTAAGATATGTGATAATAATATCAAATTGGTTTCCACGTTGACACTCAGGACATCGTGTAAAGACCCACCCATTACTCATAGCTTTTTTTAGGTCTACCTCATCATATTTACCACATATTAGACAGATTGCCATGCAAATCTCGCTCGTTACTACTTTTGTGGAAGTCCTGGCGGCGCTGCTAGTCCTAACGCAGATGCATATCTAAGGAATGTGTCAATACCTGAAACCACTATTCTGGCTCTTATGACAAGTATTTCTATGCCTACCAGTGATACAGAAAGATTTGCATCTATGACTAGTCCTTTGTCAAGTATCCTGTCTACTAGGTCGTAAATGTTTAACATCGGCCTACTATACATTTGTTGAGACATTTCTGATCTTTATTCCTAGAAGATTCTTACATATAAGATACTATGGTAGATTGTTCTAGTCCTTCTTATATCAGCTAGGTGTCAAAATCATTTTTTAGAATAATTCAGAATGATTACATTGTTATCTACTGGAGATACTTGACTGAAATATAGAAAAATAGATAGAAGAATGATACCAAATTAATAAAATATAGAGTTTACAATTAAAAGCATGCTAGTACGTACAAAACGATGTAACACAGTAGAAACTGGGAATCATATAGCAGTAGTACATTCAGATAAAGAAGAAGAACTTGAAGAAGCTTTTGAATTCTTAAAACCTGGTCTAGAAAAAAATGAAATTATTATGTTAATAACGGATGACTACTCTAAAGATGAAATTCGTAAAAAAATTAACACTAAATGGAATGTGGATGCTGATGCTCTTGAAAGAAATGGATATCTTATCATAAGAACTACTCAAGAATGGTACTTTCCATATGGATTACCTAGTGTTCATAAGCTAAACACAGTATGGATTTCAATGATTGATTATCCACACATCAAAAGAAAAAATGGTGTGCGGGTATTTACTGACATGTCTGCATTTTTTAGATATGGATTTGTACGAGAGCTACTTCTCTATGAATCAACACTAGAAAAGCAGTTTGATTTTCCATTTACATTGATGTGTGCCTATAAATCTGAAGATTTTGAAACTCTAAGTCAAAAACAACAAAATATGTTAATAGGACATCACCATTTGATGTGGAAATAAAACTAAAGTTTTATCTGAAATACATTTTCTTGTTGGCCTTTTGGATTAAAATTTAGACTAGTAATTAATTTTTAAAAACTAGAAGATTATAGCATGGTCATTTAAGTAAATCAGTACTGTATAAGAATAGTCATAAAACATGAAATACACAAATGATATCATCTGGGAAGTTTGGTCGAAAGGCGAAATTTTTGCTGGCAATGATCCTGTTTTTTGGCGAAAGGATCAATGTGGTGCCTGGATATTTCGTGGTCATTATGGAAGAAAAGATTCGGAATATGGATGGGTGATTGATCATATAAAACCATTATCCGAAGGTGGCACAAATGCCATTTCAAACCTACGTCCTATGCAATGGGATAACACTACTAGAAAATCAGATGGCTATATTGAATGTCATGTAACATCTGCTGGTGTTCATAACGATAAACCCACAGAAAACAAAATTACTGAATATCCAAATTTGAACATCTTCAATTTCTATTGATATATAGAAAAATCTATTTTTAGCATGAATTTTAATAATCAATGTAAACTAGAACATTGTTTACTAACAATATAGCAAATTTTTTTAGCAGATTATGCGTATGTTTAAACGTGAAATATCGTAGCAGAACCGAAATCTCAGCTATGGTTCTAGATGCTGTAAGGCCGGGAGCTACAAAGACAAAGATAATGTACAAGGCATATCTTTCCTATACCCTAGTTAAACAATACATAGCGTTTCTACAAGAAAACGATCTTCTAAGATACGAAAAACTGACAAAACAATATAAAATAACTGAGAAGGGTCTCAAATTCTTACACTCGTATGATCAAATTATTGAATTGCTTTCTTCAAAAAACAAAGAAGGGAAAATTATTATCTAAATGAATCAATAGCATGGCATGTAATGTTTTATTACATGCAATTTAACTTAAACAAGTTATTCTGATTTTTACAAAATAATTTTTTATTACGTAATTAATTTTATTTAAAATTAAAAACGAAGTTTGTATACATATTTCTTCTACTCATCCCTTTAATATTATAGAAGATTGTTCTAGACTGAATTGAAAGTAAAATCATCTAGAGCATTTGTCGGGATTTTTATAATCCTGTTGTTGGTCTTTGTACCATTTTCAACAACAATACATCCAGTACTTGCAGCAACACAAACTGGAGTCATAGTACCACTGTATTCATATCCTGGAAACTACTGGACCCAACTAATCCAAGCAAAGAATGCACACCCATCAGTTCCAATCGTAGCAATTGTCAATCCTAGTAGCGGTCCTGGTAGTGTCTCTGATTCTAATTATGTAACAGGCATTAAAAATCTTCAATCTGCAGGCATTACTGTACTAGGATATGTCTATACATCATATGCCGCAAGATCGATTACTGCAGCAGAAGCTGATATAAACTCGTACAAAACTTGGTACAACGTTAATGGAATAATGTTTGATGAGATGTCAAACGTTCCAGGTAACGAAAATTACTATTCTACGTTAACTCAATATGTGAAATCTAATAGCATGACCATGACGGTAGGCAATCCTGGTGCAAGTACATTAGCAAGTTATGTAGGAACGGTGGATAACATTACCATATACGAGGGTAGTGGAGTGCCAGCAGCATCAACTCTTAGCTCTAGGATCTTCTATTCGACATATCCAAGCTCAGACTTTTCAATGGTGTCATTTGGCGTTAGCACGCTAGACATAACGGCAGAAAAAAATGCATCCCCATATGTGAGTTATCTGTATATCACAAATGATGTCTTGTCAAATCCATACGATACAGTTCCGTCATATTTTAGTAACGAGGTAGGTGCTCTTGACACCGCTACAGCAACCACGTCACAATCTCCAACTGGACTAACAGCAACGGCAGTCTCTTCATCACAGATCAATCTTTCCTGGACAGCTCCTGCAAACACTGGTGGCTCTGCAATAATCGGATACAAGATTGAAAGGTCTGCTGATGGTGGAACCACTTGGTCAACAATTGTATCTAACACTGCTAGTACCACAACAACATATTCTGATACCGGACTCTTTCCAAATACACCATATGCTTATCGTGTCTCTGCAATTAATTCGGTTGGAGCCAGTTCTCCTTCCAGTACATCTTCTATAACTACATCTAGTGCAACTAGTATACCATCATTACCTGCAGGACTAACAGCCACAGCCGTTTCATCATCACAAATCAATCTGAGCTGGACTGTACCTACAAACACTGGTGGCTCTGCAATCACAAACTACAACATATACAGGTCTACTAGTTCTGGAACTGAGACATTCCTTACAAGAGTAGGAAATGTATTGTCTTACAGCGATACAGGACTGACAAGTGGTACAATATACTTCTACAAAGTAACAGCTGTAAACTCAGCTGGTGAATCCCCTCAATCAAATGAAGCAACTACATCACTAATTACAAATACATTAAAAGACTTGACTACAAGACTTGGGGGAATTAATACCGGCATATACTATCCAATGTATAGTCTCAGCGAGCTTCCGCAGGTACTTGCAGCAAAACAGGCTTTCCCTAACGTTCCCTTCAATGTAAACATAAATCCAGCATCAGGACCTGGAACTGCACCTTCAACATCTTGGGCTAGTGCAATTACACAGCTCAAGAGTGCAGGAGCTGTAGTTACAGGTTATGTGCCTACAGGATACGGAACAAGGACTGTTGCAAATGTAGAAGGTATGATATCATCCTATAACCAGTTCTATCCAAATGTGCTAGATGGTATAATGTTCGATGAGGTGTCAGGATCTTGTTCAGAGTTTACTTTCTACCAGACAATCTCAAACTATGCAAAATCGCTTGGTTATCATTACATACGAGCAAACCCTGGAAGTTCAATATGCCAAACAGATGCATCATTATTCAACCACATTGCAATATTCGAGTCCTCAGGCTACCCGAGTGAATCAACACTTGCATCAAATACCTACTATCCTCAATATTCAAAGGATGTAGTTGGTTTTGGAGCTACAATCCATACAACCCCAACATATGATCCAACTTGGCTTCATATGGCCACAAAATACTTGAAGTGGGTCTACATCACAGACCAGACAGAACCAAACCCATATGCTGTATTTCCATCATACTTTAATCAGTATCTTACTGACCTTTCATCTTTAGCCGTAACTACACCCCCACCTCCGTCGCCAACTTCTCCTGGTTCACCAACGAGTCTAACAGCTTCTGCTACATCATCACAGATCAACCTCTCCTGGACTGCACCTACAAACACTGGTGGCTCTGCAATAACAGGATACAAGATTGAGAGATCAGCTGATAGTGGAACCGCATGGTCTACCATTATAGCAAATACAGCTACGACAAGTACGGCATATTCCAACACAGGATTGACAGCAAGTACAATCTACACCTATAGAGTGTCATCTATCAACTCAGTTGGAACAAGTTCTCCATCTGCTACATCTTCTGTTACAACCCTGTCTGGTTCTACAACCACTATTCCACAATCTCCAACAGGATTGGCAGCTAATACGGTATCATCATCACAGATCAACCTCTCCTGGACTGCACCATCAAGTAATGGTGGCTCTGCAATAACAGGATACAAGATTGAGAGATCAGCTGATAGTGG
>JABDDN010000009.1:28496-53011 GCA_013287585.1 Nitrososphaerota archaeon
TCATCATCACAGATCAACCTCTCCTGGACTGCACCATCAAGTAATGGTGGCTCTGCAATAACAGGATACAAGATTGAGAGATCAGCTGATAGTGGAACCACATGGTCTACCATTATAGCAAATACAGCTACGACAAGTACGGCATATTCCAACACAGGATTGACAGCAAGTACCACATACACATACAGAGTATCAGCGATAAATTCAGTTGGAACTAGCTCACCATCTAATACTGCATCTGCAACAACTAGTGGTACTAATACCACACAGGTAGCCATATCAGTAAACTCAGTTGACATGTCTGGAAATCCAATCACTGGCATGTGGATTGAACTACATGATTCAAGTGGTAAAATTTTGCAAACAGGTTACACCCCAATCACCATCAACGAACCTTCTGGAATCCTATACACTGTAGTTGCAGCAAACTACCAAACAACCATCTTTAATCATTGGAATGACGGTACTACAGGCAACTCAAAGACAATCACACCAACACAAAATACAGTTCTGACAGCATATTATAGTACAGCAAGCGTAACCACGGTGCCAACAACTCCAACAAGTCTAACAGCTTCTGCTACTTCATCATCACAGATCAACCTCTCCTGGACTGCACCATCAAGTAATGGTGGCTCTGCAATAACAGGATACAAGATTGAGAGATCAGCTGATAGTGGAACCGCATGGTCTACCATTATAGCAAATACAGCAAGTACATCCACAACATATTCTGACACAGGACTTGCTACAAGTTCAACCTACATGTACCATGTCTCTGCAATTAATTCAGTTGGAACTAGCTCACCATCAAATACTGCATCTGCAACAACCATCTCTGCACCTCCACCGACAACTACCACGCAGGTAACCATATCAGTAAACTCGGTTGATCTGTCTGGAAAACCAATCACTGGAATGTCTACTGTAATTCGTTATGCTAACGGTACAACCATAGCAGAGGGCTTTACACCTACATCGTTCACAGTTACATCTGGAACTACATACGTTGTCCATGTACGAGATTATCTTACAACCATTTTTAATCACTGGAGTGACGGAACCACAAACAGCTACTATACCATCACACCAACGCAGAATACCATTCTGATAGCGTATTATAGTACAGCAAGCGTAACCACAGTGCCAACAAGTCTTACAGCTTCTGCTACATCATCACAGATCAACCTCTCCTGGACTGCACCTACAAACACTGGTGGCTCTGCAATAACAGGATACAAGATTGAGAGATCAGCTGATAGTGGAACCACATGGTCTACCATTATAGCAAATACAGCAAGTACATCCACAACATATTCTGACACAGGACTTGCTACAAGTTCAACCTACATGTACCATGTCTCTGCAATTAATTCAGTTGGAACTAGCTCACCATCAAATACTGCATCTGCAACTACAGCTAGTACACAATTATCTCTTACAATCAAATCAGTTGACCTATCTGGAAATCCAATCACTGGCATGTCTACTGTAATTCGTTACGCTAACGGTACAACCATAGCAGAGGGCTTTACACCTATATCATTCACAGTTACATCTGGAACTACATACGTTGTCCATGTACGCGATTATCTTACAACTGTCTTTAATCACTGGAGTGACGGAAGTACAAACAGCTACTATACCGTCACACCAACACAGAGTACAGTTCTGACAGCATATTATAGTACAGGCTAGATGTATTTTTAGATATTTTTAATACAGCAGTCTAGTTTTCTGACAAAGGGTACAAGATCCACAGCGTTATGAATTGTTTCTAATTGTTTTTTTGATATGAAAATATGCGCTGCTTCAAATTTAGGATATGCTTCTTTGCAAGAAAATAGTGTTATTACTTTGTCATCATGATCTATTTTAAACCCATGACATGGTTCATGTCCCCTTACAATGACCTCGGTTCTTGACATTGTCAGCCATTTTTTTGTTATGTTTATTCCAAAATGTTTTCCGTACATTCTCCTTGATTTTTCCCAATTGTCTCCATTTTGTATAGTGCGTGGATCATTCCATAACAACTCCTCCAGTGTTTTTTTATGTATGTTGTATGATTGTGCAGTTTCAATTAATTTTTTAAAATCGTTGTATTCAATTTCAGTTGGCAATCCTCCATGCACTAACAATAACTTATTTTGTATTATGGTTACCAAGTATAGTGACTGAAACAAGGTAGATATTTTGCTATGTATGGCTTTTTCATAATTATCTCCAAAATATTCGATAATTTTTAACGGTAAATCATGAGACGAAAAAGGAAATTCCATATGTGCCTCATGGTTTCCTCTCATGAGTATTACGGAATTTGGGTATTTCCGTTTCAGATAACACACTGTATACAAAACACCAATAGAGTGATTGCCCCTATCTACATAATCTCCTAGGAAAATTAGTTTGTTATTGTGATTTGAAAGGAAATTTTCATAATCTATCTCTTTAAGAATATGTTGAAGCGATCGTAAATCTCCATGAAGATCGCCTACAATTACAAGATTTTTAGGTATGTCTAATTCAATTAATCCTGAATTAATTTTTCCACCAACAATATGTCCTGTTATTCTTTCTTTTTGTAAAATATTGATAACAGAATCTATCACCTCAATAAATTCATAAACGTTTAAGAAATCAAGTTTTTGCAAATTGTTATTCATGTAAAAATCAATTTCTTGCAATCAAAAGTGCAAATTTTATTTCTTGTCGGCATTTACATCTTCAAGTAATTTATTTGATGGTCTTTTTTCATTTACTTGAATTGATCTTATATTTTCTAATATCTTAGATAATTCCAAGCTTCTTTTGCGAATGGTTATGGTTGTTAGCTCAGATGCCATTGCGATACGAAGCTGTGTTGTATGTTCATTAGTTTGAAAAGATGCCAAGTAAAGTGCCGCGGTAGCTAATGAAATAGGTTTTTTACCTATTGTTATTGGATTATCCTTTACCTGTTCCAAAATCTCTAACGCTTTTCTTTCTGTTTTTACACTCAATCCTGCTTTTTTTGCAATTCGTGATATGCTGTGTGAAGGACTAACTATTCTATTATTCATCCCTAATTGTCTTAATGTGAACTTGTAATAGTGATTGATACTTTTTTTTGTTGAGGTGCTTGAGATTTCTACAATTTTATCTATTGAGCATGGAACGTTCATTTCTTCACATGCTACACAAATAATGGCACTTACAATTCCGGTAATTGATCTGCCTCTGATTGCTCCTTGGTTGAGCATCTTGCGATATATGTAAGAGGCTCTTTCAGCAATCAAGGCATTAAAACCAACTATCTCTGTAATTCTACGGATTTCACTAATTGCCTTGTTTAAATTCTTTGTTTTCGAATTGCTAGAAATTGTGAATTTATTTAATCTTCTCAGCTTTTCTATTTCAGGATTATGAATGTGTTTTCCATTAGCATCAATATTTTTACTATCAATAATACTTGGTAATCCTATATCATACATCATAAGAGAAGTTGGGCCATCATTATTTGTTGCGTTTGTAGTTGATGATGAGTCAGTTTCATTGGGTGACACTCCTTGATTCTCTCTTGTAACTATTCCACACGAACTACAAATTTTTTCACCATTGTAAAAATCTGAAACAAGTTTCCCATTACAAACTGTACACATTATCTCATCCATTGTATCTAACACGTTTCGAGTTAACATTATGCTCACAACAAGGAACTAGTTTTAAAGCTCTTTGCAAGATAGTTTAATAATTATTTACGATAAAAATTTTTAGAAAAATATTCTAATTGAAAGTTAGGAAGATTGTTTTTTAATAATCTGGATTAATAATTTTCAGAAAAAAAATTAAAATAAATTTAGAAATTTAATACTTTTCCGTTGTTTGTGGGAGTAGCAATTAGATCAGTAATTTCACTATATGATCGAAGAAATTTGTATCCCTTCTCGTTTATTTTGTAAAGTTGTGTGCCTGCCTCATACGATAATAATTCGTTTTCTTGTAGAAATGCTATGTATTCTTTAACTTGTGTGTACGATAAGTAGGCTTTGTACATTATCTTCGTCTTCGTAGCTCCTGTCCTTGAGGCCTCTAGAATCATTGCTACTATCTCAGTTCTGCTACGGTATTTCATATTTATACGACATGATTGTAATATAAAAAATTATTGAAACAATGTTCTAGTAGATCAATCCTGTTTTCAAATTTTTACATAAATTTAATCAATAATTTCAAAAAATTAATACCTTTCATTTGCATATCTGTTCGCATAGTTTGGTTGTAAATCTTTTACTGGTTTATTTATCATAATAAAACATCTGAAAAATGTTATAGTGATTTTTACGCATACTCTGATAATCTCCAAAATCTACTATAATTGTATGATGCGATCTCAACACGAGAGCAATAAATTAGATAAAAAATTCTCAGATAAAAATAAACAAACATTCTCACATTTATTTAAAAAAAATAAAGATTATTTATTTATCAAATTTACACATCCGATCAATTTGAAGAAAAAATCATACACGCATATACGATCTATAGTTTTTGATTTGTCAATTTAGCAGAAAAAATAGACCAAATACATCATGAATAACCCATTATTTTACCAGAATATGCGTCTATTCTGACCTGTCTGGTTTGTGTATTTGAGAATCCAAGATAGGCTGTAACTGTCCACACATTATTATCTAAAATTGCTTCTGCATCAACGACAGTATGATATTGCCCAAGAAATCTTCTTGTTATTTCTTTTGCTCTTTCTGCATTTATTTGTGAGATGTTTTGTTCAGTCAAGGAATTATCACATTTTATACATTTGATAAATATTTCATCAATGGGAAACAAATTTCGTTTGCTCTTTTTTCAATGGAATCATATCATCAAGTTCCTTGCATACATGTACCACCTTTCTACCTTTTTCTGTTAATGTATAAAGTTCCGTACCTGGTTTACACTCGATCAATTTGTTTTCAATCAAAAATGACATGTACTGATTTAGCTGTGAATATGACAAATATGCCTTGTACATTATCTTCGTCTTAGTGACTCCTTGGCTGGCTATCTCCAAGATCATTGCTATTATCTCAGTTCTGCTACGGTATTTCATATCTTTCTTATTAGCTAAAATACTATAAAAAAGATATGACATCTAGTTATAGAACATGCATACATTTTTTGTATTAATAAGATGTTACATACAATGAATCGTAGAATTTTTATTTGCTCATCTTTTTTTCTACAATCTAAATAATTTAGTATTGGAAGATTGTTATCTATAATTCATAGGTAAGTCTTATGAAAAATAAATACAAAATAAAATCATGCGGTTATGGTGTAATTTGCACGTTAGGCGATCCAGTCTAAAGGAAGCGGTGTAAAACCAGCTTGACCGCACCAAACATGTTTTCTCTTCATGGGTGAAATTGACATATCTTTTTGACCCATGTTGATAATATAGAATAATTCTAGTTAACAATATGACTTATCGCTGGAGTAAGCACGACTTAATAATTATTATATAAAAATAATACAAAATGAGAACAAAGTCATCTCAGATAAAAAACATGGAATTGTTGATTTACTGTGCCAGATGATTCGTGTAGGCAATGTGGAGGACCTCTCATAAAGTACTCTTTGTGTGCAGTATGTAAGAAAGCTATACAATACATTTGTATCTACTGCGGTTCAAAATCTGAAGGAATGTTACATCAATGTCATTTACATCTAGAAGTATATCAAACAAGAAATTCTATGATAGAAAATACATATTCTATATCAGAATAACAAAAAGAAACAATAGTACATATAATTTCTACGAACTCCTTTAATGGTGTATTTTGAAGATCTATGCAATGAAATACAGAGGAAAAATGGAAATTATTGCTACTATTTTACAGACTGCAGTAGAAGGTGTTACTAAAACAAGAATAATGTATGCCTCATACTTGTCTTTTCAACAGGTAAATGACTACTTGGAATTTCTACAGGAAAATGATCTATTACAATATGAGAATGAAACAGGATTTTACAGAGCGACTGAAAAAGGATATGCGTTCCTGAGGATCTCAAATGAAATGAATGATTTAATTCCTTTTAAAAATTCAAAATTTAATGATCCTTTTGGAATATGAGGAAAACTCAATCAAAAAAGAATTCTAGTTTATCTGACAGATTCTCCAGAATTGTAACTTAGGATTCTGCCATCTGTGGAATCTATTACGCGTCTATGTTTCTTTATCCAGGTGTCTTTAAATTTTGTCATAAAATGTTATGTAAAGTAACTCCATTACTAAATCTCTTTGAATCTTAAAGATAATTGTTATAGTGTTTTTTATGCAAATTCAAATAAACTTGGGAGAAACAAAGTATATTATAAGAAATGGTACTAGAATTGAGTAATCAAGAAACAACACAATCCCAATATGAAAAATTAGTATCTCAACAGAAATTCTTTGAAGAAATGTTATTAGACATACTCGCACAAAAACAGAAATTAACAAAGAAATACTTTCAAAATAAAAAATAACATCGTTTTTGAAAATCAACTCAAATTAGGCACAAACTAGTTCCAGTATGTGATAATTGCTGGCTTGTTGCTGTTTTCTATTTTATTATCATCCGTGATTAATCCTGTTACACAGGTTCTAACTATACCCCTATTCCTATTCCTAGCATACATCAAGTTCAATGGTATAAATTACATGTAATTTTGTTACTGAACAATTTACCATATTGTATTATAACATCAGACACAAAAATATAGTAAAATGAAAGCAGTCATACATCAACCTCATTTTTTTCCATATCCTGGCTTTTTTCATAAACTGAGCTTGGCCGATATCTATGTTATAATGGATGACGTTCAGTATGATAAAAGGTGGACTAATAGAAACAGAATTATATCAACAAATGGCTGGACGTGGCTAACTGTACCAATAAACAAAGATCATAAATTTTTGCCAAACATGCTAGTTGAAATCAATAATGAAATACCTTGGAGAGAACATCATTGGAAGAAAATTTATCAATCTTATGCAAAAACAAAGTATTTTCATTTATACAAAGATTATCTTGAAAATCTCTATAAAAGAGAGTGGAAATTTCTTTTTGACTTAGATTTTGAAACAATTAAAAAAGTAATTGATTGGCTTGGCTTAAACATCGAAATTGTAAGAGAATCTGAATTACAAGTGAAAGGCGAGTCCACAGAACGACTAGTTAATGTCTGTAAGGCCATTGGTGCAGATACCTATGTGGCAGGCAAAGGTAGTAAAAACTACATCGAAGAAAAACTGTTTCTGAAAAACAACCTGAAAATAGAATATCAAAACTATCTGTCAACGCAGTATGCTCAACGCTTCACAGATGTTTTCGTACCTGATCTTTCCATTATTGATATGGTGACAAATGTAGGACCTGATAGCTTAAAACTGATAACTTCCATACATGAAGAACTTCCTACCATTGAAACTAAATGATTTAGGAATTGTTTGAAGATAATGAGAAAATTTACCACACCATATGTTTTCTAGAAAAATACACTGATCAATAAAATAAAAAATTTAACATCATGTGAACCACCAGATATAAAATCTCAAATATGTATTGGTTTAGTTAATCAAAAATTTCTGCTAATTGATTATATACATTAATGTATTTTCTGCCTACCTCCGATGTTTTGTAGGTATATCTTTTTGAATTGGAAGACTCTGAATCTCTTTCAAGTAATTGTTTATCTAATAAAAATTGTATGTATTGATCAATTTGTTTAGAGTTAAGATTACATTTGTACATTATGTGCGTCTTCAAAGATCCCTTTTTACAAACTACCAAAATAAAGTAAATAATTTCAAGCCAACCGCGATTTCCCCATCCCATAACATTTGTCTCAACATAATCAATCAAATCATTCATTATCTCTAAATCTGTTTAGAATTTTCTATACACATTCTAAAATTTCATTCAAATTAGTTGTGTCCTGTTCTTTTTGGAGATTATGTGGAACTTTGAGTAATTTGAATTCCTTATCTAAACATAATTTCAATACTTCAAATGCTTCTACATGATTTACTGTTGAATTTAACCTGCTTTGTAGTGCACGATATTCTGCAAGTCCTTTAATTCCATCTGCCTGAAGGTAAAGTTTACTTTGTTGAGACGAAAATTTCTTTATCAATTCAACTTTATCATCTATCACATCTGTGATATCAAAAAACACCTGTGGTTCAAAATTCCTTGTCAGTGGAATCTCGTATGATAAAATATTTGAAACAAACCTTCCAGCTTCTACTGTTGATAGTGATACTGCGCGATGATCGTGGTGTACATCGCCATGAGAATGTGTAATTATGAGTTCTGGATCCACTTTATTTACAAAGAATTCTATGTGACTGATTAGTTCGCTACTAACAGTCAGTCTGGTATCTTCAAAGTTATCTATCCATAAATTTTTAGCACCAATAAACTTGGCTGATTGCATAAGCTCCTTGGTTCTCTGCTTTGGATCTCCTCCAACAGATCCTCTTGTAACAGAATACATGTGAACCTCATGTCCTTGTCTTGCCGCTTTAAGCAAGAGCCCACCACATCCTAATTCGATATCATCTGGGTGTGCACCAATTGCCAATATTTTCATATCAAGACATTATTTTGAATTTATTTATGCATGAAGTAATATTCTTCTATATTTTTTTATCCTAAAAATCATCCTAACATAAATTCTCTTGTATAAAAAATAAGTGATAAAACTAGCGTAGATTATCAAGACTTTTTTTAGGATGATTGTTATAGTAATTTTTATGCATATTCAGATAACCTTCAGATTTCATTGAGTATACATATGAAGAAACATCATCATATGACAAGTATATTTGGAGGAGATATTTATTCAAATAATTTCTGATGAACAAATGCAAGTTATAATACCCCATCATAATTTTTTAACACAGACATGTTCATCATGTAAAAAGAAAATGTTGTTATCTGAAGGTGATATGATATATGGAGATAAGTGGTACCATAACTCTTGCTGGAGTTTGGTAGAACAAAACAACACAGAACATAATATTTCTAAAAACTAATTCTGTTATACAAGCTGTTTGAATAATATTTGATAATTCCGTTTGAAGATACTGTGTAAATTAACAAAATTACATATGAAAATAAATACAAAGGGATCTAATCCTTATTATGAATAATTCAATGCATATTCCAAATGAATTAATAGATTTTCTTAAACGTGAAACCTATTCATTACTTATCAAAGGAGATGCTGGAACAGGAAAAACCACTCTTGCACTGACTATTTTACGCGCTCTAAATATTAATAAAAATTGTCTCTATATTTCAACTAGAATTTCGCCAGAGCAACTTTTCAAATACTATCCATGGCTTGAATCATTTTTTGCCAAGTCAAAGAAATCAGAATTAGAAGAAGTCTCAGAATTTGAGACAGATATGCCTATTTTTGTTGATGCTAGACTTGATGAGCCTGGTTCATTATTTGAAAGAATTACAAACCAGTTGATGGATGTTAAAGCGCCAATTATAATAATTGATAGTTGGGATGCCATCGGGTATTTTATGGACAAAGAAGCACTCATGAATAACGCACGAGTACTTCAAACTTGGAGGGAAAGATCAAGAGCAAAAATAATTTTTATCGCTGAAGAACCAAAAGATACAACGCTTGATTTTCTTGTAGATGGCATAGTGGAATTACAACAAAAATATTACGATAACAGAATAGTACGAGAGATTTTTCTTTCAAAATTACGTGGAGTTAGGATAAATAGACCATCTTATATTTTCACGCTCAACAATAATGTATTTCGTAGTTATGAGCCATACCGTCCGACTGATTATGTTATTACTAATGTTTTAGATAAAAAACCTGAAGACACACCACAAACATTCAGCAATACTCATATCAAAACAGGATATGCGGAACTAGATAGGATACTTGGTGACGGACTACATAAGAAAAGTTTTGTAAATATCGAGCTTGATTCTAACATAAATGCAAAAGTAATCTTAGCATTTCTGGGCAAAATTATTTCAAACTTTGCTAGTGCAGGCAATCCTGTTTTATTCCAACCTTTTGAAGGAATTAACCATGAGTACCTTACAAAATACCTGGAGTCCCGTTTATCAAAAGATGCTATGAGAATGCTAGAAATTCCTCAATTTGCAAATAAATCAAAAAGTACATCGGCACATTCTACACAGGATCTAAGGTATCCAGGCAGCATACAACAACTAGAATCTATCAAAAAAGACCTCATAAAAATACAGAAAAAATACCCAAAGAAACTTTCACTTGTTATCGTGGGGTCAGACTTGTCTCATGAATCTCATACTGGTGATATGAGAAAACAAATAAAACAACAAATAGAGTTTATAAAATCAAAAACTGATCTTTTCATCTTAGTAACTAGACACTCACAAGATAATATTCAAGAAAAATTGTCTAAAATATCTGATATGTATCTAAGTGTATCTGAAATAAACGGCACTTTGTTTTTAAAATCAAAAATTCCATGGTCGCATCTTTATGCAATCGTGACTGATAGAAACTTTGGATATCCGAATATTATCTTGGAACCCATAGTCTAAGTCTGCTTGTTTTCAAAATTTCTTCTCAAAAATGACACGAATTATTCATTATACCTGTGATAACATTTGTTTATAATAGAACATTCTATCATATGATTTTATATTCTATAACTTTGTTTAATAGCTAATTTGATGATGCAACACAATAAAAATAGATTATCTGATCTTACAGAATTTATCAATATTGCTAGTCATGAGATGAGAACCCCCGTTCAATCCATTCTAACACATGCAGAATTTTTGTATAATAGGCCTGAAAAATACACCCAAGAATACGCGCAAATAATATTTAGAAATGCTATGAGACTTCAAACATTATGTAACAATTTATTGGATGTAAATAGAATTGAACGACAAACGCTGAAACTGAAAAAAGAAAAATTTGATCTAACAGAACTTGTATCATATATTATACAAGATTTCAAAAGTTCAATTGAAAATTCTCTTTATGACGCAAAAAATATAAAATTATCATTTGAGTCAGCAGGTGAGATTATCGTAGAAGCTGATAAAGATAGGATCTCTCAGGTTATAACTAATCTGATAGATAACGCGTTTAAATTTACCGAAGTAGGAAGTATAAAAATAACATTAGAAAAAAAAGATGAAACTGCTGTTATAACTGTGAAGGACACTGGCAGCGGAATAGATCCGCATGTTCTGTCTGATTTGTTTTCAAAGTTTATGACAATTTCAGTGAAAGGTACTGGACTAGGATTGTTTGTCTCCAAAAACATCATAGAGGCACACGGTGGAGACATATGGGCAAAAAATAACTCTGATGGCAAAGGTGCGTCTTTTATATTCGTTATTCCGAATAATAGTTCAGGAAAATACAAAATTTGTATAAAATCATAAAAAAATATAGTAAATTTTTTAAACAGTAGGAGGGATTTGATCGCATTGAAAAAAATCCTTGTTGTTGACGATGAACCAGATATTTCATCATCTGTCAAAAGGGGTTTAGAGCGTAACGGATTTCAAGTTGATGCGTATACTGATCCCGAGAAGGCTCTATCAGAATTTAAACCAGGAATATACGATCTTTTGCTTGTTGATATAAGAATGCCAAAATTAAACGGTTTTGAATTGTATCGTGAAATAAAAAAGAAAAACGATAGCGCCAAAATATGTTTTTTTACAGCATTTGAGGTGTATTATGAGGAATTTAAAAAAGTCTTTCCAACACTTGATGTAAAGTGCTTTATTCGTAAACCAATCACAATAAGTGATCTAGTAGTACACATTAATGCAGAATTAAATAACAAATGATCAAACTAAAATAAATTAATGTTTAATAATTGATGTGTTAACAGCTTTTTGAATTTCTTCATTCAAATTGTCCTAATTTTTATATCATTTCCAATTTTGGAAGGTCGTTTTTTTATATCATAACTCTAATTCATAAAAACCCCGGTTCTTTTTTAGCTAAAACAGATAAACAAAGGAATTCATAATAAAACATGAGAACTAAAGCAACTGTATTAGTGACTGCAACTGGGGGAATAGTTTCACAAGGTATAATGAAATCTTTGAAACTGGCTAATATGCAAAAAGATCATCCAGTAATGTATGAGATTGTTGCAACTGATGTTAACGCACAGGCCGCAGGCTTGTACCGAAGTGATACTGGTATTCTTATGCCTCCATATTCCTCATCAGATTACGTTGATTCTATAATTAAAATCTGTAAAGAACAAAATGTTCAAGCCATTTTTGTGGGATCAAGCCAAGAATTATTGCCTATTGCATTTGCTAAAGAAAAAATAGAAAAAGAAACTGGTACGGTGGTGATCATAAATCCTATAGACGTGATATCTATAGCAACAGACAAATGGAAAACTTTCGAGTTTCTAAAGAAAAATAATCTTCCATGTGCTGAATCTTCATTGCCTGAGAACCAAGAAGAATTTATTGAAGAATTTGGTTTTCCTTTAGTTGTAAAACCACGAGAAGGACATGGCTCATTACACTTTTACGTTGTAAATGACAGAGATGAAATTAGGCAGGCAATTTCTGCAATTCACAAAGTAGGCTGGCGCCCAGTCATTCAAGAATACCTTGAGGGAGAAAATGTAGAATTTACATCAGGAGTTGTGGTAAACAGAACAGGAAAGAACGTAATGGCATCAATCTCTATGAGAAGAACGCTCAAACAAGGCCAGACATACAAGGCATTTGTAGATGATTTTCATGATATACGCAAGTCTGCTGAAGAAACTGCGTTGAAATTTGGTTGTAGGGGCTCAATTAACATACAAGCAAAAATGATTGAAAATACGCCCAAAATATTTGAAATTAATCCTCGTTTTTCAGCCACTTGTCCGATACGTGCAGTGGCAGGAATTAATGAACCAGATATAGTTTTTCGTAATTTCGTCTTAGGTGAAGAAATCAAAATAGATGCATATCAAAAGCTTGTGTGTATGAGATATTGGAATGAAGTTTATGTTCCATATTCTACTTATGAAAAAACAAATAAAATGGGAAAAGTTTCAAACTCAGATTCATTCATTCCGGATTATTTTTAAACTAGATTATAATCTGTCATACATATTTTGAAAAAAACATGGTTCCTGCATTTTTCACGATCTTTCTGGCATACAGTGTAGATGTTATTGCAGCCATGACGGTTGCTCCTAAATAAGCAAAAATTATATTTTCAAAACCTGATTGTGCTAAAATTGTGCCAGCAATTACTACTATCGATGTTCCTGCTATAACAATCAATGCCATTATTTTTGTTCTATTTAGGAATGCCATGAATAAACTGTTTACTGCAAATATTGAAAGGAATATGTTACTAATAGATGCAATACGTAATACTTGAATACTGATTTGGGAACCACCTGCGTGGAAGACAATCGTTGATGCTGCAAAATTCAGAATAACAACTGTTGTTATTGCAGAAATAATAGTTATAGTCAGCAATCGCTTGTAGCGTTGTTGCAAAAACGAATTGATTTTTTTCATTTCAGAAATTTTATGATTTATAGTCATATTTCCTATTTGTAAATAAAGTGGGCTCATTAGGACAAATTGTATAATTGATGTTGATAATAATACCAGCAGTGCTAGATCTGCACCTGCATGATACACAGAATTAAACTCCATTGGAAGACCAATATGCTTAGCCATTGGGTTGAATATCCATGAAAGTATTCTATCTGAAAAAATCATGCAAAAGTAGAATGTTCCAAATAAAAAGTGTGGCATAGTTTCCCATAATTGTATACTGAGTCTAGACATGATGGTTTTATCGGTTACGCTCATTGGACGAAAAAAATGAAGTACTTCATTATTTGCTACAGATCCTGATTTTTTAGAAATTATCTTATAGTGATGATATATTGCAAGGATTGATAAAACCACAAATGCTGCACCCAAAGCAACAAAATATCTTGTAGACGTTTCAGGTATGAGATTAGGAAGAAAATAATAAATTGAAAGCAACGTAACAAACGCCCCCGAATACGCAAAAATTACATGTTTAATTTTCTTTAATGCATAAATGATCATATAGCTAGTTCTATGTAATGAAATTGTTACTGTGCTGATTACACTTACATTTATGAGGTTATATGGAATATGTGTAATTGTTGCTATGCCATATAGTGAACATACAGCCAAAGATATGATAAGCGATAACAGAATATAATTTCTTTTTAGTATTCTTTTTACTTCGCAGACGTTATCCTGATCATGATAAAAAGTAAATAATCTACTGAAAATTTGTAAAATTCCTTCCGTTATTACAAGCCCAAGAAATATCCCAGCTATAAAGGCTGTTGTTATTGTGATAGGAAGTCCAAAAGCCATCCAAAGTGAGACACCAAAAACTAATAACAGCATCAATGAGCCTAACCACGGAAAGATCAGACTGAAACCTTCTACTATTCTGTGTTTTGTATCGGGTATTTGTTTGTAAAACGATTTAACAATCTCCTCTTTATTTTTGTCCGAGTTATCGTATGCATCAATAAAACCATAAAGATACTTTGACAAATCGTAAAAACCACTAAATCCATATTTCTTTAGTGTATCTGGACTATATCCTAATACCTCAAGTAGCACAATGACATCTGCAATATTATTAACAACAGGTTGGATCTCTATTATGGATCTTGCCACCTTTTGTGCAAAAATACGGGTTTCTTCTGTTAGGACCCTGTCACTATCATATTTTGTTATAGGCAAATGAATTGATCACCTAAATTGGTAACATGTTATATTCAGCCCTTTTTTTGAAAAACTCTACCAGATCCGTCAAGCCATCCTTTAATGTAATTTTTGTATCATATCCAAGAATGTTTTTTATCTTGTCAATATCTCCTAGGCCGAATCGAACATCACCTGGTCGTGTAGGACCGTACCTATGCAGTATGTTTTTTGTTTTTGTAATTTCTTTTAATGTTTCTAATACTTCGATAATACTAGATGCTTTTCCAGAGGCAACATTAAAGACATCACCTACTGCATTTTGTGATTCCATTGCAAGCATGTTTGCTTGCACTATGTCTTTTACATGAACGAAATCACGTACCTGTTTTCCATCTCCGTGAACAGTTGGAGTTTCTTTATGTAATAATTGATTTGTAAAAATGGTAATCACACCACTATAGTCATTTAACGTCTGCCTAGCACCAAACACATTGAAATATCTTAAAGCTACAGTCTCAAGCCCGTAAGTATTATAGTATGCAGCAAGATAGTCTTCAATTGCAAGCTTCGATGCTCCATATGGTGAGAATGGCTTACACACCATGTCTTCTGAGGCATGATTATTTTTTACTCCGTATACTGCTGCTGATGAAGCAAAAATAAATCGTTTTATGTTTTTCTCTAAACAAAAATTCATTACATCAAGTGTCATGTTCACATTAACATTATGAACTAACATAGGTTCACTTACTGATAATGGAACGCTTGCAATTGCAGCTTCATGAAAAACTAGATCGATATCACTGACACCAAATAAAAGCCGACCTATGTGCTTTGCATCTCCAATCACTATATGGAGTAGCCTGTTGTGTTCATGTTGTCTTAGATTCTCTATTGAACCTGTACGCAGATTATCAATGACGTATGTCTCAATGCCTCTGTTGATGAGTTCATCTACTATGTGACTTCCTATGAAACCTGCACCACCAGTGACTATTGCTCTTGAAACTTTCATTGTACGACTACCTCAGCTAATTTTGTTTTCTTTTTTACTTCAAATGAATTTATCAAATCTTCATACAGTTTTTTTATTTGTTCTACAGTTTTTTCAATAGTAAATTTGTCCTTTACTTTTTTTATGGCCACCTCTCCTAATTCCTTTCTTAACTGTTCATCATTAAGCAATGTTATTATGCCATTGGCGAGATCTTTAGGGCGCATACTTCTTACAAGTAGGCCACAGCCTTCTAATGCTTCTCTGACACCTCCAACATCTGCTGCCACGACAGCTTTTCCACAAGCCATGGCTTCGATTATTGAAAACGGAAACCCCTCTGTAATACTGCTAAACGCAATCACATCGGCTGAATTGTAAGCTTTTTCTGGTTCATTTGTGCCACCCATGAACTTGACATTGTCTGCCAAATTGAGACTCTTGATTTTATCTACACATTTTATAGAATATTCAAGATCTGTTGATCTACCATATATGAGACATTGAATGTTTGGTATCACTTCTTTTACATGACCAATTGCTCGTATGAGACAAACAATGTCTTTGTAAGGCTCTATCCTTCCAACAGACACTACTGTTGGTCTGTCATCTTCTCTTTTTATTTCCATGGGACAGAATTTTTGAATATTTACACCATTGTAGATCACTTTGATTTTTGCTGGATCTGTACCAAGATCTTTCTCCCACGCTGCATTTGCTACACAGACTGGTGTTATTACATCTGCAATTGAATACATTGCTCTAGTAATATTGCGCGAAAAAAATTTCCAGAATATTTTGGCTGGTTCATCATATAACACTGCATTATAATATAACAGTAATTCTCTGAACGCTACCCCATGCTCTGTTATTATAACTGGGCAATTGCTTTCACGTTTTGCAAAAATTGCAATCATGGAGGGCAGCCACGCAAGAGAAGAATGTATTATGTCAACTTTTGGCACTTGAAAGGAAAGGACCTGCATACTTCTGCTAATAAGTTGAAAAGCAGTCAACGTTTCTTTTAGAGACATATTTTCGTAGAGTCGGTCATTTTTTATATGATTAATAAAACTATCCCATACTAGATTGTATTCAAAACACTTTTTGGAATCATAAATAGTTAAAAATTGATGGAGTTGCCAAATTATTTCTATAAGCTCTTCTGTATAAGACGCCTCTGATAAGACAACATTTAAAAATTTCTTATATAGTGGCATGAATTCATTTTTAATAACTGATTCTGTTGTACGAAGAATTTTTAATAGCAGTGAACGCTTTTCATCATAAAATTCTTCATATCTGTTTGTTCCAAATATCGGTATTTCTATTACCTTGGTAACATTATTAGGAACCGAATATTTTCCATTGCCGTTTGGATTTGATAGTTGATTTATAACTACAAATTCCAACTCTTGCATGCTGTCTATCAAAGTCTTAGTCCAAGTGTAAATTCCGCCTGACGCATAATTAGGATAAGCATCCCAGCTAATCAGTAATACTTTCTTCAAGAGTGTTGCCTCTGGTTATTCTTAGATGTATTATCTATCATGTTATCTATAATGGGATCTGGTTTTCTTAGACGCATAAATTTCTGAATCTCTTCTTCTATTTTGTCAGAGGCTTGAAGATTAGTATGCGTCACACTCATTGTATCAGATGCACGTTTTTTTCTTAGTTTCATCCTTTGCATGATTTCATCTTCACCGGAAAAGGGATTCACTTTTCCTGCTAGAAAAAGAGCTTTATCATAAACTTTCTCGGCTTTATCGCCATCTACACCCAGTAAATAATATTCATAAGCCTCCTGAAGCGACCAAAGAGATTCTCTAATAGACTCTCCAATAATAAAATCAGCATTTTCCTCATAAATTCTTGCAGCCTCCAAGTATAATTGACGCGCTGCTATTGGATTACCTTGATGTGCAATACAGATTGCCGCACAAGAACAACTCAAAGCTGCTTTAACAAAAAAGTTATTTTTTAAACATTCCGCGGAATCTTTTAAATAACACACAAAGGCTTCATAATAATTTCCACCATCTTCCAACTTGATAGCATTAAACCATAAATTATCGTCATCAGTAATCCTATCTATCCATGTTTTTGCTTTCAATCTAGTTTTATTTGCTATGTATATTTTTTAAAACAATGGTAAGTTTCTATAGGTGAAATGTTTTAGTAAATAGTTCTATAACGCTTAAGAAACTTGTTGCACCATTTTATAATTTAGAGGTTACAAAAAATGTGTTCCATAATTGGTTACATAGGATCTGATAAAGCAGCACCCGTATTAGTTCAAGGACTAAAACGAATGGAGTATAGAGGATACGATAGTGTAGGAATAGCAACATTTTCTGATAATCAAATTTTAATAAAAAAAGGAGTTGGGAAAGTTGATCAGGTAAATAGTACTTCTAAACTAGATACACTTTCTGGCAATATCGGGATTGGTCATACTAGATGGGCAACACATGGTGGGGTAACATCAGCAAATGCTCATCCACATTCATCAAGCTCAAGCAAAATTGCCATAGTTCATAATGGAATAATTGATAATTTTACAGAACTAAAAAAAGACTTGCAACAAAAGGGCTTTCTTTTTAAAAGTGAGACAGACAGCGAAGTAATTGCAAATCTTTTACAATATGAGTTTGATCAAACAAAAAATGTCAAACAATCCATGTTACAAACTATTGGGCAATTAGTAGGAAATTATTCTTTTGTTGCGGTATTTAATGATGGTATGATTGCCGCAGCCAGATTTCATGAACCATTAATTGTAGGAATTGGGAAAGAAGGATATTTTGTTTCAAGTGATGTTTTGGGATTTGTGGGACATACTGATCAGGTGATTTATCCAGATAATCGCGAGTTTGTTATAATTAATACCCGTGGGATTCAAATGTTTGATTTTGATGGAAATCCAGTAAGACATCAGATTACAAAAATATCAAAAGAATTTGCTGATTCATACAAAGGTGAATATGCACATTATACCATAAAAGAAATTTCAGAACAACCTGGAACAATATTAAAAGCCGGTCATAATACCAAAATTGAACTTGATCTTGTAGCTAATTTAATAAAACAAGCAAAAAACATATTCATAACGGGAAGTGGAACAAGCTACAACGCTGCACTTGTGGCAAAACACATTTTTTCAAAATACGCAAAATTAAAGATTGAATCTCTTATATCAAGTGAAATACCATATTCTCCAAACTTTTTTGACAATCAATCAATATTGATTGCTCTCTCTCAGAGTGGAGAAAGTGCAGATGTGCTTGAATCTGTAAATATTGCACAAAATGATGGCACAAAAATAATCTCTATTGTAAATATGATGACATCCTCACTTGCAAATATGTCATCAATATCGATAGGATTGAACTGTGGTCCAGAGATTGGTGTTGCGGCAACCAAGAGCTTTACCTCACAACTTGCTGTATTATATCAACTCACTGACAAGCTTTGTGGAAACTGCTTAGGACTTGATTTGAATGAAATTTCACAGACCATGTCAAAGACATTATTAGATCATTCAAAAATTATAGATATTGCAAAACAACTCAAGAATGTTTCTGACATCTATATACTTGGCAGAGGAATACATTATCCCATAGCTTGTGAGGCTTCATTAAAAATTAAAGAACTGACATATATTCATGCAGAGGGTCTTCCTGGCGGTGAATTAAAACATGGTCCTCTTGCGTTAATGGACTCAAATGTTTATGTCATAATAATTAATCCGTATGACTCTACATATGCTAATACTCTAACAAGTGCACATGAAATCAAGGCGCGTGGTGCAAAAATAATTGGGATCTCTGATAAACCAAGCGATGTTTATGATTTTTGGGTGCAGATTCCAACAATTGGTGAGGCATTCTACTCTTTGATAGAAATTATTCCAATTCAACTCTTGGCATACTATACTGCTCTTGAGAAGAATGCAGATCCTGACTATCCAAGAAATCTTGCCAAATCTGTTACTGTCAAATAGATACATTGTTTTTTACTTATGACTGTTCTAGTAATTTGTTAGCAAATTAAGATAATCATCAATTGCTATGATCATATGAGTCATGAGTTGTGATATATGTTGGAAAATAATTGATGATTCTGATATTGATGTTGAATTTGATTCCGATGAATTTGTAGTATGCTCTGAATGCAGATCAAATCATGGAGAAGAATTCTCCTTTGCAAAATTCTAGAATATTATCATTACAAAAGCGGAATAACTAAAATGATACATTATAATATTTCAAAAAGATTCATGGTGATGCTATTTTTTGTTGTAATCTCTATTACCATGCTATTTGTACCAAATTATTTTTTGAAATCAGCATCAGCTGATCAGATGGTTCCAAGATATGAGGGTGAGATTATTTTTCCAGCTTCAAATGAAGCAGGTGCAAACACAAATCATACTGTTTTCATCACACCCACACAAAACACCACTGCATATGTAAACACAAATCATACTGTTCCCATCACGCCCACACAAAATACAACATACTTAAACACAAATCATACTGTTTCCATCATGCTCCCACAAAACACTACTGTATATGACAAAACTAATCCAATGGATGGTTTTAGCAATGTAATATGTAAAAGTGGATATGAATATGTACAAATGACAGGCCAGTATACTGCTGGAAATATTTCGTATAAAGTAATTTTTCTACAAATGGTATTACTAGATAATAATGGTAACACCATAGCTAAAGGATTTGGATTTGTGGATGATATTGATGCACATAAAACTAAAACTTTTAACGCAATAACAAGATATCCGTCTACCTTTTCATCATGTATTATTCAAATTGACGGCACAATTCCAAAATAACTCACAGTAATTGAAAATACCAATAAACACTCCTATTTTTGGTAAAGAAGAAATCAATGAAGTAAGAGCGGTGCTTTTAGAAAAGTCTCTTACCTCATCTGAAAATGCAGGAGGAAAACGTGTACAGGAATTTGAGAAACTACTTTCTAAATTTGTTAAATCAAAATATGCGGTTGCTGTGAATTCTGGAACTGCTGCACTGCAAGCTGCACTTTATGCATTGGATATAAAAAAAGGAGACGAAGTTCTCATTCCCTCATTTACTTTTGTGGCAACGGCAAACGCGGTGGTCTCTGTTGGTGCAACTCCTGTATTTGTTGACATTCTGGAAAACTATACCATGGATCCAGATGATCTTAGCAAAAAACTTACAAAAAAATCTAAAGCAATAATTCCTGTTCATCTATACGGAAATGTTGCATATATGGATGAAATATTAGAAATTGCAAACAAGCATGATTTAGAAATAATTGAGGATGCCTGTCAATCTCTGGGCTCTACATACAAAGGAAAACACTCTGGAACTTTTTCTAGACTTGGATGCTTTAGTATGTATGCTGCAAAGGTAATAACATCAGGAGAGGGCGGTGCCATTGTGGCAGATGACAAAAAATTATTTGAAAAATTACGCAAGATACGAAATCATGGAATGCTACACGGATATGATACTAGAATTCTTGGTTTTAATTTAAGACTACCTGAAATTAATGCAGCCATTGCTAAAGTACAAATGAAAAAATTAAACAAATTCATTATTCAAAGAAGAAAAAACGCCAAGATCCTAACTGAGTTTCTATCTGATTTACCAATCATTCTTCCACGTGAAAGAAAAGGAGAAATGGTAAATTGGTATCTCTATACCATAGCAGCCAAAAAGCGGGATAAAATCATGAGAGCACTAAACTCTGTAGGTATAGGCGCATTTCCTTACTATTCCACGCCTGTGCACAAGGTGCCATTTTATAATAATGATCTAAAACTCGTCGTTACTGAATGGGCAGCTTCTAACGTTCTAAGCCTTCCAATTCATCCTCTAGTAAACATAGAAAATATACGCCAAATTTCAAAAATTCTTCATAAAGGTGCGGTATGTTAAAGTCTTACAATTCAAATATCTCTAAGCCATGATTGCTATTTTTTTTCCTGTTTTGAAGGAAAGCAATTCAAGTATTCTATCATAGGAATTCAAATATTGCTTGCCTTTTTCAGTTATGTAGACCTGTGGTCCTTCATATTTTATTAACGAATTTTTTTGTAATAATGTAAAGCAATTGTTTAATTTCCGTGGCATTACACCTATGTGACTTGTTAGATCTGATGTGATTCCTGTATTGATATTTTTTAGAACATCTATACACATTTCATTGTAGTCATGGTATCGCACATTTTCTGTCCACATAAATGGAATTTAAGTAATTTGTCTGATCATTCTAGTACATTGTTCTATTTTCCATTATGATTTAATTCATAACTATGAATATTTTTCAATAATTAAAATTTGAAACTGCAGAGCATATGTCAAATATGACATTGGAGTTTGGGGATGGCCCTACAGCTTCTGGATGATAATCTGCTATAATGTACATAAGATTTGTGTAATTTTCTTCTAGTACATTGTTCTATTTTCATTTTCAAAAATTGTTAAAAACTATATCAAATCCCTGATAAGAATGTCGAATATTAAATTAAATCAATCTAAGAAAATGATTTTGACACTATCTTGTCTTAAAGAGCAGAAAACGCTTGACTATATTCTGAAAGTTGTTAGAAAATATAATTTTTCAGAAAAAAATATAATCAGAAGCATAAACATGGGTGTAGTAAATTCGGGGGATTATCTAGTTCACTGTTTAGATGGAGCAGTACCCGTATTTGAGATACAGCCGACTCTTCCGTTTGGCTTTACAACAAACCTACTAGGCAATTTATAATGCGTCACTTAATTGGTATTTACACAAGAGATCTTGAAAATTCTTACAATTATTTAGGAAAAGAATGCCTTCATTTGTCAATTTATATCGTCTATTATTAGAAGCATCATATCTTAAGACAAGCCCTGCTTTGATTAATTTTTCACAATTTCTAGTTGCAGAACAATGTGACATATTCGTAAATCGTGCTATCGAACTGATTATAGCATCACTTGAGTATTGCAGGTGTTCTAAAATTTGAATAAGTTGATCAAGTTGTCCTCTTTTTTTCTTATTGTGCTGGTTTTGTTCAATTAATTGTGGATATATTGATAGTTCTTGTCTGGTCATACTATAACCTGAGAATAATCTTTTATAATTTTGTGGCATGTAACAGACAATTACACATACTTTTTTTACAGCCAACTCAAGTCATAAAGTCAATACAATTGGTTTCCTATCCACTGCGTTGTGAAATAGCCTAGGTTGAATAGAACATTGTAACTAGCCTTATAGTCTTAAGGGAACAGATCATAAATCTTAACGTAATTGTTTTTGTGTTTCTCTATCTTTTCTTTGGTTAAGAGATCTTTGTTTGTTTTCAAGATCAGTATAGGAATTTTCTAGCATTTCATGTTCCTCTTTTAACCTAGCGTATTTTGTTGTCAGTTCCTCAAATCTTCTTAACAAATTAGTACCTTCTTTCATCATATTATTGGCATTTCCTATTCTAATCCAATCTAAACAAGTTCTTGCAAACCCATCACCAATTAGTTTATCATTCTTATTTTCTTCATAATCTCGAATTGCTTGCAAAATCCATTCTGTTAGCGTTCTTGTCTGTGTATTATCAGCATTATTACATTTAATTTTCATATCATAAGGATCAAGTACCAATAAACCATCATCAAAATTTTGAATAAACATCTCAACTTTTTTTCTTATCTCACTTGACTGTCTAACCATCTTGTGCTCATGTTGCATTTGTTGAGTCATGTAATTTTTATTCATGAAATCAATTATTAAGCCACGCTTACATTTGTGTCCGGTTCACATACAAGTTTGTCAGCATTATGGACTAGTCTGTCAGCTAATATTTGAAATAGTTTAATGCTCTATTTACATCCATAATTTTAATACAAAACGAATTCACTAACCATGTTCCAGAAATTCTTTATACTACTTGTTCGTTATACAATGTAGAATCACAATTAGGACATTGTTATTTAGGATCCCATCTGACTCGAACCTATGATTCTAGAATTATGATTGAATCCATTCCCATTTCATTGAATTATCTTAACTAATTTTTTATTTGAGATTAAATCCACACTTGTTACAAAACACAGATTCTTTTGGATTGTTGTTACCGCACTTCGAACATAATCCGTGAATCATGGTTTCAATATTGTTTCTAAAACCTGAACTACTCTTAGTAGATGGTTCTCTGATGTACAAAAACAAAAGACCTGTAAATAATGCAAAAGTAATTACGTTAAATACGATATATCGCATGGAAGGATCACTGATGTAACTAGCATTTGCAAAGGCCTCGATTAATGCGTTTATGCCTTGGATTGTTGCAAATGTTACTGAAACTATCTTGACGTAATTTGGAATCGTTCTCCATAAGATTAGCAGTATGCCTGATAATACACTAGCAAAAACTCCTCCTGATATGTGATATAAAAATTGATTATCTGGTTCAGGAGTGCAAGTGCCATGACCCTCACCTGTCAATGATACATCCAGCGTTGGAACACCGCCTTCAGATACACATACCAAAGCATGTCCTATTTCATGGGTGACCAAAACTGGGTAATATAGAATAAGAAAGAACACCAAAGATTTTAAAATGATGCCATAACTTTGTCGTTTTTCGTGATGCACGGATATGATTATTTTATCTAAGAAATTAACTTTCCAACAAATCATAACAGTAGCTGGGCCCTACAGGACTTGAGCCAATACAATCCATCAGCAATCCCCAAAC
>JABDDN010000009.1:53021-53764 GCA_013287585.1 Nitrososphaerota archaeon
AAAATTAAAGCGAAAATTCTTCATTTTTTCATCCATACATTTCTTTTTTAAGTAATGATAGAACAATAACTAGAAGAACTTGAATTTTCAAATCATGAATTATCAAGGTACGATACAAGAAGATAAAGAAATTACATCATTACTGACTCGTGTTTTTGTAGAAGGGGGCTATACTGACAAATCAGTTGCAGAGAAAACATTTGTACCTTCCGAAGTGCGAAAACGTGGTGAGATCATTTTGGCTAGGTCGGAAATGGGAACACTTCTTGGCATGATTATCTGTGTTTGTCCCACCAATCCAATTCGTCAGGTGGCAGAGATGGACGAAGCCGAAATTCAATTATTGGCAGTTTATCATGAAGCGCGTGGTCAAGGTATTGGCTCATGTCTTATCGCGGCTTGCGAATCACGAGGTGTCTCATTTGGATATGCCAAAATGGTTCTCTCGACTCAGCAAACGATGAAAGAGGCACACCGCGTTTACGAGCAATTAGGTTATCGACGGAATCCCACACGAGATTGGTCAAAGGGCACAAAGATTTTCCTTGTTTATGAAAAACTTCTTGATGATACCAAGCAAAATTCAGAATCATAACTGAAGATTTATCTTTATGAATCAAGACAATTTTTGGTGAAAGAAAAGAAAAGTAAATACAAGGAATATCTGGCACTAAACAAAAATCTGTTTATTGCTTTTGTTGCAGCAGAGATAATTGCCGCCATAACATCACAATTCCTCTCAA
>JABDDN010000010.1 GCA_013287585.1 Nitrososphaerota archaeon
TCATTTCTATTGGTCCAGTAGAGCAATTCAACCCAAAAATATCAATTCCCATATCAGATACGGTTGTATATGCAGCCTGAATGTTTGTACCAAGTAGCATTTTTCCATATTGGTCTAATGTCACATTTGCAATTAATGGAATTTTTTTATCAATTTTTTTTCCAAAACCTTGTTCATTGAATTGTTTTACAATATCGCTTGGTATAAGCTTAGAGTCTTTTGGCCCGACGGGTGGAGTATCCCCTTTGAGAATAAGAACACCATTTAGATCAAGTAAAATTGCATCAGAAATTGTTTGAGTAATGGAGATGAGATTTCTGTCTCTTACTCGTATGCTTGCAGAAATTCTTATTTTTTTATTAGAATCCAGATTTTGAAAAGATTCACAAAAAAATTGAAGCCCAACCAAAGGGATTTGTTACTCAGGTCATCAGCTCTGTTGACCAAGTTACAAGAATAGTTGATAAATTAAAGCCAGAAGGGTTCAAGATAATTCCCTGTATTTTGTTAGCTTCCGAAAAAAATTCAAAATCTGCAAAAATGCTCAATCTTGATTGGTCAAATTATAGTAAGGACATGGTTGGTTTCATAAAACAAGTACACAAGATTTCAGGCAATGTGTTGATAAGCTCACCGAATGATTTCCAAGGTGCCTTAGAGATATTGAAGAAGCTAGTCTAATTTCTTCCAAACAATAAATGAAAATTAGCGACTAATTAAAATTAAAGAATGATAAATCATGTTTGTGAATATGATATGAATTTATTTAGAATATCAATTTTATTTGCAGGATTGTTTGCGATGGGTTTAATTTCCTTTCAGCATGTAACCGCGGAAGTATGGATTCCCGATAATGAATTTGGAGGATATTTTGATTCAAACGGTGCATATACTGTCATAGGAGCAGTCAAAAATACACAAAATATTGCAATAGTTCCTACAATTACCATAAACATAAAAGATAATGGAAGTATGATTTCTGATTCCTATACTCTATCAATAGTGAATGCAGCAAAAGATATACCATTTAAAATAAAAATACCGCAAATAGAGAGTAAAAATGCAATTTTAGAAAAACCAGATGTAAGTTTTGTATCTGCAAAACATAATGCCACAGATATTCAAGTAATTTACGATACCACTTTAGTTAAACATGCAGACGGTCACACGTCTGGTTTTATCATAAATAACGATACCGTTACAGCATATGGGGTCAAAGTATACGCTGTAATTTATGGTAAGAATGGAAAATTTCTTGATACTGGTAAAAGTGTTGAAATCATCACTGAGCTGAAACCCGGTGAAAAAACAAAGTTTACCATGTATCCTGATCCTTTGCTTGCATCAAAGATAAGTTACTATAGTTGTTTTGCATTAGGTGAAGATCCAACGCTGACGCTTATTGCACAAAAGGGTGGAGATAGAGTTTCTTTTACTTATGTGACTGCAGCAAATTTAGGTAATGCAAAATTTGATGATTCACAAAATTCACTTTCATTTACTGCCAGAAATCCTTGGCCTCAAATAACATATGTAAATTTCATGATTCCCTTACAAGACGATAACCAAAAATTTTCTGTTTCTTTAAATGGTAATCCAGTTGATGCACTGCAAAGTAAAGACCCAGACGGATATTGGCACGTAGCTTTCAATTTGCCATACAAATCAACTAGTATGGTCTTAATTTCAGGATTCGTGCAACAAGGACAACCACTTTTACCGAAGATTAATTTAGGTAGTTCTAATGGTTCTAATGAATTACAAAATTCACTTTCAGTGGGTAATTTTAGAAACTATTTGTTGGTGATAATACCAACAGTAGCTGTAATTGTTAGTGTTATTATTTGGAAAAAGCGAACAGATTAGGAAAAAATGAATAAGAAAGGAAAGCTAAGGTATAGTTGGCAAGTTTTTCTCACCAAGAACTTCATTGAGAAGCGTCAGATCATATATGTTGGATAGGTCTGGTTTTGTATCTCCTAGAAAACCTAACTCAAATGCATCGTTAGCAGATTTGTAAAGGGATTCTTTTATAGGATCATATGTTATTTCAAGTCTAGAAAATGCATTTTGGAGTTCATCAGCAGGGATTGTCTTACCTGTAAGTTTTTCTAATTGTGCATTGAATACTTGTACAGCTTGATCTTTATTGTTATTTATCCAAGTAGTTTCATTAACATGCGCTTCTAATAGTTTCTTTATAACATCTGGATGGTTTTTCAGGTAATCAGTCCTAACTACTATTTGCGATGTTACAAATTTTCCATTTGGCCATATATCTCTCTCATCGACCAAAATTTTTCCATTTGCTTCTTTGATGAGTTTTGCTCCCCATGGTTCTGGTACCCATGCTCCATCAATACTCTTCTTTAAAAAGAGTGTCACAATATCAGGATTATTTGCAGGTATTACTGTCACATTACCACCATTTTCTGTAGTTTTGTATCCATTTTTTAGTAAATAGCTCCGTAATGCTACATCCTGTGTATTTCCAAGTTGAGGAGACGCAAACTTTTTACCAGCAAAATCAGCAGCTGAATTTATTCCAGCATCATTTCTAACCACAAAAACTGCACCCCCACTTGCTGCACCTGAAATGATTCGTAAACCATTTCCATCAGATTTTATATATCCATTGATTGCAGGATTTGAGCCAACGTATGTGACATCAATCCTATCTGCAAATAATGCTTCAATTGCAGATGGACCGGCATTGAAGACTTGGGTTTCTATTTTAACATCTCCAAGTTCTTTTTGAAAGTCGTCATTTCCAAGACCTATGACTGCTTGTGCATGATTTATGTTTGGAAAATATCCAATTCTTAAAACATTAACAGAGCTATCGGTATTATGAGAAAGTTGATTCCCTGAATTTACATTAAAAGAAAGGACAATTACAAGTGCAATAATTATTCCTGCAATTCCAAATTTAATTTTAGGAGTCATTTGTAATACCTATTACCCCTAACGATGGTGATCCAGTCCCCATTTTTTTCTCACTCGCTCATCTAGTTTAAACAACAAGAGTCTGTCAACTAACAATCCAATTGCAAATATAGTAATCATGCTTGCAATTACCTGACCCATATCAAGAAAGTCTCTTCCAACAGATAAAATGTGACCCAATCCAACAATCGACATCAGTATCTCTGCACCAATGATAGCATGCCATGCAAATGACCAAGCTTGTCTGATGCCAATGATTAATGAAGGCGTAGCAGCTGGTATGGTAACATGTCTGAACAAGTAAAATCCTTTAGCACCCATGTTTTTTGCTGCATCAAGATAGATTGGCGGTATGTTTCTGATGCTACTATATGTTGAAATCATTATTGAAAAAATTGAACTCATGACAACTACAAACAAAATTCCAAAGTCATTGAAACCAATCAATAGAATAGAGAAAGGCACCCATGCAATACTTGGAAATGACAAAAGACCAGCAGAAAATGAACTTAGTGTCTTTCCAAATCCCTTAAATTTAATCATGGCAAGTCCTATGAGGGTACCAAGAGCTATGGAAACAGCAAATGCCGTTACAAGCCTGGCCAAAGTCACACCTATACTCACAGGTAGGGAATGATTCCAAATTATCTTGACAAATGATTCTGCAACCATCAATGGTGAAGGCAATGAGATTTTGGGCCATATGCCAAGCATGAACACTATTTGCCATATACCAACAAACACTGCAAGAAATAGTGCTGCATTAGCAGCATCATCAAAACTTCCATGTGAAGTTTTCTTTAAGATTATTTTTTCATTCATAGATTCTCATCTTTTATATGTGCCATTACCTCACTCTTTAATTCTTCAAGAATTTGATGATAGTATTTTTGAAGATTTTCATCCTCAGCAAGTCTAGGTCGTCTATAATCAATTACAAATTCTTTTTTAATTTTAGACGGTCTATTTTTGAATACAACAACTCGATTTCCTAAAATTACTGACTCTGAAATATTATGTGTAACAAAAATAATTGTCTTTTTTGTTCTCTCCCAAATTAATTGCAATTCTACCAACAACAAATCTCTTGTTTGAGAATCTAGTGCCGCAAATGGTTCATCCATCAAAAGAATTTCTGGATCCATAGCAAGAGCTCTTGCAATTGCAACTCTTTGTTTCATTCCTGTAGATAACTGATAAGTATACGAGTCTGTAAACTTGGCCAGTTGCATCATGTCCAAGTATCGTTCTGAAATTTGTCGTCGCTCGTCTTTTGGGATACCAGCCATTTTTAATCCAAACTCTACATTATCAATTACCTTAAGCCATGGAAATAACGCGCCTTCTTGAAAAACCATTGTTCTATCAGGACCGGGAGTTGTGATCAGATTTCCATTAAGTAAAATTTCACCAGAATCAGGTTTTTCAAGTCCAGCTACAATATTCAAAAACGTTGATTTGCCACATCCAGAAGGACCTACAATGCATATGAAATCACCTTCTTCCACATTCAGATTAATTCCATCTAAGGCAAGAATCGAGTTACCATTATGATCAAAATGTTTTACAATATTTTTTGCCTGCAGTTTAGTCATGAAAAATCGCCTCCTTTTGTATCTTATAGATAGCATACACTAGAAATGTCATATTCCATGCGATCAATTTCATATAACAGCGTTATAATAATGCGGTTAAATAGTGTTCGAATTTTAGCTTGGACTAATTTAGTTTGTCTCATTATTTTAAAAATAATTTTTTGTTTTTTATTATAAAATAAAATCAGAAGATTGCAAAGCACAAAAGATAAATGCTAAAATCTGATCACAGAAAACCTCAATGAAAGGAAAAGCAGTTCTCGCTTTCTCTGGTGGTTTAGACACATCAGTTGTTGTAAAATATCTTCAAGAAAAACACAACTTGGATGTAGTTACCGTTACAGTGGATGTGGGTCAAGGTGACGATCAAAAAAAGATTGCGGCAAAGGCAAAAAAACTTGGAGTAATAAAACACTACAACTTAGATGCGCGTGCAGAATTTGTAAATGATTTCATTTTCCCTTCTATAAAGGCAAACGCACTTTACCAGAAAAAATATTGTCTTGCAACTGCACTAGCAAGACCATTAATTGCACAAAAGGTAGTTGATATTGCAAAAAAAGAAAATGCCAAAGCACTTGCACATGGTTGTACAGGTAAAGGAAATGATCAAGTAAGATTTGATGTTACAATGCGTTCAGGTACTACTCTTCCTATAATTGCCCCAATCAGAGATCTTAATCTTACACGTGATGTTGAACTAAAATTTGCAAAAAAACACGGAATCCAAATAGACAGTGCGGCAAAAAGATTTAGTATAGATCAAAACTTGTGGGGTCGAGCTATTGAAGGAGGAGCCATGGAAGACGCATACAAGGAGCCACCAGAAGATGCATTCATCTGGGTAAAAACAAGAAACATGCCAGATAAACCACAATATTTAGAGATAGAATTCAAAGAAGGAGTACCAGTCGCAGTTGATGGCAGGCATCTAAAACCTATTGAACTAATACAATACATCAACAAAAAGGCAGGCGCTTGTGGAGTTGGTATTGTAGATCATATAGAAGATCGTGTTGTCGGTATAAAATCACGCGAAGTTTATGAAACTCCTGCAGCGACTTGTCTCATTGAGGCTCACACCGATCTCGAAAAAATGGTTCTTACAAAACATGAACTCAAATTCAAATCAATGGTAGACTCGGAATGGGCTTGGTTGGCATATTCAGGATTGTGGCAGGATCCATTAAAATCCGATTTAGATATGTTTATCAATGCCACCCAAAAGAGAGTTAGCGGAACTGTAAAACTAAAGATGTTAAAAGGAAGTCTAATCGTAGTTGGAAGAAAATCAGAATATTCGTTGTACAGCCATGACTTGGCAACATACGGATCTGGTTCCACATTTGATCAAACTTTAGCAAAAGGATTTGTAGAATTGTGGGGACTTCAGTCAACAGAAGCTAATAAATTACTAAAAAAGGGGTGAAAAAATAAAATATGAATTGTCCAGAATGCGATGCAATGTTAAAAATTCCAGATGATGCAAGTGTTGGAGAAATAGTTTCATGTCCTGACTGCGGAGCAGATTTTGAGATAGCCTCAAAAAATGGCACCACTTGTCAACTCAAACACGCTGAAAAAGTCGGCGAAGATTGGGGAGAATAAATGTCAAAGATTCGTATCGTTTACGATCGAGTCAGAACAGAGGAGAAAATGCTCGAGGAAAAAGCAATCGAGCTTGGTCACGATACAAAGATGATTGATGCCAAAGTAACTCAGGTAAGTACTGAAAGTAAAAAAAATGATTTTGATTTTGGGGATGTAGTATTGGAAAGATGCGTAAGCTATTTCCGAGGTCTGCATTTCACTGCATGTTTAGAATTTCTTGACGTGCCAGTCATAAACAAGTATGAAGTTGCAAACAACTGTGGCAACAAGATGATAACATCGCTTTTGTTAAAAAAACACAATGTACCTACTCCAAAAACATATTTTTCATTCTCACCTGAAGCTGCACTTGAGAATCTAGAAAAAGTAGGATATCCATTAGTTATCAAACCCATAGTAGGAAGCTGGGGCAGAGGTGTCATACCTCTCAAGGACCGAGAAACTGCAGATGCGATAATCGAAGTAAGAGAACTAAGTGATGGACCACTAGACAGAATCTACTACCTTCAAGAAATGATAAAAAGACCTCCAAGAGATATTCGTGTTATTGTAGTAGGAGATCAAGTCATTTCTGCAATGTATAGAACTTCGTCTGGTGGTTTTAAGACGAACATTGCTCTTGGTGCAGAACCAATTTTGTGTGAGATAACAAAAGAGTTAGAGGATGTTTGTATGAAGGCATCAAAAGCAGTAGGTGGAGGAATATTGGGAGTAGATGTAATGGAAGATGAAAAGCGAGGACTAGTTGTACATGAAGTAAACAACACTGTAGAGTTCAAAGGGCTATCAAAAGTTTCAAAAAAGAATATTCCAAAAGAAATGATTGATTTTGCAATCAAGCAAGCTATAAAATAAATTATACCCCTTTATGCTAGGAGTGTATCAATGAAAGTAGGAGTTATCGGCGCATCAGGTTTTGTGGGAGGAGAAATGCTCAGATTACTTGTAAGTCATCCCAAAGTGGAGATCTCCATGGTAACATCAAGACAATATGTAGGAGAATATGTTTCAAGGATTCAACCAAGCTTGAAAGGGTTTACCGATATTACATTTTCCGAATTAGACTATGATAAATTATCAGACAAGTGCGATCTTGTTTTTACTGCAGTACCGCATGGAACAGCAACTGAGATAGTAAAAGCGTTGTATGATCGTGGAATGAAAATAATTGATCTAAGTGCAGATTATCGTCTTCACAATGCCCCAGATTATGACAAGTGGTATGGTTGGCAACATCCTTACCCAGAATTATTGTCAAAATCAGTTTTTGGCGTTCCAGAAATTCACAGAGAACAAATTAAAAAATCACAACTTGTTTCTTGTCCTGGATGTATGGCAGTAACTTCAATACTTGCGTTATATCCACTAGTGAAAAAAAACCTAATTGATACAGAACACATCATTGTTGATTCAAAAATTGGTTCATCTGGTGCAGGTGCAGGTTCTTTAGCTGGTACCCATCATGCTTTAAGATCAGGAGTAATTAGGCCATACAAGCCTGCAAAGCATAGACATACTGGTGAAATAGAACAGGAATTAACTGAGGTTGCAGGGAAAAAGATTCATGTTTCTATGAGTCCACATGCAGTAGATATTGTACGGGGAATATTGTGTACAAATCACACTTTCCTTAACAACCCAATGAGTGAGATGGACATTTGGAAGTTATATCGTGAACAATATGGTAATGAAAAATTTATCAGATTAATTCGTGATAAAAAAGGATTTTACAAGTTTCCTGATCCAAAGTTTGTAGTGGGATCCAATTTCTGTGATGTAGGATTTGATATAGATGAGGACAATCATAGATTAGTTGTATTGTCAGCATCAGATAATTTGATGAAAGGAGCAGCTGGTTCTGCCATACAAAACATGAATGTAATGGCGGGTTTTGATGAGATGGAAGGCCTCAGATATTCTCCGTTAACACCTGTGTGAGAAAATGATTACAATCAAGATCGGAGGAAGCGTAGTAGATGGGCTTCATCCGTCAACTATTGCTGATCTAAAAAAAGTTTCAGAACAAGAAAAAGTAATCCTGGTACATGGTGGAGGAAAAGAGGTAACAAAGATTTCAGAAGCACTAGGAAAAGAACAAAAATTCATTGTTTCTCCCGGTGGAATAAAAAGCAGGTTTACTGATAAGGAAACCATAGAGATCTTCACTATGGTAATGTCTGGAAAAATAAACAAAATGATAGTAGGAATGCTACAAAAAAATGGTATCAATGCAGTCGGACTGTCAGGTGTAGATGGCAGAATTATCCAGGCTGAACGCAAAAAAAAATTGATAATAATTAATGAAAAGGGCCGCAAGATGGCAATAGATGGAGGCTATACTGGAAAGATAAAGGACGTAAATTCAAGTCTGATAAAATCAATTCTAGACCAAGGCTACGTTCCGGTCATATCACCAATTGCAATAAGTGAAGAATCTGATTTTCTTAATGTCGATGGAGACAGAGCTGCAGCATATGTGGCAGGTAAGATGCAGTCTGACACGATATTGTTTTTGACTAATGTGGACGGTTTACTGATGGATGAAAAGCTTGTAAAGAAACTTTCTTTAGTTGAGGCAAAGGAAATTCTTCCAAAAATAGGCTTTGGTATGGAAAAAAAGATACTTGCTGCAACAGAATCTCTTGAGATGGGAGTAAAACAAGCTCTTATCGCAAGCGGTCAACGAGAAAATCCTATATCAGCTGCCATTGCGCATGACAACTGTACGGTGATTACAAAATGACTGAAGATCAATTCATGGGAAATATCTATCAGAGATTTCCTGTTACAATAGAACGCGGCCTTGGTTCACATGTGTGGGATACTAGCGGAAAAGAGTACATTGATTGTATGGGAGGATATGGTGTTGCTCTTGTTGGTCACTGCAATCCACGTGTTGTAAAGGCCATCAAAGAACAACTTGATAAAATAATCACAGTACACAGTTCACTTTACAACAAAACACGTGAACGATTCTTAGAGACTTTGATTAAGATATCTCCAAAGAATCTGAATCAAGTTTACCTAAACAACAGTGGAACTGAGGCAGTAGAAGCAGCAATGAAATTTGCAAGAAAATTCACTGGTAAAACAGGAATGGTAGCAATGAATGGCTCATACCATGGAAAAACATTTGGATCTCTTTCAATAACATTTAGTCAAAAATACAGAAAACCGTTTGAACCACTAGTAGAAAAAGTTTCATTCTCTCCATTTGGAGATATAGAAGCTTTAAGATCTACAATAAATTCCGATACTGCATTTGTCATAATGGAACCAATACAGGGAGAAAGTGGAATCCATGTTGCGCCAGATGGATTCTTACAGGATGTTAGAAAATTATGTAATGAAAAAAATATTCTTTTGATCTTCGATGAAATTCAGGCTGGACTTGGTAGAACTGGCAAGATGTGGGCAGGCCAACACTGGGATACTACTCCAGACATCATGTGCCTAGCAAAGGGAATTGCCGGAGGAATCCCCATGGGAGCTACACTTGTACGAGAAGACATTCTCGCGTGTATAAGTAAAGGCGAACAATCATCTACTTTTGGAGGAAATCCTATCTCATGTGCAGCTGGTATTGCTTCAATTGAAGCTTTGACACAAGATGGATTAGTTGAAAATGCGGTAAAAATGGGAAAATTATTCCGAGAAGGATTAGAAAGACTAAAGGAAAAACACAAAATAATCAGAGAAATTAGAGGCAAGGGTTTGATGATTGGAGTAGAAATGAAATTTGAGGTAAAAGATATTTTGTTTGATGGAATAGCAAACAACCTTTTACTTTTATATTCTGGAAAGAACATATTACGATTACTACCACCGCTTGTCATTTCTGAATCAGATATAACCAAAGCTTTAGAAACATTAGATGTTATATTAGGAAAAGAGGAAAAAAGAAGAAATGTCTAAAGATAAAACAGATGATTCAATCATTGAAATATTAAAAAAAGATTCTAGAGAATCTTTTGTAGTAATTGGACAAAAGCTAGGTCTTTCTGAATCTGCAGTAAGAAGAAGAGTAAAAAATCTTACTGATGGAGGAATCATAAAAAAATTCACAGTAGAAACAGGAGATGCAAACGCAACGAGCGCAATCATTTTGATTTCTGTGGATTCTGCAACTGATACATCTAAAGTTTCAGCAAAATTAACAAAGCTACAAGGTGTTCACACTGTTTATGAAATTACTGGACAGTATGATATTGCAGTTATAATCAGAGCACCTACCATTACAGACATCAATGTGTGCATAGATTCTTTACGCAAAGTTCCTGGTGTGTTTGATACCAACACAGTCATCATATTACGTACTGTAACCTAAAAACGAAGTTCGGATCTTTTTTATCCATAATGCCGAAAAGCGGCGCAGATATTCTAAAAACAGCCGATTTCTGTACGAATATGTTTATATTCATCAGTTTTTTGTACTAGATCAGCAATGGATGATCCGAATTACTACGCATACAAATATAATGAAATTGGAGTAAAACCAAAGAAAATTCATGTCCTAGATAGCACTCTAAGAGAAGGAGAACAACATCCAGGAGTTACATTTTCAAACAAACAACGAATCCAAATTGCATGGATGCTTGATTATTTTGGTGTTGATCAAATTGAAATTTCTCCAGTTGTATCAAGCGATCATAAAGAAGCAACAAAAACAATAATCAAACAAGGATTAAGAGCAGATATTGTAGCACATGTACGCGCCTTGAAGGAAGATGTCGATATAGCTCTTGATTGCGATGCAACTTGGATGGCCACATATCTTGGAATGTCAGATATACATCTAAAGGATAAATTAAGAATAACTAGAGAGGAGGCATTACGCAGAGCAGTTGATACTGTAGAATATGCAAAATCACATGGACTTAAGATGAGATTTACAATGGAAGATGCCAGTAGAGCAGAGCCCGCATTTTTGATAAAGATGTGTAAGGCAATTGAAGAAGTTGGCGTTGATAGAATAAGCATTCCAGACACAGTAGGAATAATGCGTCCAAATGGAATGTATAATCTAGTAAAAACAGTTCGTGATCAAATAAAAATACCGTTGGATGTACACTGTCACAATGATATTGGATTAGCATTAGCAAATGCATTTGCTGGTTGTGATGCCGGAGCAGATCAAATTCACACTACAATAGATGGAATTGGGGAAAGAACTGGAATTCCAGCATTAGCAGAAACTGCAATTTCATTATCTTATCTTTACAAATCTCCAAACAGTTTCAGATTGGACATGTTAATGGATCTCTCAAGACTAATCGAACAATATACTACTATCAGACCATATGATTCCAAGCCAATTGTTGGGGCTACTGCCTACAAACACAAAGCAGGAACTCACTTGGCAGCAATTCTTAGAAATCCTGCTGCGTACGAGCCAATTGACCCCAAAGTAGTAGGAAATAGGAGAAGAATAGTATTTGGAGAATTGGCAGGTAAAAACGGTGCAGCATACCTAATGTCACTTTTAGGTTTAGAACAAAATGATGAACACGCCAAAGCTGTCGCAGCTGGTCTTAAGAACTTGCGAATGGGAGACCTGCTTGAAATTCCACTAGATGACAGACTGGAAAGAAAGATAATTAATGACACCCAAGGAAAGGTAAAAACAGGAAAATAATATGAAATGTTTAGAATGTGATGCAAACATCTCCCCTCCAAAAGATGCAATGGAAGGAGAAATAATAACATGCCCAGATTGTGGCTCAAGCTTTGAACTCGTAAAAGGATCTACCGGCTTTGAGTTGAAACCAGCACAAACTGTTGGTGAGGACTGGGGCCAGTGAGTTCAGGTTTATCGATTCTTTACGACACCATCCGGTGGGAAGAAAAAGCGCTCTTTGATGAAGGCAAGAAAAAAGGCATCGACATAAAGATGGTGGACTGCAAGAATTTATTTTTAGATTTAGACAAAGGAAAAGATAATTTCGATACAGTATTACAAAGATGTGTTAGTTACTATCGTAGTCTTCACTCAACAGCAGCACTAGAAGGAAAAGGGGTAAATGTGATAAATTCTTTAAACACCAGCATCTTTGCCGGAAACAAATTGTTCACACATATGCTTTTGCAAAAACAAAACATACCAACACCATTTAGCGCAGTTGCCTTTTCTGAAGAAGCTGCATTAGAAGCTCTAGAAAAGAATGGTTACCCAATGGTGCTCAAACCAACTGTAGGCAGTTGGGGAAGAATGATTGCACTGTTAAAGGATCGCGATTCTGCTGAAGGAATAATGGAGAGCCGAGAGAGGATGTACCCAATTTACCAAGTATATTATTTAGAAGAATTTGTACAAAGACCGCCTAGAGACATCAGAGCGATCACAATAGGAGACAAGGTAGTTGCAGCCATATATCGATACTCTGGAGATGGACAATGGAAAACAAATATGGCACTTGGCGGAAGAGCCGAAGTGTGCGAGGTGACAAAAGAATTGGAAGATATTTGTATCAAGGCAAAAAATGCTGTATATGGTCAGATAGTAGGGGTAGATCTAATGGAAAGTAAAGAAAAAGGCCTTGTTGTACATGAAGTAAACAACACAACAGAATACAAAAATACCGTCAGAGTTACTGGTGTAGATATTCCAGCAATGATGATAGATTACGCACTACAGTCGAGAAAATAAGAATTGGACTCTTCAATTACAGTAACACCAAGGTTTTCAGTAAAGATGCTTGAGAAAGCGCTTAGGCTTTACACTCCTTCACTTGCAGAAAAACCTCTTGCAGAATTTTTAGCAGACAAGTGTGATGATTTGGGATTTGAAAACATTCACATCGATGAGGTTGGAAATCTTATTGCAACAAAAGGAGCTGGCTCTCCAAAAATTCTTTTGTGTGGGCATATGGATACAGTGCCAGGTAAAATAAAAGTAAAAAATGACAACGGGTACATTTACGGACGCGGAGCTTCTGATGCAAAGGCTCCACTTATGGCAATGCTTCTTGCCGCAGCTTCAATTCAAAACAATAGTGGAACTGTAGTATTTGCTGCAGTAGTAGATGAAGAAGGAAATGCAACAGGAATCAAAAGTTTGGTTAAACAAAAACTCGATATTGATTATGCCATTTTTGGTGAACCAAGCGGAATTAGAAATATAACAATAGCATACAAGGGGAGAATTGCTATTAATCTCAAAGTAAATGTAGGAAATAGTGCACATGCTAGCGCTCCTTGGCTTGCAAAAAATGCAATAGACGAGTCATATGTGTTCATTAAAGAACTCAAAGATGCACTAGAGGCAAACCAATCTGATAAACCAAAGGGTATGATCCTAACTGCTACTTTAACTGAGATAAAGGGAGGAACTAGTCACAATGTAACAGCACTAGAATGTGATGCAATAATGGACATCAGGATTCCAGTAAACATGAACTGCAAAACAGTTGGAGAAAAAATAGCAACTACAGTACAAGAGGTTGCAAAAAAACAAGGAGTTAATGCATTTTATTCTGTACTTGATGAAACAGAACCATTTGAGGCACCACATAATTCTCCACTTGTAAGGGCATTAACTTTGGGAGTACTAGATGTTGAAAAAGCAAGGCCTCAGTTAATTCGAAAAACTGGAACTGGTGATATGAACATAATTGGAAATGCATTGAATATACCTGTTGTTACATATGGTCCAGGAGATCCACATGCATCTCACACCATTGACGAACGGGTTTCCGTAGATGAATTTCTTAGAAGCATTGAAGTTTTCAAGCAAATGCTTTATCATCTAAAAAGACTACATGGTAAATAATACGAAGCTCAAAATAGCCAAAATCTGAAATTTGATTATGCTTTGGTTTGTAGGTCTGGGAATTTCTGGTCCTGATGGAATAGGTCTTGATACATTGAAAATACTAAAGAGTGCAGACGTAGTGTTTTTTGAAATATTTACGAGCCCTATTCCAAAGTCAGAAATGCTAAAAATAAAAAAGATGGTAAAAGGGGAGTTCAAAACTGCACCAAGATGGATGGTAGAGGACGGAAAGACAATTCTCAGAGAGGCAAAAAAGAAAAACGTTGTACTTGTCTCATATGGAGACCCCTACATAGCAACAACTCACATAGAATTGAGAACAAGAGCTATTTTGGAAAAAATTAAAACAAAAACAATCCATGCCGCATCTGCCATCACTTCATTAGTTGGAGAATGCGGTTTACATTATTACAAATTGGGAAAGCCGGTAACTATGATGAATGAGAAGCAATCAATCCCTAGCGTATATTATACAATTTATCAAAATCTCATAGCTGGAAGCCACACTATAATAATATTAGAATATAATAATGATAAAAAATTCTTCTTGGATCCAAAAGATGCATTAACGAATCTACTTTTGGTTGAAAATGAACAAAAAAGAAATGTTGTTGATGAATCAAGTTTTGCAATAGTGGCATCAAGGATTGGTGCAAAAAGTCAAAACATAGTAGCAGGAAAATTAGCTACACTTAAAAAAACAAGTTTCGGTAAGCCACCACACACAATTATAATACCAGGGAAGATGCATTTTACAGAATATGATGCACTAAAAGTTCTTGCAAAATGTCTTGATGAACCATTCGATAATTCTTCAAAGATTAAAAAAATTTCAGATCAAATGCTCCAGAAATACATTCCAAAAGCTAGAAAAGCATTAGACGAAGTAACAAAACAATTCAAGGATGATAAATCGCTTCAATCTGTTTTAGAAAATGCTGATCTTTACTTGGAAGATGCTGAAAAGTTTCAAAGTGAAGGAAGGGAGGAGCTTGCAGTACTAAGCATAGGATATGCAGAGGGACTGATAGATGCCTTGAGATTTTCAAAAGGAATGGACCCGTGGGCATAGAGTTTATAGATGAATCAAGAGTAGGAATCTTGTTTTAGTGATATAGTTGGATGCACTTGATAAGGAAATAATTTCAGCATTATTCGTAGCCGCACTTTCAAAAGATGATCCTATTTCAATAATTCGAAGGAAGCTTCCTGTAAATCCTGATCATCTCAAAGCAAAGATAGAGTCATTTGTAAAACATGGAATAGTCGAGTCGGATAAAAAAACGCTTACAGAGTTGGGTAGATCTTCGCTAAGAGTTGTTTTGGCAGGCGGAGTCTTTGATATAATACATCCTGGTCATTTACACACGTTACGAGCTGCAAAGGCTCTTGGAGATGTATTGGTTGTTGTGATAGCAACAGATCAGACAGCACAAAAAATGAAGAGTAGGATACCTCTTCACAACATGGAGTTAAGACGTGATTTGGTAAGTTCACTTTCAATGGTGGATTATGCAGTAGTTGGATATGAAGGAGATATTTTCAAGACAGTAGCACATGTAAAACCTGATATCATAGCACTAGGATACGATCAAGTTCACCAAGAGAAATTCATAACTGATGGATGCCGGAAAATTAATGTTAATGTAAGCATTGCAAGATTACAATCCCCCATACCAGACATTAAAAGCTCTAAAATAGAAAATGAGTATGGTAGTTCTATTTACAGAACATAATTATGTGAAAGTTTTAATTTATTTTTAATGCCAAAACTGTGGCTGCTAAAATTTCTATCCCAATGCTAAACCTAAACAAATACCATTAGTTCCCTTGACAGGTGTCAATAACTAGTTCAGTATATTATTTTGAACGAATAGGTACTCTGATTGAGATCTGTGAGCCAGTTGATAGCTTTGTTGTTTTTTTGATATTTTCTTTTGAAATTAATTCTATAACAGAGTCATCATGATGCGTCCTCTCCAAAGTAATCAATGCAGCATCAATTGAATTGTTGATTTTTGAAGGATAGCATTTTACCCAACCATATGTTCTCTTGCCATCAGAAAATCCATTTATCATTATTCCAGGATGTGCGTCAAGAGTACGTTTTGCTTCGATGAATTCTTTATCTTTTAGTTTAACATTTAGTGTTCCAGGAAATGGGATGTAACCAAGTTTTGATTTAAACTGTTTTTCATACCCTTTCATTGACATATAGTATGCACCCTCTCCCATGCCAGAAACTATCGTGCCTTTAAATTCTATATAAGATGGAGAAGATTCCAAGCTTGATTTTAAAATTGTAGATATTCTTGCCATTTCAGTATGTCCTTTAGTTGTTATTCTAACAGAGACTCGTTGTCCACTTCGCATCCTCTCAACATACCCATCTCTTTCTAATTCTAAAAGATGTTTTGATGCAGCTTGTTGTGATTTGTTTATACTTTTTCCTAGTGACAGTGTTGTGATTGTAACAAAGTTATGTCTGGCACCTTTTGCTAAAAGTTCTGCTAGTGTAAGGATGTGTTGAACTTTGAGTTCTGGCATTAAAATTTAGGCTATGCCCAGCTCTGTAAATGTTTTTAGTACCATACCGTCAGCAGATTTTAGGTTAGCCATCCTATGACCTATAACGCACTCTATTCCCGCTTGTTTTGCAGCATCAATCAGTCTTTGTGTAATGATTCCATCTAAAACTAGATATTTTATACCAGATCCGGGAGAAAGTTTTCCTACAACTTCACTTACTGGAACCTTGAAAAGTTCACCAAGGTCTTCATTTAGTGCTACTGCCTCAAGTGATTCATTAAGATCTGGATAGACTTTTTTTGCAATGTTTGCAATTGATTCATCTTTTGGATCTTGTAACTTTGGTTTTACCGTCTCTTTTTTCATATCCTCTGCAGTATCCTTTAAAATTTCCACAATCTGTATTGGCGTTAGTTCTTCAACTTCAACTCCCTCAGGTGCGCGGTGAACCACATCAACGTTAACTAGAGCTTTGAGTTCTTTTAGTATAAATCCACCAGCTCTGTCACCATCTAAAAATGCAACAACTTTTGATTTTGAATTACATAGTTCTTTAATGGATTCGTCTATTCTTGCACCTTCAATTCCAAGTGCATTATCATATCCTGCTCTTAGTAAATTAATTACATCAGCCCTTCCTTCAACTAAAATTATCCATGGAGAATCAAAAACACCAGAACCACATGCCAGTTTTTCTCTTCCAAATGTAGTTAGTTTTCCGCCTCCACCTTCTGATACATCTTTTAGCATCTCATCTCCTTCGCTAATTGTTTTAGTAGACCATTTTTGGACGATATCTTTTGCCCTGTCAACGATCTCTTTTTTCTTTGCAGAGCGAACATCATCTATTGCTTCTAGTTTGAAATGAGCTACAAATGGTCCAACTTTGTCAATGCTTTCAATAGCTGCTGCAATCAAAGCAGCCGTGTTGATATCAGTACTCATAGGCAACAAGGCATCACCTTTTGTTTGAGTAGACGATGCCGTAGTGTTGACTTCTATCCTACCGACCTTCGATACTTTTTGAAGTTCGTTTAGGTTCATCTCTGGTCCAAGCAGTCCTTCTGTTTGGCCAAAAATTGCGCCTATTATGTCGGCCTTTTCAACCAATCCATCGACGTCAAAGCTGAGCTTAACGTGATACTTGACAATTCCTGTAGGTGGCAATTCATAATCCTCTTAATTTTTGATCAATTTATTTTCGTACGAGTCGGATATAAGTGCTATTGCTATAATACGTCTGTAAACCGATCATGTGTCACGTATTTTGAGAGATCCTCAATATGTCTGACTTTGCCCTTTGTTATGGATACAAGTTTTTTCTTAAATGAGAGATCTATTTTGACACGGTGTTCTAGTTGAGATATTATCCTGCTTGTCAGGTATTTGCCTTTTCTATCACCATCAAACAATACTATCAGATTTTTGTGGCATGATACAGAATCAGCAAATCTTGCCAGCCCTTTGAAGCTGTGAAACTCACAGATATTACCAGAATATCCTAATTTTCGTAATGCAGATGTGTCCCGTTTTCCTTCAACTACCACTATGCTGTCTTTTTTTGAGTTTAATGAATGAATCAAATTTTTAAGTTGTAATATTTCAGATTCGTGGAAATTCACAAAATCATTTAGTATTTAACATATTAAGCACTTTTCAAAATTATGTCTGACATACTTGTGATACAAAACGCAAAGTATGAAGGATTATCAAATCTAGGCAAACTCCTAAAAGAAGACGGATTTAAAACTAGTATCATTTTTGCCAAAAAAGAAAAAATTCCAGAGGTAAAACACTCTGGAGTTGTAATTTTAGGTGCCCCCGAAAGCGCAAATGATGATCTTTCGCATCTAAAAGAAGAGATAATATTGATAAGAAATGCGGTAAAAAAAGAGATCCCACTACTTGGCATTTGTCTTGGCTCGCAGCTTATTGCCAAATCATTTGGTGCCAAAGTGTACCCTGGAAATAAAAAAGAAATAGGAATCTACCATGACATAGAGTTTGATAATATAGCATCAGACCTGTTTTCTGGGATTAAGAGTCCTGCCACAGTGTTTCATTGGCATGGAGACACATTTGATCTGCCCCCAAATTCCACAAGACTAGCACATTCTAAAGATTATCAAAATCAGGCATTTCAGATAGGCAGTGCGGTAGGAGTACAGTTTCACCTAGAAGTTGATGAAGAAACAATCAAACTATGGCTAGAAAAATCAAAAGACGAGCTAAGTAAGACACCATATATTGATCCAGAAGAGATAATCAGAAAGTTACCTGAAAACATGGAAACAATACAAAACAACATGAAAATCTTTTATCAAAATTTTAAGTCAAAATTCAATCTATGACAAAAGTTTAATATAATGACGATAAGACTTTCGGATCTGGTCATGAAAAATTTATCAAAAATTGTCAATTTACAAAAATTTTTAAAATACATTAGTGGAGTAATGGAGTTTTCAAATTGAGCGCAGTCACCAAAGTTTTTGAAGAAACAATTGCTACAGATCACAAGGTAATCACAGAAGATCTTTCAAAGGCAGTTTTGAAAAAATATGGAATCAAAGTACCTGGATATGCACTAGTAAACTCTACCAAAGAAGCTACAAAGGCAGCAAAGAGGCTTGGCTATCCTCTTGTAATGAAGGTTGTTTCTCCACAAATCCTTCACAAAACAGATGTTGGTGGAGTCAAGGTGGGATTACAAAATGAAAAAGATGTAAAACAGGCTTTCAATGACATGTACAAAAGACTTTCAAAGAAAAGAGGTGTCCATCTAAAAGGAATTCTTCTTGAGAAGATGGTTCCACAAGGAGTAGAGCTTATTGTTGGTCTTCAAAACGATCCACAGTTTGGTCCAGTGATAATGGTAGGCCTTGGCGGTGTATTAACTGAAATATTCAAAGATGTCGCGTTTAGGATGCTTCCAATTACAATTTCAGATGCAAAGTCTATGCTTGAGGAGCTAAAAGGTGCAAAAATATTGCAAGGATATAGGGGAAGCAAGCCAATAGACCAAAACATGCTTGCAAAGGCACTAGTTCAGATAGGAAAGATTGGAACAGACAATGCAGGTTACTTTGACAGCATTGATTTTAACCCAATTGTGGTGTATCCAAAATCATACTATGTTGTTGATGCAAAGATACTTTTAAGAAAAGAATTCAAAAAAGATGCAATTTCCAAAGTACAACCAAATGCAGAATTTATGGAGACATTTTTCACGCCACAATCAGTTGCATTGGTTGGAGCATCTGCAACTCCAGGAAAAATTGGCAATTCTGTTTTGGACAGTATTGCAAAACATGATTACAAAGGAAAAGTATATCCAATAAATCCAAAGTCAGAAGAAATTTTGGGACTCAAATGCTATCCATCATTATCTGCAATTCCAGATAAGATAGACTTGGTAGTAGTTTGTGTAGATCTCTCCATTACAGCACCAGTTTTAGAAGAGTGTGCAAAAAAAGGAATCCATAATGTTGTAATCGTATCAGGAGGCGGAAAAGAACTTGGTGGCGATAGAGCAGCAATGGAAGCAGAAATAAAACGTTTATCTGAATTGCACAAAATTAGAATAATTGGTCCAAATTGCATCGGCATGTTCAATGCTGCAAATAGACTAGATTGCGCATTCCAAGGACAGGAAAGAATGGTAAGAGCTAAACTAGGACCTGTTGCATTATTATCTCAAAGCGGAACTATGGGAATCAGCTTTTTAGAAACTGCAGATACTTTTGGTCTTTCAAAGATGGTAAGCTATGGAAACAGATCAGATGTAGACGAAGCAGATATGATTTGGTATCTAGCAAATGATCCTCAGACCAAAGTAATTGCACTATATGTAGAAGGATTTGGAGATGGTCGTAAATTCATAGAGACTGCAAAGCATGTAATGGCAGAAAAACACAAACCAGTTGTAATTTGGAAGAGCGGTAGAACAACACTAGGAGCAAAACAGGCAGCATCACATACCGGATCATTGGGAGGCTCTAACGCAATAATCATGGGAGCATTCAAACAAGCTGGAATAATTTCAGTTGATAGTTATCAGGAACTTGCAGGAGTAGTAAAGGCACTTGCATGGCAGCCAGCTGCAAAAGGCGGCAGAATTGGTCTTGTAAGTAATGGTGCAGGACCTATGATTGGAGCAATAGATCACTTTGAAAGATTTGGATTAGAACTTGCCAAAGTAACAGAAAATACTGTAAAAGAAATGAAAGCGCATTATCCTGCAACATATGTTATTGGAAGTGGAAACCCAGTAGATGTAACTGGTGGAGCAAACGCAGATGATTATAGGTATACAATTCAAAAATTCATGGAAGATCCTAATGTGGATATCATCATGCCATGGTTTGTATTTCAAGATGACCCATTAGAAGAAACAATCATTGATTATCTTGGTGAGTTTTCAAAACAGCAAAAGAAGCCAATCATAGTAGGTGGAAATGGAGGGCCTTATACAAAAAAGGTTTCAGACTTGATTGAAAAACACAATGTTCCAGTATATGATGACATTAGAACATGGGTAGCAGTTGCATCCGCATTACATCAATGGGGAAAACACAAACCTTCTGACAACGTTTAATTTCCTGTAAATTGGAGTTTTTTCATGTCACTAGTTAACGTCTCAAAATCAGATGGAATTGCTACTGTAAAGATAAACCGTCCTGACAAATATAATGCAATGAATACTGAAGTTGCTAAAGAACTAATTACAGTTTTCAACGAGATTGACAAAGACGATGCTGTCAAGGTAATCATACTTACAGGAGAAGGTGACAAGGCATTTTCTGCAGGTGCAGATATTGCATACATGTCTACCATCACACCAATTGAATCAGAAACATATGCAAAGACAGGACATCTTTTAACTTTCACAGTTGAAAATTGCAGCAAGCCAACAATTGCGGCAGTAAATGGATTTGCATTAGGTGGAGGATGCGAACTTGCTCTGGCATGCGATATTAGAATTGCTGCAGATACTGCAAAGATGGGTCAACCCGAAGTGACCATAGGAGTTTGTCCAGGATGGGGTGGAACGCAAAGATTGCAAAGAATTGTTGGAATAGCAAAAGCAAAAGAATTGATCTATACTGGACGACCGGTAAAAGCAGATGAAGCAAAAGAAATAGGTCTTGTAAACCAAGTAGTTGAATTGTCAAAGCTTGCTGAGGAAGCAAACAACATGGCAAAGATGATAGTACAAAACTCTGCAATGGCAGTAAGAATGTCAAAGATTGCCATTAACAAAGGCAGAAACTCGGACATTGACACGGGACTTGCCTTGGAGTTATACACTTGGGGATTATGTTTTACTCATCCAGACAGAGCAGAAAGAATGACTGCTTTTGTAAACAAGTCAAAGAAATAGAAAAAACCCGTTTTTTACGAGATTCCTAATATGTCAAGTATGAAAAGCTTATTATAATTTAAAAGACTCACATTAGTCATGAGTAACACACAGACTACCAAACTGCTTACAATTACTCCTAAAGCAGCAGAAAAAGTAATTGCCTTTATGAAAGAGGAAGCAGACAAGCCAGAATTTCTTAGAGTGTATGTTCAAGGCGGCGGTTGTTCGGGCCTTTCATATGGAATGGGTTTTGAGCAAAAGGCTGAAGAGGACGACCTTGTAATAGAAGAAAATGGTGTAAAGATGGTAATAGACAGCTATAGTGCTGACTATCTTAAAGGTGCAAATGTTGACTATATTGAAAGTCTGATGGGCGCTGGATTTAAAATCAACAATCCAAACGTAACAAAGAGCTGCTCCTGTGGAAGTTCTTTTAGCACATCCTAAACCAGACTAAAATCACTTTTTATTTTATAATCTAGTCAATACATTGTAGAATTTTTTACATGACAACTAGTGTCATGGTTGTAAGAATATGAGGTACAGTTCTTACTTTCTTTGTAATAATTTCTTCAAGTTTCATGGTGTCGTCTGACTCTATCTTTATTATGACATCGTACAGTCCAAGAACACCTGTAACTTCTGAGATTCCTTTTATTTCCATCAATGCCCTAATTACCTGATTTTCCTTTCCTGTGTTACAATGAACTGCGACAAATGCTTTGGCCATAATCTAACTTGACTTTCCTTGCTATTGAAGATATCCTAAGGCCACAGGCCACGTGCTTCAAACGATTCCAGTACTCGGCTAACTGCTAAAACCATGCTGCCTTTTCGCATGTCTACTTTGTGTTTTTGTGCCAAGTGGTATGTGTCGTTAAAGCCTTTGACAATATGTTTTTCCATAGTTTTTGCCACTTCGTCAAATGTCCAGTAATATCGCTGCAGGTTCTGTACCCATTCTAAATAGGATATGCACACTCCACCTGAATTTGCCAAAATGTCAGGTATTACCATTATTTTTTTCTTGAATAAAACGACATCAGCCTCAGGTGTTGTTGGTCCATTTGCTGCTTCAGCTATAATCTTACACTTGATATTTTTTGCAATCTCTGGTGTTATTTGATTTTCTAAAGCTGCTGGAACAAGTATATCACATGGTGTGGTTAGAAGTTGTTCTGTTGTTATTTTTTTGCTTCCTGGATATCCAATAACTGAACCATGTTTGTTTTTGTAATCAAGAACTTTTTTTGAATCTAGTCCCTTTGGATTTATTATAGAGCCTTTTGAATCACTAACCGCAATAACTTTTGCACCCATTTTTTCTATGTATTCTGCCGCAAATGTTCCTGCATTTCCAAATCCTTGTATGACTACTCTAGCGCCCTTTAGTTTTAGTTTGAGTTTTTTTGCTCCCTCTCTCACACAGTATGCTACACCCAAACCAGTTGCAACGTTTCTAGCAAGAGAGCCTCCTACAGAAAGTGGTTTTCCTGTTATAACAGCTGGTTCGCCTTGTCCATGCATTACACTATATACATCCATAATCTGAGCCATTTCTTTTCCAGTAGTGTAAACATCAGGAGCTGGAATGTCTTTTCCCGGTCCAATAATTTCAGAAATTGCATATGCATATCTTCTTGTCATTCGTTCTTTTTCTCCAGCTGACAATTTCTTTGGATCACAAATGATTCCACCTTTTCCTCCACCAAATGGAACATCAACTATGGCACACTTCCATGTCATCCACATTGAGAGTGCCTTTACTTCTTCTAGTGTAACACCTGGGTGATATCTAATTCCTCCTTTGTGGGGACCTCGAAAATCATTATGCTGTGATCTATATCCGGTGAAGACTCTGATCTTTCCGTTGTCCATTTTAACTGGAATGGATACTGTAAGAATTTTTTTTGGCGTTGCAAGCATCTCGTGTATGCCTGGATCAAGTTTTAGAATTTTTGCTGCGTCATCAAGTTGTTTTAATGCATTCTGCCAAGGATCTATCTTTACCAAACTATACCATCTTGAGTGACGAGATATTCTATTTAAATTTGTTGAGAATTTACGGTGTGGAGTTATCGGTGCCTTGTGATGACGGTGACGTACCCATCTTTGATGCGATCAAATCCTTTAGTTCATCATCTGTTTTATTGATATAATCAATTCCAAGTGACTTTGCAATTGTTTCAAGCTTTTGTCTTTCTGTTGCCACTGGTCCTTGTATTGAAAGATTATAGCTTGTAGTTGCCTTTTGTAATTCGTTTTGTACCATGTTTTTTGTCTTGTTGTATTCGCCCATAATCTTTCCAATCTTTCGTGATGCCTCAGGAAGACGTTTTGTTCCTAAAAATAGAACTATAGCAACAAAGGCAATGATTATCCACTCATTACCAATAATATCAAGCGAAAAATCTAACACGCTACAAATTGTACTGTTCCGAAATTAAAGTTTTGGAAGCTACTTGTATGCAGCAACCATTATTGCTCCACCCATCATTCCCTTTTCAAATTCTACTTTGGAGAATTTATCAAGTAGTAGAGATTCAAGCTTTTTGTTTTTCGGCCACAACTTGTATGTTCCATAAAGAGTTCCAAATTTGAAGCCAAGTTTGCCTGCCGCCATAGTTGCTATGATTGGCAATATCATTCTAAGATAAAATGAGACGCCAAATCTTAAAAACGAATTATCTGGCTTTCCCAAATCTACAATGACAAATCTTCCGCCTTTTTTTAGTACACGATGAATTTCTGATATCGCAGTTTTAAGACTGATTGCATCACGTAATGAATAACCACACATTACAGCATCAAATTTTTCATCCTGAAATGGAATGTGTTCAAACACTCCGCAAGCTAGACTTGGAGTGTTTGTAAATAATCTTTTTGTATTTTTTAGCATTGGCTGTAGTGGATCATAAAGTGTAATTTGCAAATCATCATTACAAATCTTTAATGCAGTTTTTGACATGTTACCAAACCCAGAACCTGCATCAAGTACCATATCCCCTTGTCCTACTCTTCCAGAAATTCCTTTGGTGCGAAAATCTTCATCTTTGCCAAGAGATATTACAGAATTAACTTTATCGTAAACAGGAATTACATCCTCTAGAACATCCAAAACTTCGCCCCAATAGCTTCCTAAACCCACACAAAATTTAGAATGTTTGGATATTATATGTCAATTCAGGATTTCATTTCAGAAATTGTTGCAGGTATTCCTTCACTATACGATTTATACGCAAAGTCACATAGCTTTGCAATTTTCTCGTTTGATGTCTTTGTTGATGTGGTCAAAAGATTTACGAAATCACCACCCATAACAGCTTTTGCCAAAATTATCGGAATGGTTCCTGGCGCCTTTAGTCCAAGTTCTTTGCAAACCAGACTAACAAAATTCTTGAATGTGACAGGCATAGAATCAGTGACAATAAAGGATTGGTTTATGGCATTTTTTTCTATCATAGATTCAAGAGCAGAGACAACATCATCCACATGTACAAAGCTTCTATAATATTCTCCAGAACCAGGCATTCTAAACGAGCCTTTCTTTAATCTCTCCACCAAGATTTTTTTGAACCAACCACCGTTTCCATAAACGTCTCCAAGATACGCCACACTAAATGCGATTTTATGTTCTTTACAGTTTGATTCTAGAAATTTTTGAGCTTCTAGTCTTAGTTTAGCATATTCAGTATGCGGTTTTATTGGTGAGTTTTCATCCACAACATTATTTCCAGGATTACCAAATACGCCTAGACCTGACACGTACACAATAAATTTGGCTTTATCTTTTAGCAGACTAAATAAATTTACAGTGCCATCATAGTTTACTGCTCTTAGAATTTTCTTGTCTTTTTCTCCAGGCCATGCAGCAGCGAGGTGGTAAACTACATCATACTCATCATCAGGCAGTATGAAATCAGGATAAGTAAGATCTCCTGTCACTGTTTTTGCAGAAGGATTCGAAATTCCTCCTTGTCTGACAAGACAAGTAACTGTAGCTCCTCTATTGACTAGCTTATCGACAAGCTTTGAACCAATAAACCCTGTTCCACCAGTAACAAGGACTTTCAATGGTTTGAGATCCAACTTGTTACTTATAGGAGTATGTTATACAAAACATATGATAAACAACTAAAAGCATATTTTCAATAGCTATGTTTACAACATACAATCAAACAAATTAAAAAATAATTAAAAATAGAGAATTAGGTGAATGAAAAACTTCCTTGAGTTATCTCAATTTAGTTTAACATTAACAACTATTTGTGTATATGATATTGGCAATATGTTGTATCTGTTGCTACATGATAGATCTGAGATGATTTAGAAGTTCCCTTGAGCATTTCAAGGTATTTTCCTTTCACTGTACCATCAGCATTCAGCCAACACGATGGCATTCCTTTTGCCTCTGCTTGATGATAAAGTACGTTACTACCTATACCTACCACCAAAACAAGGATGGAAAGACCCGCCACTAGTGTTTTGTTCATTAAACACATTGTAATACAGTGTAGTACATATCAGTCAGTATGTGTAGAAAAAAGACACGTGGTAAATTTTATCAATAAATATCACATTTCAATTAATGATTATAACAGACATTTGTGATGAAAAAAGGATGACGCTGGATAAGATTTCTAGCTTTAGGATAAACAGTAAGAATCTTGATAAATTAAAGACTCAGGCAAAAAGTAATGGAGTTAGCCTAAATACACTTGTAAATGAGATATTTGCCAGTTATCTCCAATGGGACATGACCGCAACAAAAGCTGGATGGGTTGTAGTTCTCTCAGAAGTACTCAAGAGCCTTATGAATGAGCTTGATGACAAAATCCTTCACAATATAGCTATACGTACTGCTGATTCAACAAAAGATGTAAGGTTGATGATGACAGGTGATGATACCGTCGATGGATTCCTCTCAATTTTGAGAAATAGATTAAGAAAATCAGGTATCAGCTATACAGAGTCCTCTGAGAATAAAATGATTAAATTCATAATACATCACAACATGGGAAAAAAGTGGTCATATTTTTATAAAATACAGCACGAAAGAATGTTGCAGAATCTTGGACAATCAGCGAAGTTAGAATTTACGGATAATAGCTTGATAATTCATATAAAACAACATTAGATCTGCAAAAATCAAAAATTAAATCACCATACACATTTGATAAAGTAGTGTACTTTTGTCCTAAATGTAAATCAAAGATGGAGATGCAGAAAACATTCAACCAGAAAATTGTATTCACTTGTACATCATGTAAATTAGAAGACATTGTAAACTATGCCAAAAATGCAGATGAGGCATATCTAGATTTCCTTAACAGGTTTGATTCAGGAGAGATCCCAAACAAGAAAAAATCAGCCGCAATGCTTGAAAAAGAAGGAATAGTTCAAAGCGAAGACGAGATAAAAAAAATGATAGGCAACGCTAAACTCGATGAGATTACCAACTCTATTTTGTTTGCAAGAAAATATTACGTGTCATATTTTAGAACAATAATTGAGCCAGATCCTGAGATGGGAAATACTGTATCAGAATCTGGATTGAATGAGAAGATAACCAGTGTTTTAGAGTCAAAAAAGATAGAAAAATTCTACAAGTTCCAAGAAGACGCAATACGGAATATCATGATGGGAAATAATGTAATAATTAGTGCGCCAACAGCTTCTGGAAAAACAGAAGCGTTTGTAATCCCTATTTTACAAAAAATTCTTGAAAATGGTCAAAGTAATACCATTCAGGCCCTTTTTGTTTACCCAACTAAATCTCTATCAAAAGATCAACTGCCAAAAATAAAAGAAATTGCAGATGAGCTTGGCATCAGGGTAGAAATATTTGATGGAGATACAAAAGAACTAGACAGAAAGAAAATTTTAGAAAATCCCCCGCAAGTAGTCATAACAAACTTTGATGTGCTACACTATCACATGTGGCATCGAAGTAGATTTGCTGCATTGTTAAATATGGTAAGATTTTTGATAGTTGATGAAGCTCATGTATATTCTGGAATATTTGGCTCTAATGTTCACTATATAATAAAGAGACTAAAAAGAATCACCCCAAATTTACAAATCGTAGCTTCTTCTGCAACACTTGAAAATGCATTATCATTTTGTGAGCAGTTATTTGGAGTCAAAATGAAATTAGTAACAGGATCTGGAAAAAAAGGAAAGACAGATTTTAGCATGCTCTTTCCATCTCTTAGAACACAACGAGCATTAATGATTGAAATTTTAAAAAAACTTACAACAAAAAAACACAAGACGTTGGTCTTTAACAATTCTCATCTAAACTCGGAGCTTTTAGCAATGCAAGCAAGAAGACAAAAAATTGACATCAAAGTGCACAGAGCAGGATTGATGGCAAACTACAGAAGATCAGTTGAAAATTCTTTTAAAAATGATACCCTCATGGCAATTTCTGCTACTCCTACTCTTGAATTAGGAATAGATGTTGGCAATGTAGACGGAGTAATCTCATCTACCATACCAGTCAATAGATTGGTTCAGAGAATAGGAAGAGCGGCAAGGAAGGGACAAAATGGTTATGCATTTTTGGTTCTTGGCAATGACCCAATATCACAATACTACAAGAATCACCCAACTGACTATTTTGAAGATATTGAAAAAATCTACATTGACCCTAAGAATCCGTTTGTTGAAGAATTTCAAGTATTAGCAATGGCTTGTGACAAACCTATTGCAAAACATGAGTTAGCTGAACATGGTGAAACAATTGCAAGACATGTATCTGTTGGTAATCTTGTACTAATTGAGAATAGATATGTTCCAAATCATGAGCAGATCAAGTCCTTACTTGAAGATTATAGTATCAGAGGGATTGGTAAGTCAATTGACATATTTTTAAATGGCAAAAAAGTTGGAGAGCGAAATCTTCCGATAGCACTAGAAGAGCTACACCAGTCAGCAGTTTATTTTCTTGCAGGAACAAGATACAAGGTAAAGGAATTAGAATATCCTGGAAAGATGAATGTCAAAATTGAACTTCTTAGAAAGGACTATCCGTATTATACCAAAGCGTTGACTGAAGAATGGCCAACTATAGAAACAATTTTTGAGAAAAGAAATGCAAATGGAATCGAGGTTGCATTTTGCAAATTACATATTCAAAAAAGAGTTTATGGTTATGCAAATATAGAAATCGGTCATGAGGTAACACAAGGCCAGCGCGTATTATTAGAAAAACCACTAGAATTTGATTTTGTCACAAAAGGAATTGTGTTTAAAGCACCAAGACCAATCAACGAAATAGGAAAAACTGAAAATGAAGAATATGTAGAAGCTAGTGGATATCATGCTACAGAACACGTTGTAATAGAAGGAAGCAATATGATAACAGGCGGAGTCTCACAAGATCTTGGCGGTATATCGTTGGGTTCATCTGGGCTTATCTTCATCTACGACTCTGCAATAGGAGGAAATGGTGCAAGTAAGGCACTATACGATAGACTGGAAAAGGCATTCGAGCGGAGTTTACACATTGTAAAAGAATGTCCCTGCAAAAGTGAGTCAGGATGTCCAAGATGTACATTTTCTTACAGATGCGGAAACAACAACGAATATCTTCACAAGCTTGCTGCTGGAGAGATCTTGCAAAGAATTATCGATGGTGAAACAACCGAAGTTTCTGAACCTGTTGAAGGTGACAAACCACTAGTATAGATGATGACATTAACAAAACAAATTATTAACACCACTATAGACTGGCAAATATGGAAAAAGTTGCAATAGTAACAGGCAGTTCAAGTGGTATTGGCTTTGAGACAGCATTAGATTTAGCACGAGAAGGCTACTTCACATATGCCACTATGCGAAATACAAAGAAAGGAGACACTATCAAAGAAATTACGAAAAAAGAAAATTTGAAACTTGAAACACTTGAGCTTGATGTTGACAAGGAAAATAGTGTAAAAAATACTATAAACAAAATTGTTAAAGAAAAAGGTAGAATTGATATTTTGGTAAATAATGCAGGCTATGGGCTCTTTGGATGCCTTGAGGACATTTCTATGGAAGAGTTAAAGGCACAATTTGAGACAAACTTTTTTGGCGTAGTTAGAGTATCGCAAGCAGTCATACCAATAATGAGAAAGCAAAAGTCTGGAACCATAGTAAATGTAAGCTCTGTTGCGGGAAGAATAGGCTTTCCCGTTTCTCCAGGATATATCAGCTCAAAATTTGCAATAGAAGGATTAAGCGAATCAATGAGGTATGAACTTTCTCCGTTTGGAATTAATGTTATAATTATTGAACCCGGAGTCATAAAGACGAATTTCATGTCATCAACAAAAAAATCTCTAAAATCAGATTCTGCGTACAAAGACATTACAAACAAAGTGATCACGGGAATAACCATGATGTCAGAAATGGGCACGCCAGCCAAAGAAGTGGCAAGTACAATTATCAAGGCAATAAAATCGGAAACCCCGTTACCTCGATATGTAGTTGGAAATGATGCCATAATGTTTCTTGAGGCAAAAAAGAACAAGACGGATCTAGAGTTTGAAAATTACATCAAAAAAGAGCTCTTTTCCTAAAGTAACAAAATCTTAATCTAGATATTCTAGAATTTAGTTAATTTTTAGAAAGAATCAGTCTACAAACTAGATTGGTTAGATTGATATACGTCGCTAAGTCAATTTTTATCAAAGTCAACAGATTTAGGCACAGATTTGGTGATAATTTAAAATGAAATGGAAAACTTTACAACACAATGGCATAGCATTTCCGCCTCCCTTTGAATCAAAAGGGATAACGATCAAGATCAAAGGCGAGAAGGTACCCCTAAATTTAGATCAAGAGGAAATGGTCTATCAATGGGCAAAGAAAAAAGACACTCCATATGTTCAAGACAAAACCTTTTGCAAAAATTTTCTAGACGATTTCATAAAGGTACTACCACCAAAATTTAAGGGCATAGCATTATCAGATATTGATTTTTCTGCAGCATTCAAGGTTGTTGATCTGGAAAAAGACTCCAAACTAATACTAGATAAGGATCAAAAAAAGAAAATCGCATCTTCAAGAAAAGAGATCAAGGAAAAAATGAAGGCAAAATATGGAGTTGCAATAATTGATGGAAAACAAGTCGATGTTGCCAACTGGATGGCAGAGCCCCCAGGGCTTTTCATTGGAAGAGGAGATCACCCATTACGTGGAAAATGGAAGCCAAGAATTTCAGAAAAAAATGTCACGCTAAATCTTGGAAAGGATGCCAAAGTACCACCTGGAAACTGGGGAAAAATTATTCACGAGTCAGATTTCATGTGGCTTGCAAGCTGGGAAGATTATCTTACAGAAAAACGCAAATATGTTTGGCTTTCTGACACTTCTGATTTAAAACAAGAGCGCGACCAGATGAAGTATGACAAAGCAATAAAGCTATCCGAGCACGTTAACAAGGTACTAGAAAACGTGGTTAAAAAAATGACAGACCGTGATGAAAAAGTAAGAAGGGTTGCAACTGTGTGTTATTTGATATTCAAAACAGCCATGAGAGTAGGAGATGAAAAAGATCCTGATGAGGCAGATACTGTAGGTGCAACCACACTAAGAGTTGAACACATCAAGCTAAAACCTGATGCAATAGAGTTTGATTTTTTAGGAAAAGATAGTGTAAGATGGCAAAAATCACTTCCAATTAGCAGCCAAGATAAAACACTATATGATAATTTCAAGAAATTTACAGAAAAGAAAAAACCAGATGAACTAATTTTTGATGGAATCACATCAAGACATGTAAACGAGTTTCTAGGACAGATAGTAAAAGGGCTTACTGCAAAAGTTTTCAGGACATATCTTGCTACAACTGTAGTGAAAAATTATCTCAAAAATGTGGATAAACTAGATTCAAAAACGGAAAATATCAAGATATATCATGCCAAACTAGCAAATCTTGAAGCTGCAATCACATGTAATCACAAAAGAACTATTCCAAAGACTTTCAATGAATCCTTACAAAAAAAGAGAGAAGCATTAGAAAAACTAAAGCATACTCCACCAAAGACAGAGAAACAGCGTGAAAAACAAAAGATTCGGGAGGAAAAGATGAAATTGACAATAGAGCTTACTGAGAAAACAAAAGACTACAATCTTGGAACATCACTTCGCAATTATATTGACCCGAGAGTGTTCAAAGCATGGACTGATAATGTAGGATTAGAATGGGAAAAACTGTACACATCTGCACTACAAAAGAAATTCCAGTGGGTTACAAAGGTGGAAACAGACTGGAAAAAAATTGCATCCCAGTGATTCTAGATCAGATTTGTTTTAAAATAATTAAAGATAAATAAAAATTGGGAAAAATTAGTTTTTTGGATAAGATAAAATCTTATTCGGCTGCGGGTTCTGCTGCTGCGGATTGAGAACCTACTATTTCGGCTGAAGCAAATCGTCCACCTACTTGGGTGATCTTTATTTTTGCATTCTGACCTGCCTTACCATCTTTAACAAATATCACAAAGCCTTCTACTCTTGCGATACCGTCTCCTTTTCTACTAATTTCCGTTATGGTAACGTCGTATTCTTTTCCTGTTTCGACTGGTTTTGGTCCGTCGTTGAATCGTCTGTTGCCTCCATATCCTCTATCTCTATCTCGGCCGCCTCCGTATCCTCGGTTAGATCTTCCAAAACCGCCGTCGTTATAACTCATCGTTGCACCTCCTTTCTTGTTTGTTGGTATAATTTCGTCCAATAAAAAGTGATGTAATTTATCAAATTATCAAAAATTTTACTCTCTCATTTTGATAATTAACGCATTTCATAGCACTTAATAGCGATGTAAAGAGAGACTTTACATGGCAAAAGCCAAAGCAAAATCTAAATCAAAAGCAAAAGCAAAAAAAAGATAAAAAATCCTGACCTGAGAAGGTCCAATCCTTTTTCCAACAAAAATTAAAACTACCCGTATTTTGAATCTGCTTGTACCTAACAATTACATTTAATTGCATAAAAAATCAGGCGTAATCTGTGCCGGGGTAGCTCAGCCTGGCCTAGAGTGCCAGTCCACACAAAAGGGTAATACTCATAATCTGGAGGTCGTGGGTTCGAAACCCACCCCCGGTACTCCCTAAATCTAGTTTAACATATTCAATGCTACGAGATAATTAAAACAAGAGGGAAAGTTTAGAGATTTTATTTGAACCAAGAAAAGTCTTCCCTTTTTGCTTCCTTTGGGAAATCTTTGACTATTGCTTGCACTATCTCGCTGTGATTGTATGTGATGTGTCGTAAAAATTTTTTAGAGTCTTCATGTATTTGAGTTTCATCAGAGTTTTCAAATTCTCTAATCAGATCTTTGCATTCTTTACATGGCTCAAATTCAATATAGAATTTCAAATTTTCTTATCACTACTTACTGGTAATATGAAATCTAGTATATTAGTTGACTGCGAATTGCATAGGTTGGTCACATATATATGAAATTTTTACAATCTATAAAACATTCTTATCTGTGAGTTCATTATAGATTTGATAAGCATGGATCTTTTTAAAAAGAAATTTAGCTGCGATCAGTGCAAAATGAAATTTTCTGTATACGAAGATCTGATAAAACATGCACATCATGAGCATCATCATGTTATAGTCAAATGTGCTGAATGTGGAAAAGAGTTCATCCACGAAAGTGATAGACTGCATCATTCAAGAGAGGAACATGAGAAAAAAATGGCACAGCGTAGTCATAAAACTGAGCATAAACATGAGGCAGAATCACCATCTCCACAAGACGAAGTTGATAAACATACAAGAAATTTTGGCGATAATCTTTGATTGTTAAAATCGCATTTGAACCAACCAAGTCCCATACTGCATCATTATCTTTATCCACAAAATCTATCTAATTGCAGATACTAACAATTTTATGAGTTCTGATCATTTTTGGCGACAAAACATTTGCTCTGATTGTAAACGAATGAAATGCCAAAAGGGATGCAACTGCGATTGTCATTGGGACAGAGACAGATAAATCAGATTACAAGACTTGTCAGACGTGTTTAATCCTGAGATTCTTCGTATTTTTCGTCTTGTTCGTAACCTTCCGCTAATTCTGCCTGATGAAGTTCTTCTTTTGCTGCTTCATGTTCTGATTCTATTTTTTCTTCTTCGATCTTTGGTTTTTTACCTTTCATGATATCATACATACATTTGTTTAATATTAGAACAATCTAGATTATCAGATCTGAAAATCACCATATAACGTCTGTATCAAGCAACTACTTTGAAATCTCAAAGTTAATGTTAAATTGGTTCACATTTATCACGAGTAAGATGGAAGAATTTGACGAGTTTGCACTAGCATTATTGGATCAGCTCTCAGTTGAAATAAACGAGGAAAAAGACATTACAAAGTCCCTTTCAAAGGCTATCCAAGCACTACCAACAACAATCAAGTTTGAAGATATAGATATGCTATCAAGGAGTATTTTCCCAAAGTTGGCAGAAAAAGTTTTCCAGTTTACCGGTATTTCTGTTCCATCAGAAACAAAATTAGAATTTTTGGATTTAATTGAATTAAAACAATTAAAGGGAAAAAAAGTATTTCCTACAAAAGATTCTGTTGAATTTGTTAACGAACTTTTTACCGCTATAGCTCATGAAAATAGCGACAAGATGGCACAGCTCATGAAAAAAGATCCTATAAAATTTCTTGTCTATTCCACATATGCAAAGTCATACATCTCAAAGATATCTACAACTTATGGTGACTATCTAGATTCAACAATATTTTTGAACAAGTTTGTGCTCTCTAGTTATCCCCAGATCATACTACAAAAACAAGGAGAACCGTATGAGGTCAAATTTGCATATGTAAATTCTGGATATGTTGGCGCATTAAAGATGACCATACTTGAGGAACAAATTCATGCAATTCAAGGCAATTTACATGATATTAACAAAAAGGCAGTCATGGAAGTAAATGCCATAAATGAAGAGCTTGCAAAAATAATTCTATCATTAGATGACAGTACAGTCAACAAGCTTTCTGAGTATTTGCAGTTACCTCCTGTGCCAGAAGAATTTCCAATAGCAAGAAGAGCAAATCTATTTTTCATGTTAAATCCGGATACTTTTATCGTAGGAGTACTTGGTCCTGACGTGATGACTTTTACCAAGGTTACCATAGATCCTAAAATTTCAGAGATGTTACCACAGCTTTTAGATATTTATCAACGATGGTTAAAGCCAATCCAAATTCATCATGCTGCGTTTTCCACAATGGAGGGAATGGCAGAGTTTGCAGTTCAAAACATATTAAAAAACGACAAGGAGTTTCAGGATTATCTTGTAACCTTTGCAAATACAGACATTTCCTCATACCAAGTAAGAAAGAGCATGGGAATGGATTTCACATCAACTGTATTTTCAAAGATTGGTAAAGATACCTACCGAACATTAATTGATAATCCGCCAACAACTAGAGAGTTAAAAAATCCAGAAACATACCTGAAAAGATTATGAGTCAAGATTTTGATCCACTTGTTGCAGACTGGATAGCTTTTGCTAAAAATTCCAGATATACATTGGTTGAAAAATGTCTAAAATTATCCCAGACTCTGGAATACTCAGATCTTAACATAACTGATTATATTCAAAAATTACATGCCATGGGAGAAGATCTGAAAAACTCTCTTTCTGAAGTAAAGAATCCTACCTATCTTGTTTCTATGTTAAACGAATACATGTTTGATGGATTAGGGTTTGTTGGTAACAATGATGATTACTACAATCCAAAAAATAATTTTCTAAATGTCGTACTGGATAAAAAAAGTGGAATACCAATAACACTCTCCATCATATACATACAACTTGCAAACCACATAGGATTGGATTTACGTCCTGTGGGTTTTCCTAGCCATTTTCTTGTAAAATATTCCGAGGAATTAATTTTAGATCCTTTCAACAGAGGTAGACTGCTTTCTATTGAGGATTTGCAAGAAATGCTAGATAGGAACTATGGTGGAAATGTGGAGTTTTTGCCAGATTTTTTAAATGAAATTAGACCAGAACAAATTCTTATTAGAATAGGCAGGAATTTGAAGAACTCTTACACCCAGTCATTTAACTATACCATGGCACTGCACTGCATAAACATGATACTGGGTATCGAAGCAGAATCACCAGAAGAAATAAGGGACAAAGGAATTTTGGAATCAAGACAATTAAAGTATGAACTTGCATTAAGATCTTTGAACAGGTATCTTGAGATTGCACCAGAAGCTGATGATGTTGACTATGTTTTGAATTTAATAAGAAACATCAAAGAAAAATTTAATCAACAATAGATTCAACGTCAGTACCTTGTTTTATCAACTTATGCTCATATCGAATTATTTTGTTGCGTAATGTACCTTTTAGAACGTCCATTTCGCTTCTTAAAGTAGCAATTTCATCCTCAAGTCTTGCCACTCGTTCATAAATTGACTCCTCGTTCTCTGTCATACCCATTTTAGGGTTGGAAATTGATCTTAAAAATTTATGGTTTATTTTATTGAGGTAATTGTCAGTTTTTGCTATAATACAAATTCAGCGTTACAGGCTTGACATTTACCCTTCTCACTACCAGTCAGACCTATAATCAAAATCTTGCCAATTGTTCCGCATTTTGGACATAAACCGGTGGTAACGTTTCTTGGGCCGCTTGACTTTGGTTTTACAGTTTTGCGCCTTACCATCATTTTTGATTCTTGAAACCGCATTATTAAGTCTAAGTGTTTGATCGCAAAAAGCGCGGGGAGTGGGATTCGAACCCACGGGTCCTTACGGACATGGGATTAGCAATCCCACGCCCTACCAGGCTAGGCGACCCCCGCATACAGGTGCTGAAATTAGATCTGTTAATTAATCTAGCTTACTCTTCGCCAAAACGCTTGTAGTGTGCAACAAGATCTTGCATTGGAATTTGTTTTCCTCCTACAATTTTTAAATCAATTTTGATTTTATTTTTTTCAATTGTTATAATATTGTATGTGTTCTCAAACAATCCCCTCATTCTTTCCGATGAAGCAGTTCCTGCATTTGCAATCAAAAGATTTCCAAAATTCCAAATCCAAGGCCTGTGTTTATGACCACATAAAATAAGATCAACTTTTCCTGAAAGTACAGTTCTTAATACATCACCAGCGTCAATTACTGTCACTCTATCAGTTCCAGTATCAGGTACACCCACAAGATGGTGATGCATAGCAACAATCTTGTTCTTTTTCTCATATTTTTTCAACGTACGTTCCAGCCACAAATTTTGTCTGTATCCAACCTCACCTTCATCCCTGTCTGGTCTTGCCGTACCCAAAGTTATCAGGACGGTATTATCATCAAGCTCGTTTACTGCATCAAATGGAAAGTATTTTTTGAATAATAGATATCCAGTGTTTCTATAGTCGTGATTGCCACTAATTGTAATAATTTTTTCTGTTTCAAACTTTGAGAATTTTACTTTGCATTTTTCATATTCTTTGAGTAGTCCCTCATTGGTAAGATCTCCAGTTACAAGTATAGCAGAAGGCGCTAGTTCATTTACCTCATCTACCACAGTATCAAAAATTTCTTCTTGAAATTGGGATCCAACATGGATGTCTGAAATTTGTACTATTTTCATATTGAATTTATCAATGTCAAATCATCGTTTAAGGATTGGGTTTTTGTTTTGAAATCAGTTGTTTCGTGTAATGTTATGAAAATTTCTTAGTTAGAGTTAAATATACTGGTTCGACCACGTTGGAATGTTTTGGGGAAAAAAGCTGCAATAATTAAAGGAGACGGTACAGGTCCAGAACTTGTAAATGCAGTGTTACATGTACTAAGATCCTGTAATTCCCAAACAGAAATGATCTTGTGCGAAGCTGGTTCAGAACAATGGGAAAAACATGGTGGCGCCACATACATTCCTGATTCTACAATGAAACTACTAGAAGAAAGCGATGCATGTTACAAAGGTCCAACAACTACAATTCCCCGTCCAAATGCGCCTCGAAGTGTTGCCGTTACAATTCGACAGAAATTTGAGCTTTATAGTAACATAAGACCGATCAAGACTTATGACAGATTATCACCAAACAAAAAGCTTGATTTTGTGTGTTTTCGAGAAGCCACTGAGGGCCTTTATTCAGGAATTGAGTTTAAGATATCAGACGATGCTGCAATAGCAATAAGAAAAACTACACGTAAAGGTTGTCAAAGAATAGTAAGATCATCGTTTGCATGGGCAAAGAAATATGGCTTGAAAAAGATCTTTGCCATTACAAAGAGAAACATACTCAAAGAAACTGATGGCATATTCTGGTCTGAAGTTGAAAAAGCAATACTAGAGAATCCGGGGATGGAGGTAGAAGAATATTATATTGATAATATGACTCAGCAACTTGTTAAAAATCCAGAGAGATTTAATAATTCAGTATTATTGAGTACAAATCTGTTTATGGATATAATATCAGAGTGTGCATCTGGCAATATTGGCTCAATAGGTAACGTATACTCTGCTAACATTGGAGACAAATATGCAATGTTTGAACCCGCTCATGGCAGTTCGCCAAAATATACAGGTTTGGACAAAGTCAATCCTACTGCAGCGATATTGTCTGGAGCTTGGATGGTCGAATATCTTGGAGAATCTCAAATAAGAAATGCAATATTTGCAGCTACAGAACAAGTGATCAACGAAGGAAAATATGTTACCTATGATATTGGTGGCAATGCTACAACCTCAAAGATGGCAGAAGTTATAGCACAAACAGCATCACAAAAACTGAGAAAATAAGATAGTATCAATAATGAAAATCGAGTTTGTTTAATGTAGTCCGCACTTTTCAAAATATTGCTGATGATAATCTTCCGCTTTGTAAAACGAAGATGCAGGTATGATTTCAGTAACAATTTTCCTACCCTTAAATTTGTCAGAGTTTTGTAATTTTTCCTTTGAAATTTTTGCAGTTGCTTCTTGTTCTGCATCATGGAAAAATATAGCAGATCTGTATTGATCTCCTACATCTGGACCTTGTCTGTTCAGTGTAGTTGGGTCATGGTTATTCCAAAACACTGTAAGAAGATCATCATACGATACCATGTTTGGGTCATATTCTACTTGAACTACTTCAGCATGTCCAGTTTGTCCAGAGCACACATCTTCATAGGTTGGATCTTTGAGAGAACCTCCAAGATACCCCACTGTTGTGGATTTTACTCCTTTTGCTTGTCGAAATAATGCCTCAACATGCCAAAAGCAGCCTGCACCAAAAGTAGCTTTCATGATATCATTTGATGTAAAGTCTCATTAAAATGCTATCATGATTTAATGGAATAATTATAATTCTCATTTTAAAACAGCTTCAACTAGGATCAATTCCTCAAAAAACATTTTCTTTGTTGCTATTATCTTTGTATGAAATCCTAGACGTGTAATCTCTTCCAATAGCTTTTTGTGATTTGCAAGTGATGACGTCAAGTATATCATTTTGCCTCCTTTTTTTATGACATTTTTTGCTGATTTTATTATTTGAAGTGGGACTACTAATCCCTCATCTAGACCATCAACTGCTGGATCAATAATTTTGTCAGAAGGCAGGTAAGGCATGTTGCAAATGACAAGATCAAATTTCATAGCAAGCGGATCTGCAGCATTACAACAGATGCAATTTTGGATTAAATGGTAAGCTTTCTTTGTTGCATCAAAGCTAATGTCAGTTGCTATTACAACCTCAAAGTTTGGCAATAAAACATTTGCAAGATATCCAGAACCAGTGCCAATGTCAAGGGCAGATTTTCCTTTTTCATTTTGAATGTGATTTGCAAAAAATAACGTATCCTCTGCAGGAGAATAATATTTAGTTTTTATTGATTTGTTTTGCAAGATTAATTATTTCACCATTTGTCAAGTCTTCAAATCTTTTGTCAGAGTCAACCAAAATTCCAAATTGTTTAGCAACATTATGAAGTGTCTTTCTCCTGTATGAAAAAAGCTTGTTTACTGTATGTATGAGATCTTTTGAGATCTGTTGTTTTTTAGTCAATTTTAGTATAACAGACTCTACCTTTGGCGGAGGGGAAAAATCGGATCTTTTTACATCCATCATGTGTTTAATTTCTGCACAATGATTTGCAATCACGGTTATTGCCTTGTGGTTTTTGCTTCCTGGCTTTGCTACGAGTTTTTCAGCAAATTCCTTTTGTACCATAATTATTCCATGAGAGAATTTTTTTTGAGCTAACCATTCTATGGCATTTCTGCTCTCAGAATATGGAAGATTTGATACAAAAATTGTAAAATCAAGATCCATCTTAAAACCATCTCCTTGTTTTAGTGTCAGATTAGGAAAATTCTCAAACTTTTCCAATGCTTGTGAGTATAATTCCTTGTCTTTTTCCACAGATATCACTTTTTTTGCCACATGACACAAGTATGGAATCATGATTCCTCTACCAGTACCAATTTCAAGAACTGTATCTTTTTTTGTTATTTCTGCAGAATCAACAATAGATTTTGTAGTTGATTGTGAAACTAGAAAATGTTGTCCAAGTAATTGTCGCTTTTTCATCGTCTCACAAAGAGATTCATTCTGGTCTCGCCAGTAATTTCTTCAAGTATTCTCTTTGCGATTTGCTTTATTGGTTCTTTTAGTCCTACTCTGTCTTGTAAGTCCTTAAAGTCAGTAAACTTTTTCTTTTCTCTTTCTGTAAGCATTGTTTTCATGTACGTCTTTCCTACTCCTGGGATCAATTCTAGCGCATGAATTCTTGGAGTAAGTGGTTGTGCATTATTTAGATAGTCTATGAATCGTTGTTCATTTTGTAAGACAATTTTTTCTACCACACCTGAAAGCTCACTTTGTGCGGCTGATGATATTTCATTATACTCTAACCTACCCAAAACTGATAGTATTTTTGTTCGTCCCTCTTTTCCAATGTACACTCTTTCCCCAATCTCAAACGTAGAGTTGGGCAATGCAAGTAATTCCAGAATTGTTAATCTTTCTTCGCCTAGTGCAGTTACTATGATTCCGTCTCGTCCTCGCACTGTAGAAGATTTGCCTCGTATTACAAAATCTAAAACGTATGCGTACTCTTCGTATTTTCTAGGTTGAGTTCTTTCCAAGAACATCTACTCCTTAGTGGACTTACACGTTCTCCTTGATAATTTTTAACATTTTTTCTAGCGTTTCTGCTAGGATTAGTTTTTTCCAGCCAAAGGTAAATGCGCGTAACTCTGCCTCTGTACTTGGGAGGTTATTTACAATTTCTACTGCTTCCTCTTCTGTAATTCCGCATTCTTTAACAAGCTGTTGCTTTAGTTTTTTTGCAGCCTTTCCGTCAATTTTTGCAAATTTGGATACATAATCAAATGTCCATCTTTGTATTTGATCCATAGATTCTGGATCAGATTTTTCCATAATTTCTTTAACTTCAGATACAGAAATTGGTTGTTTCTTTTTTATCTCTTCCATGTTTATACACCAAATGGTTTGATATGATCTAATCTTGTTATGAGAGTTTTTGTTTTATTACCTAGCTTAACATCCATTGTTACAACTCTACGTCCAACACTTGTTATAGTTCCAACTTTGCCATGGTATCTTCTATGTGGCAATGCTTTGTGTTGTGAAGGATCTATGATTACAAGAGCCTTGTCTCCTTTGACAAATGTTCTCATTAGGAAAGATACTCCTCTTATCCTGTCTTTGGTCATGACAGAACGTGACTTGTGCATGAATCCATGAGAACGACCATGTGGTTTCTTTGTAGTCATATTCGTAAAGACTTGAGTTGTCCATAATTTAACACTTACTAGTTATTTTGGCATGCTTGGATCCTAATTATAGATAATCAATGGTTCTATTCCTTGAAACAAGTAAAAATAAGGGTGTGTTTATTCCTCAGACTCGTCTTTCTTTTTCTTCTTTGATTCTTCTTCTGGATCTGATACACCGGCTTCGGTCAGAGTGAATATTACTTCTTGTTCTGGATGATGTGGACTGTCAACCATTCTTGCAATCCTCTTCTTTCCAGATTTCTTAAAGTACACCCTGTATGTGCTTGAATGTGCAACAACGTTTCCTCCAATTGGGCGTGTTGGGTCACCAAAGAACGTATCTGGAGATGACATTACTTGGTTTGTTGCAATGGCAGCAACATTGTATGTTTCAGCAGTTCGTGTAAGAAGATGCATGAATTTGTTCAATCTTTGCTGTCTAATAGAAAGCGTTCCTCTTCCTAGATATTCCGATCTAAACAATCCTACTGCGGAATCAACTACAATTAGTTTAATTTTATTTTCTTCTATTACCATGCCTGCTTCTTGCATTATTAGCTCTTGGTGTGAGCTATTGTATGCTTTGGCAACAATAATTCTATCTAATGCTTTTGCTGGATCAAGACCTTTTGCTTTTGCTATAGAAACAATTCTTTCAGGTCTGAATGTATTTTCAGTATCAATATACAAAACTCCTCCATCTAGACCACCTTCTTCTTTTGGTTTTTGAACATTCACACACATTGTATGACAAAACTGTGTTTTTCCAGAACCAAATTCACCATAAACTTCTGTGACAGCTTGTGTTTCAATTCCACCGTCAAATAACATATCTAATGCATTTGTATCAGTCGAGATCTTTCCAATATCCTGTCTTCTTTTATAAATTTCAGTAGCACTGACAAATTCTTTTTGAAGTTGACCAGATTCAATAAGAGATTCTCTTGCTTTGGTTACTAGTTTTGCCGCAGTATCAAATTCCATTCCAGTGATCTCTGCTATATCCACTGGACCTCTCACTAGCAGATCCATTATGTTATGAATACCTGCATCATTTAGCTTCTTGGTAGTTACTGGGCCGACCCCATCGAGACTGTCTAATCTTACTTCGTCCATCTTACCGTATGGTACGGTACGGGTACCTATTAAACATATTGTTTTACGGTTCTGTCAACTTGACAGCACATCCCTTGATTTTTTTATCGCTGTCAACTGTAGGCTCATTTGGAGTTCTTCATGAAAAATTCTGAAAAGGTTTCTTATACTATGAAGTGAGATCGATTGAATAATGGTTAAAGGATTGAAACGAGTAATTATTGGATTGATACTTGTTGGAATAGGAATTTTTGGTTGGTATGAAACACTAATGGAATCTGTAACACCGCCTAGTGGACTGCCAATAGAACCAACCCATACATTTGATTCAGTTCCAGTGATAATTGTGCATTCAATAATTGCTGGAATCGGTGCTGTAATTCTAGTTAGTGGAATCAAAGCTTATCGTTCCTGACTAGCCCTCTGAATCAATGTTTTCCATTTGTTATCTCCTTGAATTGTAATTCCGCAAGCTTCACTAGGCGTTTTACCATCTAGTGCCATGTGAGGTCGAATGTAGTTATGATATATTTGATAACCTGAGAGAAGAGGAGTGTTTTTCGTTAACTTTCCATAATTTTCAAAAAATCGACTATGTCTTTTTCATTAACTAAATCCTCTAAATGTAATTTGATCTCTTCCATGATGGAATTATAATCTTCCTTATACACATCTTTGAGTACGGTTTTCAAATATTCAGGTTTTTCATAACAATCTCTGATTGAACAATCATAAAGAGAATTAAGTTTGCATACTAGTAAATTATACTTGATATTTCCCCTACTCATCAAGACTGTTTCCAAGATTGATATTAGAGCAATTTTGTGTTGTTCATCAAATTGCATCATTATATAATATCGATTGTAGTATTAACTATTTCCAAAATTAGAATCAATCAGAATTTTCTAAAATTATGTTAGAAAACTATTTTTACATGGATTTTTTTCTTAGCATTTTGAATTAAAGTGATCCACTTGTTATCTCCATTAATCTGAATACCGCATTTCTCTGCTGATGTTTTTCCATCCAAACCCATATGAGGTCTAAGATAGTTGTGATACATCTGATACCCGTCAAACATTACTGAAGAAACTGTACCTTACAAGTTGACTGTTTCTGTTCTAGGTTAACTCATTATTACATTTTGGACAAACTGGTGCGTCCATATCAACATGATAATCTCTTCTAGGCCTTGCTTGATATCCACATTTTTTACACGATCCAGTTGTTGACATTATAGATACAATGAGAATTGTACTTAATGATATAAGAGTATGATGTATGAAGGATCATATGATCTGCAGTTGTAGAATTTTTATTTATTTACAGGTGGATCTTTCATTAAACCAACCTTAGAAAGTTGTTTGTAAGCCAAGAAAACTACAACCGCAATTATTAAGAAGTTTATTACATTTGAAATAAGATCACCATATGAAAATGTGGATTTGCCAAAGGTAATTCCTATTTTGTTCAAATCTCCAACATCGGGTGTAAGTAATCCTATGAATGGAGTTATGATATCATTTACAAATGAACTAATTAACTTGGAAGCTGCCTGACCAATAACAAAAGCAATTGCAAGTCCAATTACCGAAAACTTTTGTAAAAACTCCATAAATTCCTGAATGAATGATTTTTTTACTGGAGTTTCTTCTGCCATGTTTGTTGCCTGAATTGCTAACATAACTATTCTTTTATCAATGTCTTTACGCAATCAACTAAATTGATTTCCATGGTTTTGTATAATTTGTAGTTTAGTTGAACTGAAAATTCAGTTTGATGATTCTATTATTTTTTGCTTTTTATCGACTGATATAGATCCTTGATTTTCTGATTACTTGGGTTTGTTCTTTCTAACATTCTACGATCAATACCAAAACTTTCAATTACTTTCCACATTTCCTCTACGGATATTTCCTCGTAGCTCATTGCAACCGCTATCTTATGATAAAAAAACTATAATGTATCATTGTATGTACTAAAAAATTACACTTTATTGTAAAAAACCAGTTTACAGATATGATTATAATTTTAACAGAATTTGTTATGCTACTTTCTCTTTCTTCGTTGTCCTGGTTTGTTTTGACCAGGAACTCTTTTTAATTGAAATCTTTTTCTAAAATTTTCTCTATTTCTCATGCTGGAAATAATTCCATGTCTTTCTCTTGCTGGGACCTTTGGTGTTTGGCCTCTAACTTTTCCTGCTTTTGTAAGCGAACCGTGGGTTGGCACGAATCAATTTTTCCCTAATTCAATTTATGTATTTGGATCTACCAGTATTTCGCTTTGATTTTTTCAATAACTTGCTCGTGTTCTCTGCCTTTTCGTCTTGCGTATTTTTCCATTGCGCTTAGTGGCACTCCACCCAATGTTCTTGCTAAACCGGTAAATGCCTTTTTCCTAAATGAGCTGTTAGGTCCAGTCTTGTTCATGAATTTTTGAATTCCATATTTGAAGTTGTGTTGCCAAGTCTTGTACATGACACCAAGTTGTGCTGCATCCATTTCATTTCCTATATCAAAGAACTGTGATTTTTCTAACAACCCAATTGGAACAAATGTTAACGGAGTTGCGGTAAACATGGATTCTGGCTGTTCTTGCTCTAATTCACTGATTATTCTAATTGTCTCCCACGCATCATCTTCGGTTTCATCGTTATCTAATCCCATAATCAATGTAAATGCAGGAATCCAGTGATTTTCATTAAGTGTTTTTACTCCTTCTTTTACAACCCAGTGCCATTCTTCTGGTTTGTATGGCGAAAGTTTTCTATCTGCATATTTACCAATTAATCTAAGACTTCCTGTTTCAAACCCACACTGAATTCCTATCAGATTATCTGCACTTGCTTTGATAATTTTTGAAATGTTTGGAACCAGTTTTTCATCTGCAATTGCGCCTGCTAGTGTGCCATGTGTTGGGTTTGTATGTCCAATTCCAGTTGACATCACTACCGTGAAAAGCTCTTCCAGAGCATCTCTGTTAGGAGCCATGTTCTTGGTTTTTCTTGGATCCAATCCATAAACAAAAATATCATCACTATGAAGCCATGCAGATTTTGCACCACCTTTTTTCATGTTGACTTCTATTTCCTGTTTGACTTTCTCTGGAGGATAGTATCGTAATGGTCTTAGTGTCACATCACAAAACTTGCAGCCTCTTCCACAGCCTCGCATTACCTCAACCATTCCGTGCATACTTGGCTCAACTATGTTAGGAATTTCATCAATCTCAGGCTCGTCCCAGTAATGGACAAATCTTCCATGATATTTGTTTTCATCTTTTCCAAATTCTTTAATGTCAACTTTAAAATCGCTTTTTGCAAAAGGATTCATGTTTTCAAAATCGCCGTTCATTAGGTGATTGAAAAATTCTCCTGCGTGTCCATCAATTTCTGGACCAATACCTCCCAACTCACCTTCTAGAACTGCATATAGTCCGTATTCTTGAATTTTTTTTGGATCATAATTATACTGCCAAGTGCCAGATGCGCCAGCAATAACTTTGGCGTTGCTACCATTTTTTTTCTTTGCAGCATTAATTCGTAGGTGCAAGTCTCTGTTGTAAAATTCATCATAGGACATTTGTTTACGACCATATGTGAAGGTCATAGTTACCGGTCCCATTCCCAGAGGATCCATTTCGTAGGTTCCTACTACCTGGGTTTCTGGACCAATGAATTTCTCTACATGATCTGGATGTGCGATAACTACATCTTCGCGCTTAAAGCCATCTCGCAAAAGTGCGGCCTCTACTTTTCTTAATCCATACGGTGCAAAATCAGCAATACCATTTTTGTGACCAATTGGGTTACATATAAAATCAAATAGAACCTTTGGAGTCACCTGATCTTTGAGGATATAATACCAAAAGCTATTTTTTGGCCTATGAGGATCGATAGCTGGCGCACAGCCAAAGAAAGTAGCTAGCGAAATTCCACGGTAAGGCGACATTAGTGTACGATCAGCTGTCAAAACAATTTTCGGATGAGCCAATTTTCAGATTTTGAGTGATTCTTAAGGCTTTTTAACCTTTCCAGTATTTACAAACAAGGCTAATAGTCTTCAAGCATTCCTGCCTTATTTCTATGAGTAAAACCAAATTCTTTGTTTGTCAGGAGATATTTACCATCAAAGACAGTACCGTCTCTACATGCCAGAACTTCACCAAAACAACAGCTTCCACATATACCCATGCCACATTTCATCATTCTTTCAATGCTTGCTTGAACATGGATATTTTTTGACGATGCTAGTTGTACTACTTTGTGCATCATTTTTTCCGGTCCGCAGGTATAAACTGCATCAAATTTTGTTTCAGAGAGTAGATTTTCCATGACGTGTGTTACAAGTCCAGATTTTCCATATGAACCGTCTTCTGTAGCTACAATTACCTGATGTTTATTATGTTCAAGAATTTGATTTGCCATTTTTTTCAAAAAATACTTCATTTTTTGTTTTTGAACCAATAAGTAATGTAACGTCATCTGTTTTTTTAAGAAATGTTAGTAGGCGAATCAACGGAACTAAACCCGTACCCCCTCCCACAAGCAGAATCTTGCCTTGTTTTATGGTAAAAGAATTCCCGTAAGGACCTCTAACTCCAATTTGTTCTCCTGCTTTTAGTGAATAAAGTTCAGTTGATGCTATACCATGTTTTCTTACAGTAAATGCAGCCTTTCCTTTTTCCTGTGATATCATTACGCTCATAGGAAGTTCATTTATTCCAAGAATCCAAACCATAGCAAATTGTCCAGGTAAAACATTAGAAAGAACTTCGTCTGAGAAGACTAGTGTTCGCACAGTGGGAGTTTCATCTATTATTTTTTCTATCTTTACAATTGTTGGTGCATCAGAATTTCTTTGCAATTCCAACCATCTCCTTTATCTTTGAAAAATTTTTCTTTTCCATGTATTTTGATATGCCGCTATTAATTTCTGAAAATACACCAACCCATTTGTCTACTAGTGCGCTACCAATCTGTACTGCACTAGCACCAGCAAATATGAATTCAGTTGCATCTTCCCAGCTTGATACTCCTCCACACCCAATAATAGGAATATCAAACTTTGAGGAAATCTCATAAACACATCTTACTGCAATTGGTTTTATTGCAGGGCCAGACAGACCTCCTATTTTGTGACTAAGAATTGGTCTAGTTGTTTCTACATCTATTGCCATGGCACGAACCGTATTAATTGCAGTAATTGCATCAACACCAGACTCGCAAGCTATTCTGACGGTTTCCAAATAGTCTGAAGAACCCAATCCTACTTTTGCTATTACCGGAACTTGCGATTGTGATTTTACAGATTTTACTATTTTATGTACAAGTTCAGGATCATCTCCTACTTCTAGTCCTACTTTTTCCACATGAGGACATGACAAGTTAAGCTCGTATCCAAGAATTTTGACATTTTCAAATTGTTTAATCATAAAAACAAAATCTTCAGGAATTGAACCAACAAGACTTACAATTATTGGAACTGTTTTGTTTAATGAAATCATTTTTGCAAAATATGGAGCCCCTGGATTTGAAAGACCTACAGCGTTAAGATAACCTGTTTTTACACCAACAACAGTAGGGTTGGGATAACCTTCCCAAGGTTCTTTGCTTAGTGATTTTGTAACTACTGCCCCTGCTCCGTCTTTATATAGCCGATCAAAAACATCAAGAGAGATACCCAGAATTCCCGAGGCAAGCATTGCTGGTCGTTCAATCTTAATCGTACCCACTTCAGTTGAGATATCAGGCTTCACTTCTAATTATAAAAAATTGTTCTCTTATAACAGTTAATGTAGAGCCCGGCTAGAATGTTACCTTTTTTAGTAAGGCGTTGGAAAACTGTGAATATGCATTTTGTTATTTTAACAGAATTAGGAATTGCAGTATTTGATGAAAATACATGTGTAAAATCCATTCCATTTTTAAACCCTGCAAAAGAATATGTTGAAATAAAAAATGAAAAATCAGACATTACTCAATTACAAGAAGCTCTTTCAAAAATTATTTCTGGAATTTTTGTTAATGATTCTTCATTGTTAAAGATTTTGAAAAAAAATTCAATAGATACTGAATTGATGGAAGAGTCCAAGATAGACCATATACAATCATCAAAGCTAAGAGTTCTTGTTGATTCTGGTTTTGCAAAAGATGAGTCAGATGCAAGAGCGAAGCTAAGAGATTTTGCTATTCAGCTTTCTTCATCTAGAGTGACTGAAACTTCAGAAAGTCCTGATTTGCACATAATTCAGGCAATAAACACATTGGATGAAATTGACAAGATAATAAATGCACTTAGTTCTAGGCTCCGAGAGTGGTACGGATTACATTTTCCAGAGCTTGACAATATTATTGATAGCATAATAGGCTACTCAAAAATTGTTCTAGCTGGTAAAAGAGATAACATTACTCAAAGTGTTTACACAGATGCGGGATTTCCAGAAACAAAAGTGGAAATGCTTTCTCTCTTACAAAATAAAAGTAAGGGTGGACAGATTTCAGATGAAAATCTAGCCATTGTTCAAGCAATCGCAAAACAGATTTTGGAACTTTTTGAATTGCGTAATAATTTAGAAAAACATGTAGAAACTCAAATGGAAGCTGTAGCTCCAAACATTGCTGGCATACTTGGAACTGCAGTTGGAGCAAGAATTCTTGCAAGAGCTGGAAGTCTTAAAAGACTATCATCAATGCCTGCAAGCACCATACAGATTCTTGGAGCTGAGAAAGCACTTTTCCGCTCTCTTAAAACCGGAGCACAGCCCCCAAAACATGGACTGCTTTTTCAGCATACTTTGGTACACGCTGCACCAAGATGGCAGCGCGGTAAGATTGCAAGGGCAATTGCAGCCAAGGCAGCTATTGCTGCTCGTGTAGATGTTTATGGTGCTGGAAAGAATCAGATGTTATTTGAGAAGTTAAATGTAAGAATTACCGAGATAGGTGAAAAATACAAAGAGCCAAGTGAGAAAGAGACTCTCAGAGCCAAACAATATGATAGTGGTTATTCAAGAGGGCAAAGGGGATTTGGTGGAGATCGTCCACAGGGTGGAAGAAGATTTGGTGGAGATCGTCCACAAGGTGGAAGAAGATTTGGTGGAGAACAAGGTAAGCAAAGGGACGATTGGAAGAAAGGAAAAAAGAGAAAGTTTGGAAAACGAAGAAGATAATATTTTTTGGGTCAAAATAGATGGTGAAAAAAGACTCGCTACAATAAATCTAGTTCCTGGGAACCAAGTCTATAAAGAAAAGTTAGTAAAAATTAAAGACGAAGAGTTTAGGGCATGGGATCCCTTCCGAAGTAAGCTTGCAGCAGCAATCATGAATGGTCTTGAAAGTTTACCAATTGTTAGAAAATCAAGAGTTCTTTATCTTGGAGTTTCAACTGGAACTACTGCAAGCCATGTTTCAGATATTGTAGGACCAAGTGGCATTGTCTTTTGTGTAGAGCATGCAAGCAGAGTTGCACGAGACTTTTTGGACAGAGTAGCATCATTTAGATCAAATATTGTTCCCATTTTACAAGATGCGAGACAACCAAAAGAATACTTTTCTGTTTATGGAACAGTAGATGTTGTCTATGTTGATATTGCACAACCAGATCAAACCGAAATAGCCATTCTTAATTGTAAAACGTATCTAAAAAAAGGCGGTTATTTGATGCTTGTAATTAAAACAAGAAGTATAGATGTAACACAAGAACCTGCTCAGATAATACGAAATGAAATTAAAAAACTAGGTCCCAATTTTGAGATGGTTCAAGAAATAAACCTAGATCCCTACGAAAAAGATCATGGAATGGCAATTGCAAGATACGTGGGCTAGATTTGAGTCATCATTATTTTCACTGGCTTCCAGCTTTTACGCACAAATTCTGGCGTTTTATTATGATCCAAGATCCAATCCTTGATGAATTTCATAGTTTTAGAATCAGATGGGTATCCACTTCCTAGATCATATTTTTTTCGAAGTTTTTCAATTTCCCTATCTCTATTTACTTTTGCCACAATAGAGGCCGCAGAAACTACAGCAAATCTACTATCTGCATGATGTCTTGAAAAAATTTTACCAGAATTAGCAAGCTTTGAAATTTCTTTACCAAACCTAGATGGATTTACATCACATGAATCAACATAGGAAGAATCCGGTCGTAATTTTGCAATTACTTTGGCCATGTATTTTGCTTCCAAGTGGTTTAGTCGGTTCTTGCGAACGCTTTCATCTATTATTTTAGGAGAAATTTTTGCAACATAATAATCATCCACAATAGCAATGATTTTTTTATACAGTATTTCTCGTACTTTGGGACTGAGCTGTTTTGAATCTTTGACTCCAATTTCTGATAGGTATTTTATCTTTGTACGTTCAATAGATACTCCTGCTATAACAAGTGGACCTAATACGGATCCCCTTCCTGCATCATCCACACCGCAAATTATCATTTGTGTTTTTGTTGCGCTAGATGTATTAAATCATTTTAGAATAGCAATTGTGAAAGAAATTGGAAATTGATGATCTTGTAGAAACTGTAGAGGGAAAGACCAAACTTTTGGTTCCAAAAGATTCACTTTTAGTAAATGCACCGCCTAAACAACCAGCATTTTTTAATCCCAGAGCAAGAATAAGCAGAGATTTTTCCATAATAGCATATTCAACATTTTTACAAAATTTTAAGGGTCCAAAAATTTTTCTTGATTCTCTTGCAGGGATTGGTGCCAGAAGTATTCGAGTAGCAAATGAAATAGAGTGCATCGAAAAAGTTTTTGTTAATGACATTAATCCAAAGGCTATTGAAATTGCTATGAGAGCAGCAAAGTTAAACAATGTTACAAAATGTGATTTTTCGGAAAACGAGGCATGTAGATTTCTTAGCTTACATTCTAAAAGAGACACACGCGGTGCTGTAGTAGATATCGATCCATTTGGTTCTCCTACAAGATTTCTTGATTGTGGTATACGTGCCACATCTCATGGAGGTCTTCTTTCAGTTACTGCCACTGATCTACCAGTTTTACATGGATTATACCAAGAAGCATGTCAGAGAAAGTATTACGGAATTCCTGTAAGAACAGAATATGGAAATGAAATTGCAATACGGTTGATTCTAGGATGTATTCACCTGGTTGCTGGAAGATTAGATGTTCAAGTTGTTCCACTTTTTGTACAAACCAACATGCATTACTACAAGGTCTATGTCAAAGTGTTAGTAAGAACAGATTCTCAGGAAAACATGGGATATATTGTACATTGTAAAAGTTGCGGTCACAGAAAAGTTCAAAATGAAAAAGGTGCCTCTTGCGAAGTTTGCGGTACAAAACTAGAATCTGCCGGGCCTCTTTGGATTGGTGAGTTATACGACAAAGTATTTGTTGACATGATGCTCAAAGAGCAAAAAAAATTTCTAATTGACAAGTCTTGTGAGAAAACATTACTCAAATGCCAGAACGAAATGGGTATGTCGGCCACTTATTTTACTCTCGACGAGATTGCACGAAAAAAACAATGTGCTCCTTCATCCCTATCAAATATAATAGAAAAGCTTCAAAATGAGGGATATGAGGTTAGTCAGACCTCTTTAAACCCCTCAGGGTTTAGGACAAACGCGAGAATAGACAAAATATTACAAATTTTTTAAAAATTAAGAAAGGTACCCAAGACAGACAAAATAGAGCTCACTACTTGTTTTCCTGCTTGCTTTTGGCTTTCTTAACTGCACTTTGGTAAATTTCTTTTTTACATAATCCCGAAATTCGTTAGAATATTCTCCATCAAATACCTTAAACAACGCATTTCCCTTGTAAGCCAATACATGATCCATTATTTTAATCGCCGCATAGTTTAGTGCAATCTGCTTAGCATGATCAATTGACCATGTTCCACTTACTTGTGGAGACAAATCACAGATTACTGCATTTACTTTTCTTCCAAAATATGAAAAAACTTCTTCAACGATTGATTCATCTTCAATATTTCCTCTTATGATATGAGCATTTGGAATTTCTTCTACAAAAGACGTATCAACACCCAATACTTTGCCCTTGTTTCCTGCAAGTTCAGTGGCAACTTGTGTCCATCCTCCAGGTGAACATCCAAGATCAAGAACGTAAAAACCCGGGCCAATTATTCTGTATGATTTGTTTAATTCTTTTAGTTTGTATGCAGCTCTGCTTCGATATCCTTCTTGATGAGCTAATTTTCTGTAAAAATCTCGCCGTGCATCAATTAATTTCATTTCTTTGGCTTTTTGACATTAATAAATTCGGTTATAACCCATTGTTCAATTAATGGACAAGTTCTTGGACTTATTTCTCCCTCCAAAGTACATTTTGATTCCACTGGACAGATCAAACATGGTGCGGCTTCAATTGATTCTGTAGTTACTGGCGCATGGGCAATTTTCAATTTGTATGTCCAACGACCATTTTCTAAAACTTTTTCTCGTTTTATCATATTTTGTCTCTCAAGTTTCAGAGCCAATCTAGAACCATCTCTGCTAGTCAGTTTCATCTTTTTCCACAGATCACTTTGGAATATTCCTTCATCTCCGCTTTTTGTTACAATATTACGAACATTAGCAGTAAGCTTTTCCATATCCAGTCCTTCAATCTCAAAGTTTTCTAGTTCCTTATCTGAGATTTCTTCAAATTCGTCTTCTTCAGGTTCTTTTTTAGCTACTGTTTTCTTTTCAGTTAATTGTTTCTTGACTGTCAATTTTTTCTTTTCAATGGTTTT
>JABDDN010000011.1 GCA_013287585.1 Nitrososphaerota archaeon
AGTATATGCCGCAGTCAACCATGACTATGCCGCAATCTTCTCTGGTGCGGGAACGATATTCGTGGCTGGTGATCCATTCAAGTTAGGATACAACCCAGGCGATATGCCAAACCCCTCTGATGCAGTTCCTCCATTAGGAAAGAACAGCATTCCACAAAAGGAACTTGTCCACTGTGAATGTACTGACGACGAAGCAGCGACAATATCTAAACAAATCGGTGGTTAAAACCCCAAAATCTTCTTTTTTGTTTTTATTTCACACAATGATTATATTCTGTACTTGATGGTTTTCTTGCATGTCAATGAATCAATCCGTATTAATTTGTGATCAGGTTGCACCAATTCTAAATGATATTTTACAAAAAAATGGTCTGAAAATTACATATGAGCCTGAAATTACTCCAGATCAAATCAAAGAAAAGATTGGTAACTTTGACATTGTTGTAGTCAGAAGCAGAACAAAGATTACAAAAGAAATGATTGATAGAGCAAACAAATGTAAAATTATTGCACGAGTAGGAGTAGGTCTTGATAACATTGATGTAGATGCAGCAAAGACAAAGGAAATTAGAGTCATCAATGCAGTAGAAGGTGCAATGAACGCTGTAGCAGAACTTGTTTTAGGATTAATGCTTTCATTAGCTAGGGAAATTCCAAGGGCGGATAGGGAAATTAGAAATGGAAATTGGTTAAAAAAAGAACTAATGGGAACTGAACTTTCTGGAAAGTATCTTGGAATTGTTGGACTAGGAAATATAGGAAAAAAACTTGCTAAACATGCAAGAGCACTAAATATGAATATTATAGGCTATGATGTAATTCCAATACCTGAAGATTTTTCACGTGAAGTAGGTCTGATAAAAGCAGATCTTGATACTCTGATTTCAAGTGCTGATTACATCTCTTTTCATGTTCCATTTACAGAAAGTACACATCATCTTGTAAACTCACAACTACTTGCAAAGATGAAAAAGAATGCATGTCTTATCAACACATCTAGGGGAGAAATAATAGATGAGAATGCATTGTATGATGCATTAAAAGAAAGAAAAATTGCAGGTGCAGCATTGGACGTTTTTGAGTCTGAACCTGCCACTGGAAACAAACTTGCAACACTGCCAAATGTAATCTGTACTCCTCACATAGGAGCTCAGACAAAGGAAGCTCAGGCTTTAGCTGCAAATGTTATAGCAGAAAAGATAATAATGATTCTTCGTGGCGTTATATAGCATTGTCATACTTGAAATTATTTTTGCCGGTATTTTTTCTACTAGGCCTATCTTTTGTTTCTGTGTTTGGGGATACCGGTAGTATCGCCGTTGTGTCTGGCAAATCATTTCAAATCAACTATGATGCAAATTATGTCCAGGTTCTTAGTGCACAACCAAACACACAAGATCAAGCATTGATTTTTTCAATTCAAGTTACTAATCCTACCTCTACATTGGAGTTAACGCTTCCTCGTGAACTAATTGATGCTACAAATAAAAATGGCAGTGCTGATTTTATTGTACTAGCTGATGGAGCATTTACCTCATATGTGGAAAAAAGCTCAGATCAAACAAGTAGAACAATTCTGATTCAACTTGCACCTGAAAACAAAGAACTAGAGATTATTGGAACTAGTCTTGCAAGCTCAGGTAATGGTAACCCTGGTACAACACAAAACTCTACCTCTCCTGTACAAAATCCAGTTCCTACAAGCCACACTCCACAACAGCAAAACCAATCTTCACAACAACAAACACAGAACAACCAATCACAACAAAACCAAACTTCTGTACAAAAGCCAACTGTAAATGCATCACCACAAAATCTATCTGCACAAGAAATTCTTTCAAAGATATTTCATTTCACATTACCAAATCTACCTTTCAATATTACTCATCAACAAATAATAGAATATTCAGTAATAACTGCTGCAATTTTAATTTTAATTGTAGTGATTGCATCATCAAAGAAATCAAAAACAAGAAAACAAATTCGTAAATAGAAACTCAAACTGTTATAATTTTAGACTCAATAAGATATTGTATTCCTAACGCAAAATCATTATCTGAAATGAGATCATCTGACCACCACTTTGCATCATTTTTAAACCATGATGGTATGTGCACAGAATTTGTTGTTTGATTATTTAATTCAGGAATGTGAATTATGTTATATTGTATGAATTCCCGAATCACATTTGCAAAGCTTGCATCTGTATACTGTTTATTCTCTGACCACGATTTGATAATATCTTTATCATAAGATGGAATGGCAATTTTATTGGAATCTATTAATGTAAACATGGTAGTGGCATTACTTCCAGAATATGTGGCATCAATATGATATGTTCCAGATTTGTATATGGTTTTGTAAAATGCTACAGGAGCTGTAATCTCTGTTTTTAGATTAGTTATTGGAATTGGCCACGGTGAACTAGAAGTTCCAGATTCGTCCACTATACGAATAGTTATTGGGTCTCCCGTAAGTTCTGATACGTCAAAGATAATGGAAAGGTGATCACCATATTCATAAACTGTTTTGTCGGTTTGAATAGAAAATGACGGTGCTCCCAATGCATTGTTTAGCCCAAAAAGGGAAAAAAAGAACATGCACAAAAAAATAGAACTAGCATATCTTAATTTCATACTAGATGCATAAAACAAATTTATAATATGTTTTTGGGATGATCCTTTTTTACAAAACCAATTTTCGTTATTAGTTACCTATTATGGGGAAAAACAGTAGTTCTAACAGAATATTAAGGGGATTTTAGTAGTGCCGTTTATGCTTAGCCATCAGGATCAAACTTGGTTAAAGATGTGGAAGGAAAACGCCCCTGAACTGAGAGCGAAAGCAGTAGAATGGAGAAAACAAAATGCACTTACTAGAATTGATCGACCAAGCAGAATACAAAAGGCAAGAAGACTTGGATACAAGGCAAAACAAGGAATAGTTGTTGTAAGAATGCGTGTAGGTAGAGGAAACATGCGCAAGAAAAGACCAGTAGCAGGAAGAAGACCAAAGCATCTTGGTGTTACAAGAATAAAACCAGATGTTTCCATGCAACAAGTTGCAGAACGTCGTGTACTTGAAAGATTTCCAAACATGAAACTTCTTGGCTCATATTATGTCTATAAAGATGGAATTTATCTTTGGTATGAAATAATTATGGTAGACCCGTCACATCCAAGGATCTCTAAAGATAAGGAAATGCGCGGTAAGCTTGTAGATTTGAAGAATTGAAGACAGAAATTATTATATCATGTATTCTGATATTAGGATTATTATCTACACCAGCTTTTGCAGACCTTAATCATCCAGGAATAAAATGGGAATGGAAAATATACGCCGCAAATTATACCTATATTGTTACTACGGTCTCAAACTACGATATGAAAAATGTCACTCTAAATTCAAATAACAAGGAATTGATTTTTACCGGTAACAGTACTTACACTGATAGTATTGCCGAAATCCAAATACCAAATAATCTCATTGGGGGTAGTCTTACTGTTACACAAGACGGAAAACAGATCTCACCAATTATAATCAATGGTACTGACAGTTCCACGGTGATGCTCAAATTCAATCAGACTGGCATAACTACAACTAATGTTGTGGGAACGACTTATCTCCCAGAATTTGGTGGAGTTAGTACACTTGTAATGGTAATTTCAATTGGAATGGTTATATTTACACTAAAAACTCGAAAGTTCTAGTAACCACTTGCATAGTCTTCCCACATGTTGGCATGGGCTGTAAGCTTGTTCATCTGATAGAATATTCCGCCCACAATTCCTGCCTGATAAAATGCATAAAGATAGACTTGGGAGTGTGTTGGGTCACTATGTGTAAGTGTTATGGATATCATAGAAAAAAAGATAAACGTTCCAACAAATATGAAAATCTTGCTTAGAAATCCTTCCATTCCTACAATTCGTTTTGTAGCAGCTGCCATTATTGTAATACTAGATATGATTAGAAATGTTAGACCACCGTTAACCTGAACAAATTCTGTTGCCCATGGAATTAATCCATCTGTGACAATTGATTTGTGAACTGGACTAGCTCCTCCATGCAGTGCAAAAGATACAGACGTAAAAATTGCACCCATCATAAACAAAAATAGAAACATCTTAACAATTGCACGTTTTATTGGATTCCTTGTTTCAGATGGCCTCATTACACGGTCTGTCATTCTAAGGCCATAAAGAAAACCTATTCCAAAAGAAGGTGCAAACATTAAATCAATTAAGATTGGTGACTGCTTGATTGCTCTGTCTATGTCTGGACCAAAAATCAAATAGGAAATTAATGCTGAGGCTGCTGCCCCTACAAAAATACTGATATCAATCCAGCTTCGGTTATGCCTAAGATCATAGATGTCTGGTCCCCATTCGTCCATTGGATTCATACTTAGAAAAGGCATTAAAGAAATGAATCAAAATTCTTTTGCCCATTTTATCAACTCTCTTTACCTTTTATTGGCTATTATTTATAGAATAAACAATGAGAATAGGAAAACCACTGATTGGAATTGGAATAATTATTACCATTTCTGGAATAGTGTTTTTTCTACAAGGAGAATCTATAGTCGGCCCAAAATCATCTTTCATGTATTCAAATCCACACTGGATTACAAACGGACAATGGATTGCAATTATAGGAATAATTATTTTTGTAGTGGGATTGTTAATATCAAAATTAATTCACAATTCCCAAAGTCATAGTTGATCTTACTTTGTCTAATTTGCGAATTTTTTTTGTTATTATACTATCCATCTGTGCTTCGGTTTCAGTTTCTACTTCTACGACGATGTCATAATCCCCATACACGATTCTCGCATCTTTGACTTTGTCCATTTTTGAAAGTTTGGACACAATATCGTTTTCAGATCCAAGTTCACAGCCTATGAGGATATACGCCTTTTCCATAATATTCTATCATATAACGATCTTAAATCTTTATTCTGCTTATTTTAGGATACATTGAAAGTGCTGAGTCAAATTATGACGTTCATTATCTATTTTCCTGAATTGTAAAAATCTTGAATTGGGACTTGTAATACCTACAATTCAAAAAAGCCCTCTCATATGATTTGTATTCAATAACATCATTTCCATTTTTGGCAGGACATATTTTTATGAATATCAAACATTGATACATGTAACCATGAATTTCACTTTTTGCCTTTACGGATGGAGTAGTTAGTTGTGTTGGTAGAAAAATCTAAAGAGAAAACATTCGAACAAATTTTCGAAGTAAAATTTATACCAAAAGAAAATAATAAACAACAACCATCTGCAATTAGGAGAGAAGCATTACCTTGGATGCAAAAGAATGTAACTACAAACATTTCTAGTGATACAATGAATTTCAATGAGGCAAGTATGCAGCAAGTAAAGAACAGGAATGCAACACAATCAACCGTATTTCAAGTAAGGAGTATGGAGAAGACAAGTATACCTAGTAAAAAAGAAGAAATGATTACAAGTATAATCGAAGACCCAATTGTAAATAATAGGCAACAAAATATGTCTGATGAAACTTTGCAGTATCTACAAGTAATACAATCGCTCAGATCAGAACTTGCAGAATACAAAATCAAGATGAATGCTATGCAACCAGAAATTATACGATATGATCAGAACACTAAATCACTCAGATCAGAGCTTGCAGAATACAAAAGCAAGATTAATCCTATGCAGCTAGAAATTATACGATATGATCAGAACACTAAATCACTCAGATCAGAGCTTGCAGAATACAAAACCAAACTTGAACTTACTACAAAGAATCAACAAAATGACATTGATTCACTAAGATCAGAGCTTGCAGAATATAAAACCAAGATTAATCCTATGCAGCTAGAAATTATGCAATGTGATCAAGTCATACAATTACTCAGATCAGAGCTTGCAGAATACAAAACCAAACTTGAACTTACAAAGAATCAACAAAATGACATTGATTCACTAAGATCAGAGCTTGCAGAATATAAAACCAAGATTAATCCTATGCAGCTAGAAATTATACAATATGGTCAGATTATCAAATCACTCAGAGACGAAATTTCTCGGCTTACAAATAATCTGAACTTAATGATTTTAAAGTAAATAATGAATAGAAATGCACATGCAAGATAATATGAATTATTTGATGTTACAGTTATATCTACTTGAAAGAGGACTTGAGCAATATGGCATATGAATTAGTTAAATCAATTCATAGATTAATACAGCAAGGAATTGGAGATGCAGCTAGGTTAGAATACATACTAGATAGGATTGAGAAGGGAAAAGATCTTTATTCTTCAGATAAAACATATCTTGATAATTTATTATATACAAATGAGATGGTCACGGATGAACAAACAGAAATACCGACTGAATCACACTCAGTTGAAAATCTAGATGCTGACATAAAGAGATTAAACGCCCAACTAGAAAACATTTTGAAAAACAAACAAAAAACAGAGAAAACTAAATCAGATCATAACATATCGACAATTCAAACACCACTAAAAACTAAATCGGTTAATGAAACTATTGTCACTTATAAAAGTGAGGTAACAACACTTGTTCTTGCGGTTGTGTTAGGACTTGTCTCTTTGCAAGGAATTGGACATATTTACATAGGAAAAATTGCTAGAGGTGTAGGAATTCTTGTATTGTCTTTACTTCTTTCTACTCTCAGTATTTCTTATTTGATAGGAATAAAAATCTCGGTTCTGTCATTTACGTCCATTTATTTTCTTCCTGCCTTAGTTGTAGGATATTTTGTGTTATACGTATTTCAGATACTTGATAGCCGTAAACTTTGTGTAGTATGTAATGAATACTTCTCTGAACACAACAAAATACCACCATGGTGGTAATTCATTAAATTATTACATTAGAATAATTACTATATCAAATTATTTAAGATATGAAAATTCTAATCTAATTTTTTATTTCAAGAGTTTGTAATACATTTGAATTCATATCGTAAACTCTAATCAAATGATTATTTGTATCAGTAATGTACATCTTATCTTGGAATAATTCTATATCACTTGGCTCGTAAAGACCAAGGGAATCACATGCTGGATCATCTACTTTACATATTCCATTCATTTCTGTTTTCCCAACTATTGTCTTTACTTGATTAGTTTCTAGATCAATTTCTCTGATTGCAGAGTTGTAAGTATCTGCAACATAGATCTTGTTCTTTGATGCATATGCTCCTAATGGGTGTTGAAACAATGCTTCATCAACATGACCATCTTTGTGTCCAAATACAAATAATCCGTGACCAACTATTGTCTTTACTTGATTAGTTTCTAGATCAATTTCTCTGATTGCTGAGACTTCACTATCCGCAAAATATAATTTGGTTCCTGATATAGAAAGCCCGCTTGGTTGTGCAAGTTGTGCCTGTTGTTTTTCACCATCAATAATATTTTCATATCCGTTTCCAGCAAATGGTTTTGCAATATCTGATTCCATATCATATGTCCAAATCTGGTGATTTCCTGCCATTGCAATGAAAATTAGATTATCTTTTTGTGCTACATCCCATGGTGATGTGATGGGAATTTCTTTTCCCTTTCCACCTTGTGAAATCCATGGGCCTTGACGTCCTGTCCCAACAAGGGTGATGACTTTTTTGTTTACCAAATCTATTTTTCTTATGGCATGATTTTCAGTATCTGCCACTATTATGGAATCATCTTTCCATACTACTCCTTGTGGCCTAAAAAAAGTTGCAGTTTCAAAACTGCCGTCAGAAAATCCAATCTTCCCACTTCCTATAACGTGTTCGATTTTGCCAGAAAGATCGGTAACAATGATCCGGTTGTGGTTTGAATCAGACAATACGATTTTGTCTTTGGATACTGATATTTTTCCTGGAAAGGAAAGTGTTGTTTTGTTCTGTGATTTTTTATGTTTTATATTGAAAGGTTCTCTTGCAAGAGTTCCTGTTTTGGAATGTTTCTCTAAAAGTACATCCACAGTATCTTCAATTGATTCTTTTTGGCCTTCACCTGATTGTTTGTAAACTATAGTTCCATTGGGATCTATGATAATGATTGTAGGCCATCCACTAACATCATACTTACGCCAAATTGACATGTTCCTATCCACAACTACTGGATGAGAAATTTCATATCTTGCAACAGCACTTTCAATATTTTTTTTGTCTTGTTCATTGAAGAATTTTGCTGAATGTACGCCGATAAAAATGACCTGTTTACCTTCATATTTTTTCTCTAATGCTGCTAAGGCAGGAAGCATATGCATACAATTTATGCAGCAGTATGTCCAAAAATCCAACACTATTATCTGACCTTTTAGTTTCTCAAGTGAAAGTGATTCGTCTACATTAATCCAATCATAACCATCTGGAAAATTTTGCGCTTTTGTTACTCTAGTGAAAACTTCATCAAACATAATTTAATTTTAAATTTTTCAATATAAATATCAAATGAAGTAGGTAATTGTGAAAGTTTAGAAACCCGCAGCAATAGGATCTGAAGGTTTCATTATCTCACGCAATAGAATAGTTGCATACGAGCCTCGAGACAATGTAAAACTTACAAATGGTTCGATTGTGGAAAAACTTTCACATTTTATTGTAGCTTGTCTGAATCCGCCCTCATTACTTACCTCTTGCATTTCTTTTGAAAAGAAATCTCTTGCATGAATTTGTTCTTTTTCTAAAACTTGGGAAATTTGATAATCAAATCTGTTTTTTTTAGAATAAGAATAGCCTACTAGAGGTATTGCAAGCCTCTGGTCTGGATCATTTTGGTATCTTCCAAGATCGTTTTTCTTATCAAAACAAACGTCTCCTTCTTTTGGTAAAAATAATTCTTCGCCATGCTCAAAAGCTTGACTCATAGCACAATTAAAGACGTAAGACTGGAAGGCTTGAACAAAAAATCTTCTCAGAGAAAGAGAAATTGCTCTTATGGCCTTGATGGCATCTCCATGCTGCACCATCTCATCGAGTACTATTCTTTCAACATCCATTTGATGAGGAATTTCTTGCAAAGCTTTTGAATAATTTGACTTGTCTTCAAGCATTTTTCTTATTTTATTATTTTCAACTGAATCATATTCTGAGCTAAAAGAAAGAAGCAGATGAACTGCCAATTCAAAATCATTTTGTAGTATTGCTTTTCCTATGAGGTGAGACACTGGTCTTTTACTGCCAAATCTCTGATATCCAAAAAAGTTTAAAATCTTCTCATATTCCTTCAAATTGTCAATTTTTGAAAAATCTGCATCTTGGATTTTTATCTTAAAATGATTTCCAATCATGTCTTTTTTTGTAAGTGGTTTTGCAACAAATCCTATTCGTGTAAGATCGTATCTGTTGGTGATGAACTTCTCAGGCGATTTAGAGGTACCTGTATCACACACAAATTGCTCGGTTGTAGCACTGGCGTCCTTGAGCCCTAATGCCTTTAGTCTTACGCCATGAATTTTAAAAATCTCAGAAAGAGCATGATTTGTATCAATTCCATATTTTTTTAACTTGTATACTGCATAACTACCTGTCTGGGAAATTTTAGATAATGTTCTCTGATCTAAAATTTCAGATACAAAAAAATCCTCTTGGGCTGATCGTATCTTTCCTCCAATGCCTTCAAAGTTTGTACTGTATACAAAGATCCCTATACTGGAATCAATCTTTGGAATCACTTCTTATTTTATGGTGACTGTTACATACTTTGATATTGTAACTTCGTGATATAGGGCGCCAATTAGAACTTGGTATGTTCCTGTAAATGCAAAATTATCTGCAGAAATACTAACTGAAACAGTCTTTGGCTGATTTGTCATAGTTACTTGAGAATTGCCAGAAACAATAATGTCATTAGTATTGGCAGTATTTGACGTAACTACAGTAACAGGATCTATGATTTGCTCGTTTGGAGTTATTGTAAATGATACTGTGGAATTCTCACCTCTATGAAGAGTAATATCTGTTGGAGTTACCTCCACATTCATTGGGAGCGGTGCCTTTGGATCTAGAAAACCAATGTTATTTTCAACCCACTCTGTAAACCATACCTTGTCATCATTTGTTGTAAAATCAAGCACTTGAGCTACCCCACAATCCTGCAAGGCTCCACAGTCAGACCAGTTTGGATTTGTAGAAGGAACTTGATATTCTACAAGAGTACCTTTTGCAGGATCAAAAACAGCTAATCTGTTTGCTACCTGTTCATTAAACCAGATTCTGCCATTGTTATCAATCTGATTCCAATATGGTCTAGAAATTGGTGTCTTTATCAATCCTGATGCATTGCCGTATGTGGATTCTATAGGCATTGAAGTGATAAATCTTGTAAATTGCTGTGATTGTTGATCAAAACTGAAAAAGATACTGCTTGCAGTATCGGTAACCCATATCTTGCCATCTTTTTCTACTGATATTCCATTTGGAGCTAAAATCCCTGGAGGAAGATTAAATTGAGTTTTGTTGCCTGTTTGGGGATCGTATCTTACCAGATGTCCTCCTTGTTGATATATCCAAACAGTATACCAGATTTTTCCATTAGAATCTACTGCCATGTCGCTAGTAAAGTTGTAGTTTCCTGGAGAAGATATTGTTGAATATTGTATGATAGGACCAACCTGATCTAAATTAAAAGATGTTATTTTTCTTCCTACAAAATCATTTACTAAAATTTCTTTACCGTTTACGACAAGCATCTGAGGAAACGTTTCATTTTGACCAGGTGTTATTGGATAATTGAAATTAGCGTATTTTGCATCAGTAGGAGAGAATCTCCAAATTATACCGTGTCCAGAATCTGTATACCACAAGTTTCCATCAGATGTATAACCAATTCCCCACATCATTGATTTTTGATGTGATTGCCATAATGGATTTGCATATTCTGTAAAGTTTTTAGTGGAAGGATCAAACTTGGCAATTTTTCCTGTATTTGATTCTGTAAACCAAACATTTCCATTGGAGTCTGTTGTTATACCTAATGGTTGCGTACATGCAGTAGGAATCTTGAATTCTGTTATGTATTTGTTAGATTTTGCATCACTAGTTTCACAAAATACTGGACGGTCTTTGTCCTTGTAATTATCTGCAGGTGTGCCAGTTATTGTAGTATCAGTGGTTTGAGCTGTTCTTGGATTGCCAAAACCGCCAAATAGCGCCACAGTTGAACTTCCTACCATTATGGCTCCAAATCCTATAGCCATTATAATCATTAGAATTTTTTTGTTTTTCTTCTTCACAAAAAGCCGATAATTTTTCCTTGTTATATCTTCTTCTTAAAATTATCAGTCCAACATGCTGGACAGATTTGTCCCTAAAACTGACACGAATGTCAGCGCGGCTTAAATCATATAGAAGATTCATCTATGTGATGCTATACCGTAGTAGAACTGAAATTGCCAATATTATGTTAAAGGCTGCAAAAACAGGAGCAGGAAAGACAAAGATAATGTACAATGCAAATCTCTCTTACACTCAACTCACAGGATATCTGTATTATTTACAACAAAATGGTCTGATAACACATGAAGCAGATACACTACTTTACAGACCAACTGAAAAGGGATTGAAATTCTTGAATCTCTCAAATAAATTGAGTAAAATGACACCAGTACAAACTCAACCGGTTCCACAACCAACTCCACAAACAAAACCAACTCTTATACCGAAATTATCCAGGTCTGAATACGCAGATTTGAGTCCTATAAGATCCGGCTACAGCTTGAATTAATGTTATAGAATAATTTTAGCATATTCAGACATGTATTAACTCAGTCATAATTTTGGAATTTACAGAATGATGAAACATGATTAATCTTCAATCATATTTTGAACCTTGCTTTTACAATTAGGGCATCTACCATTGTGATCTGTTGCATTTATGGAATAAACAGTGCCACAGAATCCACATGCACGAAGAGACTCTTTCTTAACCATACCAGACCAATCATGTTGCTTATTTGGTAGATATTTAATATTGTGTAACAAGGTTCCTGTTATATTCAGAATCAGACCAAATTATAACAAGGTTTTTTACATATTACATCTTATTCTAAAAATTACCTTTTCTTGATAGATAGGGTTTTTTGTACCTCGTTCATGCTGCTGATGAATTTCTGCTTTGCTTCATATTCATCTGATACCTTGACAACAATTTCAGATGATGAAAACATGACATCCTTGACTAAAATTGGTGCACTAAGTCCTAGCAGCTCACTCAATATGTCAAATATGTTGTTAAACTTGGTTCCATTTTTGTACTTGAAGATTGTATTGCCTTCGGATAGTTTTGGGGGTAATTCTAACGGAATCACGAGCTCTGGGGAAGTGATCTCTGTGACAAAACTATTGGTATCTGTTTTTATCATCTCGCTTAGTTTTTCTTTTTCAGACACAAGCTCATTTTTTATCTTTTCAAGCTCGCCCAATTCATCATGATATTGTTCTCCTACCATCTTTGCAAAGGTGGACTCTGTGACACTCTTTAGTGGAACTTCATGAATTCTAAAATTAACTCTGGCAAGCTCTGCCTCCACATTTGTTAATTGTTGCCTATTGGATTTTATCCTGCCAGCTGTCTCTTCAAGATACTGAAAATCAGCCATCTTTCAATACCTAACTAAACTGATGAACAACGTCCATCAGGCTCTGCTTGAATTCTTCTGTAGTCAAACCCCATTTGCCATATTCCTCCTTGTAAGCATCCCACGAAACTTCGGCCTCACTTGCAATCTCAAGTATTTTTGGTCCTATTGCCTTTGTGTTGACTAGAATTGTGATGTTTGCCTGTTCACTTTCAAGTATTGGTATCTTGACAAAAATCATTCTAGAGTCTTCAATGTTAAATCTATCTTTGATAATTGCCTTGAGGGCATCCCTTTCCTTTACATCAAACTCTCCCTTGACTTTTACTAGTGCACAGCAAGAGTCCTTTGGACCTCCCTTATCTCTGACATCATTTTCATCAAGATCAAACAAAAGCGCATCTTCTTTTTTGTGAATGTGTTCAATAATTCCTTCCATGGTGTTACTTTTTCCTTTTGACATTAGATCCGTGCTCCATATTTTTTCCTCGGATATGATTGGAATTGCCCATGGAATTGCAAATTTTGGTCGTTTTGTTGCAAGCCAAGTCCTATAGTTTGACATATCCCATTCTGTTTCTCTTGCAAATGATGAAACAAACATCGAAATTGCACTTGCTGCAATCAGATTCATACCGCGATAATCCTTCCAACCTACCTCTTGTTCTTTTGGAAGATCATCAATTATTGATGGTATGTTGTCTAATTTTTTCTCAAATTTATGAGCTAACAGTCTTAGAGTTTTATTTGAAAAGAGAATTGAACAATCACTATATTTTATCTGGTATTCTAAATTCATTACAATGTTTATTGCAGCAGCTTCAAAAATTATAGGATCCCAGCCAAACTCTGGCAAAAGCCCTAATGTTGCAATGGTTGCATGCTCTTTGGTATCTTTTTTTATGTATTGAATAAATGCACTTGCAAAAGAACTACCAGTTCCACCTCCCATTGCAAACGGTACACAGAATCCTCTTACTGGTTCTGGTGAAAGAGCAGCTATTTGTTTTTGCAAATCAAATTTAGCGCTTACCTCTTTTATGAAACGTGTTCTGCCCTCTGCCCAATTTCTTGCAGCTCCTCCTGAACCATGAATGACATGTTTGTCCCTTAAAGCAAAAAGATCAGGATATGATTGTAAGATGAGATTAGCAGCTCTTGGATCCAAGTCGATTAGTAATGCTCTTGGGATAAGTGGTATCTCGTTACCTCCATATGATGGTGGAAATCTTAGAATGGTGCTGCCATATCTTTTGAGTACTCTTGATTCTTCTTTTTCGCCTTTAAGAGTAGGTTTGAGCGGGTCTGCCCCTACATCAAGTAATAATCTTCTATAAGATTCTGCACCCAATCCTATACCACAATGACCAAAACATGTCATTAGCACCGGGGCTGGTGGTAGTGGATCAAACTTGGACAATGTTACTCACCATTATACAGAATGATTTGTCTCTTTAACCAACAAGTGCAAGAATGTAAAGTGTCAACTTGACTGTTATAGACATTAAACTGTGATAGTAGCAATATTTGTAGACCTAATAGCAGTCTTGGCGTGATTACATTTAAGATTTAAGGAGAAAAGATTCATCTAAACAAAATTCATTAGGTTTCTTTTAGCACTTTCTTTAGCTCTTGAAATTCTTCTATGGTAATCTCTCCTGCAGCAAGTCGATTTTTTAGAATTTTAAGAGCATTGTCTCCTTTTGATTGAACTTTTTCTGATTTTTTATTTTGTCCTTTGGTCTTTTTTGATTTGGTTTCTTTTTCTGATTTAATTTGTTCTTGTTCCTCTAGAATTTTAATTAGACTTTCTACATATTTGTAATCTGACATGTATAGGGGGGTGCCATGTTTTAGCACATCGAAAATCTCATGTAGTCTATTACTGTCTCCTTTACCAGAATCAATTAGTTTTTGAACTGTTTTTATTAAATCATCAGACAATTTTTTTCACCTATTTTACCAGTGTCCTAAATCGCAAGTCATCTTTTATGCTCTTAAATGATTTGTCTTTTATTGCCCAGTTTTTAATAGTTTTACCGTAGTATGATATAGCTTCTGCAAGTAGGATCAATGACTCGTCAATTTCGCCAATCTCAGCCTTACTGCGGGATTTTGCATATACCACGTTACCGTTTTTTGGATGTTCTTTTAACACCAAATCAAATGCATCTATGGCGTCTAAATGCCTACCAAGTTCAGCTAGCTCAGTTCCTCTGTAAAATGAGACCTCATTATGTTGAGGATCTATCTTCAGCACGCTATCAAAACAGGCAAGTGCTTCCTCATGTTTTTTTTGTTTGCCTAATACCAGTCCTTTGTAAAACAATGCATCGATATTTTGTGGTTCTAATCCTAGACAATTATCAAGACACGATATTGCTTCTTCGTATAGGGCAAGTTTATTTTTTGCAATTGCTTTATTGTAAAAAGATGCTGCATAATCTGGTTTGATTTTCAAAGATTTGTCATACGATGCTATGGCCTGTTCATAATGACCAATTTCTGCAAGTGCATTTCCTATGTTGTTAAGGGCAGCAACATGTTTTGGATCTATTTCTAAAATTTTTTCAAAGCATGATATCGCATCCCTATTTTTATCAAGATTGGTTAATGCAAGCCCTTTGTGGTATAACGCATCAACGTTTTGAGGATCTGTCTTTAGAGCCTTGTCAAAAAATGAAATTGCATCCTTGTGTTTGTTAAGCTTGGCAAGTGAAATTCCCTCTAAGATTAATGTGTCAATGTTCTTTGCCGGTTCAAAAAACTTCATTGAAATCACTTTATCTTGTGTTTGAGATTAATATTACGATATGCTATGATTTTTCTTCAGCAATACTTTCTGGAAATGCTTTTTTGATGTATCTTGATAGTGCTGGATACTGGATTATTAAAGATGCAAGAACCACGCCAAAAGTTATTGTCTGCAGGGTTTCCTTAAACTCACTTTCCGGGAGCGTTGCAACCAATGCTACAGACAACGCTCCTCTCATACCGCCCATCCACACAACATTTCGCCATGTTCTTGGAATGTTTTCTTTGGTGAATTTGTTAGTTAAACGAAGTATTGGATAAGTGGATACAGCTCTTGCAGCCAAAACAACAACAAATGCCAGTATTATCAGTGGCAGATTTTGACCAATTCCTATCAAATCCATGCTTAATCCTAAGTAGAGGAAGGCCAACGAATTGGCAAAAAAAGCAATCATCTCCCAAAAATTGGAAGTATATGTTCTTACTTTGGGGCTAATGATTTTTTCACTTTTCATTGTTATATTTCCAAAGTATAGTCCTGCAACAGCTGCTGCTATTAGACCGGACATACCTAATGAATTTGCAACTACAACTGAACCAAACATCACTGCAACTGAAAGGGCTGTTTCTGAAAATGGATCATCTAGCAACTTGTGCAATCTATGTGCCGCTGCAGAAATAGCTAATCCAACAGCTATTCCTCCAAAAAATACTAATGCAAAATTTTCTAATTGTTGAATAATGTTCAGATTTATGTTGCCAATAACGTTCTGTGTTTCTAATGTTGAGCCCTGTGCTACTGCTATTGCAATTATTGATGAAAATATTATGACACCAGTTGCATCGTTGAAACTTGCTTCAGATTCCATTAGAGTAGAAAGTAATTTTGGTACTCTGACTTTTTTGAATACTTCAATTACAATGGCGGCATCAGTTGGTGCGATTAATGCTGCAAACGCAAAAGATACGATATATGGTAAATGTGCAAAATATACTAACAGGAATCCGCCAACCAAGGTTGCAAGAAGGACCCCAACAGTAGATAACAAAAGTGCGGATATTTGCACTTGTTTGAATTCTTCATGTTTAATTTTCATCATTGCTTCAAAAATTAATGGTGGAACTATAAAAACCAGAATTAATTTTGGGTCTACCTTGAACTGGGCTATATTAACAAAATTAAGTCCTGTAAAGTGAAATAAGGAAATTGCAACTCCTATTCCAACAAGAATCATTGTATAAGGAATTTTTATCTTCGAGGAGATCAAAGATGCAATAAATATTGTAACTAGAAACAACGGAATCAAATATTCTGTACTTAAAAACTGTGTTAGAATAGAACTTGCCATGTTGATTATGTTCCTCAAGTTTCCAAATTATAAAAAGGGTTCCAAGGAATCGTCTTATTGTTTTTAAAATTAGAAAAGCATGTAAAATTATCTTAATTTAAGTACCAAATTCTTGTTGCGCAGTTTTTAGAAAATTAGAATTAATTCTAATTCGCTCCAAAGTCTGAGCAAGCTTCATTTCAGTTCCTGGTGTTTTGTGTTTCATAAAGAAACATTTTACCTCTTGCTCTTTTTTGATACTAGATTCTATGGCCATGGTGCCTATGATCCTGTTTAACAATGGATTACCTACTCCAAACCTTGCTACTATTTTATTCCAATTTTTCTTTATCCATGGCCAGATCAGTTCCTTTCCAAAGGAGTTAGCAGCCATTTTAGAAATTGGCACAAACAAGTTTTGAGAACGGACCTCCTTTGACAAAGTAAACTGTAATGATTGGGAAAGTAGTTTTGTATCTTGGAAATTAGATAACGCGCCAAGGAATCTTATTTTTTCTTCTTGAGATGGAGCCTTTTTGTACATTTTTCTTAAAAGTTGATAGGTTTTCTTGTCACCATTCCAAGCTACTAGAGAATACACCGCACTGCGCAAATCAGGATTAAGCGAGTTTGATTTTAAGAAACTAGAAAATCTTTTTTGAGCATCCTGCAAAATTTCATCATCGCCAAGCTTGCCAAGAGAACTGATCACAGAATTTCTAAGAAGAGCATCTGTTGGTTTTTCTCCCTTTTTCTGTTCCCATCCCAACCTTTCAAATATTCTTCTAAAGAATTCCTTGTTGTATTCTTTAATCTCATCCCCAAAACTCTCCTTAGATAATAGACCATAAATGAAATTCAAGCTGCCTACTATGTCTGCTAAGACCAGATAATCGTCTTCTTCAATGTAGTACTTTACAAATTCAAGATACCTCTTTAATGATACTTGGTTGGAAATACACAGGGCAAACAGATCATGTTGAAGACTCCAGCGATCTACGTTGCTTAGTGTCTTTTCCTGCACTAGCTCTCCTAGTCGCTCTAGGGTTTGGTCCTCGTATTTTACCCTGTAGAAACCCTTCTGGCCTGAATTTATCTTAAACCAACCAAACTTACTATCAATTGGGATTGTAATTGATTTGGTCATCAATTTTGAAATAATCTTATCACCTGTTTTTACAGAAACTGGTATTATCCAATTTCCAACCTTTGATTTTCCATTCTCAAGCAAGAACCTTTTTTGTTCTAGTTTTATTTTAGAATCATTTAGAGTTGCTTTGATTAACGGATATCCTACTTGTTTAACCCAACTGTTCATCATCTGTCTTACAGGTTTTCTTGATACAGATGCTAGGGAATTCCAGAGATCTTCACCTTTGGCATTGCTATACTTGTGTTTTAAAAGATAATTGTGTAATCCTATACGAAAGTTCTTTTCTCCAAGAAAATCTTCTAACATCATAAGAACACATCCTCCCTTGTTGTAGCTTATCTCATCAAAAATTTGTCTCACATCAGAGGGACTTTTTACTTTGACATCAATTGGGTGAGATGTTTTAAGTGAATCAAGGCTCAGGCCTCCTGTCATTTCTGATATTAGAAATTGGTCCCAGAAATCCCACTCTGGATAAAATTTGTCTACTGCTTTAGTAGCCATAAATGTAGCAAAGCTTTCATTGAGCCATAGGTCATTCCACCACTTCATAGTAACTAGATTGCCAAACCACTGGTGTGCAATTTCATGAGATACTACCTCTGCAATATGCTGTTTAGTTTCAGTCGAAGATGTTTTTGGATCATAAAGCAGTACTGTCTCTCTGAATGTTATTGCTCCCCAGTTTTCCATTGCACCAGATGCAAAGTCTGGAATTGCTATCATGTCTAGTTTTGGAAGTGGATATTTTATTCCAAAATAGTCTTGAAAGTATGAAAGAAATTGTTTTGTAAATTCAAGGGACGCCTTGCCCAACATTTTCTTGCCTTTTGTTGTAATGATTCTAATCTGTGTCTTGCCAAGTCTTCCCTCTAAAAACTCGAATTCACCCACAGCCAGATACAAAAGATATGTTGACATTATTGGTGAGCGTGCAAACTTGAATGCTGTTTTCTTTCCAATTTTCTTTTTGGATGCTACAGGCATGTTAGAAATTGCAGTTAAATTATCATCCACAACAAGTGTCACATCAAAAGTTGCCTTGGCTTCAGGCTCATCCCAGCATGGAAAAGCTCGTCTTGCATCTGCAGCCTCAAATTGAGTGGTAGCAAGAAGTTTTTCTTTACCCTTGTATTCATATTTGCTCCTGTAAAAGCCGACAAGTTTGTCATTTAATGTACCTACAAAATCTATTGAAAGTATGGCCTTTCCTGAAATCTTTTCTGGTAAAGAAAGAACTAGTTCCTCATTTTTGGCATCAAGTCTTATCTTGGGTTTAATGGTCTTTTTATTTAGTATGATCTGACAATCCTTGATCTCTAATTCTGCAGAGTTTAGAACTATCTGCCTTGTGGCTCTTGCTTGTATGGTGATCTTTTCTCTTCCCCTGAATCTGAATTTATTAAAATCTGGTTCAAATTCCAGATCATAGTTAATTGGAAAAACTGGCTTCACAATATTCTAGTTCTAAAAAACGAGTAATATACCTTTGATCTAACGTAGAACGGTAACTAGCCAATGTATGAAATAAAAACCAAAAAATACTATTGCAACGGCCTTTACTGTCTTGCCAGTTGTCATTGTAATTGTGTATTTTACAATATTGTATCTTTTGGTTCCAGCTACAATGGATACAACATCTCCAACTATGGGAAGCCAAGGGGAAAAGAAAATTACTGTAGCCCAACCATACTTGGCCATAATGCTTGCACTTTTTTGTTGGTATTTTTCAGGAGTTTTTCGAAGTTTTTTTAGTAATCTTCCATTGTACCCAATATAGTATGCAATATAGCCGCCAATTATGGAGCTAATTGTTAGCACCAAAAAAACATTTATTGGATTTACTCCGCCCAAAAGCAATGCAGAGATAGTTGCCTCTGTTGGAATTGGAATAAAACTTGAGAACATTCCATTAAAAAATAATCCCAGTAGACCGTATTTTATGAATAAGGTATTATGTAATATGGTATTGGTGACATTGCCTAACATTGCCTGACATCCTCTTTAGCTTGTTTTAAATGAATTGCCAAATTTTTCGTCATAATCATAAATTGCAATAGCAATCTGAGATAACAATTTCATTTTTGATTTTTGCGCTTTGGGATTGTTGCTATAGTCTTTTTGTTCTACAAGAATTTGGAGACGCTCTAACTGTACACGTGCAAGACCCTTTACACCTCTTTGTGCTACGAGATCTAAAAGTTGTAGTCGTTCAAGATCGTCATTAGAATCAGACATTGTAATAGATAGAAATCAAGTTGTTTAATATTTATCTTATATCTAGATTGATTATGATATACAAAGTCTCTGTTACATTTCACAAGGATTTCATTCTAGTCAACAATGATGAAATATCTGTAGGAATAAAATCAAAACCAGAAAAAGGTGAGGCTAATAGAGAACTGATCAAGAAACTTTCAAAACACTTCAATGTGTCACAGTCTCAGGTAAAGATTACATCCGGGGAAAAATCTAGGAAAAAATTAATTCAGATAATAACATAAAATTTCTAGAATTTTCAAAACCCTAAAAAGTGACACGTTATTATAGTATGATCAAATGAAATCAATGCCATTTTTGATGACCATATTTGTATTTGCAGTTTTGCTGGTACCAATAATGCATGATGCTTTTGCTATCCAAGGAGATGTGTCTTCTGCCGTTCTGAAAACTGGAACTTGGGAAACCAAAGTAAACAAACAAGTTCAGATAACGTCTGATGTGACAAACGGTCAGGATAGGACTCAGCCTTTTGCATATTTGGTGCAAATTCAAAATAAAGATGGAGTGGTGGTATCATTATCGTGGCTCACAGGCTCGTTAGGCCCTGGTCAATCTTTGAATCCTTCCCAATCATGGACACCTATATCGCCAGGAACTTATACTGCGCAAATATTTGTGTGGGCAGGCATAAACAATCCTGATGCATTGTCTGTACCATTAAACATGATGATTACTGTAACCTAAACTTAGATTTTTAATGATACCTAAAATGTAATTATTTTATTCTAATTTTGCGACTCGGCAAGAAAAGTACTCATGTTTTTGTGCACTAGTGGAATTACTTTTTTTATTATGGTTTCATGGAAGTTTGGAGTATCTGCATCAAATGATAACAACAAAACGTAAGATAGTCTGCTGTTTTCATCAGCAATTGGAATAGTTGCTCGTGTTATTTTGGAATAATGCGAACTTGCATACAAAATTCTGCCCAAAAGATATTCCCACCTTAGTCTGGTGTATTGGCGTGTTGCTGCAGTTATTGCATACTGCGCACGTTCTTCTGGGGTAAGTAATGCTTGCAAACCTTTTCGTACTGAAGTGGCCTCGAGCTTCCCATCCTCGTCTGCTATTCCTGCAAAGCGAATTGATGGATCAAGTGCTATTACTTTATCGCAAAATTCCTGGAAGAACTTTTTCATCAATTAGTATATTTTGCGGAGGTATATTTATCATTACAGATCTTTGAAAACAATCAAAACGCCATTTATTTATCATGAGTTATTTGCTTTGGTCTAAATGCTTGAAATAGATAGTTACAAAATAACATAAACACAATCCAGATGGCTAACATAAGAATTGGCGTCCAATGACCTATGCAATCATGACAAAGAAATCTGTTCACTAAAAAAACCACCAGCCCTCCAACAAAAACTCCTACGGCGTAATCTAAAAGCCTCCACCAAAAATACTTCATTGGCTTTGTATGATATAACCAAAATATAAAATTGCGACAATGCTTCTAATAGACAATAATTGAGCGAAACTACTGAACATTCAGTTCATTGTGAATACCGTAACAAAAATGGATATCGCCATGATTTCTGTGCATGCTGGTGTCATAAACTGGAGAAGCTAAAGAATCAAAAATAAAGTTCCGCTTATTAAGGAGAATTGAATAGAAATGACTCTGAAACCAAAAAGTCCCAAAGAATCCAAGGCCCAGATGACAGTCAGAATGTTTCCATCTGATGCAAATCCCAACGGTAACGTCTTTGGAGGAGAGATTTTAAAACAAATTGATCTTATTGCTGGTTTAGTGGCACAAAGACATGCAAGAATGAATACGGTAACAGCTAGTATAGACAGAGTTAATTTCCTTAAACCTGTTTTTGTTGGAAATGCTATCATACTTAATGCTAGAGTAAACTATGTTCATAGATCATCGATGGAAATTGAAATCAAAGTTGAAGCCGAAGATTTGATGAATGGAAATATAACACTTACAAATACTGCATTTGTCACAGCAGTAGCGCTTGGACCTGATGGCAAAACAAGAGAAGTTTCTCCATTACTCTTAGAAACTGAGGAAGAAAAGAAAAGATTTGCAGAAGGAGAAAAAAGAATGAATGATAGACTCAAGGAACGAAATACAAAATAAAATCAATGTTACAATTTTTTTTCAAATTAGATTTTAATATTAACTAAATTAACATTGATAGCTTCCCGGAGGGCCATTTTTTACAGTATCTGCAAATTCTGTACCAGAGTAATCTTTGCTAATTGTAAATGGAATGATGCCAAAAATTGGCGCATCAAGTTTTGTTGTAACTTTTGCATCAGTTGCATTAAAACCGGAACCTTGGCTTGCAATTGCAGAAATCGCTTGCTCGTTCAAAGTAAACGTGCCATCTAAAATTGTGAATGATTTTGGAAAAATCGTACTGCCACTAATTGAAGCAGTTTCAAGAACTTGGGACTTGTAAATGGCGCTTATCTCGTAACTATGAAAACTGACAGGAAAGTAAGATGGGTTGCAGGCCTGAGCTTGAATGTGTAGAACCGTTTTAGAAATTGCATATTGATTACCCGAATGTGGTTTTATCTGCAAAGAACTTACCCCGTATACATCAGCTCCTATATAGCTGAAAAATATAGCTGCGGCAACAATACTTGCTATTACTATTTTTTTCCTGTTAATTTTTGGTATTTTTGAGACTATATCCGCTTCAGGGATATTGCTAGAATCTGGTTCATTATCTGGCTCGTTGATTGACTCTGAGGTATTTTCAAATGTAATGGAATCATATTTTGTTTCAGATTCCATTGAAGAAAGACTCTCAATGTATTGCTTATCTGATAATTCAAGAGGCTGTTCATTCTGAAGGGAGTTTAAAATATTGCGTAATCTCTCACTATCGCCCTTTCCTGCATCGATGAGTTCTTGCACTTTCTTGATTATCTCTTCAGACATATACTTTGCCCGATTTATACCGGATTTAAAGTCATGCTATTCTGATACAAAATGTCCAAATTCTAGAATTATGTTCTAAAATCAGGATTACATTAATCCATTCAAACATCCATATCTAATAGAGATTGCATAATACAACATGTCAAAGATCAAAACTGTTGCAAAAGCAATAGTGATGATAATCAGTGGAATTGCAATAGTTGTAGTAGGGGGATTTATGATGGGTGCTATTGCAAGATTATGGACAGGCAAAGAGCCAAAAAATTCTAAGAACCAAAAACAGAATTCAGATATCTAGTTTATCCATAGAACTTAAGTATTTGATCTCAGAAATGTATGTTATGTGTGAAATGATTGATGAAATAGAAATTGAACATCTAAGAATGGCATTAGCACGTGCAAGAAAAGAAACCAATCCTCAACCAGAAGAGGAAAAACCACTTGCAGTTGTAGCACAATAAATCATACTCATAATTGAAATTATGACGCTACTCGAAGAAATCTTTCTTCAACCTCAGTCCAGTTGACTAGATTCCACCAAGCTTGTATGTAATCAGCTCGCCTGTTTTGATACTTGAGATAATATGCATGCTCCCACACATCTAATCCCAATAACGGAATGGCACTTTGTGTATAAGGACTGGTCTGGTTTTCCGTTGTTCTAAATTCTATTCTGGAAAAAGTTTGATTGTAAACTAGCCAGCCCCAGCCACTCCCCTGTATTGCAGCTGTACCGGTAGAAAATTTTTCTTTAAATTCTTTAAAGCTGCCAAAGTAAATCTTTACCTCGTCAGCAAGTCTACCACCTGGCTCTCCTCCCCCATTTGGTTTCATGCTCTCCCAAAACAATCTGTGATTTTCAAATCCACCACCGTAAAAATTAATTGCACTTCTTGTGTTTTCAGGAACAGAACTTAGATCTGATAAAATTCCAACAATATAGTTTTTGTGAGTTAGGGCGTTAATGCTTTGTAAAGCTGCATTTAGGCCATCTGCATAAGCTTGGTGATGCTTGGTGTAATGTATCTCCATTGTCTTTGCATCTATGTGTGGTTCTAAGGCATCGTATGAATATGGTAAAGGTGGTACAACATATTTTCCCATGATTTTTCTTTGAAAAATTCGTCTTATATCCTAACTGACCAAATCTGCCTAAAGTATTAATCATAACCATGGACACCACCTAGTGTGAAAATAGAACAAAAAATAGAACCTGATCTTCAAAAACCTCTAATTATTGCAGCCATGCAAGACATGGGAGACGTTGGCAGCATTGTTGTTGATTTTATTAACAAAGGCCTTGACACATATCCGTTCAGAGAAATTTCTTCGTCACTTCCAGGATATGTAATTGACAATGGCGGTTTCATCGAATTACCAGAAGAAACATGGGAGTATAGGTATGCCAAAGATACTATTGTCTTTGGTGGCGGCGCAGGACAACCACAAACAAACGAAGAACTAAACACATTATGTCAGGATGTGATTGACATTGCAAAAAAATATTCTGCTAGATTCATCTATACTGTAGGAGGATTTCACACCAACCGTGATTTTGGAAAGGAACCAAAAACATTTGTTACAACAACTTCTGCAAGCCTTGCAGACAGGGTGAGAAAATTAGGCGTAGATACCACACCAGAACAATCTATTATCACTGGTTTTAATGGGCTTATTCTTGGGTTTGCAAAACAAAACAACATTGAAGGTATAGGGTTGTATGGTGAGCTAAATGATCCAAAGGTGCCTCAATACCGATCAGCTAAGAGCGTCATTAAAACATTGGAGAAACTAACATACCAGAAATTTGGTAACACCACAGAACTTGATATGATGGCAGACGCAGTTGAAGACAAGGTGCGCACTAGAGGGTCACTTGACATCTGATTTTTTATTAGATTGTTGTTGAACTGATAAAAACCAAATCTAAAAAATTCTTTAATTAGCAATGTAGGTGAATTATGATTGTATATGAAAGATTATGATTTTGAAGGTAAGGTAGTACTAATCACTGGAGGGACAGGAGCATTAGGTAGGGAAGCCAGCTTGTCATTTCTAAAATCAAATGCAGTTGCAGCAATAACACATGTTACTGATAGAGAAATTCCGCAACTTGAATCAACACTTGGGGATTTGATGAAAAAAGTGATGCTAATTAAAGCAGACATTGGTGATGAGGGACAAGTAGAAAAAACGGTATCTGATGTAGTGAAAAAATATGGCAAAATTGATGTTTTGATAAATGTGGTTGGAGGATACCTTGGCGGAAAAAAAGTAACAGAGATGACTGGAAAAGAATGGGATTTGATGATGAATCTAAATTTGAAAACAGCCTTTTTGATTAGTAAACACGTGGTAGGACAAATGGTAAAGCAAGGTTCTGGTAAAGTTGTTCATGTTGCTGCCAGATTGGGACTAAAAGGAATTTTTGGTAATTCTGCATATTGCGCATCAAAATCTGGTCTCATTAGATTGGTTGAATCGCTTTCAGACGAAGTCAAGGACAAAAACATCAATGTAAACTGTATACTGCCAAGCATCATAGATACTGGTGCAAACAGAAAAGACATGCCAGATGCAGATTTTTCCAAATGGGTTAAACCATCAGAAATTGCGCAAGTTATGCTTTTTCTTGCATCTGATGATTCAAAATTAATTCACGGAGCTGCTATGCCAGTTTATGGCCTAGTCTAAATCTTGCAACTATTATTGTTGCAATTATGGATATGACCAAAATCATTTCTGCTATTGGGCCAAATTCTGGAACAACAGAGCTGCCAACAACGCTGACTTGTTCTGTTAATGAAGTGATAGGTACTTTTACAACATTAATCCCAATCTGAGATTCTACTGTAAAGTTTTTTGTTTGTAAATTATCCAACCATACACCAAGAAATGGTGGACCAACTAATCCTGTTGGAAGATTGAGTACTAGAACACTGCTAGAATTTACTTGGCCCACTAGAGTAAAAGTAACTGATTTGTCCTTTGGATTGATCACTGAACTAACAATGTCTTTTGGTGATGCATATTGAACATTGAATGTTGTTTTACCATCGCCTGCATCTGCACCAACACCGTTTATTATTTTGTAACCTGATTGTGTAGGTTGAACATTTATCGTACCTGTCATCCATGGATATGTCTTGTCGTAGAAATTAATGGCTCCAATATCTGCCGCCTTTATTGTGTAACTAAAAGATTGACCTAGTCCAATTGTACCGCTGTCAAACTTTCCATCTGGATTGGTTGGGGTACCAGAAGTAACTGAATGAGCAACCTGGTCTGCATTACTAAATTCTATTGTTTCTCCTACTAACGCATTAGTGGATGGTGGAGAATAAGTGCGACTTACCTGTTTATCTGATGCGCCTCTCATGATTATAATCTGCACAGTATCAGCAAATGAGAAAGAAACCAGTGGAATCAGTAAAACAAGAATTATCAAAGATATTATGACTTTACGCACATCACCATCTAGAATTATTAGTTAATAGATTTTACTAATGAACAATTCCTTGATGCGTTTTTGAAACAATGAATGTGTAATTTTGTATTATTTGCGCTTGAATATTCGGTTTATAGTTAACATTATTCTTTCAGCTTGTCTTGTTGCAGCTACAAAAAGAAACGCTACCCCAACACCAAGCAATATTCCACCTACAACGTCCAAAGGATAGTGTCCTCCTACATAGACTCTTGAGATGCAGACTAGTGCAGCTTCTGCAGTCAAAGCTAATGATATGGCAATTTTTCTTTTCGAGTCTCTAAATAACGCTAAAGCTATGGCTGCACCAGCAGAAACTATTGTGGCATGACCAGACGGATAAGAATAATCTGAATCCTGAGCTAGTATGACATCAGATTCTGGAATTGACGGGCGTTCTCTTTGCACCAAATCCTTTGCAGCATATCCAATTGGTATTAGGACAATAAATGCCAGTGCCAAAATTATTGCAGTCTTTTTACCAGTAATTCCGCCAAATACGAACAAAAGAATTATTGTCGCTATCCAGAATGCTTCTCTGCCATACTTTGTTAGCAATTCCATTATTTTGTTGAGAAAATGAACGTGAGAATTATTTACTTTTAAAAATGCTGATGTGTCTTTAGCTACTAAACCAGAATTATTTCCTAGTGGTGATACCAGTATGGCCAAAACTACAAACAATGCAAGAATGATAATTGAAGATGTGCGATATTTGTTCATAGTTTCATTCTCCTAGATGCTGGCAGAAAAACGATTTGATGCGTCAAGAAGCTCTTTTACGTCTGATTGTGAATGAGAATAAGAAAATGCCCCAAGCTTTCCTGGCAGGAAAAATATTCCGTCTTTTGCTATCATCTCAAAATGATACCTATGAAGCATGTCCATATCACACATGGCAGCATCTGACGCATTTCTGATTTGGATCATTCCATCTGGTGCAAAATGTGTCATAAAAAGCGAACCCAATCCAGTTGTGATTACCTTGCCGTCAAAGATTTTATCCAACGCTTCTCTGGTATGGTGTCCTAGATTGCCAATTTTAGAATAAACTGAACTGTTTTTTTTAAGAAATGAAAGCATTGCACTACCAGATGTCATTGTGATTGGGTTTGCAGAAAATGTTCCACCTCCAATGTAAGAACGGTCAAGTTTTTTGTGTGATTTTGTATTTGCTATTTCCATTACCTCGTCTTTTCCACAAATCACCCCAATTGGAAATCCTCCGCCTACAATTTTTCCTAGTGTTACGATATCAGGATCAAGATTCATTGTTTTGTAATGACACCCAAATGAAAATCTAAAACCAGTAACAATTTCATCAAGCAAAAACAACGCATTGTTTTTGTGCACAAACTCTTGAATTCCTAAAAGATATTCTTTTGTTGCAGGGATGCATCCTCCGCCCCCAAGCACAGGTTCTATAATTACTCCTGCAAGATCATTTTTTATGCGGTTTAAAATTTCAAGAGATTTTTCCAAGTCATTGTATGGAATTGAAACAATATGCTCTTCATTGACTAGTCCCGCACTTTCAGTCTCATCAAACGGATAGTTGACTGATTTTAAAAGATCTGAAGTGTACCCATGCCAGCCCCCGTCAATTTTTGCAATTATTTTTTTTCCAGTTGCAGAACGAGCAATTCTTACTGCATACATTGTTGCCTCAGTGCCAGTTGAGACATAACGAATCTTTTCTGCAACTGGTACTGCCTTTTGAATTATTTCTGAAAATGATATTGTCATCTCATTTACTGTTCCATGCATCCAACAAGACGGCAACTGTTTTTTTACCGAGCTTGCAACCTGGGGAGCTGCATGACCCAAAATCAAGCTCCAGTGACCCATCCAATAATCTGTATACTTGTTTCCATCCACATCGTAGAGATATTTTCCTTTTGCAGATTTTGTTACAAAAGGATAAGGCTCAAAGAATCTGATATTGTGCGATACTCCGTTTACATGAAATTTCTCGGACTTTACAAAAAGCAGCCTTGACTTTTTGGTTTTCTTTTTGTATATCTCTAAAGCGTTTAGCAATAACCAAACTGTTTGACAGAATAATATTTAGTGATCGTAGTATACAGGAAAAAAATTCCGTTTTAGGCATGGTTTATATTATTTCTCATTGATCCACTTTTTGCATACGTAACAGCAAGGCGGCGCTTGTGATGATTGTTGGTATTGTACCATTTTGTGATTCACAGGCCTCCAGTTGCGCATACAAGATGTGGGTTCGATCCTAAACGATCTTATCTGAAATTTGAAGAAATTGTGCATTCCGACCAATTCCCAATAAAATATACTTCTAATAATACGATAAACGAATCCGGTTGATCCTGCCGGACCTGACTGCTATCGGATTGGTACTAAGCCATGCGAGTCGTTGTAGCAATACAAGGCGGACGGCTCAGTAACACGTAGTCAACCTAACCTATGGACGTGGATAACCTCGGGAAACTGAGAATAAACCGCGATAGATCATTATGCCTGGAATGGCTTATGGTTTAAACAATTTATTGCCGTAGGATGGGACTGCGGCCTATCAGCTAGTTGGTGAGGTAATGGCCCACCAAGGCTATAACAGGTACGGGCTCTGAGAGGAGAAGCCCGGAGATGGGTACTGAGACACGGACCCAGGCCCTATGGGGCGCAGCAGGCGAGAAACCTTAGCAATGTGCGAAAGCACGACTAGGTTAATCCGAGTGATTCCTGTTGAAGGAATCTTTTGTCAGTCGTAAAACCACAGACGAATAAGGGGTGGGCAAGTCTGGTGTCAGCCGCCGCGGTAATACCAGCACCTCGAGTGGTCAGGAGGTTTATTGGGCCTAAAGCATCCGTAGCCGGCTTTGCAAGTCTCCGGTTAAATCCAACTGCTCAACAGATGGGCTGCCGGAGATACTACAAAGCTAGGGAGCGGGAGAGGCAGACGGTATTCGGTGGGTAGGGGTAAAATCCACTGATCCATCGAGGACCACCAGTGGCGAAGGCGGTCTGCCAGAACGCGTTCGACGGTGAGGGATGAAAGCTGGGGGAGCAAACCGGATTAGATACCCGGGTAGTCCCAGCTGTAAACGATGCAAACTCGGTGATGCATTGGCTTATGGCCAATGCAGTGCCGCAGGGAAGCCGTTAAGTTTGCCGCCTGGGAAGTACGGACGCAAGTCTGAAACTTAAAGGAATTGGCGGGGGAGCACCACAAGGGGTGAAGCCTGCGGTTCAATTGGAGTCAACGCCAGGAATCTTACCTGGGGAGACAGCAGAATGAAGGTCAAGCTGAAGACTTTACCAGACAAGCTGAGAGGAGGTGCATGGCCGTCGCCAGCTCGTGCCGTGAGGTGTCCTGTTAAGTCAGGTAACGAGCGAGATCCCTGCCCTTAGTTGCTACATTTACTCTCAGGAGTAGGTGGGCTAACTAGGGGGACCGCCACTGCTGAAGTGGAGGAAGGAGGGGGCCACGGCAGGTCAGTATGCCCCGAAACCCTAGGGCTACACGCGGGCTGCAATGGTAGTGACAACGGGTTCCGAACTCGAAAGAGAGAGGCAATCCCTAAACGCTACCACAGTTATGATTGAGGGCTGCAACTCGCCCTCATGAATATGGAATCCCTAGTAACCGCGCGTCACAACCGCGCAGTGAATACGTCCCTGCTCCTTGCACACACCGCCCGTCGCTTCATTGAAGTTGAGTTTGCGCGAGGTGATGGCTCATTGCCATTATCGAACGCGAGTTTAGCAACAAGGGAGAAGTCGTAACAAGGTGACCGTAGGGGAACCTGCGGTCGGATCACCTCCTTAGAACATAAATTGGTGAAAGGTGTCGGAATGCACATTTCTTCAACAACAAATGCACCAGGGCAAGAAATTGCTCGGGGAAGGACGAAGCTGGTACCACCATGTACTAGCGATGATCGTCGTGTATAGTCGTGTAATATTATGACTGAATATGCTGGTGTGCAGACGCCAGTTGGAGGATGGCTAGGCTTGAGAAGAGATGAAGGACGTGGCAAGCTGCGATAAGCTTAGGGTAGGTGCAAGTGACCAATGATCCTGAGATGTCCGAATTGGAATCCTATGTGTTAAACATACTCAGCTACAATGGTAGTTGAGATCGAACCAGCGGAAGTGAAGCATCTGAGTACGCTGTGGAAAAAAAATCAATTGAGATTTCCCAAGTAGTGGCGAACGAAAAGGAATCAGCCCAAACTGAATCTGTTATGGCAACATAATAGAGATGTGGTGTTGTTATGGTCTTGCAATCCAAAATTCAAAGCTCAAGTGGTCTGGAACGACCCGACGAAGAGGGTGATATCCCCGTGAGCGTAAGAAAAAGGGATTTTATCATAACGCGAGTAGTTGTCCTTGGTAGTGGGCAACGAATTTAGGTGAAAGTAGCATCTAAGGCTAAATATTTCTCAAGACCGATAGTGAACTAGTACCGCGAGGGAAAGCTGAAAAGTACCCCGGAAGGGGGGTGAAAAGTGCCTGAAACCAACTGGCTACAGACGTGCGTGGCATGAAAGGAGTTTTTGTTAAATTGGAGGTTCTAGCAATAGAGCTAAAGGTTTGACGTTCATAGCTCTAGTGTTACGCGTTCCGTCTAGAAACACGGGCCAGGGAGCTTACCGTTATGGCAAGCCTAAACCTTAACAGGGTGGAGGCGAAGGGAAACCAAGTTCTCGCAACGCAAGTGAGGAGAAGCGTGTGAAAGTGCGTCGAGTCATGGCGGCAAGGCTAGAAACCAGACGATCTATTCTTGGACAAGCTGAAGTGGGACGAAAGTCCCATGGAGGGCTGAAGCAGTTCTAACGTGCAAATTGTTTGTCTGATCTGAGAATAGGGGTCAAAAACCAATCTAGTCTGGTGATCGCTAGTTCCTAACGAAGTGTATCGTAGTACTGCCTGTATGGAGACAGCGTGTCCTGTAGAGCACCGATCTGATATGACGGGCCAGAAATGGCTCGCTATCAATTCAAACTCCGAAGGGATGCGCGTCGTAGAAGTACGGAGACGGGTTTACGTGGCGTAAGGCTCGTAACCAAGAGGGGGACAACCCAGACTGAGGTTAAGGTCCCCAAGTTTTTGCTAAGTGTCAAACTAAAGGGCGTATTGAAGCCAAGACAGCAGGGAGGTAAGCTCAGAAGCAGCTATCCTTTAAAAAGTGCGTAACAGCTTACCTGCCGAGCTTCGATGCCCCAAAAATGGACGGGGCTAAAGCAAAGCACCGATACCTCAGATTACTGTGATTATCACAGTACATGGTAGTTAGGCGTGGGGATTGGGTCGAAGCAGGGCCGTGAGGTCCTGTGGACCGGTTCCCATTGCAGATCCTGGCGGCAGTAACAGCATAGTATGGTGAGAATCCATACCATCGTAAGTGTAAGGGTTTCCCGGCAATGCGTCGTCAGCCGGGAGTTAGTCGATCCTAAGAGTGACCTCAACAGAGTCACCCGAATGGGAAACTTGTTAATATTCAAGTACCTTACAAATGACGTTATAATCTACACAGTTTTGCTTCCGGATAGGGCATTTAGAACCGTCGTTCTATTGAACTATTATAGAATTGGGGAGTGCCGTAATGGCGAGAACTGATTCGAGGTGGGAGTGGCTTGCCGTTAGGTGAGTTTGCTCAATTCCAGGAGACCATGAAATGCTGTGTAGTGAGTTGTTTGTAAGTCCGTACCGAGATCCGACACAGGTGCACTGGATGATAAGTCTAAGATGTATCGGGTATACCGTAGGCGAGGGAACTCGGCAAACTAGTCCTGTACCTTTGGTATAAGGGATGCCTGCGGTCTTAATGAAGAATTGGGACCGTAGGTCGCAGTGACAAGGGGGTCCCGACTGTTTAATAAAAACACAGGTGACTGCTAGTCCGAAAGGATGTGTATAGTCACTGAATCCTGGCCAGTGCAGGTACCTAAAACTTGGGTTCAACTGAGCTAAGGGCCTGTAAACGCCGGGAGTAACTCTGACTCTCTTAAGGTAACATTTGATTGCCTTAGTAAAATCTGGCCGTATGCTGGAAAGTCTGGGAATGTCAGGCTAGGTTAAATCAAAGCTTAAAACTTTGAGATAATCTGAAAATGCCATGACTGCAGATGATCAGCAGGAAAGGCTAGGTCAATGAACAGAAAGATAAAACCATTTTCCTAGAATCCTCAGAGACTTTACGCCAGAAATTGTTTTAGAACAATTAAGATAAAGTCCGACCCATGCAGCGATGCATGGAAGTTTGTAAAACTACAAACTCGCCTCAATTATTGAGGTCAATGTAAGTAACAGACGTGAGCCAAATGCCTTGTCGGGTAAGTTCCGACGCGCATGAATGGAACAACGAGGGCCCCGCTGTCCCCGCCTACAACCCGGTGAAGCCACATAAGCTGGACGAACAGTCCAGCATCTTCCATCGGGGAGAGAAGACCCCGTGGAGTTTTACTGCAGCTTGTACTTGCGGTATAGTTGGAATTGCATAGTGTAATCGGTAGCCATGCTTGTCTCCTTCCGGGGAGACAGGAAGCGAAAGTGTAACACCGGTCATTTCTTGCAGTACCTCTTACCACATTCACTTGTGGGACAGGTGCAGGTGGGCAGTTCGGCTGGGGCGGCACCCCTTTGAAAAGATATCAAAGGGGCCCAAAGTTCGGTTCAAGTGGGTCAGAAATCCACTGTAGAGGGCAAGGCCAAAAACCGGACTGACTGGATCTCCAAACGCACGGGATTCAGAGAAGAAATTCGGGCCTAGCGATCCATGACGTCCCCACTATTGGGGGCTCGTGGTGACAGAAAAATTACCCCAGGGATAACAGGCTCGTCGCGGGCGAGAGCTCCTATCGACCCCGCGGTTTGGTACCTCGATGTCGGCTTTTCCCATCCTGGCCCTGCAGCAGGGGCCAAGGGTGAGGCTGCTCGCCTATTAAAGGGGAACATGAGCTGGGTTTAGACCGTCGTGAGACAGGTCGGTCTCTGCCTGATGGAAGCGAGGCTGCTTGAGGGGAAGTTGCTCCGAGTACGAGAGGAACAGAGCAGCGTGGCCTCTGGTTTATCGGCTGTCTGATAAGGCAGGCCGAGCAGCTAAGCCATTTAGGCTAACTCCTGAAAGCATCTAAGGAGGAAGCCTATCCCGAGAAAAGGCAGCCGGTCGTAAGACAAAGGATGGCCGCAGAAGACGGCGTTGATAGAAACGAGGTGTAGATCCCAAGCTTCGGCGAGGGGTGAGCCTGCGTTTACTAAATATCCAATACATCAGTCAGTCATAATACATAGAGACTATACATGACGATTCATTTTATTTTGAATCCCAGTGTAAACTGTACACGACTTTTTTTATTTTGATTGCAGAACTTTTTATCACATGATGTACTAAAAAATATCATGACACTAAGTATGATGTGGATTTTTCCTGGAATTATTTTATTGGGAGCAATGCTGTTTGGTGGAATTCATTTGTGGATAAAAAGAAGAAGGGAAGCAAAAAATCCAGACTTGTATGGTTACAGGATACGACCTGATGATTTTGATGACGAAAAGAAGTTTTGAATTTAATTAATGAGTATAGTGAAAAAAAATAATGATGCTAAAATCTAGCTTGTCTGCTTTCTAGCTTGATTTTTAATATTTTCTGTCACTTTTTCTACGATTGATTCTGTATCTATTCTATAGCTATTCTGCAACTATTGTAAATTGTGAAGCTATTCTGCAAGGCTATTCTATAGCAATTCTTAGCTATTCTTTATCAATTCTTTAAATTCATTAAAATTAAAACAATCATTTTTAATCAATTCTTTCTCAATTTTTGCAAAGTCATGCAGAATAGAACTATTTCATAACTATTATTGGAAAATAAGAATAACAGGTCTAATTTTATAATTAGAATTTTACTTTGTTAAATTCAAATCATTTTATCTTTCAAGCTTGTCAAGATTACAATTACAAAAGAAAAATAAAATAACCTTTATGTATTTGATTTTGGTCTTTGAAGCTGTAAAGCTTACGATTGAAAAAGAAAAATTAAGAAACCTTTATGTATTTGATTTTGGTCTTTTAAAGTGTGGAGTAACACTTTATTCAAATCGAATAATTCTGGCTGTCAAATCACAAAAATTGATTACTATAAAGTATGGAAGAAAAGTTGAAATGACTTTTGGAAAAAATGAAAGCTTACTCCTCAAAGATAATGGAAATGATTAGAACATGATAGAAAAACAAATTGAAAATGGAGATGTATTAATAGAAACAACATTAGCAGATACAGAAAAAGTAATCGGAAATACAGAAAATGCCTCTAAAAATTCATACTCTCGTTATCGTGGACAAGATAAAAAACCTCGTAAGATGCACGTAAATTCTCTTCATAATTTGATGCCCCTCCAATCTATTTCAGATATGAATAAGCTTAATGAATATGCAAAAAATCCATATCAAAAATCAGCATCAAGCTGGAAGCTTTGGGTTGTATTTCTCATTATAATTGGAATTATTGCTGGATATGTTATCTGGAGGTACAATGAAAAAACTAGAGAATCTTACAAGTCTAGCTTCTCAGACAAGCTTGGAGGAAATAGTAATGGTTAAGCTTGATAATACAAAAATAAGAAAGCTTCTAGCTAGTCGTGATTTTGGTCATAATACAACAAAATATGGTCAACAACTTGAAGATTTGATCTGTTATATCTTTGAAAAACTCCCTCATGTTTCTCTTAAAGAAAGAAATTTACAGGACAGATCTAATGGTAGAGAAATTGATCTAGTCTTTTGGAATGATCACACTCATAGTGGTTTGTACTTTTTGCATTCAATTATTCCAGTTGAATGTAAAAATTGGTCCAAGCCTGTAACTGGGAATGAATTAATCATGTTTGCTACATTGTTAAAGAATAGGGGATTAAGCTTTGGAATTTTTGTTGCGCGGTCTGGTATAACAGGAAAGGAACTAAAGGGAACAGATGGGTATGGTGACCTTCAAAACATATTGCATGATGGTTGTAAAATATTGATAATAACTGAACGCGATCTAGAAAATATTACAGATACTGATCAAATCGTGGAATTGCTCAAACAAAAATTATGTAAGCTAGTAATTGCTACTTAGATGATCTTAGATAAAATAGGTTTAGAAGAATTTTCTTCTTAATTCTATTATTATTCACACTTATTTTTGTTCAAAGTTCTTAATATCGTTAAACAGGAAGGTATGACATGGAAGAAGAAAATTTCGAACTACGTTTAGAAATATACGTAATTAAGCCGCTTAAACTTAATCAAAAAAAGGAATTAGTTCAACTTTTTGTTGATCAGTTACATGAAAACGGAATCAAAGATGTTACTTTAGAGAATTCACATTATGAAGACAAGAGATCTGCTGAAAGCACAATGGCTATTGTGCTTGGTTTATCTGTGGCTGCATCTATTTTATCCATAGTATCGTCTTGTTTTAATATTCACAGTAAGCTAGGACAAGAAAAAATTCCGGGCAAAGTTTTTGTAAGACGGAAGGATGGATCTTACATAAAAATAGAAGATGAAATTACGGAAGAAGAAATATTGAGAAAATTACAAAATAATAAAGACCATGAAAAAACTGAATGAAAATCTTGTCGGTTATGCTTTTGGACCAGCGATATTTGCAGAAAATTCTAAAGCTAATTTGGACATTACTGCAAAATTTAGTGACCCAAAAATGATAGAACTAATAAAATCTGGCATGAGAAGCTTAAGCCCAGCTATGAAGATGAGTAAATTTCGATGTTCTGTTTGTAATGAAGATTATGAATTATGTCTTCATGAAGATGGAATGCAATACGATGACATTGAATGTCATGCTACTGCATTAGATTTGGAAGTGATGGAAGTAAGTATCGTTGATAAACCTGCAGATTCCAGAGCTGGAATTACTGACTTGTTGGTTGTTGAAAATGATGGAAAAAGAAAAACATACACTTGGTACGGTTTCAAAGTAGATTCCGATATTAGAAGATCTAAACACATTCAGAAAGCTTGCGATAATGGATGGATACCAGAATCTGCCGCACTTCGTTTTAGTACATTCTTCGCTAATACATCAGAAGGAATTGTGAAGTTATAAAATAACCTAGAAAATAGGTAAAAAAGATCTCAAAAATATGAAATAAATTCAGAAGTATAACTTTAAGAATTTGAAATTGTTTTAAGTTCTGAAAATTCGGACTGTTTTACACCCAATTTTTTTTGTAGATTGAGTATTTTTTTAGCATATTCGGCCATTTTTTCTGTATTGTTTTCATCTTTGGCTTTTCTATATTCTTTCCATGTTTTTTTAAGATTACTCCATTCTCTTCCTACAATATAGTCTGTTTTCTCAGATTTTTTTTCAATGAATCTGAACATAACTATTATCAGCAAATACATTTTCCATCCCTGCGTTTAAGAAAGTCAAGAAAATTGTCAAAAATAGAGCATTTTGCGGTTATGCTGAACGTTAGCAAAACATGTACTCTATTTCTTAAACCTGATTGGGGGGGGGGGTAGGTAGGTGAATAATTAACACCGTATTTCTCTACTGATCAAAGAAATGGTGAACAATCCTAAAATAAGGACCGGATACGGTCCTTAAAATGTGATCAAAGACCTAAAATAGGATCATTAATACTACAAAGTAAATTGCCCAGTTTCAAATCTACTGTTGCCTATCAGCAATTATACTACATGTTGTCGCATAGGGAATTCAAACAACGCCCAATGGCAAGAGATCTTGGCATTCCACATGGATCAAGAGTTAGTGGATTTGTTACTTGGCTTGAAAGTTTGGGATTTGTACAAAAAAACAGGAATTTACAGGATCGTACAAATATGTATGTAGTTCCATCTCCGGTCGCATTAATAAAATTCTACAGTAATTTTCGAAAAATGAATGATCTAAGAATTTCAATTGATTGGGGTACCAAAAGAGAAGAAATGATAGAATTTTTTAAATCGCAAAATGCAGTTTTTTGTTTAACGACTGCTCTTGAACAATACTCTGAATATGTCAAGGATCCAGCTATTCATGTTTATGTAACAGATGATTTCTGGAACGAAATGGCTGCAAAAGAAGTGACCGGAAATGTAAGAGTGCATCTGTATCTCTTTAAACCATACAGAGAAGACAATGTAACTGAGAAAAATGGTCTCAAAGTTACAACTCCTCTGCGAACTTTGATAGATCTGTATTGCGATGATAAGGCTTATGCGGCAGAACCGTTGATCAAACAATTGTGGCCTTAATCAGAGATGATTATTCTGAAGAAGTAACTAGTGAAAGCAAAAAAGAACTAATAAAATTTGCAAAATGGTTGCATGAAAAACATGGTGATTGGCCTACTGTAATTGGAGGATGGGCTGTCTGGGCATATTATGATAAAGGTTTTGGATCCCGAGATATGGATTTGGTTTTACCTACTGATGAATGGATAGAAAATGTTATGAAAAACGAATACTTTGTACAAAACGCTGTCAAACCATATAAATTCGCAAATGATCTACTTGGCACAAAACATTATGGAAAAGAAATCAAAATTAATGGAAAAGAAAAACAGGAAATAATATTTTTTGATTTATTATCTGGATCTTCATTAAGAGAAGATAGCGAAAATTTAGGTGTTTATGTAGATTGGAGTTGGGTGTTTGAGTATAAACAAACTGTTCCAATTGGAGATGCATATATCCATGTACCTGAACCTGAACTATTAATTCCATTAAAAATCATTGCTGCGTTAGCACGAACTAGAACATTGAAACAAGCCCAGGATCCTACATACTGGAGATCAAAGATCTGGAAAGATTACTATGATGTGTCTAATTTGGCTTCACATATCACTATAAACGAGGCTAAGTTAACAACACATATCTCTAATACAAAATTGACTAAAAATCTCAGAGAAGAATTTCTTGCTGGATATATTAGCAGAAATGATGTATTAGAAGAAACTAAAGCTAATTTGCCTAAAATAGAAAATATACTATTGCCGGACAAGCGCACAAGTAGGAAAACCAATTGATCGTGTTTATCTAAAAATTCATTTGTACTTGTCTTTTAGATAAGCAATAACTAATGCAATCAAGACACCTATAGCTATTCCACCTATGACATTACCTAATGTTGGTCCATCTCTTTCCAAAATAATCTTAAGTTCCTCGGCTTCAGGTTTAGTCAAACTCCCATTCTTTAATTTTTCCGTGAGTTTCTCTACTTCGGAGAGATTATCACGGTGTTTTCTTCTAGATTTTGGGATAAACACCAGAGCTGAGGCTGTAGTGAAAAATATGCCCAGTATGCCGGATATTGCATAAGAAAAATCTGAATTCGCATCAGTACCACAATTTGCCAAATGATCCTTTATGTTTTGAATTAGAGTAGTGCTATTTGTGTCTACTAAACTACCTATCATGCAGTTGGTTGTATTATGATTAAATACGTAAATGGCAAAAAATGATATCATTGAAAAAATAAGACCTATCATTAAAAAAATAGAACCAGTAGTTGTACTATCAAAAATATTTTTTATGATTTGTAGTGTACCCACGATTTGTACCTGTTTCTGATCCTAATATCATTTGGGTAAAGAAATCCTAGGTCTAAATTTACAGGAATTATTTTCATACAGTTGTTTTAAATATAGTAGAACCTATTTACGGGCCAATGATTACATCAATTGCGATTTCCTTTCTCCTGATCAACGGTCTTGTTGTTATACCTGGTGTGAATATATCATCTCCTATCGAGATATTTCAAAATCAATTAAAGCAGCTGCCAAATAGTAATCAAATATCAGGAACTAATCAGAATTTCAATTCTTTAGTTTTGTCAACTGCACGTTTAGTAGCAAATCTGCCTGTTCTAAATATGGCAGATGTTGTATCTTTTAAACAATACCAGAATTATGCAGACAAATTTAATACCGCAATAAATATTTTGAATGAAGGAAAGTTAGATATTCATAGTAATTTTCTTCGTAAAACTCAAGATGCGTATGAAAAAATTTCAAAAACCCTCACTAAATTTTCACCGGATATTAAAGAGGGTAATGATATGATTTTAGCTGCAAAAAAGGCTGTTCACAATCCAACTCAAGAATCTATAAATGATTTCTACAGTAAAGCTATAGTATTTGCTTTTGCAGTATCCGTGACAGTTGCAATAGTCGATTTTGCTCCAGAAGTTGCTATTCCTATTGCTTGGCGTGCATCAGGTTTACCTATGATGGCAGCGAAATGTCTAGCTTGTATGTCCTTCGCAGTGGATCAAGCAAATTTGTTCATTAAAAATTCTTTTGTCGGTGCAACAGCAAATATTCTCAGCTCAATCTTAGATACGTTATCTAAACCGCTTATCCTTCCAAAAATCTTCCAACAAGCAAATCAGTTTATAAATAAAATTAATCAGTCTAACTTGATTCCACAAATCCACAAGTGAGAACAGAGATAGTACGGTAAAATCCATCGAAGGTATAATCTATGGATTAAAAAGTGCGCATAAGATAGTAACTGTATGGAATCAAAAATAGCAAAATATGGTCACTAATCCCAACGGGTCGCTACTAGTCTTATTTTTATTTTTTTTAAAGAATCGCTTATCTAATTCTGAATTTGTATTACATTATGAACAAAACAAGAGACGGATCAATATCTGAATAGATCTGCAAGGTTCTGTGTTCTACGAAGTATCATAGCTAGATCTAATCCATCTAAATGAAAGGAAATCTCATAAAATCATTTCAGAACATTGAATTGTTTTTACATTGGTTGCTAATTTTATACTAATATTACCTACACATTGTAAAATGTGTATGTAGATCTAATATTTGAATAAATACAATACGTAGGATATGTAGGATAAGGTATTTATATGAATAAATGTAATACGTAGGTAAGATGAAACGAGTTATTGACGTGAATCCAAAATTGAACGAGAAAATTGACGAACTGATTCAGAATAAGGAGTATAAAGGATTTCAGCATTTTGCAGATGTTGCGCTTGAGAATCAGGTCTTGTGGGAAACCGAGGAAGAGGGTTCTGTAGAATCATCCGGGTCATCCTCAAAAATCGCGAGTAAAAATATGAGTTCAAACCATTGGACAGTTCTATCCACCATTCCAAAGGGGGAGATAATGACATTGGATACTCCATCTAATGATAATTTGGTAGGGAGAATTCTTTGGGGACAATACTATAGGTTTCTGTCCGCCAAATTTGCAGTGAGAATTCTGGCAAACATGTCTACAAGCGACCTGCCTGAACTGCGCAAATATGTTGATCAAACAGTAGATGCAGCATTATCATTGCGACAAAAATTGGTTGGAATTGATAAAAAGGAAAAGAAAAACTTTGGTGAAAGATTATCGGCTAGCTTTCCAACGCGAAGTGATAAGAGTATGAAGCGTTTTGCTCTTCAATACATAATATATGTAAGGTCAGGTGACTACAAGTTGGACGGTTTTTTACCCCGACTCAAACTAGTTAATATCACAGACAAAAACGATGAAAATCTGCAAATTGGATTGACAAAATTTGGTAGAGAGTTTGCCACAATGCGAAATCCTATACTTGATGAGAATGGTTCTATGTCTTTGTCCAATGAAGAAATTGAATTTTTGTTAAATCATATAGCAGACAATCTTCCCGAAGAAGCCGAACATATGCAATACGCGCTGAAGACCATAAGTTCTGGTACGTCAACAAGAGAAGATCTGAACAAGGAAATGAGAAGATATTATAGAAAATACGATGAGAGTGCACCATGGAGTGATGCTGTTGTCAATACTATGAGGGCGGGTTTACTGAGTAGGATGTTTGATCTCGATCTCTTAAAGCGAGAAAAAACGGGAAAAAATGTACGTTATTCGTTATCCGAACGGGGTAACAAGTTTTTGAACGAATTTTCTGTGCGAAAAGATGTGGAGGAGAAAGTAGCATGATAGAAATTCAGAAAGTAAACCAATTCAGGATAAAGTTAGTGAAGCATCAGATGGGTTAGCTATGATTTTGCTTCCAACGATAAATAATCTTGGCAAAGAAGCTCGACGTATAAAAATACCAGAAGAGGAAAATCGATGACAACCGAAGATACGTCCACAAATCGAAGCAGTGATGAATCACTAACTGAAATTCAGATAGAACAAAAAAAATCTACCCCAAAATTTGTTAATCCCTCTGACAAAAAGACATACGGACAAGTAAGAGAATTCATCGAGGAGGGAATGGTATTACAAGCAAATTATCAACTAGTCATGATGAAATATTTAGTAGCACATAAAATTGCTCACAAAGGGCAAATTGCAGAAGAATTAGCTTTTTACAATAATCAAGATAATTCTGATATTGAAGTTGTAAAAAAATTCTTTAAAGTACCAGTTTATGAAGTTCTTGAAAAAAGAGGATTTGTGAGGAGTGAAATGACTCATTTTGATGGTATTCAGTATACACTAAATGTAAATCTAAATGAATATCAAATAATGGAACTCCTTGATCTTCTGGAGAAAAAAATTGAAGAATACAACCTTAAACACGGAATGCTATACAACCCCACGTTACTATCTCAGGGAATTGATTGGTGGGAACACACTGATCTTCTAGTTGATCACAAAGATGAACAGAGGACCAACGAACTCGTTTGGGTTTGGTCAGTTACACCAACAAATTGGGAAATACTAAAGAGCAAAAATGTGTGGGGTAGCAGAATTACAAAAAATAAGATTCAAGAACGAGTAAAAGATGGAGATTATGTAGTTTTTTATGTAGTTGGTACAGGCAACTTCATGGGAATTTTCAAATTTGTTGGAAATTGGTATGATGCTAAAGAACCAATCTGGTCTGATGAAAAACATTCTATCATCTACATATCACGAATCAATATCACACCTATAAAATTAGGAACAGTAAAGGTGCATTCTTTAGATGAAAAGTTAGACATCTTTAAAGGAAAAAATACTCAAAACATCAACTTGGTTTTAAAAGATGGTAATGGATACCCATCAAACAATGGTAATCCAATTACCAATATTGATCTTGAAATAATAAAAAACGAAATGCAGGATGAAATAGAGCCGGATTCAAATAAAATCAAATCTTCAGAAAAACTTGCTGTCATCGATCAACTATTGCATAAAACACCTGTTGGGGCTTCATTAGACTCTAAAGAGTCATCGTCTGAATTAGATTTTGAACAGAATAAACAGTCAGAAATTTCAGATAAAATTGAAGATAAAATTTATGTTGAAAACGATCCAGATGGTGTGATAATTGCAAAGGTCAGGATAATAGATAAAGAGATTATAAGAAAAGGCCAGATTCTCACGAATGATGAATTAGTGGAAAAATTTAGAGTTGGGAATATGGGTGGAATTAGGTATTCAAAAAAGAATGACATCATAATCCTATGCAGTACGCTTTCTGGTGATTATAGTGATGAAATTAATGAAAAAGGCAGAGAGATCTTTTACACTGGAGAGGGACAGATTGGAAAACAAGAACTTACTGGTGGAAATTTTATGATAGCACACTCTCAAAATATGCCAATATTATTCTTTAAAGAAATATCACAAGAACCAGGTTCAAGAAAAAGAGGTGCACTTGATAATTTGTATAAGTTTGTTGGAAAAGTGCACCACAAATATCATTTCTCTACTATTGGAACTAATAAAAGCGGTCAGTCAGGAAAAGTTATCAAATTCCATTTGAGGATCGAAAAATGACTGGCTATACAGTATTAATTCTTGCATTACAACACTTCTACATAATTTGTTCTTCTAACAGCGATTTGGATGCGGTATAAATGGGAGAACCCATACCGTTTGAGCGATTACATACACTTGAGACTCTTCTCGGTATGTATGAGTACAGACCTGAGGATGTTTGTGTAAATGAAGCCATTGCTAATGCAATTGATGCATTTGCAGAAAACTTAGTAAAAAACAAAAAAATTGAGATAATTTTTGATAGAACCGGAGAATTTGGTTACATAACTTTTCATAACAATGCACCTCCCATGACAGAAGAACAATTCGCGCAAAAATACCATACAGTCTCGTTTTCTTTCAAGAAAAAAGGTGTAGGAATTGGATTTGCTGGGGTGGGTGCAAAACTTTTCCTAGCAGCTCCTGAAGGTGGAGAGATAATTACAATAACTGGTAAAGGACCAAATGATTTCTATGCTTCAAGAATGTATCGTACTGAAAAAGATCTTGAATATATTACTAGTCTGAAATATCCACTTTCAGATATCTTTGGTAAAAAGAAAATAGAACATAAATTTGGAACAACTTATCGAGTAAGATTAACACTTTCTGCATATAGATACTTGAAAGAAAGTTTAGTAAACATCATACAGTTTTGGTGGAATTATGCTTTACTCTCAAAAGAATTAGAAATCACAGTAGAGGGAAAAAAAATTGTACCTTGGTTACCAAAAGGAAATCACCAGTTCAGAAAAACCATGCAATGGAATAAACAACAAATTTCGTGCCGATTTTGGATAAGTGATGAAGAAATTCCTGAGGAAAATAGACATATCATATACACTGTTTTTGGAAAAAGAATAAAAAATGATCAATTAGATTTTTCTGTACAAATTAAAGGTGATTATAACAAAAGAATATTTTGTATTGCAGACGTTAGTGTTTTAGCAAAACATCTTACTAGTAATAAGGAAAGCTTTGAAAGAATTCCAATTGTAGGTACTTGTTGTAATAAAGTTAAAGAAGTATTTTGGCAATTCCTAAAAGAAGAAGGCCTACTAAGACAAGGTAGTGATAGTAACACAATAGAACAAAGTGTAATCAACGATCTTACGAGAAGGTTGGACAGACTTTTACAAACTAAGGAATTCATGGAATTAAATCCCTTCCTAAAAAAACGAATACATGAAGTTCCCCTTCTGGATACTACAGGAAATACAAGAATGTCTCCCACTGATAAGGGTCAAAAAGTGTCTGGTACTAATGGGAATGTGATTGATGGTAACGGTGTACCTGTTGTTGGATCTGAAGATAATGAAGGCAAGGTATTCGATGAAAGCGGTTTAGAAGTTGGAGTAACACGACAACGTAAATCAAGTGGAATGCAAATAATTCCTCAAGAATGGCCTGATCAAAAAGAAGAAGCCTGGGTGGATTTAGGTGCAGGAGGAGTTGTTATCAATACTGCACACGATTTCTGGAAAAAAATTGCTATCAATCCATCACTAAAAGATTTCAATACAAATAGGGTCCTTATTGAGGCTCTAATCAAATTTAAAAATGAAGAATTACAGTGGGATCCTAAAAAAACCTTAGAATATTTTAGGGATCTACTTCATGCAACATGGGTGTAGAAATGACAAAGATTCCAGTAAAAATTGTTCAAGTTACATCACCAAGTGGTGAGAAAAAAAATGGTGTAATGCTTGATGTTCATGATTATTTTGAAGCAAAAGGTAACGTTGAGACAAAAATTAAACAATTTGAAAAAATGTATTTTAATATGGTTCTAAAAGCGCAAAATCTATTTTATGGAAGAGGTATTGAACAAAAGAAATACAGAAACTTACCTAGTTCTCTATACTGGAAATTGGGTGATATTTTACGTAAATTTAATGAGGAGATTGAAACTGAATTTTTAATTACAAACTATGCCCAAGCGCTATATCGTGACTTTGGATTAAGCAAGGATTATGTCTATGATCTTCTTACTATTGCAAAGTTATTTAAGAAAAATGAAATCTTAGACTTGGTTCCATTTTCCTATTATAGAGCATTAAAGAGAAAAAATAAAGAATTACAAAAGTTCGGCATTTTTGAAAAGGAGGTCATGCGATTAAATAAAATGGGGAAGGAAGATAAGTTAGTAGGACGAGAGAATTACAAGATCGAACTGAATAATCTGATAGAGAACCTAAAAAAGAAATAAACAACTTCTATTTCATTGAATTATTGAGAAAGAGGAGATTTAGATGTTAAACATCAAATCTCCATCCGTAAATATTTACTCCTTGCCATGCAGTAAGGCCATTGAAATCTTTTGCCGTTGACTCAATTACATAATGACTGTGACCGGTATTAACTTCGACTACCATGTGGTTGATATCTTTTGGAGAGTTGGGATTATCTAAATCAAGATAAACCAATTGGACTTTCCAGTTCTTTGTATGTTCAGATGATCTTATCATAGAAGCTATGAGAATCGAAGTATCCTTACAATCACCGCCACCCCTGCTGAATGTTTCTAGTGGCCAGAGATTGGTTTCTGTGATATCCTGTGAATACGTCGTCATTTTTGAAACAACATACCATATTTCAAAAAGAAATTGATCATCACTTCCTGCATTGTTATAGACTTGATCTATTACATTTTTGAAATCAGGTTCTACAAATTGTCTATAATCACGGAGTGTTTCCATAGTGCCATTGGGTAATTGTAATTCTAAATACGTGGAAGGCAGAGGTCGTTTTATAGTAAAGTCATATCCTGACACTGGCATACTCCAAGAATAACCATTGCCTTTTGAATCGGTAAAACTCCAGTTTATTGATTCATTCGAAATGGTAGTTACAGCTTTTGGTTCTACTTTTGCATCTACTGAGAATTTTTTAAAGGAAATATCAAACATGCTTTTTTCAACAAGATATTGCATTCCTGAAATATAGTTTGAATTAGAATTTTCAACATTAGATTTCCAATTTACATAATTTTCTATCCATTGTGGAAGTTGTATTTTTTCAGAAGGCAAAGACGATATAACAATAAGAACAGTTGCAATAGATATTACAACAACAAGCGCAATATATTGTCCAGTCTTATTCATTTTCAAGCATAGTCATATACTTGATCTCTTATAACATTACAAAAGAACCAACAAATCAAATTGATTCTCTTCCTATTTCATTGAATTATTTTTTTATTTTCAAAAGAACGCTTTAATTATATATGATGCAGATCGAACATACAAAAATGAAAGATCTTAAAGTTGCCATTGTTACCGGCAGCTCTAGTGGAATAGGATATGAGACCGCACTAATCCTTGCAAGAAATGGTTTTCGCACATATGCCTCAATGAGGAATTTAGAAAAGGGAAAAACTATCTCAGATATAGCAGCAAAAGAGGAACTAGAGTTACATACCGTAAAACTAGATGTCACAGATGAAAGATCAGTAACTGACGCCATCAAAACTATCAAGGCTGATGCTGGAAGGATAGATGTATTGGTAAATAACGCAGGCTATGGTCTGGCAGGTTCTCTTGAAGATCTATCTATGAGCGAGATTAAAGCACAATTTGAGACAAACGTATTTGGTTTGATAAGAGTGACTCAAGCAGTTCTACCTACCATGAGGGAGCAAAAAAGTGGCATTATTGTAAATATTAGTTCTATAGGCGGAAAGGTGGCAATACCGTTGCAGTCACCATACCATAGTACAAAATTTGCAGTCGAGGGCTTGAGTGAATCTATTGCATATGATCTTGAGCCATTTGGAATCAAAGTTGTCATAATAGAACCAGGTGCAATTAAAACCAATTTTGAAACTGGCATGGTAGTGGCCCAAAATACTCAAAACCCAAAATCGCCATATTATAATACCATGCAGAAATTACAAAGTTCCATAAATTCTCATTTTAAGAATGGAACAACGCCTGCCAAGGTTGCTGAAGTAATATTAAACGCAATTACAACCCCTAATCCTAATCTAAGATATA
>JABDDN010000012.1 GCA_013287585.1 Nitrososphaerota archaeon
TCTGGAGAAACTATAGTCAATCCATCTGGTTTTTTAAAATTTGAGGCAATTTTTGCTACAAGCTTGTTTGATGATACTCCTATGGTGCAGGAAAGCTTTGATGACTTTCTAACTGCATTTTTTAATTGTTGTGCAAAATGTGATGCCTTGTCAAAATTTCCTTCTGTTCTTGTCGATACATCAAGATACGCCTCATCTCTTCCTACATATTCAAAAATATCGGCAAATTCTTTTATTGTATCCATGGCCTTTTGTGAGATTTCTGCATAATATTCAAAATCAGTAGGCAGAAAAACAGCATCATGTACTTTTTCTAATTTTTTCTTGGCAAATTTTATCGGCATGCCAGATTTTACTCCATAGTTTCTTGCAATGTAATTGGCAGTTGCTATTGCGCCGCTATCTCCACCACGGTCAGAAAAAACACAAACTGCTACTGGTTTTGTTTTTAGATCTGGATTTCGTAATTCTTCACACTGTGCAAAAAAATAATCAAAATCTATGTGAAATATGATGCGTTTTTCCATGTTACTTTGAGAAGAAAAATGCTTATTATATTATCGAAACCAACTGTCTAAATATCTTCAAGAAATTAGACCATACGTGGATTATCCTGTTATCGCAGAATCTGAGGGTGTTAAAATTAAACCTGAATTAATGGAAATTGAAAAGCTGTATTATTGTGTATTTCAAGACAAGGTGTTGCTTTTTTTTAAAGATCAAGGTGAATTGCTAAATTGTTATGAAATTGAAGAAAAAGAAATTGTTGATGCTGTAAAAAACTCCTCCTCTGCTGAAGATATTGAAAACCTTCTTCAGAAATTTATAGATAAAGAGAATCTTAACCATTAAATAAAACACTACGTGAGATGCGTTTGTGAGCCGTATTCCAAACATCATATTCATTGGGAAAAAGCCAATTCCTACTTATGTTAATGCTACACTCACACAACTATCTGTAGAACCAGTTGTGACTATCAAAGCGCGTGGAAAGAGCATAGTCACAGCTGTAGATGTATCCCAAATGATAGTAAAAAGACTAAACGCAGTAGGTTACAAGGTTAGTGGTGTAAGGATATTTTCAGAAAGAATGACCTCGCTAGATGGTAAAGAAAGAAATGTATCCACAATTGAAATCGATGTTGCTCGCCCTTAAAAACATGGTAAGTACTTTTGTAAAACGCGCAACAATTATTGGATTGGCAGGAATTACAGCAATTATAATTCTATATGTTGTATATGTTTCAAATACCTGTCCAATAAAACAAATTAATGTTTTAAATGACATGAAAAAATATGACACAACAAAGAACCCAGAGCTTTGTAATGATATTAACAACAGAATAATTCAACTAAATAACCAATGTGGGATAGTAATGGAAATTCTTGATTGCGGTTAATGTATTATTTGTAAAAGGAAAACAATCCCAAAGTATACTAAAACACCGCTAATTGCAATCATGAAAATGCTATATTTTTTGTTAGAAATTATCTTCTTGCCCTTTGATGATAAAAAAGCAACTGAACAAATCCATACATAATCCATCCATATGTGAAACGCAAACATGATGCCAATTCCTATAAATGAATAAAGAATTATTGCATCTGTGATTAGTTTGAATCCAATGGTAAACCACCATATGAGAAAAAATGGATTTAATCCACTAAGAATTATTCCAGCAAGAAATGGACCATGTTTTCCTTCAAAAATAGTTGATGGTTTTTTGATAGTTGACTTTATTTGAATTCCTGCAAAAACAAAAAGGCTTAGTGCACCAAGAATAGATGTAATTTCTCTAAACTGTGGTATTGTAGTAAGTGATATGGCACCAATTCCAAGCAGAACTACAAGTGGTAACTCAACAACGGTATGGCCATATGCCATTTTTAGTCCTGTTTTAATTCCACCTTTTAGGCCGTATGCAACATTGGCTGCAAAAAGTGGTCCTGGTGACATTACTCCTGATAATGAAATCGTGATTACTATGATGGCAAATTCTACAAGTGTTACCATTTCAAATTAGAGATTGATTTTTGATTTAAGTATTAATATGAGAATATCTTTGACATCTGATCTGTCTTTTCATTTAAAAAATCAAGAACCTCTTTTACATTGTTATGGTAAAAGAATTCCTCATTACTTTGGGATGATATGTTTACGCAGTATCGTTTTGCTGATCTATTAATGAAAATAATGTTTGTTCTATTTTCTATTCTAATTCCTTCATCAAGATCAAGGGTTTGAAGGAGTTTTTCAAGTTGATTTTTTGATATCTCTCTTTCTTGGTATGTCATCCGTACATTGATTCCCTGATTGGAGCTGTTTCTTCCTCAGTTTGCTTGAGACTTTGTTCTATTATCTCTGCCTCATGTAAAAGTGTGGGCAAATCGCAAGATGTCCCCGGTACTAGTTTAGATAATGCCATACAGATTTTAGCACCAGATCTAAAATCAGGTCCTGGATCTTGACCTTTAACTAAAAGCACAATTACGTTAGTTTTTGATAATACTCCTTCATTTAATAAAACTCCTGGAATTCCAGGAATTGTGCCATTTTGCAAAATTGGTATGTTGGCATCACTTAGTTTCTTTTTAGCTTCTACTGTGCTGGCTATTCCCATGATATCTGGACCCTCACTCTCAGCTTTGATTAAGGAACTACTTAGGATTAGAGAGCACTTGTGTTGATTTGCCCAATTTAACATTGCTCTTGCCAGTTCTCTGTGTAGAGATTCATGTGGTGTTAGATATGATAAGAAAACTGCTACCTTTAGTGTGTTATTTACAAATATTCGTGCAGGAAAATTAGGATTTCCGTCTTTAATTATGCTTATTGGCATAAAAAGTTCTGAATCTATTACACCTGCTAATTCAAAATCAATAGTACTTGTCAAAGATTCTGTTGCAATTGCATTTGCTAATCCTGCATATGGAAAACCATCTATCAGATATCCGCCCTCTATGTTGATTGGTTTGATTTCTCTTATTGTGATCTCAGAGGCCAATATCTTGACTATCTACTAACATCCTTTTAAATCATGGATATCGTTTTATTTACATTAACGGAAAATCCGTAGTCTTTTAGGAATTTTACGAGTGTTCGTGTGACAATTAAGTGTCATAATATCTTTTTAGAATCACTCTCTTTCAAATATTAGCTGACAGATAGTACATGATGATGACAAACTTGTATGTGAAACGTACACAAATGTAAGCGCGGCTTAATAGCTATACTGACAATCAATTAACAATGTCAAGAAATAACATTAAAAATTATTTTATAATGTCTGTGCTGATACTTTCAACTTTAAGCATGGCATCAAACCACGCTTTTGCAGCATCTTCACCAAGCCTTGGAACAGCTAACACCTTTGGGGTATTGGCTGCCACGACGGTAACCAATACTGGTGGAACTGTCATTACAGGAAATCTTGGTCTTAGCCCAGGTACCTCAGTTACTGGTTTTCCTCCAGGTGCTGTAAACGGAGCAACTTACACTTCTGATTCATCATCAGCAGCTCAGGCTCGTACTGATGCCAATGCTGCATATGGTGCTCTATCAAGCGCAGTATGCACAACCACCTACGGACCTATTACAGACATAGGTGGACAAACACTCACACCAGGAGTCTATTGTTTTCCTACATCAGCTGCTATAACTGGAACACTTACTCTTAGTGGCAGCGGAGTTTACATCTTCAAAATGGGAAGTACACTTGTCACGGCAGCAGGCCCTGGCGCTAGTAATGTAGCCCTAACCAATGGCGCCTCAGCCTCAAACGTCTTTTGGGCGGTAGCTAGTTCTGCAACTCTTGGAACATATTCTAACTTTAAAGGAACCATAATTGCTCTCACATCAATCACATCAACTACCGGTGCAACAGTAGACGGCAGATTGCTTGCACTAAATGGTGCAGTTACATTAGACACCAACCGCATTACAGTAGGTACTGGAATGGCAGATACAGGCCACAATGATAAAGGTAAACATGGTACAGGCCCAAAGTTAATGTCAGATGCAATTTCAGGTAATTTTGCTATCCTTGCTAGTACCTATACCAATACATCACCAGGAACTTCTATTGCAGGAGACTTGGGATACACTACAGGACCAGCAGTAGCACCTACAGTTAATGGTATTATTCACGTAGCTGATGGTGCATATTCACAAGCAGGAACTGCACAAAACTCTGCAACATCTGCAGCTCAACAAGCATGTACAACTAATCTTGGCACTACAGTTGATCTATCAACAGTACAAGGCGGAGTATACACACCTGGTGTCTATTGTACCACAGGTGCTGCATCAATTGGTGCAGGAGGAATCACACTTTCAGGCAACGGCAATTACATTTTCAAAATTGACGGCGCACTTACCACAGTATCAGGTTCTGCTGTTAACCTAAACGGTGCACAAGCTTCTAGCGTATCTTGGGTACCAACTGGCGCAACAACACTTGGAGCAAGCAGTAGTTTTGCAGGAACCATACTTGATGCATCAGGTGTTACAATAAGCAGTGGTGTAAGTATGACAGGTAGAGTCTTGGCATTTGGAGGAACAGTCTCTACAGCTTCTGATACAATTACAGTTCCATCATATGCAATGTCAGATGCAATTTCAGGATGTACATTTACATTTCCAACTGGAGCAATTGATCTAGGATCTAATGTCTACTATGGAGCAAAGGTCTATCCATCTGGAGTATACTGTATCAACGGTGCAGCAAACATCGGTTCAGGCCCAATCACACTTTCAGGCAACGGAGCTCACATATTCAAGATTAACGGCGCACTAGGTCAAGCAGCAAACACTGATGTCATACTATCTAACGGTGCACTAGCTTCCGGCGTAATCTGGATGCCAACTGGTGCTACAACAATTGGAGCAAACAGTCATCTAATAGGAACTGTAAATGGTGCACCAATTACAATCGGTGCCAATTCTGATATCAACGGTATGGGTCCAGCAAAGTTAATGTCAGATGCAATTTCAGGATGTACATTTACATTTCCAACTGGAGCAATTGATCTAGGATCTAATGTCTACTATGGAGCAAAGGTCTATCCATCTGGAGTATACTGTATCAACGGTGCAGCAAACATCGGTTCAGGCCCAATCACACTTTCAGGCAACGGAGCTCACATATTCAAGATTAACGGCGCACTAGGTCAAGCAGCAAACACTGATGTCATACTATCTAACGGTGCACTAGCTTCCGGCGTAATCTGGATGCCAACTGGTGCTACAACAATTGGAGCAAACAGTCATCTAATAGGAACTGTAAATGGTGCACCAATTACAATCGGTGCCAATTCTGATATCAACGGTATGGGTCCAATAAAGGTAATGTCAGATGCAATTACAAACAATTCCCAATGCACATTTTCATTTCCAACTGGAGCAATTGATCTAGGATCTAATGTCTACTATGGAGCAAAGGTCTATCCATCTGGAGTATACTGTATTGATGGTGCAGCAAACATCGGTTCAGGCCCAATCACACTTTCAGGCAACGGTGCCCACATATTCAAGATTAACGGTGCACTAGGCCAAGCAGCAAACACCGATGTCATATTATCTAACGGTGCACTAAGTTCAAGTGTAATCTGGGCACCAACTGGTGCTACAACAATTGGAGCAAACAGTCATCTAATAGGAACTGTAACAGGTGCACCAATTACAATCGGTGCCAATTCTGATATCAACGGTATGGGTCCAGCAAAGTTAATGTCAGATGCAATTTCAGGATGTACATTTACATTTCCAACTGGAGCAATTGATCTAGGATCTAATGTCTACTATGGAGCAAAGGTCTATCCATCTGGAGTATACTGTATCAACGGTGCAGCAAACATCGGTTCAGGCCCAATCACACTTTCAGGCAACGGAGCTCACATATTCAAGATTAACGGCGCACTAGGTCAAGCAGCAAACACTGATGTCATACTATCTAACGGTGCACTAGCTTCCGGCGTAATCTGGATGCCAACTGGTGCTACAACAATTGGAGCAAACAGTCATCTAATAGGAACAGTAACAGGTGCACCAATTACAATCGGTGCAAATTCTGATATCAACGGTATGGGCCCAGCAAAAGTAATGGCAGATACACTTACAGTTCCATCATATGCAATATCAGATAAAATTACAGCAGCTCCAGAGTTTGGCACTGTTGCTACCTTGATCTTAATAGTAGCAATTGTATCCGTAATTGCAGTTTCTGCAAGAACAAGACTACACATAATGCCAAAATACTAGAGAGACAGAAATTATCATTTTGAGATATTTTGATTGATTAAATTTCTAAGTGTTCTAGTAATCCTTGTATTGTCTATGTTATCTCCATACCAATTGTAATAGTGGATAAAAATGCAGGTCAAAAACCATCTGACTCTAACCTATGATTCAGAAGTTGTAACTATGTTTTAGCTGGATTGTAATTATTTATAATTAATTTAGACATTTCAGACAGAATCTAATCTGTTAAAAGGATAGTTTTATAATGCTTTTATTTGGTTAAAATGAACCCTTTTTTGTGGAAACCTTATACATACTCCTAAACTGTGATCTTGGTTCAGAAGTAGATATCATAAATGAGTTAATGAAAATTCCAGAAGTAAAGGAAGTACGAGGCACATATGGCGTTTATGACATATTTGTCAAGCTACAAGGCGATTCAGGTGCAACTTTAGAAAATATCATAACCCACAAGATTAGAAGAATAACAAAAATTCGTTCCACGGTAACCTTGACTCCAATTCTTACACAAGGTGGACGATAGGTCCAAAAATGCTAAAGTTATTCAATTCCTTTTCTTTAAAGAAAGAAGATTTTGAGCCATTTGATAAACCAGATGTAAAAATATTCATTTGCGGTCCTACTCTGTATGACTATACTCATCTGGGGCATGCAAGAATTTTTCTTACATATGATTTACTATGTAGATACCTACAAGCTAGAGGATTCAAGACGGATGTTCTTGTAAACATGACTGACATTAATCAAAGTGTCTTTAACAAAGCTATAGCACAATCTGCTGATTATAGATCTTTAACACGATTTTATTCTGATCAATTTGTAAAAGACCTAAAACTGTTAAACATAATCACAATAACAAGGCTTGCACATGTTTCAGATTATGTAGAAAACATAACTAAACATATTTCATTTTTTATGAAAAACAAGAGTGCGTATTCTGCAAACGGAAATATCTATTTTGACACAAAAACCATATCAGATTATGGAATAATTTCCAAACAATCACGACAACAACTAAACTTACATAGGATGGATATAGGGCCAAATAAAAAAAACCAGGAAGATATACTACTTTGGAATTGCTCAGAAGATTTTGGATTTTCATGGAAAGGAAATTTTGGAGACGGAGTTCCATGGTGGCACATCCAAGACACAACAGTTGCCTTTGAAAATTTTGGCACTCATTATGATATTCATGGAGGCGCCAAAGAACTTGCATATCCTCATCATGAGGCACATTTTGCACAATACAAAGCGCTAACTGGTCTAGAAAATCCGGTAAAACTCTGGATGCATGTCGGTCTTGTGTTATCCAACGGTGAAAAGATGTCAAAATCACTTGGTAACATGGTTCTTTCACGTGAATTAGTTGAGAAATATGGCCAGAATCTATTACGTATTTACATTTTTTCTACACATTATAGAGACGAAATCAATTACAATGAAAACGATCTCTGTAGCAAAAAACCACTGCTTGAAAAAATTTACAACACTAAAAACAAAACTTCTGACAGTACATCACAGATTATTTCTGATTTAATAAATGAATTTTTTGTTTCTTTTGAAGATGATTTTGATTCTTCACATGCACTTGATATAGTAGATAAAATTTGTACATTGGTTTTGAAAGATGAGAGCATAACTCTACAAGATTTTGAAAAACTTACAGGCGTATTGGGTTTGTCTGTATGATTGATAAAATAGAATCAAATGATCTAGGATTTACAGCAATCTGGAGCAACACCACTCAATTAGACTGTGGCACATTGTTTATGAACACAAATCTTCCAGACGATTTGTTCTTTGACAAGCTTACAAACATAACCTGTTTGAGTGAAAAGATGATTAATGAGACACTAGATATTTTTCATCAAAATCACATGCGCCCTTTTGTTTATACGCTAAATAATCCATCTCTTGAAGAATTTCTTCTACAAAAAAATTTTAAATTTTATGATATACAACATGTTTTAAAAAAACGAACTATTTCAGATAGTGAAACTTTGCATGTACATTACATAGAAAAAAAAGACTCGCTTCTATGGGCTGAGGTTTTTTGTAAATCATACGATTGTTATGATTGGATTGACAAAGTAAACAACATTGTAAAAAACTCTATCTCACAGGTAGAATATCTGGTAGATGCAGAGCATAATGCGTCATGTGTAGCGTTATATGAAAAAAATTCAATCTTGGGGTTGTATTGTCTAGGGACTCTGCCTGAAAAAAGGAAAAAAGGCCTTGCTAAATTATTAATTAATCATGCATTAAATAAAGTAAAAATAAAAAACTTGGATTTTCTTATGCTAGAAACATATCAGGGAGACGATCTTCTAGGTTTCTATTCAAAATTAGGTTTTGAGAAATTGTACGAAAAAAAAATTTACACTATTTGAGCTTTGAAAGTAAGGCTGAATAAAGAAATGGCAATATGGTAGTAGCCTCTGCATTGATAGTAGTTTGCATTGCTTTTTGTGTAACCTTGCCCCACGAGATTGCTTCTCTTACCAGTGCTCCACTTGAGCTGCCATCAAATTCATGTGCAGTAGTAATGTAGACTGCATAATCTAGACCATCTCTGTATTGATTCCACCACAAAGTATGATGTTTTGATATGCCTCCACCAATCATAAGTGCACCAGATTTTTCTGCCTTGAATATTAATCCTGATAAAAGATCTCCATCTGCAGCTACGTTGAGTTTAAAGTCACTGTGTTTTTGAGTAAAAAGCCAAATTTGACTGCCTACTGCACCATCAATTATTCCAGGAACTACTACTGGTATGTTATTTTTGTATGCCCAATACAAGAATGATCCCTCTCCTAGATTTTCTCCTATCATTTTTGTTATGTCTGACGTAGACATTTCCTTCTTACCATCTTTGTATGCTTTTTCTAAAAACGCTTGCATCTTTTCCTCAATTATTGGACCGTAGCTTTCCATTGGAACTAGCACATTTCCTAATCTGTGAATGTGTTGATCTGCAAGTTCATTATCGTCAAGTGTAAATGCGCCTTCTAAATAATTTGAAAAATATCTGGCAATATCATGATCTAAAGCACCGCATGTAGTAATCACTACATCAAACATTTTATTTTTTATCATATCTGTAATTATCCCACGAAGACCTGTTGATGTTATTGCTGCAACAAATGATAGGAATTTCAAACATTTTTTATCTGAAATCATGGTATACAAAATATCCAATCCCTCTACTAGATTTCTTGATTCAAATCCTCCAGCCTTTGACATCTCATCAAAAATATTTTGTATGGTACTGTCTTTTTTTATTGAAATGTCCTTGACTGGTCTACCAGGTTTTATCACAAATGTCGGATCAGAATTGGGTTATAAAATCTTCTGCACGTAAGATCATTACATGATAAACACAAGTAATTAATATGATAGAATAATTTGCGTAGATACGAGACAATTTGGGGAAAAAAATTCGTATAGCAATTGCAGGTGTTGGAAATTGTGCCTCTGCCCTAATACAAGGCGCATATTATTATTCTAAAAATCCTCAAGATACAATAGGTCTTACCGCGTATGATATTGCAGGTTATGAGCCTGGTGATATTGAAGTTGTTGCAGCGTTTGATGTTGCTGACACCAAAGTAGGAAAGGATGTATCTGAAGCAATCTATGCTAGACCAAACAACACCATTACAGTAGCTGACGTTCCTCGCATGAATATTCCAGTGCAGAAAGGTCCTACAATGGATGGAATTGGTCGACACCTAAGCCAGATTGTTACAGTCTCAAAAGAGCCAGATGTTGATGTCAAAAAAGTCTTGCGTGATACAGGGGCTGAAATGCTTGTCAACTATTTGCCTGTGGGAAGTACCCAAGCTGTGAGATATTATGCCACTCAGGCACTTGAATCTGGAATTGGCTTTCTAAATGCAATTCCCGTGTTTATTGCATCTGAACCAAAGTGGCAACAAGCATTTGCAGAAAAAAAACTGCCTTTGGCAGGTGATGACGTTATGAGCCAACTTGGAGCTACTGTAGTTCATAAGACACTGGTAAAACTTTTCGTAGATAGAGGCGTGCTAATTGATGGAACGTATCAGCTTAACATTGGAGGAGACATGGACTTTTACAATATGCTTGATGAGGAAAGACTTGAGGATAAGAGAATAAGCAAAACAAGTGCTGTAAAAGCAATGGCTGATTATGATATTCCTATGAGAATAGGTCCTAGTGACTATGTTGATTTTATTGATAATGAAAAAATTTGTTACATAAATATAGAAGGAAAATATTTTGGAAAAATTCCAATCAAACTTGATTTGAAACTCAAAGTCATTGATGCATACAACAGCGCTGGTATAATGATTGATGCAATTAGAGGACTAAAAATTGCTCTTGATAGAAAGCTTACGGGCCCAATGACTAGCATCTCATCGTATTGCTTTAAACACCCTCCAATACAGATGCCATACACAGAGGCAAAAACTGCATTTAGAGAATTTGTTGAAGGAAAACGAGACAGATAACTAAGAAAATTCTTACCATTGAAAATGAAATTTTTACTGCATAAATCAATATTTTTTCATGTGATAATAGTTGTTAGCATAGTCAAGGAAACTTGTCAATATTCTGTTATTTCACATATCTGAGCACCGAGAACATTGGTACATATTCGTAAGCTAGAGATCTTTGGCTTCAAATCATTTGGTTATAAGAATACGATCATTAACCTTGAACCTGGTCTTGTGGCAATTTCTGGGGCTAACGGCTCTGGCAAGAGCAACATACTAGACGCTATATCCTTTGCACTAGGTGAGAATGCTCCAAAAATAATGAGAGTTGACAAATTACGCTCGCTACTTCATGATGTTGATGGAAGTCGTCATGGTGCAAAAATAGCACGTGTAAGTTGTCACTTTGATAATACTGACAGGAAGATCCCAGTTGATTCAAACACTGTTACTATAACAAGAGAGATGGATGAGGCTGGCGAGAACATTTACTATCTTAATCAAAAAAAGATGCAACGAAACCATGTCCTTGACATATTAGAAGTTGCAAATGCGGGTATTCACAAATTGAACATAGTTCAACAGGGAACAATTACCAGAATATCAGAATTTAATGCTGAAGAACGACGTAAGATAATTGAGGATATTATTGGTTTAGCATATTTTGATGAAAAAAAGACTGAAGCGTTAAAACAATTGGATGAGGCAGACAGACGACTAGAAATTGCACTTGCTAGAATGGATGAGATAAAAAAACGCATAGATGAACTTGAAGAAGAAAGGAATCATCAACTAAGATATGATCTTTTGGAACGGGAACTCAAAAGGTTTCACGCCATCCAAGCCTCTAATAAATTAAAAGATATCGAATCTCAAAAAATCTCCAAAGAAAGAAACTTGAATGTAATTCAATCTGAAACAAAAAAACTAGATGAACAGCGTAGTCAACTAAAAGATGAAATTAAGAAGCTAGAAGAAGAAAAACAAAAATTCATGGAAGAAGTAGATGCCTATAATGTTGCCAAGGCTGCAATAGATTCAGAACTTAGTGCAGCTATGCATCAGTCAGAGACAGCAAACAGTAAGATTGTAACTAACACCAGACGATTAGGACAAATAGATTTACGTCTTCCTGAAATTGAATCAGAGTTAAGCAATTTACATGAAAAAAGATCCCAGCTTGAAGTACAGATTCAACAACTAAAAGAATCAATAAACTCAATTAATGAAACCAAAAAAACTGCAAACACAGATCTCTCATCTGTTGATTCTGAAATTAGTCATGTATTAAAACAACAATCGCAAGCAGCAACAAACAAACTCAAAGTAGATGAAAGAATAAAAAATATTAAAAATTCCCTTCATGATGCAAAACTTTCACTTTCAAAAACAGAACAAGAAAGAAACGATGTTGCAAATAAAATACAACAAAATTCAGCAACAATCAAATCACTATTAGTACAAAAGGAAAATCTATTAAATCTTGAACAGAAATTAAAAATAATTCGAGCTGGACATGAAGCAACCATAAAAGAATTAAAATCAAGGCTAGCAAACATGTCTGAAAGAAAAGCAAAAATTGAAAAAGATGTTGAGGATACGACATTAATTTTAGAAAAAGCAAGTAAAGCAACTGCACAATATGAAGCAAAAATTAGAGTTGTCAAAGAAGTCATGCATGAGGATTATTCTATCGCAAAGCTCAAAGAAGATTCTAAAAGATTGGGAATACAAGGTCTTGTTTATGAGATGCTTTCATGGGACAAACAATTTGAAAGACCAATACTTGCAGTAGGCTCTGATTGGTTAAAGGCACTTGTTGTAAACGACTTTCCTACTTTACTTGGTCTTGCTGAATTTGCACAAGAAAAGAAACTCCCAAAAATACGTATTATACCGCTAGACGCTATTCCAAATTCAAAAATCTCGTTACCGCAAGAACAAGGGATAGTTGGTGTGTTATCTGATTACATACAATGTGACGAAAAACTTGTAGCTTTGAAGAATTTTATTTTTGGAAATATTATTCTAGTAAATTCAGACGAATCAGCATATGTTCTATCTAAAAAAGGATTTAGAGCAGTAACTGTTGATGGGCAATTCTTTGAAGCAGATGCAAATGCCATAGTAGTTGACATTCACTCGAAAATTTCTAATCTTACCAAAATCATTCTTCTAAGTACATCTGTTGATGGTTTAGTCCAATCATTAGATCTTTTAAAAAAATTCATTCAAGACAAAAAAACGCAGCTTAAAAAAATTGAGAGAATAACAAAAAGCCTAGACAATAGGTATAATGCCTCTGATACAGGACTAGCAAACGTTGATCTTAGCTTTACAGATGCTAAAGCGAAACTAAAATCAATCTCATCATCGGAAGAACACCTCACATCAAGAATTTTACAGCTTACAAGACATGAAGAAAGTCTGAAAACAAACACGGCAAAACTCGAATCCTACATTGCTTCATTGGAAGAACGAGTTTTGATGACCCAAGAAAACTATGCTGAGGAAGAGCAGGCACAAATCGCATCTGCACTTACTGCATTGAATGAAAGAAAATCTGCATTTCTAAGCACTCTGAACTCCATATCTGCCCAATTCCGAGAACAAACATCTCAGATTACCTTATTAACAAACGAGGAAACTGGGCTTAAATCAAATACCAGATTACTTTCTCAGGAACAATCTACACTTAATCACGAAAAATATGATCTTGAAGTAGCGTCGCGGTCACTGGTAAAAGAAAAGGAAAAAGTGGATCTCGTACTAGTATCGTTAAGAGAGAAAGAACAACAACTAATATCAACTGCTGGAACATCGGTTTCCGCACTCAAAGAATATGATTCAAAGCTAAAGGATTTGTATGATGGCGAAAAAACAGTTACAAAGGAAATTAATAATTTTGAAAGACAGTCCGACTCTTTCTCACGTGATATCGGAGACCTTACTGAAAATGAAGTTAAGATACGTGATACTCTTTCATCGTTTGGATACCACGAAATCTTGGAAACCTTTGATGTTGATCAAATATTTGCAGCACTAGAATCAGAAAGAAAAGGGCTAGGTGGTTCACTTAATACCAAATCTCCAGAACAATACATAGAGATTTCAGATGGATATCGTTCAATGTCCACTCGTAAAAATGAACTTGAAGAGGAAAGAAATTCCATAGTCAAATTCATTGAAGAAGTTGATAAAAATAAGAGACAAACATTTTTGGAATCATATGACAAAGTAGACAAAGATATTCGCGAAGTTTTTAATAAAATGACAGGAGGAAACGCTTGGCTTGAAATACAAAATGAAGACGACATATTTGCTTCTGGGCTATCATTTCTTGTACAGTTCCCCAATAAACAAAAAAGAGAATCTACATCAATTAGTGGTGGTGAAAAAACACTTGCGGCAATAACATTTCTTTTAGCATTACAGACATTAAAACCATCACCATTTTATCTACTTGATGAAGTGGATGCCCATCTTGATGCATTAAATACAGAACGACTTGCAAAAATACTTGAAGAACGTGCTAAAGGAAGCCAGATGATTATGGTTTCATTAAAGGATTCTACTGTACAAAAAGCAAGTCTAATTTATGGTGTATTCTCAAAGAATGCTGCTTCACAAGTAGTTTCGCACAAGATTTCAAACACGCAACAAGTTGCCAATTAATTTATTTTTACAAAACATGCAGCAAGTCTATCTTTCTCTACTTGGTCAAGCGGAGGCTCATCTTTGCATTTTTCAATGGCATAAGGACATCTTGAACGAAATCGACAACCTTCATAGACGTCAATATCTATAGGTTCATTGATTCTAATTTTTTTATCTTGGTAAAGATTGTCTGGATTGGGTTCTGATATGGCATCTATGAGTGCCTGTGTGTATGGGTGTCTTGGATGAAAAAGTACATCATTAATTGGTCCTAATTCTACAATTTTTCCAAGATACATGATGGCAATTCTTTGCCCTAGATAACGTGCTGTGGATAAATCATGTGTGATGTAAATATATGAAATTCCATGTTTTTCCTGAATCTCTCTCATCAACTCTAGAATTTCAGCTCTTACGGAAACATCTAGCATTGATACTGGTTCGTCTGCAATGATTACCTTTGGCTTTGTAACTAGGGCTCTTGCAAGAACTATTCTTTGTCTTTGACCTCCGGAAAGCATATGCGGATATTTTTCATAAATTGTCTCAGCAGGTTCAAGTCTAACTTCATGAAGTACATCTAATACAATTTTCTTTCTTTCTAATGTGGTTCCTATTTTATGAATTTGTAGTGGTTCCATAACGATGTCAGAAACCTTCATCCTCGGGTTTATAGCTGCATAAGGATCCTGGTATATTATTTGACACTGCTTTCTCAGCTTGTCTAGATTTCTACTTTCTTTAGTAACCTCTACACCGTCAAAAAAGATTGTACCAGAATCTGGTTCTATTGCTCTAAGGATTAGTCTAGAGATGGTAGTTTTACCTGATCCTGATTCTCCTGCTAAAACGAGGACTTCACCTTTTTTTAAAGAAAAGGATATTCCATCAACAGCCTTGACTATTTTTGAAGAAGAAAAAATTCCTTTATTTGTAAAGTACTTGGTTAGGTTTTGTACTGAAAGGATCTCTTCCAATGCGATACTAAGAAATTCGAATTATATCAAGCGATCATTATCATCAAAATCTCATTATCGCAAGGTTTTAAAACCCATGAAATATGATAGAATTCGTGCAAAAAAAGATACTAGCCGGTTTAATGATTATTGTAATGTTTGGATTTAGCGGTCAATACCTTGTCAATTTGGCTTTAGCTGATGATAGCCAAAGTACCATTCAACAGAATGCAGCTATTGGTGCCGCAAGGGCATTACAGAAATATTCTCATACACATATCGCACCATTAGATCAAAGTACTAACTATGCTGGCTCAATAAGTACTTCAACTGATGAAAATGTGTTGGTTGACAGAAATGTAAACATCGCAAACGGTCAAATATATTCACAAGCAAAGGGCATGACAATCTTTAGCGAGATTCATGTTTTAGGCTTAGACAAATTTTCTACAGGTTATGCAGGTCTGACAAGCACTTCTACTGATGAGACAGTGCACATGGATAGAAATACTCAGATTGCACTGTCAATGGCACAAATGGACAAAAACAATTACAAAATAGCACTAGCATTAGCAAGTTTAAGTCCGCACTATGTTGGCATAGGTCAAGTTACAACAACTGATGAGACTGCACGCGACAGAAATGTAATGATACAACAAGGAATAGCAATATTGGAACAACAAAATACTGATTTGGCAGCTCAATTGGCAAGTTTGACTACAAATTATGCTGGCTCAACAAGTGTTTCAACTGATGAGAATGGAAGAGATAGACAAGCATATATTGTAAAAACTTTGGCAGATTCTGAAGCAAGAGCAATAGCATTACTTGATGAAATGAATGTAGTATCTGGACCACACTATGTTGGCTTAGATCAAGTTACAACAACTGATGAGAATGCCAGAGACAGGAACACAATGATTGCACAAGGCATGGATGCAGTAAATCAAAAATTAGTAGGCTGTTATGATGCTGCACATCCATCAACATGTAATATCGGTACCGGTGCAAATTACACACAATACGCACCATAGTGATTTTTTAAAACGATTTAATAATTTTAACAATTAAAAACTACGTTTTGTTATTAGAGGTTGCTGAAACAAATATTCCTAGAAAATTATTCGTAGAGCCAGCACAAAACATATCCTGAATCTGTTTTAATTTTAGGTGGTTCCTTTTTACATTTTTCCATTACATGTGGACATCTTTCATAAAATCTGCATCCTTCAGAAGGATTTATCAAACTAGGAGGATTTCCACGGATGAATTTTGGTTTCTTATTTTCTTTTAGTGATGGTATAGATTCAAGGAGGCCTTGTGTGTACGGGTGCTTTGGATTTTTGTAAATCTCTGATGAATTGCCAAACTCTACCATCTTGCCACCATACATTACCCCAATTTTTTCAGCAATTTCAGATATTATTGCCAAGTCATGTGTAATTAACATAATACTCATTCCATTTTTTTTCAGTTTTTTGAGTAGATTGATAATCTGTGCTTGTACAAGCACATCTAATGCAGTTGTTGGTTCATCAGCAATTACAAATTTTGGATTTAAAAGAAGCGCCATTGCAATAACAATCCTTTGTTTCATACCTCCGCTAAGCTCATGAGGAAATTTTTTCAATACCGAATCATTGAGACCAACAGAAACTACAATTTCAGAAGCTTTCGCACTAAAGTCCCCTTCATAGTTGTGCTGTTTTAAAATTTCATGTAATTGTTGTTCTATTGTAAATACTGGATCTAGTGAATTCATGGCTCCCTGAAAGATCATGGCAATTTCTTTCCACCGATATTTTTTTGTAAATTCTGATTCTGGTATTTTAATTATGGATTTGCCTTCAAATACTATGTCCCCTGAAACTATTATGCCACCTTGAAGTGATCTCATTATGGAAAGTCCAAGGGTACTCTTTCCACACGCGCTTTCGCCAGCAATTCCAATAGATTCACCATTTTCTAAAAAGAAACTTACGTCATCTACTGCATGAACAATTCCTGCTTGTGTATTGTATTGTGTCTTAAGACCAGTTACAGAAATGTAATGCATCGATCATTTTAGATCAATGATCTAAATGTGGGTTTTGGAAGAAGGGTTAGAACTAAAGGAACACAAGATAACGTTTAACCAGATAACAAAAAGAAATGCTCTATTGGAGTAATGAAAGTCAAGATATGAAAAAAATGTAGTTAGGAACGATTTATAATGAAATTAAATGGTCTAAAATGGTCGAATTTTAAATTTTGACTAGGCTATTACGAGTCTTGTTTCATTAATCGTATTTTATAGAATAAAATCCAAGATATGATCTGGGAAAAATTATAGCTTTCAATAATACCTAGTTCTGGAAGATGAAAATAGTGTTTCATTTCTGATCGCAACTGTATGATGATGGAAAACTAAGGTTTATCTTCTAGTTTTAGTAAGTTAAAAAACCGATTTACTTGAGAACGCCAATTTGTACTTTTGATGCCATGAATGGTCGCGGAATCGAGCTTACAGTAGAGTTCGAGAGAAAATAAGAGTAATCTTATGGATTTCAAAAGAACTCATTACATTGGTCACCTTGAACCTTCGATGATAGGAACAAAGGTGATAGTTGGTGGCTGGATAGAGGACATACGAGAACTTGGCAAGCTTACATTCTTGACTCTACGCGATGTTACTGGTGTTGCACAAATTGTTCTTGTGGGAAATGAATCATTAGAACAAGCCAAGGGATTGAATAAGCAAAGTGTAGTTAGGATAACTGGTACTGTTCAACAATCAAAGGCAAGAGATTTCCCATTTGAGATAAAGTCTGAGAAAGTTGACATTTTGACACTAGCTATACATCCATTGCCAATAGATCCTATTGGAAGATTAGAGAGTAATATTGACAACCGATTAAACGCAAGAGCGCTTGATCTTCGTAATCAAAAAACTGCGTCTATTTTTAAATTAAGACACCATGCACTTGCCTCAATTAGAAAAACACTTACAGAAAATCATTTCATCGAAGTAAATACTCCAAAAATAATTGGTAGTGCAAGTGAAGGAGGCGCAAATCTTTTCTCACTAAAATATTTTGAAAAGCAAGCATATCTTGCTCAAAGTCCGCAACTTTACAAGGAACAACTTACAATAGGTCTAGAACGCGTTTTTGAAATTGCGTCTTATTACAGAGCTGAAAAATCACATACTGTACGACACCTTACAGAATTTACTAGTGTAGATATTGAAGCTGCATTTATGGACTATTATGACGTGATGGATATTTTAGAGCTAGTTGTATCAAATGTGTTTGATTATACAGAAAAAAATTGTACCATAGAACAAAAGACACTTGACATTGAAATCAAAAAACCTTCTACTCCATTTGAACGCATAACATACAAAAAAGCAATTGAGGAATTATCAAATGATGGAATAAAACTTGAAATCGGCGATGATTTACAGGATTCACATTTACGCACGTTAGGAGAAAGACATCCAGGCTTTTACTTTTTAATTGATTGGCCCATGAAACTAAAACCCTTTTACATACATGAAAAAGACGATGATCCAACTTTGTCTCGCTCATTTGACCTCCAGTACGGATATCTTGAACTCTCTTCAGGCGGTACAAGATTACATGATCCAAAAAAACTACGTTCAAGACTTGAGGAACAAGGGCTTAATCCTGACCAATTTGCAGATCACCTAAGAGCGTTTGACTGGGGCATGCCGCCTCATTCGGGTTGGGGTCTGGGCCTTGATAGATTGATGTCTGTTCTTACAAAAATAGATAATGTTAGAGAAGTGGTATTGTATCCGCGTGACCCTGAAAGGCTTTCTCCATAAAAAGATAAATCTTGTTCTAACGAAAATATCGAGTGCAACAGTGTGATTTCTGCGGCTCTGAATTTGGAGACCGTAGGTGTTACTTTTGTGAAAAACATTGTTGCACATCGTGTATGACAGATGACAGAACAAGATGCAAACGTTGTTTTATCACAAAAAGAAAACTTGGTTGGAAAATTTTCAAAAGAAACAAAATCCTTCTTGGGTTTATCGCATTTGTATGGGCATATACCGTATTTCCAATACCGCTAATTCCTAACATTGACCCAACGTTTTATTGGGTTTCGCTTGGTGTTGCCATTCTGATTATGATTCCAGTATGTCTTGCAATGTTTTTTTGGTCACTAGAACCGCCAAAATCAGACCTTAAGTAATGTTTGAAATTACATGACTAGTAAATTCGCTAGTTGTAATGTTGCCGCCAATGTCTTTTGTCTTTAACCCTTTTTGTACTACGCCATATACAGCTGATTCTATTTTTTTTGCTACCATGAAACATTTTTGATCATTATTTTTCATTCCTAGCCATTCAAACATCATTTTTGCAGAAAGAATAAACGAGGATGGATTTGCAGCTTGTTTTCCAGCGATATCAAATGCAGCTCCGTGAACTGGCTCAAATAATGCAAAATCATCTCCTATGTTTGCAGCAGGAGCCATACCTAAACCTCCAACCACCTGAGCTGCCTCATCAGATAAAATATCTCCAAACAAATTGGTCGTAACAATTACATCAAATGCTTCTGGTTGCCTAATGAGGTTCATAGCACACGCATCTACATACATCTGCTCAAAACGTATATCCTGAAAGCCTTTTGCTATGTCACCACAAGATCTTGCAAAAAGGCCATCTGTTTTTCTCATAACATTGGATTTGTGAACGCATGTGACTTTTCTTTTCTGATTCCGCTGGCCTGCCATTAAAAATGCGTATTTTGCTATACGTTTTGATGCATCTTCTGAAATTGTACGTAAAGCTACTGCTGTATTTCCAATATCAAACTCCATGCCAGTGTAAAGGTCCTCAGTATTTTCCCTAACTATGACCAAGTCTATGTTGTCTTTTAGTGCTGGCATGTTAGGGTATGACTTTGCAGGTCTGATGTTTGCATAGAGGTTTAACATTCTTCTTAAGACAATGATTACATCTGCGGCACTTTCGCCTACCGGAGCTTTCAAACACGCATTTGATTTTTTAACAGATTCTAAAGTTGATTCAGGTAACGCTTTTCCTGTTTTCTTTAATGCATTGTCACCAGCTTCAAGTTTTTCTATTTTTATTTTTAAATCAAATTTGTCATTTACTGTTTCTAAAACTTTGATCACAGACTCCGAAATCTCCGGTCCTATACCATCTCCTGTTATGAGGGCAATTTGATACATCAGGTATGACTGTCCTTGCTTGTTAAATAAAATTATGCTTTCTCTTCGTTCAGATTAAAATTCTATGTTGATGATAAAACACAAAAACTATTGTGAGTAGCTCCAGTACCCCTTTCTTTTTTTACGCTCTATCTCAATTAGTAATTTTGTCAATAGCAATCCAGCTATAAACCCGCCAACATGTGCCATAAACGCTATTGATATTGACGCAAATGAGCCAACAAACGCAAATAGAATCTGTATGGCAAGCCAGTAATATCCCCTGATATCTCCAAGTGCAGCAGTAATTCCCATTATGCCTGAAATTGCTCCTGACGCTCCAATCAAAACACTTGAACCATTTCCTAAGATGAATGATGCAATAATTCCATGCAGTAATGCTCCTGCAACTCCTGCTGATAAATAAATCAAAAGATATCTTGGTTTGCCAATTGATCTTTCTGCAAAGCCTCCCAAATAGGCAAGTGCCAAAAGGTTGAATGCAATATGGGCAATATTTGCATGAATGAACATTGATGAAAATAATCTGATTATGTTATCTGATAAAGGGTGATTATAACGAAATAAATTATCTGGAACAAATCCATAGTGGGAAATGATTTGGTCTTGCGAATTTGATAAAATACCATATGCAAAAATCAGACCATTTACAATCATCAATAATAGTGTGATAGGAGGGGGACTGGATAGTTTAAGAAACATGTTTCTTCAATTATTTGGCTGATAATAAATTGTATAAAACTTAAAATTTCTAAGGGTATTTTTCAAGCCTGATTTGCGTCTATTTTCCCAAGTTTTTTTGCTTTAGAATTTTCTTGAGCATTATTCTGTTTATGCCATCAATCATTGCTTGTACGCTAGTAATTACAATGTCTTCTCCTACTGATTTTGCTGATGCAAGATTGCCATACGCATCTTCTACCTTTATTGTTACTTCACAAAGTGCATCGGAACCACCAGCTATGGAATCTAACTTGTAATCTTTAATTCGTACTTTGGCTATCTCGCCAGTTATTTTTTGAATTGCGTTTATTGATGCATCTACTGGACCTACACCATAATCAGTTCCGATAAAGTCTTTTCCTTCTATGTTTAATTTGACAAATGCATATGGCATGTTGCCCATACCAGTTGACACAGAAAATCCTGTAAGATGTACTAATCTCTTTAGACCTTGCGTTTGCATAACTTCTCCTGTTATTGAAAGCAATTCTACATCAGTGACATGTTTTCCCTGGTCTCCGAGTTTTTTTACTCTCTCTAAAATTTCATGAGTCTGTTCCCTTGTTGGTTGAATTCCATATTCTTCAAGCATTGCAGAAACTCCATGAGCACCTGCATGTTTTCCTACTTGAAACCATCGTGTCCTGCCTACAAGCTCAGGACTAATTGGCTCATAGGTCAATGGATTACTTAAAACGCCATGGGTGTGTATTCCGGATTCGTGCCCAAAGGCGTTTTCACCAACTATAGCTTTGTTTGGTTGTACATGAATTCCTACTATGCTGGAGACATATCTTGAGGTCTCATAGAGAAGTTTCGTGTTAATATTTGTCTCGTATTTTTTATCAAATTGTAAGCATTGAAGTGCCATTACCAACTCCTCAAGAGATGCATTACCAGCTCGCTCCCCTATTCCGTTTATTGTGACATGGGCACATTGTGCACCTACTTGTATTGCAGAAATTGCATTTGCAACTGCAAGACCGAAATCATTGTGGCAATGTACGCTAATTGGTAGATGTGTTGCTTCAATCGCATCTTTAGTTATCTCTGCAATATATCCTGGCGTGGAATATCCTACCGTATCTGGTATGTCTATTCTATCTGCACCTGCATTTGCAACTTCTTTGAAAACTTTTTTAAGAAATTCTCTATCGGTTCTTGTTGCATCTTCTGCAGAGAACTCTACTTGCAAACCAAGAGATTTTCCATATTCTACAGCTTCGATTGCTTTTGCTAATGCTTGATCTCGTGTTAGTTTTAGTTTGTACTTGAGATGTATGTCTGATGTTGCGATAAATGTGTGGATGTATTTGAGGCCTGCTGTAACTGCGGCATCTATGTCTTTTTTATCCGTCCTTGCTAAACCACATATTTCCGCACGAAAATTTGCATTACATATCAATTTGATACCTTGCATTTCTCCATCGGAAATTATTGGAAATCCAGCTTCTATGGCATCAACACCAAGAGCATCTAATTTTTCTGCAATGCCTAGTTTCTGTTCTGGTGTTAGGGCTACTCCAGGTGTTTGTTCACCATCTCTTAGTGTTGTATCAAAAATTCTAATCTTCATTGACGCCACCTCTTGGAAGTGCACATATTCCAGTTCTTGCAATTTCTAAAATTCCATATCCCCGCACTAGATCCTCAAATGCATTAATTCTGTCTGGTGTGGCAGTTATCTCTACTATGATTGATGTCTTTCTCACATCATGAACTTGGCATTTGAAAGCATTTGCAAGATTCATTATTTCCATGCTGTCTGATGGCTTGCTTACTTTGATCTTCATGAGTACTAGTTCTCTATATACACTCATCTTCTCTTCTAAGCGTTTTACCTCAACAGTATCGATCAATTTGTCAAGCTGTTTTATTATTTGATTGAGTTGTTTTTCATCAGCAGATGTAGTGATTGTCATTCTGGAGAATTCTGGGTTTTCAGTTATACCTACTGAAATGCTATCTATGTTGTAATTTCTTGATCTGAAAAGATTTGTTACTTTAAACAAGACTCCTGGTTTATTCTCTACTAGTACAGAAATTATGGACCACATGGGAATCCCTATGATGGTAGGATCATGTCCTTGAGTGGCGTACCTGGTGCTACAAATGGTAAAACATCTTCTTGTGGGTCAATTGGTATGTCTATTACAGTTGCAACGTCACTTTTGAGTGCGGTTTGAACAGCTTTACCAACTTCATCAATCGACTCGGCTCTTATGCCTTGAGCTCCATATGCTTCTGCTAGTTTAACATAGTCTGGACAGTTTTTAAGATCAATCCCAATCATTCTTCGATCGTAAAATGTTCTCTGCCATTGTGCTACCATTCCAAGTGAAAAGTTGTTCATCAATAAAACAATGACAGGTAAATTATCTAAAACTGATACGGCAAGTGAATTTTCTGTCATGTTAAAACTACCTTCTCCAGCAATGTCTAATACCGGAACACTTGGTTTTGCTGCCTTTGCACCAATTGCGGCTGGAAATCCCCAACCCATTGTACCAAGACCTGTTGAACTAAAGAAAGTACCTGGTTGGATGACATCGAAAAATAATGAAGCCCACATTTGATGTTGACCTACTTCTGTAGTTACAATTGATTGATGAGGTAACACTTCTCTTAACTTGCGTAAAATTTTAGCTGCACCAAGTGGATGTGGATGAAGTTTCAAATTTTCTCTATAATAATCCCTTGTTTCATTTACTTTCTTTAACCAAGGGTTGTCGCTACCGCGCTTGATTGCTTTTTGAACTAGCATCTTTACCATTATTCTTAATGACGCCTTGATGTCTCCGACTACGGCAACAGTTGTTGTTTGATTTTTACCAATCTCTGCTGGATCTACATCCATGTGTATGATTTTTAATCTTTTTTCAAATTCTTCAAATGTTCCAACTGACCTATCTGAAAATCTAGAACCTGCTGCAAGGACACAGTCTGCCTCTACCATCATTTTGTTTGCTTCGGCATGTCCATGCATTCCTATTGGACCAAGTGATAACGGATGATTTTCTGGAAATGAGCCTTTTCCTTTAAAAGTAGTTACTACAGGTATCATGAGAAGTTCTGCTATTGATTGTAATTCTGCAAAGGCGCCAGAAATTATTACTCCACCACCTGCAAGAATTATTGGCCTCTCTGCTGAAAGAAGCATGTCTATCGCACGTTCGATTTCTCTGATGTCTGGATCTACCCAAGGATGATACCCTCTGACTTTGACCTCGTTTGGAAAATGCATTTCAGCTTCATTTTGTTGTACATCTTTTGGAATATCTATTAAGACAGGACCCGGTCTTCCTGTTGATGAAATGTAAAATGCTTTTTTTACTACTGTTGGAATTTCAGCTGCATCCATTGGTTGAAAAGCGTATTTGACAATTGGATTTGTAATTCCAATAATGTCGCTTTCTTGAAATGCATCTTTACCTATCATCTTTGATGGAACTTGTCCAGTAATTGCAATCATTGGAGCAGAATCAGCTTGTGCTGTTGCAATTCCAGTTACAATGTTTGTTGCACCAGGACCTGATGTTGCAAAACAGACTCCAGGTCTCCTACTTACTCTCCCAAATCCATCTGCCATGTGTGATGCAGATTGCTCATGTCTTACCAATATGTGGCGAATGTTGCTTTTGTATAACTCGTCGTAGATTGGCAAGTTTGCACCGCCGGGTAGCCCGAAGGCTAGCTCTACGCCCTCCTTCTCAAGGGCAACCATTAATGATCTAGCACCTGACATTTTTTCCATAAATTTTTCACCAGAAACTAAGCTGTGTTCTTACAGCATAAGGTCGACTAGCAACAGAATACTAGAAATGCTCGCCGATCCTCCTAACTTCATTTCAGTCTATAGAATTTCAACAAGAATAATTTATAAATATTGCTAGAAAAATCGACTAAATTTGTTAAAAACTACCTAGGTACATGATAATTATTTCATCATGCATTCACTATCACATGACAAAAAATAATGAATTTGGCATGCTTTTCAAAAAACTTAAACGCGAAGCTTCTCAAGCAAAGTTGATTTTGTCTGACAGAGAAGAAATACTAGAAATAATCAAGATTTTTTTTGATGCTGGAAAAACAAAAAATCTTGCACCACTTGCCGCTATACAACTAAACGATACGCGATTTTCGAGCTATAGTGATGTACCACCATTTGACCTCAAAGATTATGCAACCACAATTGCATTACAAGAATTAAGGTTTGTTAGCATATCTGATTATGAATACGAAATAATAAATCCTAGAATAGATCTTTTTGAAAACAGCGTAGTAGTTACGTTTCAATTAAGGCAAACAGGGATGATAGTTGATAACTATAGTTTCAGAGGACAACACATTTCTATGTTAAGTAGAGCAACGTTTGTTTTGATAAAATCAACTAAATGGAAAATAGTACACGTGCATCTTTCTAAAATATCAGACTAGTTTGATTTAGTCTTTTTTGATTTTATAGATTTTGTTTTAGTTTTTGGTTGGGCGGTAGTTGTTTCAGATGAAGGTTTTGGGTTTTTTTCAATTTCTTTATTTTTGGTAAATATTTCATGTGCTTCTTTGACAGTAACACGTTGATGTACCAGTGCACGAACTGCCTTTATCATTGGAACTGGATAATCTGATTGCCAGATGTTTCTTCCCATGTCTACTCCAACTGCGCCTGCATGTAGTGCATCATAAGTTAATTGTAATGCATCAAGCTCAGAATCTAGCTTTGGTCCACCTGCTATTATTACAGGTACTGGGCAACTGTTTACTACTTTTTCAAAGTTTTCACAATAATATGTTTTAACAATATGTGCACCAAACTCCGCTGCAATTCTACATGATAATGCAAGATATCTGGCATCACGCTTTTCAAGTTCTTTTCCAACTGCCGTAACTGCAAGAACAGGTATGCCATACTCTTCACCCTCGTCTACAAGCTTTCCTAGATTTACAAGTGATTCATGTTCGTATGGAGCCCCTACAAATATTGATAGTGCAAGTGCGGTTGCGTTAAGCCTTATTGCCTCTTTTACTGAAGTGGTTATCTTTTCATTTGAGAGGTCTTTTCCTATGATGCTAGAACCTCCTGAAACTCTAAGGACTATAGGAATAGGATATTTCTCATCAACCGAAGTTCTCAAAATTCCTCGTGTCAACATGAGAGAATCTGCATAAGGTAACAACGGCTGAATTGTTTTACGTGGAACTTCAAGACGCTCTGTTGGGCCTAAGAAATAACCATGGTCTACTGCTAGCATAACTCCCCGGCCACTATGTGGTCTGATTATGCGTGCGAGCCTGTTTTTTAATCCCCAATCCATGTCTTAATGTTCCAAAAAAACCTTAGTTAAGCGTTTCTGAATTTGTTATAATTATTTTCATAGCATCATTTCCTTGATGTGCGTATTCTAACGCTTTTTTTGATTCCGTAAGATCAAATCTATGTGTTATCAGCTTTTTTACTTGTATGCTGTTATCCTGAATTAATTTGAACGCTGTCATGGTATCAATTTCTGACGCAGCATAGCTTGGAATGATTGTTATTTCCTTAGAATATACTTTGCTGACATCGAGTTGAAGTTTAGCATCTTTTGTCGGAACACCAAACAAAATTATTGTTCCTCCTTTTCTTACAAACTCTATGGCTTGAGTTATTGCACTAAGACTACCTGTTGCAACAATTGCTATGTCGACTCCTCTACTCTGTGTCTTTGAAAGGATTTTTTCATGGGACATGAGATCTGTTGATTTTATAGATTCAGTTATTTGAAATTTTTTTGCAAAATCCAATCTGAAATCATTCACATCAAAACAAAAAATTTCATTTAATCCATAAAATTTGCTTAGCATTACATGCATCATTCCAGTAGGACCTGCACCAAAAATTGCAACTGAATCCCCCTTTTTTATTTTAATTTTATTCCATGCCCTTATGCAACATGCAAGTGGTTCTATCATTGCAGCTTCCTCAAAACTCATGACATCTGGTATTTTTATGACTCCACCGTGAGATACATTCCATTCTGGTACAACAAATTCCTCAGCAAGTCCACATGGAAGAAGATTTGTTTCAGAATATTTCTGACACATGGTTTCATTCCCATGTAAACAAAAATGACACGAATAACAAGGTACATGGTGGTGAACGAATACTCTGTCCCCTTTTTTGAAATCTTTGACATTTTCTCCTACTTTTACAATTATTCCTGATGGTTCATGTCCCAATCTCATTGAGGGCTGACTGTACTGTCCATAGATTTTCTCTAAATCTGAGCCACAGACACCACACGCATGCATCCTGACTGATATTTCGCCGCTTTTTACATCTGGTTTTTCTATGGTTCTTATCTCTACATCTGCTGGGCCTTTTACGTATGCTGCTTTCATATTATATTTCTAAAACACCATGTCTTAATTTTTATTTGTACTGATTAACTTTCAAAAAGCCTTTCCATATTTTAGATCATTCAATTATAGAATTTTGTATTCCATAAATTGTCCCAAAATAGTATTAAACCAGATATGAAAATGATATTCATGCAAGAGGGAGATATGGCACCAGACTTTGAACTACAATCTAGTGATGGCAGTGTGGTAAAACTTAGTTATTTTAAAGGCAAAAAAAATGTAATTTTATGTTTTTACCCTAAAAACCACTTGTTTGCATGTCCTTCAAAAAAAGTCTTTAAAATGGCTCAAACTATTGTCGCCGCATATCCTGAGATTGCGGCATTGGACGCTGTATTATTTGCCATATCTGTGGATACAGTTGAGGATCAAAAGAAATTCGTTGAAGAATACAAGATTCCGTATTTACATTTAAGTGATCCTAAAAAAGAAACTTGTAAAACTTATGCTGGCCTCAATCTGGCTGGTTTGGCTAAACGTTCTACCTTTGTCATAGATAAAGAAGGAAAAATTGCAAAAATTTTCAGAGAGATTGAGGTTGAATCTCATGGTAAGGAGATTATTGCATCACTGACATCCTTGAAATAATTTTCAATATTTCATCCATAAATATTTAAAGATCAGTAAATAAAAATGAATAGTGCTAGACCTAGTTGCAAAAAAATTATTCCTTACCAGAGGTAAGGGGGTTCACCAAGATAAACTGACAAGTTTTGAATATGCACTACGAGATGCTGGAATTTCAGGTACAAACCTAGTTTTGATATCTAGTATATTCCCACCAGGTGCAAAGTTGATTTCTCGTGTAGAGGGGTTAAAATTGATCCGTCCAGGCAGCGTTCAATTTGTAATTTATTCTAGACAACAAAGTAATGAGCCGCATAGGTTGATGGCTGCTTCTGTTGGAATTGCTGAACCTGCTGACAAAACCAAATATGGCTATCTGTCAGAATATGAATCGTTTGGAGAAACAGAAAAAGAAGCTGGTGATTATGCTGAGGATATTGCAGCACAAATGCTTGCATCCTCGCTTGGAGTGAAATTTGATCTTGAAAAAAGCTGGGACGAAAAAAGAAAACAATGGAAAATTTCAGGAGAAATTTACAAAACAAGAAATATTACACAAAGCGCTATTGGAGATCCAAAAGGACGTTGGACTACAGTTTTTGCAGCAGCAGTCTTAATTCTCTAGTTATCGCTTTCTAAGAAATATGTAAATTGCAACGCCTGCAGCTGCAACAATTCCAATTAAGACATATGGTGAATAGTCAGTATTTGTAGGTTTGATTGGGGGAGGACCGCCATTTATTGGAGTAGGTGTAGTTGAGTTAACTGGGTTTTCAATTCCAGTAGTTCCATTTCCTATGGTTAATGTTAGATCGTTTTTACTAGCTGAGAAAGTTGTTCCAAAAAGATAAACTGCTGTTATCTGGTTGCCAGAACTTGGGTCAAATAACCATCCTGCTTTTGTAAGATCTGATGGAAGTTTTTGTCCATTTTTCACTTGAGTTGGAACAAGATTTCCTCCATGACCAGTAATTGCCTGTGGTTGATTTGATAATAACGTGACTTGAAGAATTGAATTTAGAGGGAAAAACCCTGAATTAAAGTAACTTGATCTATTGAGATTGTCTACTCCGAAAAGATCGAGAGGACTAATTGTAGTTATGGTATTTTTAATTGGAAAACGCTCTGATACTTGGAGTTGATAAATTGATACATCAGTTCTTGGTATTATGGCAAAAGTTACAGACGAATTAGAATTAGTTGACATTTTTTTTGCAGCGTCCAAAAATCCACCAGCATCTTTTATTTGTGTAGGTAGTAACATGGAAGCAAAACCATCGAACAAATAATCTGATTTAGAACTTGACATTGTGTATACTATGGAAATTGTCCTGTTCCCTGAAACTGCACCAGATGTGCCTAACGCATTGCTATACTCTCCTTTTGGATTTATGTAGACGTTATTGAACTCAGAATTCAAGTGAAACGCACTGTTAATGTCACCTATCAAACTATCTCCTATTACCTTAGACTGTGTCTGAATTTTTGTAATGTTGTATGATTGTATAAGTGATTGATCATTTATGGTTACCATGATACATGAATCATATTTTGGAACTCCTTCAACACAAGTCTGTGCATTTGTTATTGTAACAGATGTGACATTGGCGGTATTGCGTATTTTTTGATCAAGTCCTGCAGGGACACGCATTTCCAATGGACTGGTAGATTCAAGTCCTATGAACGCGGTTGTTTGATTTTGAAATTGTTGATCAACTAGAACCTGGGCTACCTCATGAAATGATGCAAGTTGAGGTTGTTGTGCATATGCACTAAAAACATTGAAAAGTAAAATTGAAAAAACAAGAGAAAAAATAATTATATGTCTCAATAAATGGATCTTTTTAGATCGAACTATTAAGTCTACTCTTGCAATTTTTCAATTTTGATTGCAAATCGTTGAAATGGTTCTTCTGAATAATGATCCTTGCATACAAGGATGGTTTCCTTTGGGTCAGGTCCACAGTCATAAGTAATCAAATATACTGGATCTTTATTGCAACACCTTGGATATTTCACTTGGCCTTTGTACGTGCAATAAAATAAAATAGTTTTAGTTAAGCGATCAGGATTCCAATGGTTTAAATGGTAATTTGTGCTCATTCTTGTTGACATCGGTTCAAACCGCAGGGGAACATGCCTAGCAGCTGGGGGCGCTTGGCTGCTAGGCGATTTTAATTATCTAGTTTTGAGAGTCTGTTAACTTGATTTTTGATATACTCAAAACCGTCTTGCCAGAATTTTTCTGATGAAATATCTATGCCATGTTCTTTTAATAGGATTTCTGGTTTCTTTGATCCTCCAGCAGAAAGAATTTTGATATAAGTAGGCGCAAAGGATCTGCCTTCTTTTTTGTATCTTTGGAAAAACGATAATGCCAACAAATTTCCAAATGAATACGCATAGCAGTAAAACGGAGAGTGATAAAAGTGTGGAATACAACTCCATTCTACACCGAAATCGCTTGTCATGTTAATTGAATTGGCAAATTGTTCCTTGAGGGTTTTTATGTATTCATTTGAAATGTCTTCTACAGTTGCACCTTCACCAATTTTTTTATGTGCTGCGATTTCAAATAATGTGAAAAAGGCTTGTCTTGATATGGTTGAATAAAGATCATCAATATGTTCTGTTAATATTGATTTTTTCTCTTCATTAGAAACTTTGTTTAGAATCTCATCAAACAATAACATCTCTGAAAACGTTGATGCGGTTTCTGCTAGTGGCAATGGTGCCTCTGCTACAAAAATTGATTTGTCTGATGCTGCAATGCTGTGTATGGCGTGGCCCAATTCATGAGCTAATGTAAACACATCATTTGATTTGCCTTTGAAATTTACAAGAACATATGGTGTTATCTTTGGTGATATGGTGCTACAAAATGCGCCGCTTCTTTTTCCCGGTCTGATAGAAGAATCAACATGGTTTTGTATAAATATTTTTTTTGCATATTCTGATAATGTTGGACTAAAACTATTTAGTGTCTGTAAAACCATCTTGACTGCCTGATCATACGTGTATGACTTTTGTTTTACCTTTAATGTTGGGGCATAGATGTCATAACGTCGAAGTTTTTTCATTCCAAGCATTCTTGCTTTTAGTGTAAAGAATTTTTGAAATACGGGCGCATTATACTTGCAAACGGAAAGAAGAGAATTAACTGTCTTGTCATCTGTGTCATTAGAGATATTTCTGACCGATATTGGGGATGCGTATCCTCTGATCTCAACGCTCTCATCTTTCCAGTTTTGTACTAGATTTTGATATATCTCACCAAGAACCCCTTTTTGTTTATCGTATTGAGACAAGAGGGCTTTGTACGCAACCTCTCTTGTTTTGGATTTGGGGTTTCTAACAAGTACGCCAAGCTCTTCTCTGTTGTATTTTTTCAACTTTCCATCGATTTTTACTACATACTGGAACGCATTTGTGATTTTATCATAGAGTTTGACTAATGCAGTACTACCGGTAACATCTAAAGTATTGATTATTTTTTCTTCAGATTCCGAAAGTGAATATCTAGCTAACAGTCTTTTGAATCTTAAAAATTCTGATAATTCACCTGATGATTTTATCAGTCTGTTTGCATTTTTTTGATCTAATTGTTTTTTCCACCATTGATCAAAATATAAAGTACGATTTTCAATCTGAGAACCAAGCTTTGTCATTCTAGTTAGTAATGACGTGGCTTCATCTGATTGAGTATCTGCAGAATATTCTAAAGAAGCATATCCGCCAACTTTGCTAAACTTTTCAGATATCTCCTCAAGAGAACTGAGGATATGTGCAAACTTTTGAGTAGAAATGTTTGGTTTAAGATAACTTCTCATTTTTTCAAAATTTCTTATTTTGGTTTCAATTTCTTTAAGCTGTTTTCTAAACGCAGCACTTTTTGGATCGGTTACAAGTTCAGTCAAATTCCAAGATCCCTGTTTAAATAAAGTCATTTTATTTCGAAAGGTTTGTTGGCATTAAAATACCATGTGACAATTTTGTAATTAGTATATAAAAAACATGAAAATAGGGAAATTATTTTGCTGATGTATCAGGTGAGATTATCTTTGGCTGGCTCATTGTTGCTTTGCTGCTTATCTGAGATACTTGCTTGTTGAGCCAATCCCAAAAGTTTTTTTCAAATTTATGTGCTCGATAAACCTCTGCTGCAGCAACAGCTGCCGCACCTCCCAATGAAACCATGCTTGCAAGAAGTGCAGGAATTGCGATATCTCTGCCCCATGCTCCTGTTCGAAGAGTTAATTCATAGTTGTTATTTGCACCAGTTACTAGTACCTCGACATCTCTTATGCTGCCAGTTACAGTAGCAAGCTTTCCACCTTTGTATGCCTTAATACTCCAATAATTCTCAAACTTGTCCTCATGAATTATCTGAAGACCTAGTTCTTGGAAGTGTTGTTTAGTGGCGTTTATTAGATTGTCTACATCAACATTGCTTAGGTTGACTCTTTCCTCTTTCATTACCTCATTGTTGAATTTTTAACATATTTAATGTTAGTTTAACAAAGTTACTGAACACACATTTTGTTGTAATTTAAAATCCGATAAAGTGAAAAGTACGAAAGCTACGCGGATGTTATATAGAAAAAACTCATTTAATGAAAGTATGAGTATGATAGCATGGAAATGTTATAGGTGCAATTTAACCTTCAAACAGGAAACTCATGCAATTATACACAAAGATATTTCAAAACACTCGCCGCGACAAATAGAGTTAGTTACAGCCTAACGGTTTCACTGGCCATTGGGTTCAAACATCATCTTTTCTTTCATCATTGCATCCTGACTTAGTGCCCATCCTCTTTTAACAAGTTCATTTGCAGTAGATGAGCTTACACAAGCTGGCAAGTTATTGGTTGTTTTTAATACTAGTTGAAAATCTGTCTTACAGCTTACATCAAGAGCTCCAATTCCAACATTCATTTGTTTTAATGGAGGGGCATGCATCATTTTTATCATAACACACGTGTCAACGCCAGATAAACACATTTTGCTGTCTGACGCCATTCTAGTACCATTCGTGTCATAAATCGATGATATTCCTGATGTCATTTGAGTTTGTGGTGATGACATGTTTTGAAGTGTATTATTTACATTGGTTGTATTTTGAGACATTGGATATACAGGTCCGCCTCCTACCATAACAGTTGTATTTTGGATTTTTGTGTTACTTAGTAGTGGCGGATAGACTTCGCCTGGTGCACAAACATGGTTGCCACATATTTTTTTACAGGGGGTTGACGTGGTGCAAGGTTGATCATTTGTGGAACCTTGTAATGCTGAGGCTGTCATTATACCACTAGCTAGAAAACCTATAGTCAAAGTCAAGATTAGTAATGATTGAATTAGTTTCATTATGTGATTTTATGGTCATACTTTAGATAAACCTTGGCCTAAGACCAAAAAACTGGATAAATATTACAAAGATTTTTCAGAGCATATTTTAATAAAAAAGACTAGAACCTGTCATATCTGGCTCTTTCTACATCTCTATCTTCTTTCGTTGCTTTTTTCCATTCCTTGTAATGTTCTTTACACAAAACTGTTTTTTTTGAGCCGCCAGAAATACTGAGGCCAGTTCCTTCTACTTTGGTTGTAGTTAATGATCGAATTCCGTCCTTATCGCAACCAATAACGTTGCACTTGGCACCCTTTGCAATTATGCCCATGCATCATCTTGTATTCAATATTATATATACTTGCAAAAATTACGATTTTGGTTTTATATTTAGAAAGATTACATTCTGCCAGATGTTTCTATGCTTTTCTTATATGCATCAATAAATTCTTGAGCAAACTTGTTTGCATTTCTTTCTGAGCCACGATGGACTCCAAGCTTTGATCGTATGTGGTGATAATATTCGTGCAACACCACAAAAGGATTAAAGAAGATATCAGAATTTAGTGCATAGATTTTTCTTTCTTTTGGAATATAAAGAGCATAAACCGTTCTTCTTTTTCCTTTTATGGTTCCAACAACTATCTGTGGAGGGGTAACATGATACAACTCACTCAGTTTTTCTAATGCCTTCTCAGTTTGTTTTTCAAGAATCATTCTAACGATTTGAACTTTTGTTATGTCATCTAACTCAACCATTGTTTGATCTACCTAGTACTTCTAAGTCTCACCTTTAACTCTCACGTGGTAATATGGTGAGAAAATATTCTTCTACGTAGATTGCGATTGATTTGTTTATAATGGTATAAATTATTGACAAATTGTTGATATCCGATGCTTAATAATTTCAGGGAAGGTCTAAAACCTATTCTGCAAAAAATTGGAACAATGTTTGCATCAACAGGTCTGTCTGCAAATTTTTGGACTGCAATAGGTCTTGTATTTGCATTTGCGTCAGCTGTAATCTATGCTCTGCACTTTGAATATTCTTTTGTAATTGGAGGAATCTTGCTCTTGGTTTCAGGATTTTTTGATATTGTTGATGGACAGGTTGCAAGAGTTACACAAAAGACATCAAAAAAAGGCGCGTTTTTGGATTCTGTATTTGACAAGATTGCTGAAGTAGCAATATTTCTTGGAATATTGATTGGCGGATATTCTGAAGGATACGTGGTTCTTTTAGCAATTACACTATCACTTCTTGTGAGTTATACAAGAGCAAGAGCTGAATCGCTTGGAGTACAGCTTCAAGGAATTGGAATTGGGGAAAGAGCAGAACGACTGTTAGTAATTGCTATTGTTGGAATTGCGGGATTCCTAAATTATGCGGTAATAATTGTGGCAATTATAGCAGGAATAACTTTTATTCAAAGAATAATTGCAACATCTAGAAACATTAAAGATTGATTATCGTAGTCTGCCGGTATTTCTTCTAGAATCTGCAGATCTAATCTTTAGTATGCCAAAATGAATTGCACATGAAATACAATACCATTTCAATACTGTTGGTGACGCAATGTATGCACCCTGAGCTCTTAGCTCTTTTGCAAGTGTGTGTTCAACAAGATTTAATCTGGATGTGACTTTTTTTGCCTTGTCTCGTGGAACTGTAGCGCCACAATTTGTACACTGGATACGTCCAGAGGATCCCTTTCCTCCCTTTTGTCGTCCACGACTAGCTCGCTTTAACGGCATGATTATCCTATTAGTTGCCTCTTTATATCTTGTTATAAAATAGGTCATGTCTCATATGAAAACCAAAAAGAAGGAAAACTTCAACAAATCATAACGCAATCATATAACACTAGTCATATGGATCATCACTTTCTTTTGGTTTGTTATAATATTCTCCTAAATGATTCTCATTACAGGTACAAGATCCAAGGGTTTTTTTACAGAACCTACAACGTTCAATCATTTCTCTGATTTAAAAATCCAAGATATTAAGGCATCCTTATGTGTATACAAAACAGAACCACTTTCCAAGTTTAGAATTCTTATTGTTAATAAGGCTTCAAGTTTGTTGTCATCTTTTGCCTGATAACCATATACACTGCTGCTATAACAACAAAGATGATTACCAAGTTAAAGGAAAATGGAAATTCGGGAATTGATGTTGTACATCCACCAATTGGAGTGAGGTGAATATTCAAGCCAGTTACAGCAGGTGGTATTGTTACTGGAGGAGTGGTTTGTGACACATATCCTGTTGACGCAGCTGTTACTTCATATGTACCTGGGATTGCCTCCCATCCAAACATGCCATCCGCTATGGTGGTCTCTGGGTTTATTGCAGGAATAATTGGTGGCGAGTGCGCTGTTGCTGGGACGAAAACCCCGCCGCCAGAATCTACAAGTAATGTTGTAGTTGCACCTGAAATGGGTAGACCTGTACATGCATTAGATATGGTACCACTTGGATCTACGTATATGTCGAAAGTTACTATCGTGGGCGGTGGGGTAGGACATACCGGTGTAAATGTTGTCGTGGCTATTCCATGATGAGGAAGGAAGGGACCAAAAGTAGCTGTCCACATCGTGGGATCACTAACTTCTTGTGTCATAGCCATACTAACGATACCAAGTTCTGGGGTGTCTGAGAAAGGTCCTATGTCTAGATTAATTGATGTTGGATTGGTACCACCACAAAGATTTGGACCATTAATTGTAAATGTAGTAGAACTTCCCCAATAAACTATAGGAAGCCCATCAAAAGTAGTTCCCCTGAGATTGTCTGTGATGCTAACTCCACCGGGCATTGTTGATGTTTGAATCCCAAAACTGACAGTTGCAGAGTCAACTACTATCCCTCCATGCAATGCTTTGACAACAACTGTGGTTATAGGATTATGAGGAAATGGTATTATTGGAGTAATGGTCCATGCACCACTAGTAGGATCTACTGATGGAGAACCCAACAAGACAAGACAGTTATCATTACAAGTATCCCAATACACATTAACAGTATTTACAGGATCAGTAAATCCAGTTATTGTTACGGCCCCCGTAGTAAAAATTTCTCCCTGAGTGGGACTTGTTATAACAGTTTGATGTTTATCACCAAATACTAGATTAACTGATGGTGAGGAACCTGGAGTTATAGGACCAGGTGCTAGAGTTGTACTGACAAAACCTGATGGTTGAACTTCTGTTACAACATATGGTGGAGTAGTTACTGTTGTATCTGGTATGTGACATACAAAGTTACCATTACTATCAGTAGTACCAGAACACATTTGGGCACCACAACCAGTGGTTGATCCACTACCACCGCAGCTTGCACTACTATCTTTAACTGTGAATTGCACACCTGCAAGTGGGGGCTCGCCTGGATCCTGTACACCATTGCCATTAAGGTCGTTGAATTTGAAAATGTTAATGTCAAATGGAACAGGGGTTAAAGTTACACCTTGTGCTGGTGGAGTAATAATAGAAGCTAAAGAGATTACAAATGCTATTGCCATAATAGATGCGAATACCGGTGCACGCTTACCTACCAAACCAACTTGATGTCTTTTTTGCCTGTATTTATTATGATCCTATAGTGATTTCTTAAATCTGTATACTATAAAAAATAAAACAATATCTTGTAATTTTTGGAACTTTTAATATAATTTTGAGATCATGCTTTTTGTTGCCTTCTAAAGTCATAATTAAGGGATGCTGTTAATACATAATCCAATGAAACTTGTTGTTCTAATTCCCGCATACAACGAAGAAGCAGATATTGAAAAAACGATTCTAAATATTCCAAGAAAAATTTTTGGAATTGACAAAATCGAAGTCGTTGTAGTAAATGATGGTTCCACTGACAAAACAGAAGAACTTGCTTTTAACGCAGGAGCTGATAAAATCATTTCCCACAAAACTAACATGGGAGTTGGTGCAGCGTTTATGACTGGAATACGAAATGCTATATCAATGAATGCAGATATTGTAACCGTTCTTGAAGCGCACTCTCAATTTGATTTCAAACAGATTCCTGATTTAATAAATCCAATACTAAATCGTCAATTTGATGTAGTCATTGGATCAAGATTCTCAAACGGTCCTCCACAAGACATGCCAAAAATAAAACAAATTGGAAACAAGATTTTTTCAAAATTAATTTCTTTTATGATTGGTCAGAAATTTACTGATACACAAACTGGTGTAAGAGCATATTCAAAAGATGCCATTTCAAATATTGCAATAGTTCACGAGTTTACATATACACAAGAAGTTTTAATTGATCTGAAATTTAAAGGATTTACAATATGTGAAGTGCCAATGAGGGTTTCTTACGATAAAAAAAGAAAATCTCGGGTTGTAAAAAATATTTTTGATTATTCTTGTAGAGTTATTTCCATTATTATAAGAAGTTTAATTTATCACAGACCAATTCTGGCATTTGGCTTGTTTGGAGTTTTTCTTTGTGCAGTTGGAATAACAGCTAAATTATTGACAATCTCACATATTCAAGGCGTATCAGTAAGCCTGTCATCAGGATTAATTATTTTAGGCGTAGTTAACTTCATGTTGGGATTGCTTGCAAGTGTGGTATTTAGGAGACAATCATTTACGGAAAAAGAAGTACGTCATTACCTAAAAGACTCTAAGGATCTTAAAAGACACAGATCTATTCCTACAGATGCGGATAATTTTTAATCATCGCATTTTAAGTTAGATTGTGAGGGTTGCCATATTTGGACTTGGAGTGGTTGGTCTTTCTCTCGCGTGTGTTTTAGGAATTAAGAGATATTCTGTTATTGGAATAGATTCTGATAGAAACAAAGTCTCAAAAATTCGCACAGGCATGTCTCCTTTTTACGAGCCCAAACTCGATAACATGTTAAGACTAGCCTTGAAAAAGTCACTTGAAATTTCTACAGATTGTAATGTTGCAGTTAAAAAATGTGATTTAATTTTTATAACAGTAGGAACACCGCAGTCTGAAAAAGGTAACATCAACTTTGAGCAGTTAAAACGTGTAGCAGAGGAAATTGGCATTGCTCTTTCAAAAACTCACAATAGTCCCACCATAATAGTCAAAAGTACTGTCACGCCAAGGGTAACACAAGACATAGTTAAACCAATTTTGGAAAAAAAATCAAATAAGAAAACTGGGACTGGGTTTGGCTTGTTATTCAATCCGACATTTATCAGGGAAGGCAGTGCCATTGATGACACAATCAAACCGCATGTCAATGTGATCGGAGGTTACGATAGTAAATCAATCAGAGTACTTGAAAAATTCTGCCATGAACTGTATAAGAAAACCCCAGTGATTATAACAAACTATCAAACAGCAGAATTGATAAAATATGCAAATAATTCATTTTTGGCTGCAAAACTTGGTCTCATAAACGAGATAGCCAATATCTGTCAGTCCCTTCCTGGTACCAATGTAGATGATGTTGTTAAAGCAATAGGTTTGGATCCGCGTATTGGTAATCTCTTTTTGAAGGCAGGACCCGGATATGGCGGCTCTTGCCTTCCAAAGGACATTCCAGCTCTTATCTCATTTTCTTCAAGTATTGGCAAGAATCCGATCATCCTCAAGGCAATACACCGATCTAATACTTTTCAAGTTAAATCTGTCATATCGCTAATAGAGAATGCGATAAAGAAGATAGATGATAAGAAAATAACTATCTTGGGACTTTCTTTTAAAGAACAAAGTGATGAGATAAGAGAATCAGTCTCGATAAAGTTGATCAATCTTCTTTTGAAAAAAGGTGCACGCCTTACCGTGCATGACCCATCGGCAATAGAAAACGTGAGGATGTTATTTGGAAACAAAATACGGTATGCAATATCTATCAAAGATGCCTTAAAGCAAAGCCAATGTGCAGTGATAATGACACCGTGGAAAGAATATAGTCACATAACAAACAAAGATTTGTGCCTGATGAAAAAGAGAATGATTATTGACACTAGACGACTATTAGACGCTCCTAATCTTGATGCTGAATATCACGCTATAGGTATTGGATAGTGCAGAATACTTGAAAATAGAAAAGTGCAAAATGCAAACAAGTATTGTTTCATGGATAGTTTTTCTTGTAACTTTGGTGCTTGTTCTTACTAGTTTAATTTCAGTTGTTTTTCCTGCTCTTCTGTTAAGAACTTTTGGAGGTTTAGAAGATAATTCAGGTATCAATCCCTATGAGATGGGGATATGGGCGCTTCCGCTTCTGGCAACAAACTTGACACTTCTTGGAATTGTAGTACTATATTTTAAAAATAAAGTTCCCAAAACAATATCAAAATCAATCAAATTTATTTTTGATTTTGAAGTCTCTGCCAAGATAGCGTTCATAGTTATTGTGGTTATAATTGGAGCCTATATTGCTTCAAGTATAGGTGAACTTTTCAATGGTAAATTTGATGATGATTATTACCAATTTGTCAAATCATATATTGATAATTATTCAATCATGCATCTTAGTAATTGGGGGCTGGGTCATCATCTAACACTTTTTCTATTGTCTTCATCGTTGAAGGTTTTTGGCAACTACAAAGTCATCCCGTATATTTCAAGCATAGTGTTACTTGTTTTGACCTATATGACTGCAGTTGAGATCTCAAAAAAAAGATTTGCAGGAATTGTGGCAATGGTAATTGTTCTTCAAAGTGGTATTTTTTTAATGTATGATACCAGCGTAGCTTATCCAAGTTTCTGGATCTTGTTCTACCTTCTTTCACTGTACCTGATTTACAAAAAGTGGCACCTTTCTCCATTGGTATATGTATCATCCATATTATCAAAAGGATTGACAGCTGCATTTCTTCCCATGACTCTATTTTTCATCTATCGTTCTAACATATCAAAACAAAAGAAACTTCGTCTAGTAACTATCTATTCTGTATTGGCAATAATTGGTACAGTTATTCTCTATATTACTGGTAAAAGCCTGAATACAGAACAGTATCATGCATTCAGCTCTCATAGTTTTTGGGCTGGATTTTCTGCAGTTAGCACATCATTGAGACTTGATGGGTTGGTTTTGCTCTTCATATTGCCTCTTACCATAGGACTTTTTGTCGCCTCAAGGAACGAAGTGAAATGTGCAGACTCAATTTTGTTTTTGATTACGGGATTGTTGTTATCCGCTCCACTTTTACCGGCATTTTCTGATCTGGCAAACTTTCCATACAGGTTTGTTGCATTGACAGTCTTCTTTGCATTAGGTGTAAGTGTACTGCTTTCAAAAAAAATTAATGAACCGTCCTAATTATTTTCCACGAGAGAGTAAGTGTGTCACCTGGTTGAGCAATAAAACTATTGTGTCTAAACAACATGACACATTTTCCATAGTACACCATACAGTATGTAGCCATTTGACCTTGATGGTTTTCAGTGTAGTGTTCTATTTTTTTAAATTCGATCATCTGGAAATTCTTTTCTCCTATTTGTATCACGGTCTTACTATCTATGCCATCTAGATACTTGTGTACACCTCCTAAATCCATAATGTACATGCGTGTTGGTTCTTCATAAGCTACTAGTTCTCCGGATGAATTACGGACAACTAGTTGTAAGGATACTTGTGGTAAGCTGGGATCCTCTTTTTCTATTATGGCATTAGAATTTCCAATCAGAAATCCTGAAAACGTAATGATCCCCAAAAGCAGTGTTGTAGTTTTCATGCTATCTATAGTATCTTTATCTATAATTTAGTCATGTTGATTATTTAGACACTGTTCAATCTTAGGGTTTGTAATAAACAGACGGAAACTGTAGTAAGATGAAGAGGGTTTGGGATATATTCTCCATCTATCAAATACTTCTACAGTTCCACAATCAATACCCTAGGAAAATTAAATAAAATTAGCGTATTGCTGTTCTGTAACATTAAGTCAATTTTTTGAAGCCAATTTGATTAAGCTTTCAATTTTATTCTTTCCTAGATCTAGCCTGATCCCAATTATCTTTTCTGCCATGTTCAATTATGATTTTTTGCTTAAATCTTTACGACACACCACATTTTCACGAGTAAACAGGGGGATTCTATTTTTATTGATCATCAATGAACTCGTTAGCCTTGTAAAATAATGAGATATTATAAACTAGTTATCTTGTTTTTGAACGTGATAGAGTTGTAGTCTCACTTGGAGACACACTATAAAAGATATGCCATATTCACGTAATACTAATAAGGTCTATAGACATGATGAGTCAAGATATACTGTGTCTAAAATCCAAGGATGGAAAACACGAGTGGATTGAAGAAAACAGATTTTCTTATAAATGTACAAAATGCGGTACCACGCAAGAAATATTGGATTAAATCTAAGAATAAAAAATTTTAAATTATAAATTGGCGCTTGAAATTTAACAAATTTAAGTCAGCGTATTTCTTAATGTATTATGCGTGGCCTATGCCATGTTTGTTTGTCATCAAGTGTTGAACTGTTTATAGAAAAAGGCCAGATATTGTGTATGGCCTGTTTAGAGAAGAAAAGATCGAAAAAAGACTAAATGGGTACGACTTATCCAAGAAACAGATGAAGATTGGAATATTTTCGCATTGTACTATTGATGAAATTTCTAGAGATAGTACTACAGTTGAGACTGCTGGTGGACCAGCTTGTTATTGTGGATTGACTGCTAGGGCTCTCAAATTTGATGTAGAACTTCACACAAAAAATAGGACCTGATTTTGGATTTCGTGAATATTTAGAAAAAAATAAAATCATTATTCCACAAAACACCCTCTCACAAAATCCTACTACGAGATTTTTATTAGAGATTTCTGGAACTGATAGGAACCTGTATTTGAAAACAAAATGTGATGAAATAGAATATGAAAAATCAGACGCGGATGGTTGTATAGTTAGTCCTGTATTTGATGAGATATCTGAAGAAACACTTGATAAAATAAAAGAAAATTCTGAATTTACATTACTTGATCCACAGGGTTTTCTGCGAAGAGTAGATGAAAAAAATAAGATATTTCTTGAACGAACTAGTCTTGATCTCTCAAGAATATCTGCAATCAAAGTAGATCCTGAAGAGGCCTTTTCCCTTACAGGTTTGACGGAAACTAGCGCAATGTTGGCACTGCAAAAAAAAGGCGCAAAATACATCCTGTATACAAACAAGCGTGAAATTACACTACTTGCACGAGATAGACTATACTATTTGACTATTCCAAATATCGAAGTTGGTGATACTACTGGAGTAGGTGATATTTTTTGTGCAACTTTTGCATGTACTTTTCTAAAAGAAAAAGATGTTTTATGGGCAATTTGTTTTGCTGTAGGAGCTGCACAAGCAGCACTTGAGACAAAAGAAACAGGACTTTCTAAGGTTCCATATCAAGGTGATATCGAAAAAAATGCCGCATACATGTACAACCAAGTAAAATTCAAGCACATCTAGGCTTTTATTGCACAGAAAATTCCATGACTATTTTAACGAATTATTTTGAGGATAAATCTAGAATTTCTTTATTCAGTTCGTAGTTCTTCTTTAATGATTTTAGGTGATGCTGTTTTATTTTTCTGATTAACTGTATCCATTTTTGATTTTGTATATTTTGTGATAGCCCAACTACCTGCTGATACTAACATGAATATTGCAATGAATATGAGCATAATTCCAACAATTCCGGCCGGTGTTATGTTTTCTAATGCAGTAACTATGTCAGTCATTTTATAGTTTTTACCTATTTCAATTATATAAGAAAGATCTGCCAAATTTGGTAACCAATGAACAAATAGGATCTATTTTCACTCTTTATCGATAAATCGTTTGTTTTACGTTGTATCTAAAGCCATATCAATGATAGTTTATTATTGTACAAAAACCCAATTCACATCATGCGAGTAGCAATATTTAGTCAAGATCAAGAGAGAACAGTAAAATCCGTAAAACTATCACTTGAAAGTCATGGCATAGAATCATTTCTACTTGGTAACAAACAACTTTCAAAAGATGTTGATTATGTGGTAGTTACTGGCGGCGATAGAGGAGTTAGGAATTATTTTCATCAAGACTTGAGTACTACTGTTCCAGTACTTGGTATAAATGAATTTGAATCAAGCGGATATCTTGCACAGCTTGATTTAAAGGAATTTCCTACATTTCTAAATAGATTAAAAAAAACAGATTTTACAATAGAGCACGTTACACGTCTTGGTGTAAAAATTGACGGCAAAAGTGTTTATCCTGTACTAAATGACGTTGCAATATTTTCATCAAAGAGTGCGACACTGGTTGAACATGTATTACGAATAAATGGTGAAGAAGTCTGGCATGACAGTAGCGACGGTGTTATTATAACAACGCCAATTGGTTCATCCGCATATTCAATGTCTGCGGGTGGACCAGCAATATTTCAAGATTCCAAAGTTTTTGGAATTGTTTCAGTAAACTCATTAGATATTACAAGAAGGCCACTAATTGTGTCTGATGATAGTTCCATTGAAATTGATGACATTTCATCTAGTCTTAGATGTGAAGTAGTCATGGATGGAAAGGATCGCTTCAAAGTAGATCAAATGGTTACATGTACAAAATTTCCAATACCTGCAAATATAATACGAATGAGGAAGGATTCTACTACTGTATCTGCATTAACAAGAAAGGTAAAGCTTGCAGATGATCTTCTAAACATGCCACCTAGCTCAAAACTCTTGTTAAAGACATTAGAGTATGAGGGTTCATTGACTCAAAAAGAATTATCCACCAAAACACTTCTCCCAGATAGAACGGTAAGGCTTGCCTTACGTCATCTGCTTGACAAAGGATATGTCAAAAGAAGGGTTTCATTACGAGATACGCGACAAAGAATTTACGAAATTCCAAAATAATTATGCCTGGGCAGCAGCATTTACAAAGGCTTCAAACGATGCCTCTGGAAATCCAGGTCTACTGTTAAATTCTGGGTGGAATTGTACACCTAGATAGAATCTATGTGTAGGAATTTCAAGTATTTCCATTCGTTTTTTATTATCACTATATCCTGAAAAAGTCATTCCTTTATTGGTAAATGTATCAAGATACTTTTGATTGAATTCGTATCTATGTCTGTGTCTTTTGAGAATTGTGTTTGATTTGTAAAGTTTGAATGCTAGAGTATTGTCATCCACTTTGATTTCGTTTGAACCAAGTCTTAGTGAACCACCCTTGTTTTCAATTGTTTTTTGTTCTGGCAAAAGATCAATCACTGGGTTTTCAGTATTTGGAGAAATCTCTGTAGAATTTGCATTATTTAATCCACAAACATAACGACCAAAAGCTACTGCCGCAAGTTGGAATCCAAAACAGATTCCAAGATACGGTATGTTTTTCTCTCTTGCATAGTTTGCAGTCTTTATGATTCCTTCAGAACCTCTATCACCAAAGCCTCCCGGTACCAGTATGCCTTGGTACGATGAAAGCTTGTCAATATTTCCATTTAATTCTTCAGAATCAATCCAGTCTATCATAACATTTTTTCCAATTTTTGCACCAGCGTGTTTGAGTGCTTGGTTTACACTAACATAACTATCTGCAAGTTTTACATATTTTCCAACCATTGCTATCTTCACAGATTGATTTATGACCGCAAAAGAATTTACAATTGAATTCCATCTGTCCCAATTTGCCGAAGTATTTACCAAACCAACTTTGCCGAATTTCTTGAAAATAATATCAATAATTCCTTGATCATACAGCATCTGTGGAACCATCAAAATAGAGTCTGCGTCATGACATGAAAATACATCTTTAACAGATACGTTTGAGAAAAGTGATATCTTTTTCTTTGCTGCCATTTCAAGAGGATGTGTGCATCTTACTGCCAATAGATCTGGCTGGATACCAATTCTACGTAGTTCTTGAACGCTATGTTGAGTAGGTTTTGTTTTTTGTTCTCCTACGACATCAAGTGATGGTGCAAGTGTAACATGTACAAAAACAACATTTTCTGGACCGTCCTCTGATCTCATTTGTCTTAATGCTTCCAAAAATGGAAGACTTTCAATATCTCCTACTGTTCCACCACATTCTACTACTAGTACGTCCAAATCTTCTTTTTTTGCAATATTTCTAATTCTTTCTTTTATGGCATCCGTAACATGCGGTATTATCTGCACACATGCACCAAGATATTCCCCTTTTCTTTCTGCTTCTATTACACTCGAATAAATTTGAGCTGTAGTTATGTTGTGAGACTTTAGTATATTTTGGTTAAGAAATCTTTCATAGTTACCGATATCCATATCGCATTCACCTCCATCTTCAGTCACAAAGACTTCACCATGTGCAATAGGATTCATGGTTCCAGCATCATAGTTCAGATAGGGATCAATTTTTACACAAGAAACTTTTTGGTTTGAAAGCTGCAATAACTTTGCGATCGAAGATGAGACTACGCCCTTTCCAAGGCCAGACATAACACCGCCTGTTACAAAAATATACTTTACAGATTCTACCTGCATATCTATGAATAACAAATGCTCTTTTTATTCCTTGTCGTTTTAATTTATGTAAAATTAATAAAAAATCTGAGAGAAAACCGTCCTGTAAGACTCTGACTCTCACAGATCTGAACCCAAGAATCATTACAATGTGAAATTTCTGAAAGGTTACAGATTTTCAATTAAAGTAAAAGATTCAAAGATTAGCACCGCAGGGATAGGATAATCTTCTTAAAGTTACCTATTGCAATCAATTTTTGTGCATCGGTATATGATTTTGATATTAAAAGATTATTGGATTGCTAGATGTCAGAACTAGCACAATACGCGGTAAACTTGGTGTACAATTTTCCATTTTTCGTACTCATCTTGTTTTTTTTCGTATGAAGAGAACAAACATGCATCATGATAATCTGTCTCGTTCACAGGACGCATATCATAGTGGTTATGGTAAAGCATGTCATTTCTATGATTATAATTG
>JABDDN010000013.1 GCA_013287585.1 Nitrososphaerota archaeon
CAGGCCGTGCGTTGCCGTTTTCTGATCAAAAATATCTGGATAATATCATTCCACTATATCTTGGAGGTCAAGATCAAGGCTCAATACAAGAAAAAAATGAACATACCATTGATCAACTTCAAAAAGAGATACAAAACCTAAACCAGAGACTGGTAAAACTTGAGAGAAAAGGATTTGAAAGATACATAGGGAAAAAAACAATCTTCTTTTTTGTTACAGTTTTTGTTGGATGGCATGCATTACAGGTGTATAATGTAGAATTTTTGAATATGTTTTTACCATCTAATTTGACACCGTATTTTTTTCCTTTAAACTTACTTGATAATTCTCTTAATTATCAAATAGTGCCGTTTGTCTTTACTGCAATGATGTATGCCTGGTTGTTCATAGGCTTCATACGTCTTGCCAGATTAATCAAGTCACGAAAAATTTCTAGTCACTTAGACATTTAACAATGTCTGTTTTGATTACTCTAAGAATCTTTTTAAATTTAGAAACTCACTTGATGAAATTTCGCCTTTAGCTAGTCTCTCTTGTAATATTCTAATACTACGAAGATTTGTTTGAATCTTTTCATCTGTAGGTTTGGAATCTATGTGAACTTCTTTTTCTTTATCAGATATTTCTGTAACTAGTTTAACTACAACTTTCTTTGGAATCTTTTTTGCTACAAATCCAAACAATACAAAACCAATTCCAGCTGCTGCCATTCCTATTACAGAATATTGAATAATGGGAATGACTGCACTCATAGATGGGTATCCCATCTGGTGTAGTATTGATGTATTTATGGTGCCGCCGTTTGACATTGAACGAAAAAAAGAGTGTACTGCCAGAGATAAAAAATGAGGCGAATAAAGATATGTTGGAATTGAAACTATCATAAGCAATGAACCAATGATTATCGGTACAGTTCTCATTACATATCAAATAAAACAGAATCTAATATTCACTTGTTTGTATCAAAACTGACACTATATGATAGATGAGGTGTCATGATGGAAATATCACAAGGCATCATATCATAGTACGTAGTTTACAAATTACTTTAAACATGAATTATGTTGCTATTTGCCAGATATTGTATTCCTTTGACAAAATCAATATCTGATATCTGACCATTTGCCCACCAGCCTGCACTTGTTTTAACCCAGCTAGGTATTTGATGTGGCAAGCTAGAATCAGACTGGGTATGCGGGATTTTCATCATTCCATTTTGTACCATGTATTGAATTCCTTTTGTGAAATCATCATCAGTTAACGAGCCTTGTGCCCACCACTTTGCATTGTTTTTTATCCAAGACGGGATTTGCAAGTCAGCTTGTGTTACAGAATTTGCAAACATGTTGGTATTTATCAAATCATATTTGGTTGGAAAACTAACATCAAGAATTGAAGTGACTGCATTTGCTGATTTTGGTATCAAATGAAGATACATTAGCACGCCAGTTTCTTTATCATATCCAATCTCGTTTGTGGCGGTTGCGGTGTTGTTTGCAACGGAAACCACATCTCTCTGGGAACCGATGAAATTTTGAGTTTTTTCAGAAACACCAGATATGTTTTTGCCAATATTGATTGGAGTTGGTGCCATGACAAGAATAGGAAGACCGCTTCCATTAGCAGTCTCATTATAAAATCCAGTTTTCAGATCCAATATGTTGTTTGATTGAATTTTGGTACCGTTCAAAACACTGGTTATGCTGACACTTACCTTGTCTGTGCCGATATGATCTCCAAAGGTGTATGTTTCAATAGACGACACTTTTTCAAATTCTGTAGAGTATGTCATAAAATCACCTGGATGAACACAGATGCTTCCTGACTGGCAGTCTATGTTTGGCTGGGATAACGCAAAAGCATTTCCTGACACGCCTGTAATTCCTGCAATCATGATCAATATTATGAAAATTTTCAGATTTTTCATAATAATCGGTCGCTCAATACAGATTTAATCGCTTGCGTTGCCTTTGTTGATTCATAGATTAAATTTTAGCTCGTATTCAGAAAATGAACTCAAAGACACACGTATTTGATGGTGGATATGTTTATCAGACTGTTTTATAATAATAAACCATGTCCAAAAATGAAAAGTCTACGAAAAATTGGACCAAGTTATGGGATGAATATACTGTTGCATTAGAAAAATGGAGAGTCTCATTTCAATCATTACAGAAAGCAAGTAACGATGTTCAGGCAAAGTACAATGAAGTTATGGAAAAAGCACTCCATGAATCAAGCCAAAGCACTATGAACCAGTTTCTTGATAGCTGGAAAAATACGATGAACAAATCTGGTTTAAATGCATTAAAACAATTTGGCGAAAATTGGCAAAAATCAATGGACCAGTCAGGAATGGGTCAGTTAAAAACATACGGCGAGATGATGACAAAATTTGCCGAAACATGGGAAAAAATGTGGCGAAAATAAAATCACAATTACACGTTTGTAATGAAAATAAATTGGCGTGACCCTTTTCTCAGAACTCGGGAGATTACTTCCCACAGAATTGGTGCCAATGCACTTCATTCACTTTATGGCTTCTGAAGGGCCACGCACGTTCAATCCATCATTCTGCACTGAACGAGCATTACATATTATAGGAATTACAACTATTTAACATAATAGTACTATTATTACATTTAAAAAACTATTCTTGCTATTTTGTTATTAATTATTATACAAAAACAGGAAATTTTATACTTTTTACATGTGATCCTTTCATCTATGATTTTTTAATGTCTTTTGAATCAAATACATGAATTTAAAAAAGGAAATGCCATTAACAGATTGTTCATAATTGGAAAACGAAGATTTAGGAATATGTCTTGATGAATGCCTGAAAATACTAGATGATAACGTGAATATCCTTTCCAATATAGAATATGAACTAAATCAGCAAAAAGAAGACGAACTTGTCCCAGAAATGCAGCTTACTGATTTGATTGACATGAGTCACGATGTTGCAGATTCTTCTAGACTAAAAAAAGCCGAGTTTAGTTTCATGCAACGATATTTTGAAAAATCAAACTCATAAAGTACGTTCACAAACAAAAAATAGTCCTTGTATAACAGAAAGCATGACATGAAAGACATTAACGAAATTATGCCAAAGATACCTGATATGCGGTGGGGGGCATTACTGAACAAATATCCTACAAATGACAAGGTAAGACAGATGAACAAAATATTTCCGCACAATGGCAAATGGCATACCGTTTTTGAGGAAGACAAACAGGTATTTGTAGACGGAGTCCGTATATGGAAAAAAGACATGAATGCTTGGACATGACGTGCATCTGATCGAATTAAGTATAAAATCATATAAAGAATAGCCACTGCGCGAATTTTTTATACTGATACAAAGTCACATAATCAAGGAATAGTAAAATATTTGAAAAACGGGGTTGTAGTTTTTAAAACATGTGCTAGTCTGATCATTTTTTCATCGCTTTTGATCCCATCAATGAATCTCCAATCTGCAAGTGCCAATACGGATCATATTCAAACGGTGCCGCAATGGGTTAAACACAATGCAAGTTGGTGGGCAGTAGGAAAAATTTCAAATGACGATTTTATTAGTGGAATGCGTTGGCTAATAGAAAATAAAATTCTCCCAGTAACTGATATTATTGGTGAAACGAAAAGCAACCAAATCCCCGATTCAATAAAAAGGATTGCGTATTCATGGAGTCAAAATAAAATTTCTGATGCCGAGTTTCTTCTTGGAATTGAATATTTGATTAAAAATGGAATAATCGAATTAGATAGTCATTTCCTATCTAAAGTTACAAGAGAGAGGCTGCTTGAAGTTTCAGTAACAAATGATACAAAAAAACCGGTTGTCATAATTCCAGTCTTTACTGCAGCTGCATACGAGGAGCCAGGATTTTACGCATACTATCGAGGCCAGTGTAATGTGGATTGCCTGACTACAATAATAGATACTGAAGAACCGTTTGGTTATACTGCAAGTCAAAACGCAATCAATGTTTTACAGTCTCTTGGGTACGATACCATTACAGATATTGATGTGGATAAGAACCCGCATATTTTATCGCACTACGACAAAGTGATTGTACTGCACAATGAATATGTTACACAAAAAGAATTTGATGCGATTACAAATCATACTCATGTGATTTATCTTTACCCAAATTCATTGTATGCCAAAATTAGTGTAAATTACGATCAGCACACCATCACACTTATCCGCGGTCATCAATATCCTGAATCAAACATAACTAATGGATTTGGTTGGAAATTTGACAATTCTCAATTTGAATATAATACATTTTGTGATAATTGGAATTTTATTGAGGTAAAAAATGGAATCATGCTTAACTGTTACCCTGAAAATCATTTATCATATAACATACCGTTACTAAAAACCATAGAAGATTATTAGATATTTTTCCAACAAACTAATTGAAATTAAATTCTGTTTTCAAAAAAATATAAAAAGGCTGGTTTGTTAGTAACCAAGTTGGATGATTCAAAATCACTTCTAGGGGAAGCCTATGACCTCTGTCAGGAGGGTGAATATACTCTAGCTCTTGAATATTATGATCTTGTTCTCTTTAAGGATCCAAAAAATCTGATGGCCCTAATTGATAAAGGCGTTACACTACAAAATCTTGGAAAATACAGACAGGCAATAAAATGCTATGATAAGGTACTAGAAATAGATCCAAGAAACAAAACCACACTTGTCAACAAAGGATCAGCCTTGCATAGTATAAGGAAATATCATGATGCAATTGACTGTTATGATATGGCATTAGAGATTGATTCTAAATATGCCATGGCAATTGTATACAAGGGATTATCCCTTGGAGAGCTTGGATTGCTAAAACAAGCAATAAAGTGCTTTAATGATGCATTAAGAATTGACAAAAAATACGATCTTGCGTTAAATAACAAGGCCATGGCACTGCAACTACTCAAAGCCAATGATAAACTAAAACCAAAGTTGCAAAAGCCCTAATCATATAGTGGATCACTTTGTAGTAAGATTAAACTAGATAAAACCAAATTTGGTTCACATGAAGTACTTTCTTGTTGCAATTTTACTAATTTCAATTCCAGCATGTTATGCAGCTTCAATTGCACCTGGAAGCACGGTCCCTTTTTTCATAAACGATAGTAATCTGGATACTGATCATAGGGCAGTTATGACCATATCTACTTCAGGCTTGGTGGATTTTACAATTAACGGAGTGCCCATTTCAGGCCCTAGTACCATGACAGAAACCGGAGTTGACTCGGGGACCTTTCAGCTTTATCTTGATATACCATCTACAGTAAATGGCAAACCTGTCAAAGACGGTGATGTTATTGTAATGACATACCACGAGAAAGCGGATTATTCTGGCAATCCAACAGACATTACACAATCTGCCACAATATCTGTAATTCCCTCTGTACCTGTCTCTTCGCCTTCATCTCAAAATAGAGTTGGTATTGGGCAAACTTTTTTACTCCAACTTTATGCACCAAACTGGAATCTTGATTCTTATACACCAGATTCCATTCCTCTGAATCTTATAGAATTTCGAGATGGTGGTTTAGTTACAACTTTGGCAGATTCAGCATTTAGTATCCCAACAGGCGATGTGCGAGAGACAGGACCTAACACGAATCTTTTTACAGCACAAGTAAAAATTCCAAGGCAAGTTGATGGAGTTCCACTGGACATTGGATCTACAATAGAATTTAGCTTTACAGACCCAACTGAGGGATCTTCACCTTCAACATCACATATTTTTGTAACAATTGGCCATGAAAATTTGCAAAATACCATACCGCCGACAATTTCTCAACCAAGTGTTGCAACTTTGGGTTCGATAAAAGATGCTGCAAAGCTGTGGTGTGGTCTACATGCTAGCAATGCCAGTTTTGTAAAAATACTCCAAATTCTATCTGACAACAACTATGTTACAGTCACAAAATCAAGCTCTTCTACACATGTTCCTTTGTGGTTTGAGAATACTTCTTGTTGGTGGTCTAATGGTCAGATATCAGACAATGACTTTCTTTCTGGGGCACAATTCTCACTTGACAAAGGATTTCTAAAAATATGATTAAAGGTTCTACACAAAGTTACACATGTCTTCATTTCAAACCTTAAATAGAAAATAAAATCAGCCAAATCAATAAATGAAATTTATTTTTGTAATCACACTTTCATTACTTGCACTTTTATTGCAAACCCAATTGGCAGATGCATCAAACATAGGATTTGACAAAAGAGCATACACATGGACAAGTCTAGTACATATCATGATTTACGCACCAGATTTTGACTCTGATCCAAACCTTGTAGATACAATAACTGTTTCTGTATCAACAAATGGCCATACCATATCTCCATACGAACTAGTAGAAACAGGAACAAACACGGGAATGTTTGCTGGCAATGTAACCCTTACAGGAGATCCACTTCTCAAAGGGACAGGAGGCGTAGATGGACAAGGTACAGAACCTAGCGGCATTCAAGGTGGACGCGGTCCAAATGACGGGTTCCTACCATCTGAAAACAGCGACGGTGTAACAGTTTCTTTTGCGTATAATAGAGATCAAACTATAACAGGCTCTGCTCTTATACAATGGAATGTTGGCCAGATAAAATGGCTTGAGCAAAACTATCAAACAAATGCACAAGGTGTATTACAAATAATAGATCCAGACATGAATCTTAATCCAAAAGCAATAGACAAATTTGAAACCAGTGTCTGGTCTGATTCTGATTCAGGTGGCACAAAAATTGCAATGTCAGAGACAGGAAAAGACACGGGAATTTTTCAAGGTACTGTATATTTTACTACTGATTCCCAGTCTTCAGGAGGAAGGCTACACGTAACAGAAGGCGACACAGTTACCGGTGAATATGTGGATAGGACACTTCCTTATCCACACTCTCCATCTGGTGAGATGCATCTTACTACAACTACCACTGTTGGAAGACCCGTTGCATCACTTGAGCAGGTAAATTCAAGCAATCCAAGAATTGTGAATTCTTTTGGAAATATCATAACAGCAGCCAAGGTAAACCAACAGATACTAATTGAAGCTGATCTAAAAAACATGCAACAAAGAGATCAACCCTTTGCATATCTTGTGCAAGTTGAGGATGCTAATGGTGTCACACTATCTTTATCTTGGATAACAGGAGCACTTACTGGAAATCAATTTCTTAATCTGGCAGAATCTTGGGTACCTCTATCCTCTGGTAAGTATACTGCCCAAATCTTTGTTTGGCAGAGCTTGGCTGAACCAAATGCTCTGTCTCTACCTCTGTCAACTACCATAATGGTACAATAGTTAATACTGGACAGTGATATGGTAACAGTATGATTTCTAAAACGGGTCTTACTGCAAAAAATGTGACAGATGTCCAGACATTAAAGGTGTTATTACTAATTCACAAATGTTTTAGAAAATTAATTTGAGATTTTATCTTTGCATTTAAGTTCGGTCTTGCACTAATTGTAACGACTTTGTCGGTTATATTGATTCGTATGTCCATGAAAGTTGCAATATATCTGGTGGTCCTTTTGCTACCGTTTTTACGTTTAGTATCAAAAGGAATGAGCATCTGATCCTCTGCCATCTTTAGAATTTTTCTGTAACCGGTAGTTTGTGGCATGGAACATGTAAGCAAGATATCCGTGATAGTTCTAGGTGTATCTATAGCACACAAGAGAATTTTTCTGCAAACCGGGTCTCCATAATTTTTCATAATCAAATCTATGATGGATGGATCGGTTATCTCTAACCATCCGTCCTTGGATGTGATTTGATAATTTTTGGTTGCATAAACTTTGTGGTGTGTGTTAGCAAGTTTGCCGTAATCTGTACCATCTGATCTAGAAATTGTTTCAAATTCATGATTTAGTGATTTGGTTTTGTTGTCTTTCAAGATCTCTTTTATGAGGTTTATACAATAAAAAGGGGCACTGCCAAAACTGGAAATTATCTCTTTATGTAAATAGATACATGTACAAAAAGACAAAGTAATTTTTTTACTAACATGGATTATTTATTAAAAAATAATTTGTTATGTGAAGTGTATGTCATTTATGAACATTAATCGTTGAAATAAAATTTTAGAAACAAAAATTTAGGCACTAACAGTAATAGGTTTTGTTCCCAGTCTTCGTTTTTTGTGTTTGCCCAATCTGCAACTATTGCATATTGTTTTATCATGAGGGATCTTTCTCTCACTTAGTGCAACTAACAAAGCAAGAGCTTGATCCGATATTTCCTCAAACTCCTTTTTGCAACCGCAAAGGCATGTACAATCTCTCATTCTTAATATACAAATATTTTACAAATTAGATAAGTGCTAGTTTTCACATTCAATACATACAACATTATAGAATCGATCAAAACTTTGCTAATTGTGAATTTTACTGATCGAAATTTTAGATACTGTGTATGTAATAATACCGTCCATCCAACATAAAATATCCTATTGATGATCTATCTACAATTCAAGTATTTTGCTTAGTGCTACTGTTCATGATCTCATTCCTAATGATAGGAAAATATGATTCAATAATCTCGCCTATCATCAAAATTTCCTCAGAAGATGCTTCTCTATTATAGATCATTTTAAACGCGGTAAAGGAGCTGCCTAGAATTTGGCCTATTATACTGCCATAGATAAAATCCAAATCATGCTCAAACTTCCAATCATTTTTCAATTTTGGATATTCTTGTTTAAGGGTGGGAATAGTCATGATTATTTCGTGTATGTTATCTTCAATTTTGTGACGAAATTCTAAAGTCAGACCCACTACGATCAGTATCATTCTATACTAATCTTAATATGTATGTGATTTCGTAATTTCATCAATGGTAAAACTTCAACATATGGGATTACTTGCAATAGCAATCTCATCAATATTGGCATTGTCAATTACCTTGCCTGCTGCAACTGCTCTAATACAGAGAGACAACTTCGATGATAGCCATACAACTGCCAGATTCCTTGGCGGTCAGAAGATTTGTGGTGATCATTTGTGTAAACCTGGTCAGTATGATAAACAGCTGAAGCGATTGAATGATGCACAGCACTCAGTATCTATTAAATGCAGAGAAGCCTTGCAAAATAAAACAAAGTGCTAGATTATTAGTACTCTCCAAAATAGGTTTCATTTATTAATTTAACAAGCATACTAGTGAAACCTAGGCTTTCATTATTTTGCTGTCTATCAAATATTGTATGCTGGAATCAAAATCTTTGTCTGAGATTTTTCCCTCTGACCACCATATGGCATTTGTTTTAATCCATGATGGTATTTGTATGAAACTCGAGTCTTGTTGAGATTGTGAGATTTTTACCATTCCATATTTTGCTATGCCCTGAATTTCTGATGCAAACATTGCGTCATTAATAGAACCTTTTGACCATAATATTACGTCATTTTTAATCTGAGATTTTAGTACTGACTGTGTTTCGGATTTGTTTTTTGCATATGATGCAAACTTGTCAAGACCCGAACCCAGATTTGACAATATTGCTTGGTCTGGTATTGATGGGGCAAGCAGAGACAACATGCCAGAAGTTTGCAACACCATATCCATATTCACTATGGTTCCACCATCAGGCGTGCCGTCAAAACCCCATGTTTTTTGCAGTGTGGTGACAATTTTACTTCCTTTTAGATCTCCTGAGATGACCTCTACCACATAGCTTCCATCAGAGTTTTGTGTATACTTTGTCTGAACATCAAAAAAAATTCCATTTGAACCAACATTGAGTTTTGCAGTATCTGTTCCGGTTAATTCTACTGATTTGATATATTCTGGAAAAATCTGTGGATAACTCTGTATATTTGAGAGCGTCTCAAGTAATGCTTGGTTTTTCACATCTACTGTCTTTTTGAGGTTTAGATCTTTTTCAGCATATGCTGATTGTGAAATAATTAAAAAAGAAAATACAAATAAAATTAAAGTAAAATAAATTCCAAAGCCTTGTAGTGTTTTAGGCATGAGAGTAAACAGTTGACGGCACCTTGATGTAGTCGTCAGGCAACATTCCTTTTTCATTAAAGTTTTTTTGAATATTGGAATCTGCAAGTCCATTTTGTATGTTCAAATTTGCGTTTACTTGAACCAGTTCTGAGTGTCTTATTGCTGCATATTTTGTAAATTCTTGTATTGCCTCTTGCCACGTGCCGCCGTTATCAAGAACTTTTTTCATTGCCGCATGTCCTGCATCGATTCTTTGCGATGTGAAATTAAACTCGCCCCAGAAAATATTCTGTATTTTGGTATTGTTTACTGTAGACACAAAGCTCCTAAAAGCAACTGTTGGGGTGTGTGGTAAATTATTAAGATCCATTAGCTGTTGTGCCTGCTTTTCCAGTTGTGCGGTAACTAGTCTTTGTTGATCGATTAGTATTTTATTTGTCTCTGCATCCTTTTGATTTTTTTGTAATTCCGCAACCTGTTTTTTGGAATATTCTATTTCAAGCAAAATTTTTTGTGCCATTGGATTGTTTTTTAGGGCATCTCCAGCAATGGTTTGGGATTGAAATTGCGTTTGATTGCCTGTTTGGACTTGAGCCCAAGCAAGTTGCTGAGTTCCGTTAAATGCTGTTACAAATAATACTGCGCTTGATATTGCTATCAAAGATCGAATTATTTGTTTTCCACTCATCGAAAGATAATTAGCTTAAAGGTATATAACTATTGGTGTACCAATCATTTGTATAGGATTCAATGGTATGCCAATTATGAAGAAACTAGACTTTGAAAACACATTAGGTATGGCAATTAAGCTATCCTCTAAATCACTTGAGAGGGCAATGGATATTGAATTAAAGGACCTGCATGGTCTCTCAAGCGGTCAATGGAAAGTTATTCTCGCATTATCTATTGAAGATGGTTTTTCACAAAAAGATCTTGCAGAAAGAATTTTTGTTGATAGTACTACACTAGTGCCAATAATTGATAGTATGGAAAAAAAAGGACTAGTTGAACGAAGAACTGATCAGAAAGATAGAAGAAATAACAGGATCTTCCTATCAGGAAAATCAAAATCACTAGTTGATCCAATCATAGAAAGTATCTTTCGTATAAGAAAAATTGTTTATAAAAATATTCCAGAACACGATCTAGAATTTGCTAGAAACATATTAAAGAAAATAACAGAAAATGCGGACTCTTATATGGCAAAAAATAATGACAAAACTGAGGAGCCAATAAAACAAAAAGCAAGAGTTTAGTAAAATATAAGGTAGATTTTAAAAAGAACAAGATATATCATCAAATACATGAGTGCAGGTACAATTAGAAAAGCAAAGGAACTTGCCAAAAACGGTGTAGTGGAAATAGAAGATGATCTCTATCAAGTAAGATCCTCAAGTGATCCTTCTAAATCATATTTTGTAACATCAGATTCCTGCGATTGTCAGGGATTCAAGAACTTTTACAAGTTTCATCATGGAAAAAGTCTTAAAGCCAATTGTTCTCATCTTGAAGCAGTAAAAATTTTCAAACAAATAAAAGAAAACCTTAATGGTAAAAAATAGAAAAATTATTGTGGAATTTTTTTGAATTCCTTTTCTTTTACAGTGATGATTCCAGTTTCTACAACTGGTCTCTCACCAAGTGCCTTTTCTATTGCCTTGTTGCTTAGTTTGAGTGCTTGTTCTATATTCATGTCTGCACTATACTCTCTTTGAATCTCAGTTAGTGCTACATCTGAGGATTGGCCTATTGCAAATCCTGAACCTCCAAAGAATGTTCCGCTGGGATCTACTTGATACAACTGGACTCCCTTTTGATCAATGCCAGCTATTATTACTGAAGCCGCTTGTGGCCTTACTGCATAGATTGTATACCTATGTAGGAATGTTCCAAGGTGTTTTGCTAAAGAGCTTACATCAATGGAATTCTCAAAGGTTAGCCTGTGTCTTTGTGCCTCAACTCGTAACTCATCAATTAATTGCAATATGTCTCCAATGTATCCAGAGCCTGTGGCACCAACATGTGAGTCGATGACAAATATTTTTTCTGATGGATCTATCAATGTACGGGTTGGCTTGATGTGACTTGATATCAATGCAAATTCTGGTGTTTTGATTCCAATTGTAGTTGAACCTCTGTTTACTGCCTCTAATGCACTGTCAACTAGAACTAGTCTGCCCTGTGGACCATAAAAATTTGTATACCTGCCAAATCCAGCAGACGAATCTTCTGACATTTAGCTAGTTACCTCCTTTACCAACAAGTTTGGAATTGCTAATACGTCAATTCCATTGCCAGAGCCAGGGTCGCGTTCCATTGCAGCGGCAACCGCCTTACTTACTATCTCTTTTGCTTTTTCATTAGTAATGTCCTTGTTGTATACACTTTCAAGAACCCCGTATGCTATTGGTGAACCAGAACCTGACGCTGCAAAATCCTCATTAGTTATTGCACCACTCATGTCGGCAACAAAGACATGCCCGCCATCTTGATCAACTCCTGCGACCAACAATTCTACATAATATGGCTGGTAGTTTCTAAGCCCTGAATATGCCAAATTCGCAATCAATCTAGTTGATTCTTTGACATCTAATGGAAATCCTCGTCGTAGTTCCATCAGCTTTCTTTCTGCTTTTGCAACCTTGATCAGATATTCTGCATCTGATAGCTGACCTGCTATTGCTATTGCCAAAGTATCGTCTATTTTTGCAATTTTTTGTGTTATCTTTGATCCAATGAAAAAGCCTTTGCTTGCTCTTTTATCAGAACCAAGAACAACGCCTTCTTTTGTTTTTATTCCAACTATTGTTGTCATTAATGATATGATAGAGTGTTAACTATTAGTTGACCACGCATCAAAAAATTCAGTCACAGTTTAATTTAATTTGTTATTTGGATTTGTTGAAAAGCTACCGTATTGGTTACCATATAATTTGGATACTTCTTGGATAATTCTATATGCGCTAACCATTGCATCTGACTTGTCTTTCTCAGTTGTTGCACTTGATTCTATAGTTATGTAATTTGGTGCAATTCTAAGATTAAGATCAAATGAACCAAATTCACTTAACCACTGTAATACATAATCAGTTTGACTTTCTACCATACCAATCCATCGTAGATTTTTGAACCATCGTCCTGCCATGTTGGTGATTATGTCGCTTGCATGAACATTTGATGGAACGTATGTTTGAAGAAGTGGAGTATATGAAATTTTTAATTTAGGATCTTCTTTTGCAAGAAACGCTCCCTTTTCACTTAGCTTGTATCCTAGTTGAGATTTTTCTATGAGATCTAATTCGTGTAACCGTTGTAATGAGCGTGACAAGCTCTCTTGGTGCATGCCTAACTTTCTCATTATTCCTCTGAAGGTATAGTTTGAATTGTTCTCACTTAACACATCTAGAACTTTGGAATCGTTTGGTCTGACATCTAACTCATCTATGTGTCCCCGTTCTTCATTTGACGAATTAATTATAATGTCATCCATTGATTATCACTTGTTTTTTCCTTCGTAAATACATTTGTACTATTCCACTTATCATACTTGCTATTCAAAGATCCATCTTAACAAGTACGTGTATTGAATTACCTTAACTAATGGTAAGTTTGTTTGTTGACAAAATTTCATGTGACCAAGTTTTATGATGATTAGTCACTTTATCGAGTCTGAAAAGAACTAACAAAATCATATATGAAAACGTTCATTTGTTATTGAGGGTTAACGTGGATAAGTAATGGTTGAAGCCGCTCTTAGAACTAACAGGTTGCACGATCTTAGCCATTTTGGATTAAGAATTGTCGTAGGTGTTTTTTTCATTGTTCATAGTCAAATGAAATTTGGTAGCGGATTTGGAGGATTTCTTGCAAGCATAGGTCTTCCCGCTGAAATGGGCATCCTTGTAGGATTGTTGGAATTGATAGGAGGCTCTCTTCTTGTTGTAGGAGTGCTAACAAGAATATCAAGTAGTCTTATTGCAATTAATATGCTTGGAGCAATTGTTTATGTAAAAAAAGCACGGGCGTTTTCCGGTATGGGTGGAGTGGAGCTTGAATTACTGTCATTTATAATCTTATTAACAATAATAGTTTTGGGACCTGGCAGAGTTTCAATTTCACATATTGTAAAAAAGATTCCAAGATTTTTACAATAAATGTTAGAGAATAATTGGAAAATTAACCAACAGGGGTGATGACTTTACCGCCCCTGTTGTGGGTATTTGGTATGCTTGTGGGCTCACCATTACTTTGGTTTTGAGCTTACTAAGCCACATCACTATATGATAAATAAAAAAGTCGTATCAATACTGCCAAATACTTAAAAACATTATTTTGCTGTCTCTATTATTGAATTTACAAAAATTATGACGCTTTTACCTTAGAACTTTCTGCTGAGCAATTCATGAAAAGCTCTTTTAAACGGAAATATGCGATATAAATTATGAATGATGTTGATAATAATTCCAGGGAAGATAAAAAAACAGACGATCTTGCAATCAAAGCTGAAGAATATCTTGAAATCATTAGTACTGAGGATGAACGAATTAAAATCATTGGCGAAGAACTGGCAAATGATACGGGCAGAGCTATATTTGGAAAGATTTCACAAGGAATTGTGAGTCCAAATGATTTGGCAAAGGCGTTGAACATCTCACTTCCATTAATTAATTGGCACATAAACAGACTGTTAAGCGTTGGATTGGTAAAGGTAGAAAAAACAGAATTAAGCTCAAAAAATAAACAAATGAAATACTATGGCCCAGTAAAGACTGCCCTTGTAATAATTCCTCCAGAAAATTCATCAGGTAACAGTATATCACAGCCAAGAAAAGAAACCGTACTGTTAAAGCTTAGACAGTATCTTGCAAGCTTTGCAGCTTTTGTTGCTGGCGCATCAGGAATTTATTTTGCAGAAAAAAGTCAATCTCCAGAAATGATACAATCTACTCCTCAGATGGCAGCAAAAGAAATAGCTCCAAGTGAAGGATCATTACATGCAGCTGCTCCTATGGCTCCATCTGTTGCGGCAACTCCTACCCCAGAACCATCTGTTTTATCTGGTGAGCCAATGATGATTTTAATTGCAGTACTTGGAGGTGCTGCGATATTTTGTGCAATGTTTTTTGGAATTAGATTATACAATAAAAGAAGGAAAATAAAAAAATTAAATTAATTTCAAATCATAAATTTCAATGATTTCATGCAAAAACAAAAAATACACGTTATTTGAGATTATTTTATAATTTTTTAGTAAAAAATTAGATTAAATTCAAATTTAATCAAAGCCTATATGCACTGCGTACTATTGTGGTGTAATGACAACAAACAGAACAAAATTCATGCTTGCAACACTTGCTGTTATTGCAATTGTTTCAACAGTAATTGTTGCTAGCATACAGACATCACAAGATAAAGCATATGGACAACAGGTGCCAATTTCTTTCACTACAAGTGAAAAAACAATAACTGTCACTGGGACTGCAACAACTTCGATATCTCCAGACATTGTAACATTACAGTTTGGTGTTGATACTGAAGCAAAGACTGCACAAGATGCAATCTCTGCAAATTCTAATGTAATGGACTCGGTAGTTACTGCAGTCACAAGCCTTGGAATAACAAAAGATGAGATGAGCACTGCAAGTTTTAGCATCTATCCAGTGTACAACTATTCTGTACCAGATCCAATGACTGGAATACAGAAAACAATGCTTACTGGATACAAAGCCTCAAACACTTTGTTTGTCAAGACAACCAAGCTATCTTTGACTGGAAAGATTATAGATTCAGCAGTTGGAGCAGGTGCAAATAGAGTGGACGACGTATCGTTTTCCTTATCGCCTACAAAACAGCAAAGTACACAGAATGATCTGTTGAGCAATGCAGTTGTAGATGCCAAATCAAAGGCAGAAAAAGCACTTGCACCATTAGGTGAGAAAATAACTGGAGTAAAATCAGTAAGCCTTTCAGACTTTAATGTCCCGCCACCACGACCAGTTTACTATGCTGGGGCTATGGCTGCACCATCTGTTGCAAAAGATACGCAGATTTTCTCGTCAAACCAGGATGTCACGACTACTGCAAACGTAATATTTTTGATTGGAGATCAGTAGCTCCACCCACCTTTTTTTATTAATTCAGACAAGAAAGATTTACTTGATTCAATATTTGATTGTAAACTACATTGAATATTTACCAGTGCTATGAAACCCTTGGGCTAAAACCAGGATCTTCAATGAAAGAAATCAAGCAAGCATACAGAAAACTTGCTCTTCTATACCATCCTGATAAGGACTCCTCAGATGGCAACGAAATAAGGTTTAAGCAAATTTCAGACGCTTATCAAACTTTGAGACTACATCACAAAACAGAATTAAAAATCACAAAGTTTACGGACATATATCCTGAAGACGCAGTGGCTTCATATGAACAAGCTGAGGCATCTATTGCAAAACAAAACTATGAGGAAGCAATTGTATTTTATGATAAAGCATTAGAACGGTTGCCACTATACGAAAATGCCTGGCTCAAAAAAGGCGATGCATTATCTCGCCTGAAAAGACATGAAGAAGCACTTGATTGTTATAACAAGGTTCTACAAATAAATCCAGAATCAACAGATGCCTTGAACCTAAAAGGAATATGTCTTTCTGATTTGAAAAAGTATGATAAAGCTCTAGAATGTTTTGACGAGGCAACTTTGTTAAATCCAATGCATTATGCAGCATGGAACTTTATGGGCGTCTGTTTTTTCAATTTGAGAAAACCAGAGAAAGCTTTGGAATGTTTTGACAAGGCAATAAAGATCAAGCCAGATTTTGCAGTTGCTTGGCATAACAAGGGTGGGGTTTTATTGAGAATGGGTAAAAAGAAAGAAGCAGAAAAATGCCACGAGAAAGCAAAGAATCTAAGACAATAATGCTTTCATTAAGAAATTTTGCAATTTAGATTTGTGAAAACTAGTATCTTTCATGCCACTCTTTCAAGAAGAGTTTCTTTACTTTCGTAATAGATGCGTACAACAGATTCAGTTTCTGATCTCAAAAGATACAAAACTCTTCCGTCAGTATTTTTTTTAATTTCTTTGACAGTATATGTTAGAAAGGATTTTTCGTGTGAATCAATTATACGTACATTTTCACCAATCTTGAATGTTGCCATGATGATTTTTCAAAACTGCTCACGTATCAACGTATGTTTCAAATATTATTGTACATTATGTGATTGTTTTATTGGAATTTTTTCATAAAAGTTTTTTGCCATTCCAATAAGAGGCTTATTATAGCAACAAAACAAAATAGAGTATGTCAAAATCTCCAGTAGAATGTAAATGTCCTTCTTGTAAGTGTGGTACCTATACATATAATGAGTCTCAAGTTTGTGCCAGTTGTGAAGACAATAAACATGCATCGGGACAAAAAAGATGGTCAACTATCGTGTTAGCAAATGCCCCGCCAACTATTATCACAGAAGAAACAATGTAAAATTTAGTAAGAATAAATTTCATAAAGTTATTCTAAAAGTTTGGTAAAAAACCTTGACAGAATCTAGATTTTTAGTGATTCTCTTAGTCCCTTGTACCTGTTTCGTATTGTAACTTCGGTCACTCCAGCCGCCATTGCGATAACTTTCTGTGTAGTGCTTTCTCCATTGAGCACACATGAAAGATATAATGCCGCCGCTGCTAGTCCCATAGGATCTTTTCCAGCTGTAATCTCCATCTCATGCGCATCTTTTAAAATTGTAAGAGCTCGTCGCTTTACTTTTTCACTTAGACCAGCTTCACTTGCTATTCTGGAAGTGCATATTATTGGATTTACTACTGGCATATTTAGATCAAGTTCACGCAAAAGGAGTCTGTAACATCGTGATATGTCCTTTCTTTTTACATTGATTTGATGTGACATGTCGTTTAATGTTCTTGGTGTACCGCTCTCTCTGCATGCTACGTATAATGCTGCTGCAAGAACACCTGGAATAGATCTTCCCCTGACAAGACCTTTGTCAAGTGCTTTTCTGTAGATGTAAGCTGTCTTTTCTATTACTGCATTAGAAAGTGCAAGCTTATCTTTTAGTCTATCAAGCTCACTAAATGCCTGTCTAAAATTTCTGTCTGCAGGTTCATGGACTTGGCTTCTGCTGTCCCAAGTTCTAAGTCTCTCTATTGTACTTTTCATTGATGCAGACAACGGTTTTCCAGTTACATCCTTGTTTGCATGACCAATTATTGTTGCAAGTCCCATGTCATGCATTGCAAGTGAGGTAGGTGAACCTGTTCTACTTCTGTCATCTGACTCATCTTTTGAAAATGAACGCCATTCAGGACCTGTTTCATCAACACGTTCAGAAATAACAAAACCACAACCCCCGCAAAACCTTTCGCCTGTAACGTTATCAGTTACCAAAGATTTTTTTCCACAACGTGCACACTTACTACCAACGTTTAGAGTCTGTAAAACCATAGAATTCTATCATGTATTGGTTTGATTGCTTATAATAACCAGCGTATTACACGATTTTCTCTTTTTACACCTGTTTTCCCTTCTTTTTGATGATTCATGAATATTATTTCCGTTTTTGGCAGACCAGTTTTTTATTTTAATTGTTTTCTATTAGTATTGGAGTTACAAAAAATTGAAAATAGGCATAATGATTTGGGGGGCGTTTTTAATTGTGGGAGCTATAGCCGATCAAGGTATTATGCCAAACTTGGTGTCATCTGTAAGTAATCTTCCAGAGTCTATTCAGGGAAATGTAATGTCTGGATTACCTGAAAATATTCAGACAAGTTCATCCCTTGCTACTGCTTCAGCAGAGATGAATTCAGGATTTGATCAGATGCATTCGCAGTTAACATCTTTGGAACAATATGCTCAGATGAGCTCTATAGCTATGGGATTTATTGGAGTAGGACTTGTAACATATGGTGGACTGGCAAAAAAAAGATACAAAATTTAAAACCAACGACACTCCGATAGAAATACTCAAAAAAAGATTGGCCAAAGGGGAAATAACAAAAATGGAGTTTAACAATCTAAAGCAATATATTCAATAAGCAAAAATCATCAAGAAAATTTTCTTTATGGTGTTGGTACTCTGTTAAAGTAGGCTCGTATATGTGGCTGGAAAAAATAACAAATTATTACAATACCCATAATTAATTGAAATGAAGTTCCGATTAATTTACTAGCTGGAAAAGTATTTGTATGTGAAAAGTAAATCAATCCTGTAGCAATACTTAGAAAAGTTTGAATTATTGTAATTTTCCAAGCCCATCTTTTTCCTTTAAGGACTCCAATGCCAATTATTATTCCAGCACTACCAGCTACTATGAGCCAAATAATCAAACTATAACTAAGACCACCATCCAAAATTTGAAGCAATGTAGAGATTTCATAACTTTGAGGTAGTCTGTTCAAGTATGTCTCTATGTACTGAGTTGTAGTTGAAAGTAACAATCCACAGAAAATTGCTATAGCTCCTTCTATGATGTAAAATAAACCTCTTAGAGTAACACCAAGTGGTCGTTTATAGTATGTTGTAGACAATACCACGCCACGTTTTTTTTGATTTTGAAGAAAATTTATCAAGCAATTTAGTTTACCAACAATTCTTGACGCTCTCTTAATTCAAGAATTTCATCACTCATTTCTGATATAGCGGTATCTATTTTGAGAAATTGCTCACTTGTTATGCTATCAATTTTGTTTAATTTCAATCTTAATATTTCCAAACCTATCTTGATTACACAAAGATTATACATCAAAGGGAATCTTTCATGATTTTCTTTTTTCAAAGCTTCGTTAAAAGTAGTAGATTCTGAGGAAATCTTGGCATCATTTACCATATCTGACAATGCAGCTAGCATCCCAATACTCTCTTCTAACCCACCCAACTTTCTCTCCCAATGTTTAACCAAAATATTTTCATATAAAAAACTGTCCTTCCAAAGTTGGAAATGATATAACAATGATCGCTACTTAAGTTGATCAAAAAATTATAAATTATATTTTGCCTATTCTGAAATAACTTTAAGAAATCTCTCGATCGGTTTATGTTCTGTAAATTCGGTAAGTTCATTTTTGATCGATTCAACAGTAACAGTATGTGACATACCAAACAAATCTTTGAGCACTTTAGATAGGTATTCTGGATGTTCATAACAATCTCCCAAATAGCAACGGTGTTCTTCATACAATCTATTGGAAACTTGATCTAGTGCACTTTTGCCAATTTTTAGTAGTGCCCTTTCAATAACAAATGCAACAAGAGCTTTTCTTGCATGATCACTATCTACGTTCATTTGCATGACGATTACTTAATATCTTATAAATAATTTGTTAACAAATCATTATTCTAATATGCTCAAAATATGACTCGATATTGATGTAAAACCATGTTATGGAGTGATTATCAAAATAGTTTTGTTTATCCAAGAGATCTTGAGTGTTTTTGGGTATGGGGTCTTTCTCCAGGGAATTTTCTTCTCATATGTCCAGAAGGCCTTCCATAAAGCAGTTCCAAGAACCACGCCTCATGTTCCATCTCTTCTCTTAGTATATCCTTTGCTACATCATAGGTAGCAAAATCTTTGTTAAATGTCATTTTACACATCTTGTTCCAATTCACTATGGCGCCCTGCTCTGCTTTTAGGCATTTTTCTAAAATTGATTTAATGTCTGTTTTGTTTGGAGGCAACTGTAAAAATTCACAACCAGACATTTTGATAAATGCCTGTGCATCATTTGGCAAACTACCACCTAACTCATAAATTCTTGATAAACTTGATTCAAAATGGGACAGATCCTCTAGTCTGGCATCTTCAATTACTCCCTTGATTCCCTCTCCTTCCATGCCAGTACAGTGCATTCTCAGGTTTGTAAAATAATAATAGGCGGTAAATTCAACTGATGCATTGTAGACTAGTTGTTTTATTATTTCCTTGACATCAGCTCCGTTTTGTTCAAGCACTTTGACGCCAATTACATCTGGATTGTTTTTTGTCATGTGAATTTTTCCTTTAGATAGGCAAACAATTTACTAATCGGAATATAAAGAGATCGTCGCTAGGAAAATTATTTGGAATTATTGCATAATATGAATTCCGATATCTTCCTGGGGTGATTCAAATCAATTCTTCTTAATTGGAAAAGCAATTAATAACTAAATCATGATTATGGCAATTACAAAAATTGTTAATGTTTTATAATTCACTTTAAAAATAGATTGCAGAGGATTTTTTCCATCACAAATTAATCTTAATCTTTATATTTAATTCATTAGTATACTAATGATTAGTAGACTAACTAATATGATAAAATATGACTTTGAATCAAGCGTTGGATTTATCGTAAATAGTACTGCCAAAGCATTCCAGAAGGCATTAGATGATGAGCTTCGAAAAAACGTAGGTGTTACTATTAGTCAATGGCGTGTAATTAGTACACTTACAAGGCAACCAGGTATTACACAAAAAGAGATTGCTGATAGAGTTGGGATAGAAGGTTCTACACTTGTACCAATAATTGACAAAATGGAAAAAGATGGATTTGTAAAAAGAAAATTAGATAATGAAGATAGGAGAATTAATAGAATTTACCTGACAACCAAGGCCGATGATCTCTGGAACTCTATGATTGAATGTGCTTTAAGAATAAGAAAACTTTCTACAAAAGAAATTTCAGAAGAACAGATTAAAACAACACTAGATGTTTTAAGAAAAATTTCAAAAAATCTAACAATTTATTTTGATAATACTGATTCTAATTTAGTTACTTTATCAAAGAAAATCAAGGTTTGAAGTGGTGTAAAATATGGTAATGCCAAAAGATACAAATGATATACAATCTCCTTCAGATAAAATTCCGCGATCTGCTTGGAAAACACTTGCAATCCTTAGTTTGATTGCAACAATGGCAATGTATGCTGAAACAATGCTTGTCCCAGCAATTCCTGATCTCATAAAGGATTTTTCAATTTCGTATAGCACATCATCGTGGATTCTTACTACATATCTTATTGCAGGTGCTATAATGACTCCTATCTCAGGTAAACTTTCGGACATTTATGGAAAAAAAAAGGTCTTGTTAATAATTATGATAATTTATGCCGCGGGTGTTTCTGCTGGCGGATTTACAACTAATATCTATTCCATGCTACTAGTTAGATTTGTTCAAGGAATTGGAATGTCAATGTTTCCAATAGCATTTGGAATAATAAGAGAGCAATTCCCAAGAAGCAAGATTGCCATAGGTCAAGGAATTATCACCTCAATGTTTGCTGCAGGTGCTGTAATTGGACTTGTTGCAGGTGGACACCTTATACAAAATTACGGATGGCAGTCTACCTTTTTCTCAATCATTCCTATAGTGTTGGCACTTTTAGTAATAATTAAGAAGTTTATTCATGTGGATGAATCTCAAAACCCCAATATTACTTCAGAAGGAAAGACAAATGAAAAATTCAGAAACAAGATTGACATTCCAGGAGCAATCACACTTGCCATTTCTATTACATCATTTTTACTCACACTTACATTTGTAGAAAATGGCACTTCTAGTTCATATTTTATAATAGGTCTCCTTGGAATTGCAATTATTTCTTTGATCCTGTTTGTAATGATAGAAAGAAAAGCAAAATCTCCATTAGTAGATTTCAAAGTTTTGTTACACAAAAGTATCTTTCCTGCTAATATTATGGTGATGATTGTAGGACTTTCTATGTTCATGGTCTTTCAAACAATTCCTGTGCTGGTACGAAGTCCTATACCCTTGGGGTTTGGTGAAGATCCGCTAACTACTGCAAATGTCCAGTTGCCTTTTGCATTGGTATTATTGATATTTGGTCCAACATCAGGTTTTATTATTTCTAAATTAGGTTCTATAAAACCAATCATAGCAGGAAGTATTATTGGTGCTGCAGGTTTTCTTTCTCTTTTTTTGTTCCACTCTACAGAATCTTTAGTTGCTGCAAATTTGGCTATCTTATCAGCAGGTCTTTCCTTGACAAATGTAGGAGCTATGAATATTGTAATGTTGGCAACACCAAAACAATCTATTGGAGTCTCACTTGGAATGTCTACATTGATTAGAATAATTGGTGCATCAATAGGGCCTGCGATTGCAGGTATGTATATGCAAACGCATCAAGTGATGTTGAAGGGTTTTACTGCTCGTTTTCCATCTGTAGATTCCTACAATCTCATTTTCCTTACTGCTACGATAATCTCAGTGGTCTCAATAATACTTGCAGTAATTTTATGGAAAACAGTTCCAAAACATCACGTTCATGCTATATAGTTAGATAATAATGCCAAAATTTAGTAGTGAAATACTGAATCTCCGATAGTTTTTTTCCAATCTGCACGAATACCTGGTTTACCTTTTAATTTTTCTATGTAATTAAAAGCAGATAATCCAGCTGCAGCGCCATCGCCACACGCAGCTATGATTTGTTTGTATGGTATACTAGTGGCATCTCCTGCAGCAAATATTGCAGGGTGGGAAGTTTTACCTCCATCTGAAACTTCAATTTCACCTTTTGGATTAATTTTGACTAGATGTCTTACAAAATCAAGATTAATTTTTGAACCCATTTCAATAAACAGGCCATCAACCTTAATTGTTTTTTCATTTCCAGAATTATCTAATATCGTAATTGATTGAAGATTGCTGTTTCCAGATAAAGATTTAATGCTGGACTGTGGAACAAGCTCTACATTTTCTTTCTTTTCAAGAGAAGCAATCATGTCTTTATCTCCTCCCAGTCCTCCGCCTTTGTAAATTAGATAAATTTTTGAGGCCATTCTTGAAAGTAAAATGCCAGATTCCACAAGATATCCTCCAACTCCAACAACGGCTGTTACTCGATTTTGATAAAATGGCGCATCGCATTTTGTACAATAATGCACACCTTTGTTTGCAAAAGCAGATTCGTTTTCAACTCCTAAATTATTTGGAACTTTTCCCGGTGCCAATACTATTGCCTTTGCAACATATTCAGAGCGGTTTGTTTTTACCTTTAAACCTGATTCGGTTTCATCTATTCTTTCAACTGTGTCATAAATCATCTCGCCATTAAATGAGAGATATTGATTTTCTAACGTCTTTGCTAATAATGGACCGCTTGACATAATTGTGCCTGGATAATTTTCAAGTTTTGGAATTAGATTCAATTGACCACCAAGATCTTTTGATATTAGAAGACATGACGCTTTCTGTCTTGAAATAAATATTCCTGCAGATAAGCCAGCAGGTCCACCTCCAACTATGATAATCTCATACTCTTGAACCAATTTAGTTTACAGTTATAAGCGAAGTAATGTTGTTTATGCCATCAATATTATGCAAGTCTACATCTATTGCATTTTTTATTTCTTGCATATTGTTTGATTCTAATATTATAAGGACATCATAAATGCCATAGGTAGTTTTGACTGCCTTTACAGTTGGTATTTTTTTTGCTTGCTCCATTATATTTTTTTGATGCTTGTAATCCACATTTAACAAAACATATGCTTCATTCAATGGATATCTGTCACTGATATATGTTAAAAAGTTTAGGTTAATTTTTTATAGCTACTTTTAAGAGACTCTAACTCTTTTTTAGTAGTTTCATATTCATTTTTTAATCTCGTATGTGCAATTTTTATTATTTCTAGTTCTTTTTTCATAGTCTCATATCTTGCATTCATTGATGCAACAACAGTGCCTGCGGCTTCCATTATTTTCTTTCCCTCGAATTCCTTTCCAACACTTGCTAATTCTTTTTCTATGAACTCAAGTTCCTTTTTTATATGCGCGATTTCCTTTGTCTTTACTTCTTGTTGATACTGCAAAGAACTAATCTCAGATTTTCCATTTGTGATCTTTGAATTTATTTCATTAAATTCTGTTTTTGCTGATTCAATTTTATGTTGTATTTCATCTAACTCTGACATGAAGTTATTTTTTTTGGAATTTATTTTAGATAGTTCATCATTTGTCGATTCAATTTTTTCTTTAATTAACTCTACTTCTTTTAGATTATATTGTGATTTTATTGTAGCAAGATCTGATTTTGCTGATTGAATTTCTTCTAATATGGATTGGTGTTCTGATCTTAATTTCGAAATCTCAATTTTGTTTGATTCTAGTTCTTTTTTAGATTCTGCTAATTTTTCTACCTCTAAACCATATTCAACTTTTACCTCTTCTAATTGATGAGCTGCGGTACTAATGGTAGCTAGGACATCTCGCACCTCGTTTTTTATTTGTTCTATCTCATTTTGCGGTGTTTCTTCTGGTGTTTTAATCTGTTCTTCTGATCTTACCTTTTCGTGTTTTTTTGAGTGTCCGAATAGACCCATTAATATCGACTCCTTACTTTTAGGGAGAGCATTATTTTCAACTTATTCCTTAACCAGATTTTATCTGCTTATATCAATTCTCTTATACTTGATTTCATTTTATGCCTTTTTCTTTTTTTTCAAAAAGGTAAGGTAAAAACCAACCCCGCCCAAGGCAAATCCAGCTATTATTGCCCCCAGACCTTCGACCAGATTTTGTTTAAAATATGAAGGAGCGAAAATAAAGATCAAAATTCCACCAACAATTAATGCCATGCCTCCACTTTTTGGTCTGTTATGTTCACTGTGTGCCATTAGAGATACTCCAAAAGAGCCTGTGCAACTTTCTTTCTACCGATATCCATGATAAGCGGGCCTATCTTTGGACCACGTTCTGATGCCAAGATTATCTGGTAAAGCGTTTTGAAAAAGTCCTTTGGTTGAACACCGTTATTTTTGGCAATTTGGTAGATGCTATTTTGTAAATCTTCTGCCTCGATATCCGATGAAAGTATTGCTGCCAACTCTTTTAAGGATTTTTTTGTGATTTCATCCATCTGTACTTCGACTTTTGTTGGTTTATCAAAATCATCAGCATATGTTCCAGCTAAATTAATAAGATTTTCAATTTCCTGATTTGATTCTTTAATTGTCCCATATTCTATTAGTTTTTTAATCACAAGCTGATTTCTATTTTCTCTAAATATCTTACAAAGTTGGGCCAATAATCTATAATTAACATAAGGTGTGGGATTTTTTGGAACGTTCAAGAGATTTACATATTCGTAGAGACCTTTTGTTCTGATCACTTTTGCCTCATTATCCAGTTTTATCTTTCCAAAGTAGATGTTTTCAAGTTCATTGTATTCATCCATTAGCGATGGAATATCTTCAAATCCTACTTCGCGAGTGCCTGTAATTCTCTTGTACAATAAAAGCAAGATGGATTTTGGCGTGCCGTATTTTAGCCATGTTTGGGATGTTACTACATTGCCAAGAGATTTGGAAATTTTCTTGCCACCCTTGTCTAAAAACATTTCATATTTTACATGATGAGGATGAGGAAATTGCAGTATTTCATCTGAAACCCAGTCATTTACCTTAACAGAATCCATGATGTCCTTTCCATATGCTTCAAATCTGACATCAAATGCTTGCCATCTTGCAGCAAACTCAACCTTCCATGCAAGCTTGCCCAAATCTTTTGTAATGTCAGCTACTCCTTCATGACCGCAACCTGCTAAAACTTTAGAGCCGATTGTGGTGTCACCACATCTGTACTTTATCTTTTTTTCATCCTCCAAATAATCATGTGCTACTGCTGTGTATAGTCGTCCACAGTTTGAACAAATTGGAAAATATGGAAGCGATTCCTGGTATTTTTCTTGCCCTACAAGCTCTGCAATCTTTACTCCGATTTTTTTGCTGTTTACCAATATTGTGTGAATCTGGTCTTTTAGTAAACCGTTTTTGTAAGTGTCAACACCTCTCTGAAATTTGTATTTTATTCCAAGATTATCCAAACCGTCAAGCAAAAGGCTGCTCATATGTGCACCATAAGAGTCATGACAATCGAATGGATCCGGAATAAAAGAGACTGGCTTTGCAACATAATCCTTTAACCATTCCGGAAATCCTTCTGGAATTTTTCTTAATCCGTCAAGATCGTCTGAATATGCAATAAGCTCTGACTTGTATCCAAAATTTTCTAATGCAAGCTTTACACCATACGCTCGTACTGCGTCACCAAGACTCCCTATATGAGGAATCCCAGATGCTCCAAGCCCACTTTCAACATTTATCAAGTCAGTGCTACGTCCAAGCATTTTCTCTCTTTGTAATAGCTCATCTGCAAGCTTGTCTATCCAAGTTCCTCTACCGATAATTTTTTGTTCTTCCATTATACCAATTCCTTTGACATGTAGGGGCCTAAAATCGAATATCCTAGTTTTCTATAATACTCTCTGGTGCCAACTGCACTAATCACAAGTAATCTTTTTGCATCAAATTCTTCTTTTGAGATTTTTTCAGCTTCAGTCATTAGGTTTTTACCTAATCCTAAATGTTGAACACTATCTTTGTCTCTTTCACCAAGCTTTAACGATTTGCCATAAACATGAATCTCTCTTACAATGCATGTGTTTTGTGTTACTTCTTGTCTGTGTGCCTTATTACTTGGTTTTCTAAGTCTCAAGAATCCAAATATTCTGTCTTTAGAATCATCAAAGGACAAAAATACTTCATGACCTCCAGATGATTCGTATTCTTCATTGTTTAGTTTCATATCGTTAAGATCTATGGAATCTTCTGAAAGTCCAGCTTCTCTACATCTTATACACTTACATGATATGTTTTGTTTTTTGAGATTTTGTTGTAATATTTGGCGTAGGTTACCAAGTTTTGGTCCTGCAATTATCTGATCTGATGATATTTCTCTTTGTACCCTCATTATTCTAACCCATCGTGGTATGATCTTTTTAATTTCCATTAGTACTTTTATCATGTCCTGATCTGAATATGGAACATATGTTCCATCTTTGTAAGAATTGTAAAGACCGGTGTTTTCCAAAACGAGAGTTGGGTATATTTTTAGCATATCTGGTCTAAAGGCAGGGTCATCGAAGAGCTTTTTGAAATCGTCAATGTCTTGTTGTGGAGTCATAGTAGGTAATCCTGGCATCATATGAGATACAATTTTGTATCCTGCATCCTTTGCAATTTGAAATGATTCTACTACATCGTTTAAGTCATGACCCCTGTTTACGATTTTATAGACACTCTCATGCAGACTTTGCATTCCTATCTCTATTCTTGTTATTCCATAATCAAGCATCCAATCAACATGTTCTTTTTTACAATAATCTGGTTTGGTCTCTATTGTAAAACCAACATTTCGTATTTTTGCCAGTTCATTGTTTTTCTTGGCAGATTCTAAATCTGGTGAATCAAATCCATTTAATGCATCAAAACATGATTTGATAAAGTTAGTCTGATAATCTCTTGGCATAAACAGAAATGTTCCGCCCACTATGACAATTTCAAGTTTTGAGCTATCGTGACCATAAGTTAACAAATGATCAAGCTTGTCAATTATCTGTTTTTTTGGATCATAATTATTTGCTATTGCATTTTGAGTTGAAGGCTCCCTGCCGGTGTAGCTGTTTGGTGTGTTGTATTCTACTCCGCCAGGACAATAAGTGCATCTTCCATGTGGACATGCATATGGTTTTGGCATTAGTGCAATTACTGCAACTCCTGAAGCTGTTTTTACTGGTTTTCGTATCAACGCCTTTTGAAGTTTTATGAAATCATCCCCTTCTACTTCTGCAAGTATTTCGTAGTTTCTTGGAATCCTTTCTAAAGAATATTTGATACAGATTTTTTTGATCTCTCTTTTTACATCATTACTTGTTGGCTGGGAAATTGCAAGAAGATTCTTTGAGATTTCTAAGCATGCTGTCTCAAAAACTATTTCTGTTTTTTGCATCAATTTTAAGAACAAAATTGGCTATTAAATCCTAATTGTTTATGCCTTGGTATGGTTTGTTATGAGTAAAGAATTCGTATTATTCTTGTCATAAAGAAAATCATTAACTTTTTTCAAGCAATTCTAAGTGAATCTACAAAGACTCCCTTTTTTTCTACTATACTACCAATCTGCCTGCTTTTCAAACCGTGTTTTTTGAAGATGTTCTCAATTAGCTCTCCTTCTTCCTCTGGGGCTATGAGACAAAACCCAATTCCCATGTTAAATGTCTTGTACATCTCTTCTTTTTCTACATCTTCGTTCTCAATTAATTGAAATATGTCTGGAGGCTCTGGCATGTTGTCTATCATATATCCTGTTTTTTTCAACCTCAATAGTTTTGTAAAAGAGCCGCCTGTTATGTGTGCAAGTCCATGTATGTCACAGTCTTCAAGAGCTTCAAGTACGGGTCTGACATAGATCTCAGTTGGTTCTAAAAGAACATCTCCCAACGTTTTTGATCCCTTTATTTTGTCCTTGAGAGAATATTTTGAAAGCAGTACTTTTCTTGCAAGCGAATAACCGTTAGAATGCAATCCGCTACTTTTGACTCCAATAATTATATCACCAGGTGTTATCATGTCTCCTAAAATCAGGTCGTGTTTGTCTAATATGCCTACAACCATTCCAGCAAGATCAAACATGAAATCTTTTCCTGTTATTACATCTGGCATTATTGCAGTCTCTCCTCCCACTATGGGAACTTGAGCTTTTTTTGCGCCTTTTACCAATCCTTGAACAATTTTTTTAAAAATTTCATGTTCATTTCTGTTTGCTGCTATGTAATCAACAAATGATATTGGAACAGCTCCAGTACAGATGATGTCATTTACATTCATAGCTATACAATCAATTCCTATTGTATCGTATTTTTTCATCATCTGCGATATGACAACTTTGGTACCTACTCCATCAGTATGTGTTGCCAAGAGTTTTCCACCAGGAATTTCTACAATTCCGGCGTAATGACCAAATCCTGATTTTATCTGAATCTTCTTTTGTAGCTTATGAGTTGATGTAATTAGTCTGCCAATTGTGGCTTGACTTTGTTTTATTTTTTTAATGTCAATACCTGCATCCTTGTAAGTAATACCCAATGGTTTCAACTCTATGTGTTTGAAATAAAAGAATTTGTATCTACTATAAACAAAATATAATATATTATAGATTATACAACTACATGTAAAGATTGGTCTCTGCTTTTCTTGCCTCAGTATATTTGTCTGAGAGAGCCTTAAGATCAACACCTAACTGCTTTTCTTGCTCTCTGAGCTCTTTGGTGTCTATACTTGTCTGATAAACTCGATTAACAGCTTCTACAAGGGTTGCGGCAGCAAGAGGATCTGGTTTTTGTGGATCTGCTTTGACAAGTAAAGTAACTCCGCGAATTTTTCGTAATATGCATTCATTTAATATTGCGCCGGGGATTCCAGTTACAAAACCCTGGGGAATCATGTTGATTCCACTATCTGCCATTATTCTACAAAGATCTTCTTCTGCTGCACAAAATGCTTTTTGATCGTGCTTCTTTACTTGGTACTCCATCTAAAACAACTATTTCATCAGAACCGTTTTTTTCACTCCAGTCCAGAATTGCAGAAGCAATACTGTAAAGTCCTTCAAATTGCAAAGTAATCTCGCAAATTATGGCACAAATTGTACCGCCTTTATTTGAATAAAAACGAAAAGGATGTCGTAGTCTTCCTTGTATGAACACAGTAGCAGGAGGAAGATATTTGGATCGCATATAACCAATCTCTTTCATCTTTAATTTTTCAATTATGTATCCAAGTGATATTGTTCCTGCAAGACCAGCTCCTACAAATCCTGCAAGAATTATGGGGCTGTTTAGTTTTATTTTTTTTATTTCGTATACTTCTGCTTCTGGAAAATAATTCAAACGCACTCTTCGTGAATTCTTTCTTACTAATTACTTTTCTGCATGAAAAGATCTAACATCGTCCTACCCTTGTCTGTTATAGAATAAACCATATTTGATCCTACAGGCATTTTTGTCACAAAACTGTAATTTACACAAAGATGCAAATAATTAAGAAAAGATTTTTTCATTCGTATGTTTGATTTTATATAAAGATCAGAAAAAGTCATTGGATTACATCGCACTTGGTATAATAGCTTTAGAAGTGAAATGGTACTAAAATCACGCGCTCTTGCCTTCACTGAATCCAGGACTTGCTCATCTCGTGTAATGATAAAGTCAGAAAACTGATCTGCTACTTCTACTGGGATATACGTCATTCTTGTTCTCATATTACGGTATTGGTACGGTATCTTACCTTATTAATCTTAACTAGGAGTTTTTTTGAGCTATGTTATAGCTTTTTTTCAACAAATTCAATTTGTTTTTATTCAAGATGATGAGAACTCAGACATGCATAGTGCGTTTATACTAATGAATGCAGAACTTGGTAAGGAAAATCATATTGTAAAGGAACTACGCCAAATTCCAAATGTCAAAGAAGTTTATCCAGTTTATGGAGTATATGATGTATTGATGGAATTGGAAGCCGATTCGATGGAAGTCTTGCGTGAAACAATAACCACAAAGATTAGGAAATTAGATGGAATCAAGTCCACTTTGACTATGATAATTGTAAAAGACCAATGATCCTACCAAATAATTGTCTATAATAATTTGGAAAAGTAGAGAATAGAGATTGGCAGAAAATTTACTTTTATTGTTAGGTTGGTTAGGTGAACTAATCTTTTGCAGTTGGTTGCTTTCTAGTGGGGCAGAGCATCTTGCAGAACGCTGGGGTGGCAAGTTCGTTGGTAGAACACTTCTTAGTATTGCAACAACACTTCCAGAAATTGCAATTGTAGTAACTGCTGCAAAAGATGGCTCTTATGGCATTGCACTAGGTTCCGCTCTTGGCAGCAATCTTTTCATGATGACACTTGGTCTTGCAGTAATGCTAATTATTGCAACAACAAAACTTTCCAAAGCACCACAACGATTTATTGATGTAAAGCAATTCAAGCTTGATAAAATTCTCCTAGTGATAACATCTGTAGTTGGAGCTATATTGTTTATTGATGGATATGATGTAATTGATGGAATAATATTTGTAGGGTTTTTTGTCACATACTTGTATTTTGCATTCCGTGAGATGAGACAAGAACGAAAAGATGAAGCACTAGTGTCTGAACTTCATGCGACACATGAGGCAAAAATGTCAAAAAAACACTTTGGCCGTTCAATGATTCTTTTCATAATAGGAACTGTTGGGATTTTCATTGGAGCGGCGCCATTTGTAAATTCTCTTGGAGGCGTTGCATTGGACAGCGGTGTTTCGGTTGTTATACTAGCCGTAATAATAAGTCCCATTGCTGGAGAGATGCCAGAAAAAATATCGATGATTTTTCTTGCACGTAAAGGTGCAAGTGGTGCGTCTATTGCAGTGGCAAATGTTTTAGGATCAAAAATTCTAAACAACACACTACTTCTTGCAGTAGCTATCTTTGCAGCTATGTCATATCGAGGATTTACAACAAAAATTCCAAACACTTCACTTTTGGAAGATCAGATGATCCTAGTTACGGTAATCACAATCATTGCACTTATTCCTATGTTCAGAAACAAACTTGGTTTGAAAAGTGGAATTATGCTTTTAATTTTATATGGGATAGGCATTGGATTCCAGTTTGTTTTATCTTCTCTTTAAATTGGAATTACCTTTACTCCCTCTACTTTGATAGATGGAGTGATGCAGGGAAGTGAACTCCACTGTAATACATTTTTTATATCCTTTCCTATAGCTGAAACATTTTGTAATAATGTTGTAAGATTATGTACTATTCTGACTGATTTGCCTGGATTTTTAATAATCCCGTTTTCTATTATTCTGATTCCGCTTCTTGCTGTACAAGAAAAGTCACCGCGCTCTGGATTTACTGGATATGTATACCAGAGTCTTCCTACAAGCAATCCTTTTTTTGTATTTTTTATTATCTCGTCCTTTGTTTCACCCCTGCCGTCTATCCTTAGGTTGTGTGGTGATGGAAAGGGGATTGGCTGTGCGTTTCTGCCCATAGGGGAACCCATTCTACTTGCATTTCCTGTAGATTCCGTGCCTTCTTTGAACGCATAAAATGAGTCAGAAAATGTATTTGTAAAGATACCTGATTTTATGAGGTGTCGTGGTAAAGTGGGAACTCCCTCATCATCAAAGGGCTTGCTACCGATTCCTTCTGGATGATGTGGATCATCTATTAGATTAAAATTTTCAGTGGCTATGTTTTTGCCAAGCTTATCTACAAAACAACTTCTTTTTTCTGAATATGTTTTTAGATTAAAATTTGAAGAAAAAACAAAAGCAAGCATTTCTCCAATTGCATAAGGTTCAAAAATAATACTATAAGTTTCAGATTGACAACTTTCTGGATTTATAGAGTTTATGCACATTTCTGCAGCATCCTTTCCAACTGTTTCGGCAGAAAAATTGTTAATAGTCCTAGAAGAAATTGCACCAACACCGCTTACTGGCGTGATACCATAATCTGAATCTGCGTTAATGTTTCCAGCAATGTATGTTGCCTTGTCAGTACAATTTAATCCGTTACTGTTGGCAATTTCAATATTTTCAGAAACAATATTCAAAGATCCAGAAATTGTTGTAATCTTTTGCTGTTTGGCGGCATTGATCATCTCCTGTGCAATATCTGATGCTTCTATTCCGGAGATCTCTGCAAGCTTTTTATCAAAAGTTTTTTCAACTATGGGAAATTTTGTGGCAAAAGGTAAAGACTTCCAGAAATTTTTTGGTTTAACAAGAGATGTTGATTGTAATGCTTTTTCAATTATATCATTTTCAAAATTTGTAGTCTTGGCAGAACCAATTCTTTTTTCATGTATGATTCGTACGGCAAGTCCTCTTTCTTGGTTTTGTTTTAATTCAGCTATTTCTGAATCTGTTATTCTTATTGTTGTGATTTTCCTTTCTACAAAGAATGTCTCACACTCGTCCAAATGTAGACTTTTAGCCTTTGAGAGTACCTTCTCACAAACTGACAACTAGTTTCGCCTATTTTTGTACCTATATTTGTCCATCTTGATTAATTCATGATAAGAACCAAATTGTGATGTATTTTCAACTTTATCCAAAACATCTTCTTTTTCTTTAGTTTCATATGTCTGTATTATTTTATATGAGGTAGTTCTTTGTGCTGGAATTCTGCCAATCTGTCTTATGAAACTTCTAATCTCTTTTGGTTTAAGAAGCTGTCCATGTTTTGCTCCTGCCGCTGTGGATATGCTTTCATTTATCAACGTTCCACCAAAATCATTTGCTCCCCACATAAGCAAGAGCTGTGACATATTTCCGCCCTCTTTAACCCAAGAAGTTTGAATGTTGTTTATGTAATTATTTAACATTATACGTGATACTGCATGCATTAAGAGTACATCATTTCCATCAGCACCATTTTTTATTCCAACATGTAGATTGTTTTTGTACATTGGAGCCTCACTATGTATGAAATTCAATGGAACAAATTCTGTAAAACCGCCAGTCTCCTTTTGAATTTCGCGAATCAAACCGATATGTCTAGCTCTGTCTTCTGGAGTTTCCAAGTGACCAAACATGATAGTAGCTGTTGAAGGAATCCCTAGTCTGTGAGCTGTTTTAATTACCTCGATCCAGTTTTTGACACTTATTCTTCCAGGAGAAATCCGGTCGCGAAGTTTTTGATCCAAAATTTCTGCCGCTGTTCCGGGAAGTGAATTGACACCTGCTTCTTTTAGTCGTAAAAGATATTCTTTGATTGGTATGTTCGATCTTGTTGCACCATACAGTACTTCTTCTGGTGAAAATCCATGAATGTGAATGTCAGCGACTTCATTTTTTATTGCTTTGCATATGTTCTCATAATTTTCTCCATCCATGTCAGGAGGCAGACCTGCTTGCACACAAACTTCGGTTGCACCTAGCGTCCTTGCTTCTCTTGTACGTCTTACGATTTCCTCTGTAGGTAAAAAATATCCCTCCTCCTCACGAAAATCCCTACTAAATGCACAAAATCCGCATTGTTTTATGCAAACATTTGTAAAATTGATGTTTCTGTTTATGACATAAGTGACAACATCGCCAACTCTTCTTTTCCTTAACTCGTCTGCAACCATGCCAATAAGGTGGAAGTTTATTCCCTTTGCGTAAAACAGTCTTGTTGATTCTTCTACTGAAATTTCCTTTTCAGCAAGAGCTCTATCCAAAGTTTCAACTATTAGAGGATCAGCATGTCTTAACAGAGAATCAAACAGTGATGTTTGAACAGTCATTTTTGACGCTCCATTTTTACAAATCCTTCAGAATCTGTGTATTCTGATATTTTATATTTAAGATCTGGGTGTACAAATGAAAAAAACTCTGGATAGACTGGAAGTCTTGCTTTTAACTCAAATCCTGCTTTAAGTGAATTTTTTGTAACTGTATCTATGGAGGGCCAAGAGAATTCGGGATTTACATAATCAGGAGTTAGTGGAGAAATTCCGCCCCAATCATTGATTCCGACAGATAGAAAACTAGTATAGGAATCTGGTGAAAGGTTTGGTGGAACCTGTATGTTCATTTCCGGCATAATTACTCTGGCAAGTGCAACGAGTGTTTTGAAATATTTTTCTTCTGGAGATGGAACATTTTTCATCATGGTATCTGATTTTGGTTGAAAGTTTTGTAAAATGATTTCTTGGACATGACCATATTTTTTATGAATCTCTTTTATGGCGTAGATTGAATCAATTATCTCAAAAGCAGTTTCGCCAATTCCAATGAGAACTCCTGTAGTAATTGGGATGCCAAGTTCACCTGCATCTTTTAGAACCCGAAATCTTGCTTTAGGGTGTTTACTTGGGGCAGACTCGTGCGGCATGCCACTTTGTGAGAGGCGCAAACTAGAATTTTCTAGCATAAGACCAAGACTTACATTAGTTTTTTTAAGTTCATTCATTTCTGATTTTGTAAGGTTTCCTGCATTGGTATGAGGGAAAAGTCCTTCACTGAGAGCAATTTCTGATGCATGAATCAGGTACTCAGCAGTACTTGCAAAACCATTTTCTTTAAGCCATGTTCTTGCTTCTTGGTATTTCTGCTCTGGTCTCTCTCCTGTAACAAATAATGCCTCTGTACATTTGTGATCTTTTCCAATCTTTGCAAGGTTATGTACATCCTGCTTTGACATCATAGAACTCTTTGATTGGTCTGGTTCTGATTTGTAAGTACAATATGAACATGTGTCCCTACAGAGATTAATTAAATTGAAAAAGATTTTTCTTGAATACGTAACGTGGGTTCCTTTGTATTTGTTTCTTAAAATTTGTGATGTTTTGTAGAGTTCAAGGGGAGTATTTTGCGATTCCTCATAAATTTGGTAAGCCTCCTCCTTTGAAATTTCTTTATTATCAATAACTCTATTTAACGCGTCAGAAATTAAGGTAAGTTTGCTCAATAGTTGAATTAGCTAATGGCAGTGGTATTTATTCTTGTATTAGTGTTGATTTTGATTGGGTCTTTCTTCTAGAATCAAATCAAAATTGCTTGTATGACCGTTGCGAAGGATCTTTAAAGTTATTTTATCCCCAACTGATTTTTCTTCTTGTAGATAATTCAGAATATCTTCAAGCTTTCGTACTTGATTGTTATCAATACCTACGATGATGTCGCCACCTATCTTGTATTTTGTACCATCAACAGTAGTTGTATTGGTGTAACCGTGAAGACCTGCTTTTCCTGCTGGACTTTCCATTACAACATTTTGAATCATAAATCCGCTTGATACAGGTAATCTGAGAACACTGGCCAAATCTGGGTCAATGCTAATGCCAGATATTCCAATCCATGGGTGCTTGAAATGTCCATTTTGTATAAGGGCAGGAACGATTTTTTTAATTGTATTTGAGGGAATTGCAAATCCTATGCCGGAAAACTCACCAGTGCCAGATTGTATTGCAGTGTTAATTCCTATCACTCGTCCTTGCATGTCAAGTAATGGTCCACCAGAGTTTCCGGGATTTATTGCAGTATCTGTTTGAATTACATCTGGTATTGAAAATAAAGCAGTATCTGGAGTTTCCAATAGCCTTCCTACCTGACTAACTATTCCTGATGTAATTGAACCACTAAGACCAAAAGGACTTCCTATTGCTGCTACCGGTTCTCCAATACGTAATTTTGATGAATCTCCTAGAATCAGTGGATGTAGAACTGATTGATCTGCATTTATCTTGATGACAGCCAAGTCTGCAAAGGGATCTGTACCTACAATTGTTGCTGTGTATGATTCTCCTTCATGAAATGTTACTGTAATTTTTGTGGCATTTTTAACAACATGGTTATTTGTTATAATGTGACCATTTAGATCATATACAATTCCTGATCCAAGATCACGACCACCGGATGTATCGTTTGACGTGCGAACAATTACTTGTACTACACCATCATCAGATTTTGCAAAAAGATCAGCAAGAGACATTTCAGAATTTTTAGATAAAATCTGATCAAAATAATTTGTGTTCATAGAACCATTCATAAGATCAGTTTTTTGTGGCGAAATAAAAAAAACAAAGACCAATGATATTACAATTACGCCATAAATGCCACCCAAAATGGCAGTTGTCTTATCCAAGGACTAAAAGTATAGATGGTTCATCTATAATCCTTCCTCTACAAGTTTATTGAATTTTGGATTTGATCTACCATTGAATATGTTCTTCCTCTCCACATTACTGCAGTGCTACTTTTTGCTTGTAAAATCCCAGCTGCAAAACCTATGACAATGATGAAACTGCCTATAGGACCAAGTACTGCATGTCTGAGACCAAGTGATAGCCCTTTTTTTACCTCTATAATTGCTGCAATATAGAGAAGCGAAACCGTAATAGTTGAGATTACAAAAAGCACTGAAAATGATTCGGACAAATTTGCAAAGATTACAGAATATGCCAAAATAGGAAACGGCATGAAGAGCAAAAACAAAACTGCAACAAAAATTCCTACTGCGATGTTTTTATTTTGAAGATAAAGGGGGATCATGAGGCGTTTTAA
>JABDDN010000014.1 GCA_013287585.1 Nitrososphaerota archaeon
CTTGATGCTGATGTCCAAGTTCCTGGCTTCAGACGTTCAAACCAACCAGTTGAAGCTCTCCTTCAAAAATATATTCCATCTGTTACTATACTTGGTTCTATGATTCTCGGTCTTCTAGCTGGTACCTCAGATGTCTTGGGAACTTTTGGATCTGGAACAGGAATGTTGCTTACAGTAGACATTTTGATCAACTATTACAACTTGCTTGTAAGAGAAAAAGTAGAAGAGGTAATGCCATCACTGGGTGCCCTGCTTGGCAGAAAGTAGGCGTGTAATAATTGTAGGAATTCCAGGTGTTGGAAAGACTACTCTGGTATCAAAGGTCGTAGAATTATTAAGATCAAAAAAAATTAGCGTAAATGTATCTATCTTTGGAACTGTCATGTTTGAAGAGGCAAAAAAAAATGGAATCAAAGACAGAGATGATCTGCGAAAACTTTCAGTGCCAGAGCAGAAAAAACTTCAATCCATGGCAGCAAAAAAAATTGCCTCTATGACAGATGATGTTGTAATTGTGGATACGCATGCATTTATTGCAACAAAAGAGGGGTATTACCCAGGTCTACCCCACAACGTCTTGGAAATTTTAACACCAGACAGTTTCATTATGATTAGCGCAAGACCTGAAGAGATCTACAATAGAAGAATGAAGGATACCACACGAAATAGAGACATTGTCTCAATAGAGGCAATTAAAAAAGAACTGGACGTTACTAGTGCTATGCTTTCTACATGTTCCATTTTGTGTGGCTCTCCAATTAAGATGATTCTAAATTCAGAAGGAAAGATTGATGAGGTAGCTAAAGGAATTGTAAGTGCGATGGGATTCAACAATGGAACATAGTATAATCCTAGATTTTCTGAATTCAATCTTTTTACAAATACCTGGTCTGAATAGAGGCCCACTTGGAAGTGAAAATCCTCTGGTAAAGGGTATGATAGCATCTGCATTTGGAATTGTTGGAGTTGCAATAGCATTAAACTTGTTTAATGCTATAATAAAACGAAAGATGGTTGACCAAAGTAAACTCAAAAGATTGATGCGAGAAACAAGAACATGGCAAAAAGAAAGAATGGCTGCCTTTAGGGCAAAAGATCAAGAAAAAATTGATGAGCTCAATAAAAAATCAGCGTACATGAACAAGATGAACATGGAACTAATGCAGATAAACATGAGGCCAATGATGATTACATTTGTCCCTCTGATTTTGATATTTTACTTTGTACTGCCACATTTGTTTGCATATACGGTTGCACTAGCACCAATGTCTCTGAATTTTGTTCCAGGGGACTTTTTCCAACTAACGTGCACGGCAGCTAAAGTAGCTGACTCACAAATTACTGGCCATCCGCACATTTGTCATCATGTAAACGAAGTGTACTTTTGGGCTTGGTACTTCCTTTGTTCTATTTCCTTTAGCGGAATAATAATGAGACTCACAAAAACCACAATGGATTTAGACTGAATTGCTGAAGTCAGTAATAATTTCTGGTCCTCCAGCCATTGGAAAGACTACAGTATCAAAAGGACTTGCAAAAGAATTTGATTTAAAATATCTTAGTGGTGGTGATGTATTGAAGGAACTTGGAGAAGAACAAGGATTTAAGACAGAACGAGATGATTTTTGGGACACTAGCTTTGGTATGAAATTTTTAAACATGAGAAAGACAAATCCAGAGTTTGACAAAAAAGTAGATGAAAAACTAAAGAAATTATTCTTGGAAGGAGGTAAAATCATTACTAGCTATACACTTCCTTGGCTTGTAGAAGATGGAATTAAGATCTGGCTTGCTGGCTCCCAGGAAAATAGTGCAAAAAGGATGACTGTACGCGATGGTATTTCTTTTGATGAGGCATTTGAGATTGTAAAAAAACGATACGAGGAAAACAAAATGATCTACAAAAAACTTTATGGATTTGATTTTGGTGAGGATCTTACGGTCTTTGATATAATAATAAATACGGATAACTTGGGTGCAGATGAGGTACTTTCAGTGGCAAGCTCATTGGTAAAAGAAAGATATGGTGCTAAAACAACTACAAAATCTTAGAGTAATAGACCAAGACATAACAAACGATTCTTATGGTACCTATTGTGAAAAAAGAACCGTACAGCAACTTCTTGACTATGGTTTTATTTTATTGGATAAACCAAACGGTCCAACAAGTCACGAGACAGTGGCATGGATTAAAAAAATTCTAAACATACCAAAGGCAGGACACAGTGGAACACTTGATCCGATGGTCTCTGGCATATTGCCAGTTGGTCTTGGTGAAGCCACAAAAGCATTGATTGTTCTGCTTTTGGGTCCAAAGGAGTATCATGCACTTGGTAGACTGCACACACTTCCTTCAAATGAAAAACTACAAGCTGTTCTAAAGCAATTCACTGGAAAAATTTACCAAAAGCCACCACAGCGCTCTTCTGTTTCAAGACAGACCCGAGTCAGAAGTGTCTATGAAATTGATGTAATTGAACAAAAGGAAAGACTAATTCTTATGAGAATTTTATGTGAAGCTGGAACCTATATAAGAAAAATTTTCTATGACATTGGTGAAGTGCTTGGTCCAGGTGCCACAATGATTGAGCTAAGAAGAACTCGTGTGAGTCAATTCAACGAAGACTCTAATCTTGTAAAAATGCATGATCTTGTAGATGCATATGCCATGTGGAAAGAAAAAGGCGATGATTCAAAACTACGTCGAATACTGATGCCAATAGAATATGTACTAAGCGAACTAAAGTCAGTAGTAATTCGTGATTCTGCAGTAGATGCATTATGTCATGGTGCGCAGCTTGCAATACCTGGCATATTGGAAATTTCACATGGTATTACAAAAGGAGATTTTGTTGGAATCTATACTCAAAAAGGAGAGGTTGTTGCTCTTGCAGAAGCAATCCTGTCCGAATCTGAAATTGTAGAGAACACAAAAGGATTTGCATTTCAGCTAAGACGAATTATCATGGCGCCAAATACATATCCAAAGAACTGGCGAACAAAACCGGTCATTAACAATTAAAAAGGAAACAAATTCTCTTTTTAGAGTTGATACCAAAAGGCGCCATCATTTGTATTATACTAGGAATAATTGGAAGTGGTCTAGTGGGAATTTTCTTTTTAGAAATTGCTAATCAACCTCTAATCCCTATCCATGTTCTAGGACCGTCACTTTCTGTAATAACGGAAAAAACAAACTTTCGCCTTGGTGAGCCAATACATATCAAAATAGTAAATTCCGGTACGGTTCCACTGACATTTTTAGATGCATCATATGGTTTGAAGATAAAACAGCTTGACGGAATTATACTTTATTCTCCAATATCTGCTCCGGTGATATCAGTTCTGAAACCGGAAGAAGAAAAAGCATTTGTATGGAATCAGACAAAATTAGACGGTAGTAAAATAATTGAAGGAACATATAATATTGTTTCAAGCACAGATTCATCCTCAGATAATATGTTAAAAAAATCAATTACGATAAACATCTTCAAATGATTTTGTAGTCAAAACAAGAATTGATCAAAACTATATGATGTGATTCCAACACTAATCAATAAAATTGGCAGAATTGATTTTATTGTCATTTGTGCACTTGCAGAAAATATGTCCGCATAAAATGAAGGTAAAACCATTTTTACACGTGTAACTAATGCATCATATTGCATTTTTGTGTTCATATAACCTGATATGTAATTTTGCTTATAATCATTTGCGTATTTTTGTTACTTAACAAAGTTAACTAACATGGTTAATCAATTGTTATATTTTAAACAAATAATCAACAGACATGAAAAAAGCATTTGAATTTGGCGATATGAGTATAAAATTCGATCATACAGTCATGGTAGAGAACAAAAACAAATCTATAACAGAGAATATTGCCAATGAAAAAATCAATTAGATCATTATGATGGTAGTTGCAATATCAGTCATACTTTTACATGATATAAAAAAAAGAACAAACCATATCTAGACAACCTGATGTTGATATTATAGGTGTTCAAGAACACAATGTTTGATAGAAAAAAAGATTTTAAATGCAAAGAATGTGGCATGCAATTTGACGATCTTGTAAGATTAGAGAGACACTTCAAGGCAGCACATCCATCAAAACATGATGGATTCAAGCCAAAATGGTATTGGGAAAATTAATTTTTATTTTTATACTTTATATAAGTAAATTTCGGCGTACTCATTTTTGGTTCTAGGATCACTTTTCGTACCAATATCAATAAAGTATAATTCTATTTTTCTTGCAATATCGGAAGAAGAGGCAGCGCGATAAATCCACGCATCATTTTTTTCATTTACATGATAATCTCCAAAAAGTCGATGTTTTGCATTTTCTGTAACCCCGACGCACCATTCTGAATATTTCCTGCCCCAGCCTGAAACATATTCTTTCATTTCTGATTTAATGATCTCCACTTCATTCTCAGACATGGCAAAGAGTAATTTTTGCTGTATAAATCAATTTAAAGATCAAAAAATGATTTGATTGTATCATGCCACTTTGTAAATAATTGAAATAACAAAGGTATAAGGCTCAGGCTAGGTAACTGAATTCATAAGCCAAAATGAAATCTCGCTTAAGATATTAGAAGCATACGCTCGTGATGTTGGAAGAAGTATTGCACGTATTGATTCTGATTCAATGAAAAAACTAGAGGCATCAGCAGGTGATATCTTAGAAATCAAAGGAAAAAGAAGATCAGTTGCAAAATGTCTTCCACTTTATCCATCTGATGAAGGAAATGGAATTGTTCGAGTAGATGGCCTTGTACGAAACAATACGGGAGTAGCAATGGGGGACACCATTACAATGCGAAAGATAAAGACAGTTCCTGCTGAATCTATTATAGTTGCACCGCTTGATTCCATACCTCCACTAGATGAAAAATATCTTACTGATTCTCTAGAAAGTGTTCCTTTGGTAAAAGGAGACAATGTGATGGTTCCATACTTTGGTGGAAGACTTACTTTTCAGGTAATTGGTGTCACACCAGCAGTAGATGCAGTGATTGTCACTCAAAAAACAGTATTTCATATTGCGGAAAAAGGAGATACTTTGCGCGGAGTTCCTCAAGTGTCATACGAAGACATTGGAGGTCTGACTAGCGAAATTAAAAAGGTCCGTGAAATGATTGAGCTTCCAATGCGACATCCTGAAATATTTGAAAAACTTGGAGTTGAAGCACCAAAAGGTGTGTTACTTTATGGAGTGCCAGGAACTGGAAAAACACTTTTAGCTAAAGCAGTTGCCAATGAAAGCAATGCCCATTTTATTAGCATATCCGGTCCTGAAATTATGAGTAAGTTTTATGGAGAAAGCGAAGCAAGACTACGAGAAATTTTTAAAGAAGCAAAAGAGAGAGCGCCATCAATTATTTTTATAGATGAAATAGATTCTATTGCTCCAAAACGCGAAGAGGTAATAGGCGAAGTTGAGAGAAGAGTAGTTTCCCAGATGCTCTCACTCATGGATGGTTTGGAGGGAAGAGGAAAAGTAATTGTAATTGCTGCATCAAACAGACCAAATGCGCTAGATCCGGCACTTAGGAGACCTGGTAGATTTGATAGAGAAATTGAAATCAGAATCCCAGACAAGAAGGGAAGGTTAGACATACTTTTGATACACACAAGAAACATGCCATTAGCTGAAGACGTAAACTTGGAAAAAATTGCCGGAATTAGTCATGGTTATGTAGGTGCTGATTTGGAATATCTTTGCAAGGAAGCTGCAATGAAATGTTTGAGAAGATTACTGCCAGAAATTAATTTAGCAGATGAAAAAATTCCGACTGAAACTTTGGAAAAATTAATTGTAAACGCAGAAGATTATCAGTATGCATATCGCGAAGTTACACCTGCCGGAATGCGTGAAGTCTACATCGAAAGACCTGATGTAAAATGGGATGAAGTTGGAGGATTGGAAAGTGTAAAGCGTGAACTCCAGGAAGCAGTAGAATGGCCAATGAAGTATCCTGAACTTTACTCTAAACTAGGTTACAGGATGACACGTGGTATCTTGCTTTATGGACCAAGCGGAACTGGCAAGACACTTTTAGCAAAAGCTGTAGCAACAGAAAGTGAGGCAAATTTCATTTCAGTAAAGGGCCCGGAGTTACTCTCAAAATGGGTTGGGGAATCAGAACGTGGAATACGAGAGATATTCAAAAGGGCAAGGCAAGCTTCGCCATGTGTAATATTCTTTGATGAGATTGACTCTATCGTTCCGGTACGAGGAATGGGAGAGAGCGCTGTTACAGAAAAAGTTGTTAGTCAACTTCTAACTGAACTTGATGGGATTGAAAGCTTACATGGCGTTGTAGTCCTTGCAGCAACAAACAGGGCAGACATGATTGATAAAGCGATAATACGACCTGGAAGATTTGATAAAATGATTCTAGTACCAATGCCAGAAAAAGAGGGACGACTCAAAATATTAGAGATAAATTGTAAAGAAATTCCTATTGACAAAGAAAAAAGAATTGAAAACAGTCCAAACCCTGATTATGTGGATCTCGAAAAGATTGCCGATAATGCTGATGGTCTAAGTGGTGCTGATGTTGCATCTATTGCAAATACTGCCGCATCTATGGTCATACATGAGTTTCTTGAAAAATACCCTGATCCAGTAGAAGCAGAAAAACAGGCAGAAACTGCCAAAGTAAAGATGAGACATTTTGAAGACGCACTTCGTAAAGTCAGAACACAAAAAGATCTAAAGACTGGCGAAAAGCTAACAGTCTCCCACTTTAGATAATTTCAAAAAAATTGTTTAATGATGCAAAAGCTAATTGTCTTGATTAAAAATAAATTTTTAAAAAATTACAGATCTGTTTTTAGTTTATTCTTTTTTAGCTTCTTTCTCATTTGATGGTTTTGCAGAATCTTTCTTAAACCATGATATCAAACATGCTAGTTTTTTGTTCATCGCATCAGAGCCTAATGTGACTTAATAAACCGTCCTAAATCTCTGAATAAATAAAATATGATTTGTATTTGTTGAGGAAAAAATTATTTTGCTGTGGAATATTTGTATGATTCAGGAAATTAATCTCTTACAGTAATATATAGTCAAAATTACGAGTAAAATTGGCGAAAATGCCGGGGTCGCCTAGCCTGGTAGGGCGCGCGCCTGGAAATAATTTACCATAAAGCGCGTACTCGCAAGGGTCCGAGAGTTCAAATCTCTCTCCCGGCGCCTTAATTTCTTAAATGCAGAAGTTGATTTTTTACGAGTTATCCGTTATTTCATGAGATGAAAAAATTTGCATATACAATGTTCTTTGTGTACATTACAAGCAAAACTGCCTGCGTTATCTATGTGTTGTATGAACTCATGTCCACATTCACACTTTAACTTGTATGCTTGACTGATGGTAAATTTCATTATACAATAACGAGTATTTCAATAAATAAGATTGACGTATCTTTTATCAGTAAATATCATAAGCAAGATTGTTGATAAAAATAAAATTAATATGTTTTAGTAAAAATTATACGCGTTCCTTTTTAGAAACTAAAACGAAATATAGATCAGGCAAGCAGGATGATCTCCTGTCTGGAATCTGTCCTGACACCATGTGAACCTGTTTGCCCTAACATGTATTATTTTGCAAATATATCTCGATTAACATTGTTAATGAACAAAGCTGCGTAATCCTTTATAAAACAAATTACCAAGATGTGCCATGCATACAAGAATACAGTATTCTGTATTGGTGGCATGTGTTTTGCTAATAATTCTAGCTGCTGCATGTGGTTACGATGTATCAATCAACCTCAAAGATAACAAAATTATTTTAAAAAATGGTTAAACCGCATGATGAAATTACTAATAAGAATGATGCCAAACAATTTATCTACTGTGCATAAAATCGAAGATTAGAATTGAAACATTTGTTCTACATAACATCATTGGTTCTTGCTTTAGTTCTGATAGGAATCACAAGCTATGCGTTTGCTGATAATACCATACAATTAGGCGTTCCGTTTCAGATAAGATTTAATCAGACAGCAACAATGCAAGAACTCCAAATAAAAATTGTAAATCTGACAGATTCCAGATGTCCTTCTGATGTTACATGTATGTGGCAAGGCCAAGCAAAGATATTAATTGCTATCAATAAAAACAGCCAAAATTTTGGGAATTTCAGTTTAATTCTAAATGATAAAAACTTGGAAGCCAGATCTTTTGATCATTATTCTATCCAGCTAATCAAAGTTGATCCATCTCCAATTAGTACTAAGAAGATACATCTTTCTGATTATGATCTCACTTTGAAATTATCATTATTACCACCATTAAAGCAACTTAAGTCTGGAATCTCTTTAGGGCAATTTAGTTGTCTGCAAGGTCTTACGTTGGTAATAAAATCAGAAGATAATTCCCCTGCATGTATAAAATCTGCAACTATACCAAAACTTGTGGCAAGGGGATGGACCACGGCAATATCATATTCAAACTAGTCTCATCCATTTAGACGCCTTTCACACAATCAATTAAAAGAAACGCCTCTGTTTTGGTATCATTGGCAAAATGTGATGTGGCTATAATTGGAGGTGGGTTGCTTGGAACCTGCATCTCGTACTGGCTTTCTAACCTATATGATATCGATGTTGTAGTAATTGAGAAAGAACCAAAAGTTGCAATGCATACAAGTAGTCGAAACACCGGTGTAGTACACTCTCCTTTTTATCTAAATCCTGAAAAAAAGGGTAAGCTTGCCAAGGCAGCCTTTGTATCTCATGATCTGTGGAAGAGGTTTACAGAAAAAAAAGGATTAGCATGGAAGACTGTTGGGACATTAGAAATTGCATTAGATGACGCACAACACAAAATTTTGGAAAAATATCTAAAGTGGGGCATACAAAATGGAATTTCAGAAAAAGATCTTGAACTGCTTGACAGAAATGAGGTTGCAAAAAAAGAACCTAATATATCTTGTCACTCTGCAGTATTTTGTAAAACAGATGTTGCTGTTGATTATGGCAAATTAACACAAGAACTAAAAAATGAATCACAAAAAAATGGAACAAAATTTTTGCTAAACCACAAAGTGGAATCAATTGAAAATAAAAAAGAAACAGTCATAAATTTTGAAAATAAAACACAACTGTCATGTGATTTTGTGATAAACTGTGCAGGAGGATACTCGCTTGATATTGCGAAAAAGTTTGGTGTAGCTGTGCAATATTCCAGTTTACATTTTAGAGGAGAGTATTGGATTGTACAAAAAGAATACACAGATCTTGTAAAAACAAATATCTATTCAGTTCCAAACTATCCTGACTTTCCATTTTTAGATCCGCACTGGATTTTACGAGCTGATGGAAGAAGTGAGGTGGGGCCAAATGCAGTACCTGTACCAAGCCCTGAAACCTATTCTGGGTATGTAGGAAATGTGGAGACATTTATCTCAAAATTAATTGATGTGGTAACTGGAAATGCAAGAAATCTACTTCTAAATGCTGATTTTATGAATCTGGTTGCAAAAGAATGGCTAAGTTCTGTCTCAAAGGTAGTCATGATTGAGAGAGTACAAAAATTCATACCCAAAGTAAAACCTGAATATTTCTTAGAGCGTGGGACAGCTGGAATTCGTACCCCCATCATAACACCAGAAGGAAAATTTTTGCCAGATGTTATGGAGCTTGAAGGTCCAAACTCCTATCATATTTTAAACTATAATTCTCCTGGGGCAACTGGGGCGCCGGCTTATTCTGCATATGTTGTAAAATCATTACAAGAAAAAGGACTATTGGATTACACTACACATACAAAAGAATCAATTTGGGATTTCGAAAAAATCACGTAACTCTATAGGTTTACCCATTCCTAGAATAGCTTCTACCCTACTTGAAATCTCTAAAATTTTGTTGTTGTCAACGTGACCTTCACAGGTGCAATAAAATATCAAATCATTATGATACCAAACTAGTTGATGCACCTTTGTTCTGGAAACATGGGTAAAAGCAACCTTGCCTAAGGTTTTGTTGAATTTTTTCTCTATCTGTTTTGTATTGTACAGATCTAGAGATAGTAATTCTTCTTTTCTTTGTGCCCTGACACTATGCTTTCCTTGTTTCATTTTGTTTAGAAGTAATTCTCCATTTTCCCCAATGATTTCTACATATCGCATTGAATCATCTATTGCCAAAATTTCATAGGATATCTTTGTAAAATCCATCATTAAGAAATTCTAAAAATACGTCTTTATTTTTTGTGTGTAACTAAAATTACAAACACTAGGGGGTTTGGATCATCTGAAAATCGGAACTAAACTTAATATTTTGTGACACTCAAATAAGATCGTGCTCCCAGAACACTGCTCTATTAGAGAAAAGGGTGTAGATTGCCCAATGCCTCCTGAATTCATCATATCTATCAAGGTAAAAGATGATGAATACATGGTTGGCGTAACATGTGATGGGCACAAAAAGTCATTTATGGATAAATTAGAAATATTGCAAAAAGAGGGTAAGGTTCCAAATGGTATTATCTCCTTTACTGGATTAAAGGCAGTTGGCACAGACTGTATCCGAATAGATCCAAATGACCTGATTCAACTTTAGGTACATAAGTCCAGTACCTGTACCAGAAAACAATTGTCAAAATTAGAATCTGCAGAACTATTTGCTAAAGAGAGACATTCTGGCATGACAATTTATGGTAAGACTCCATACTGGAAGCACTTGGAAGGAGTTGTAAACAGACTCAAAAACATAGGAATTACTGATGAGGATCTCTTATGTGCATCTTGGTTACATGATTGTATAGAGAATACTGCTACCACTTTTGATGATCTTGAACAGAGATTTGGCAGCAAAGTAGCAGTCTTGGTTTTGGCATTATCAAAAGACAAGAATTTGTCGAAGGGAGAACAAGAACAACAATACGTTAAACAACTAAAAGATGCATCTTGGGAGGCAAAGCTCATCAAGCTTTGTGACATATCTGCAAATCTTAAAGATCTAAAAAATATACCGTGGTCAAAGACAAAAAAATCAAAGGAGGTAAAAAAGAAATTGTATTATTTGAATTTAATAAAATCGGAATTAATCAAAAACAAATCCCAAGTTCCTGGCATTCAAGGTATAATAGATGGAATCAATGAAGTGTTGATTTCATTTAATCAAAGGCCTATAGTTTTATGAGGGGTTTTAGGCCTTGACTTGATAAATTGGCTTCTTCCCAGATAATGAAAGTACAAGATTTTTGACACAAATTTCAGCCATTTTACTTCGTGTTTCTACAGTAGAGCTACCGCTGTGAGGCATAATTACTACATTTTCCATTTTGGAAAGAGGATGATTGGAACCAATAGGTTCTTTTGAAAATACATCAAGGCCAGCTCCAGCAATTATCTTTTTTTGTAATGCAAAAACCAAATCTTTTTCATTAATTATCTTTCCACGTGCTGTATTAACCAAAAATGCGGTCTTTTTCATTTTTTTAAGTAATTTTAAATTTATAATTTCATTTGTTTCTCTATTATGAGGTGCATGAATACTAACAACATCGCTTTTTCTAAACAATTCATCCAATTTACAATATTGTACTCCTAATTTTCTCTCCTCTTTTCTAGAGAGCCTAGTTCTGTTGTGGTACAAAACATTCATCTCAAAACCTCTTGCCCTTCTTGCTACCGCCTTTCCAATTCTTCCCATACCAAAAATTCCCAGAGTTTTCTTATAAAGATCCGTTCCCAAAAATTCGTTTGGTCCAAAGATTACCTTCCACTTATCATTGTGAATTAATCTATCACCTTCCACAATCTTTCTAAAAACAGCAAGCAATAATGCCATGGTGAGATCAGCTGTAGCCCGAGTCAACACCTCAGGAGTATAGCTTATAACAATTCTTTTTTTTTTAGCATATTTCACATCAATATGATCATATCCTACACTATAGGTGCTAATTGCGGCAAGTCGTGACGCAACATCAATAACTTTTCTATCTATTCTATCATATGGATAGCAAACAAGTCCGTTCTTATCTTTTATCTTTGATATCAACAAATCTTTCGGCATTGGAATTTTTCCAGTATGAATTTCAACATCATATAGTTTTTGTAATTCCTTTACAGCAAAATCATGTAATGGTCTAGTGAGTAAAATTTTCACAACTATTTTCCTCACAAAAAGACAGATTTTAACCTTTGATCCATTAAAAGATAACCGTTTTAACACACGGTACCATAAATGGTATCATGGAGATAATGGGAAGAGGTTTTCGTCAGATAATGCATGAATCTCCAGGATACTTTCACATTGGCTTAAAATATTTTGGCTACAAATTCTTTAATAAAAAAAGCCCAATTTATGGTTCTGCAGATATAATCAACATATGTAATTTACACTGTACACATTGCTATTGGTGGTTAAACAGAAAAGAAAATGAAGAGCTAACAGTTGATCAATGGAAAAAAATTATTGATGAAAAATTTAAGAAAAAACACATTTTCATTGTTACTCTAGTAGGAGGCGAACCTACAATGAGGATGGATGTCATAAAATTATTTGTTAAAGAATTTCCAAAGCGGGCATGTGTTGTATCAAACGGTACATTTCCACTAGAAAAAATCAAGAATCTGTACTTTTATTGGATATCAATAGATGGTACACAACAAGTCCATAATAGTATTCGTGGAAAAGATGCATATGAAAAGACAAAGAAAAATATCATGGATTACATAGAAAAAAATGGAGAAAAGGCATGGAAAGACATTTGGATCTCTATGACAATTAACTCACAAAACTACAAGACAGTAAAAGACGTTGTAGAAGAGTGGCAACCCATTGTAAATAAAATAGGATTCCAGTTCCATACCCCATTTACAAAAGGTGATCCATTATGGCTTCCATTTGGACCAGAAAGGACCAAAGTAGTAGATGATATCATTACAATAAGAGCAAAATATCCTGATTTTGTCATAAATCCAGTAAAACAACTAGAATTGATGAAACGAAACTGGGGTGGAAAAGGAACCACGCCAGTTGACTGTCCCACATGGGCTATTTTATCCGTAGACCATATGGGAAGAGAAAAGATGCCATGCTGTATTGGAAGTGCAGAAAAAAATTCCATGAAACCAATTTGTGAAGAATGTGGTCTTGGATGCTATTCTGTAATGGTTGCAAACGGAATGAAAGGCTAGCTTTTAGTCATAGGCAATAAAATATGGATTTCTGTGCCTTTGTTTCTTCCTTCTGATTCTGCCCAAATTTTTCCACCATGTCCCTCGATGATTCCCTTACATACCGACAAACCTATTCCTGTGCCACCATGTTCTCTTATTGTTGTAGTGTCAGCCTGATAGAATTTTACAAATATTTTATCTAGGCTACTTCTGGCTATTCCTATACCATTGTCTTTTACAACTATCTTTACACTGCTGTCTTGTGAATGTAATTTGATGTGTATCTTACCACTTTCTTTTGAACAGAAATCTAATGAGTTTGCAATTAGATTTGATAAGACCTGTTCTATTCTTATCTTATCACACTGACAAGAAATTCCTTCATGCAAATCAGTCGTAATTGAAATTCCATTTTGTTCAACTATTGGTTTCATTTTATTTACAGTGTCATTAATTATTCCTGCAATATCGTAGGATTCTTTTTTCAATGTTAATTGTCCTAGTTCTATTTTTTGTGCGTCCAAAATATCAGAAATTAGCTTCAAAAGTGATTTTGAACTTGATTTCATTATCTCCAATCTATTTTTTTGTGCTTCATTTAGTGGTCCTAAAGCTTCTGATAATAGAATATCAACGTAGGAATGGATTGGAACCAAGGGGGTTTTCAACTCATGCGTGATCATGGTCAAAAATTCGTCTTTTATCTTGGTGAGCTTTTTAAGATTTTTGAGCTGCTCATTTATCTGCATTTCTCTTTGTTCAATCTTTTCTTTTGCAAGATAAATCTGTGTGAGATCAGTTAACGATACAGTTCTTCCTATGGTTTTGTTATTTTCGTCATAAAGACTTGTTCCGCTAAGCAATGTTGGAAAGATAACGCCATTTTTTCTTTTTAACCAGACTTCCATTTGCGAAATCATATCAGTTTTCCTCCATCGTGACATGTCTCGCTTCATATCTTCAATACTTTTTTTTGCAGTATGATCAAATATTGACATGCCAAGAATTTCTTTTTTTGAGTATCCAAGACTTTTTGCATATGTTTCATTACAATCAGTAATAATACCATCTACATTTATTGATCGTAGCAGTGCAGGTGTTTTTTCATACAGGTTTTTATATTTTTGTTCCGTTGACAGCAAAAGTCTATTTGTTTTTTTAAGTTCTGCAAATTGTTTTCTTATTCTAATTTCATTTTCTTGTATCTTTTTTCTTGCATTGTGAAGTATCGTGATATCTCTTATTGCAGTATTGCTTCCGATTAGATGTTTTTTAGAATCATAAATGTTGGTTGCACTCAATAATCCCAAAAAAACAGTTTTGTCTTTTCTCTTAAACCAAATTTCTCTGTTGTGGACTAGACCGGTTCTTTTCCAAGTGTTAAAGGTTTTTTTCATCTCATCGTGACTTTCCTTTGCAATATGATCGAAAATAGATTTACCGATGATTTGTTTTTTTGAATAACCAAAACGCTCTGCGTAAAGATCGTTACAAGCAATTATGGTTCCTTGTCTATTGATAGTTCGCTGTAATATTGGTGAACTTTCGTACAGGAGTTTATAGTCCAATTTTGGCTCAATAATTTTGATTTTATCACGTTTTTTCCTGTTTGAAACCATTCGCATTTTCTTAGGTTTTTCTTTAACTGATTGTATTTTTAACTTCATTGTACTATGATTGTAATCTAAGTTTCTAGGGATAATCTTTGCGGTGTTTGATTATGATACAAAAATGGTTTAAGATCATTTCTATAACAACTCATTTATAATAAAATGTTGTAATAATATCAATTTGAAACACAAGGATGAGTTTGCAATTTGTGTTCAGTGTGCAAACCCAATAGAGAAATGTGTTTGTGTTTGTCCTTTTTGTGGAGAACGTGACAAGTGTGAGTGTGCACTTGGCGATGCAGCTACTGGCGGATAATCATAGCATTGTTAATATTTGATCAATGTCTAGGTTTGATATGTCCTCTATAGATCTAACATGGGTTATAGGTGGTCCTCAAGGAGGAGGTGTAGAAACTGCAGCGAACATTTTTGCAGGTGCATGTGCAGCATCTGGTTTAAAAATATTTGGAAAACGTGAATATTATTCTAATATCAAAGGAGAGCATAGTTATTTTGGAGTTCGAGTTTCAGATAAAACAATTCGCTCTAATGTAAACGGTGTAACAATGCTTGCAGCATTTGATGCTGAAACAATATTTCGACACGCAGACGATGTTTTTAATGACGGTGCCATAGTTTACGAGTCTGATCTTGTACCGATGAAAATAGAAGAAGTTCCTACACTAGATCACGACTTCAAGAAAAGACTAGTAAAATATCTAACATCAAAAAACAAGTCATTAACTATACAGGGGACATTGGATGCAGCAAAAGAGCGCGGGGTTCATCTATATCCTGTCTCATTTAAGACGATTTTATCTAATCTGGCAGACGAAACACAAAATCCAAAGCTTAGGGGTATGTTTAGAATGCTTAACGTTCTTGCTGTTTCAGTATCACTTGGAATTTTGAGTCTGCCTTCTGATACTTTACTCAAATCAGTTGAATCTATTTTTTCAAAAAAATCCCAGATTGCAGAGATGAACAAGCACGCAGCAAACTATGCGTATAACTTTGCAACCGCAAAATATCCAAAATACAAGTATCAACTCTCACCAATCCAAAAGGAACCAGATACAATCATGCTTCAAGGTTTTCAATCAACAGGTCTTGGCAAGATAGTAAGCGGTTGCAGATTCCAATCATATTATCCTATTACTCCTGCTTCCGATGAAAGTGTATTTATGGAATCAAATGAAACCTTTGATGTAGAAAACAATAGACCTGGTTCCACAATGATCGTACAAACAGAAGATGAAATTTCTGCAATTGGGATGACAATTGGTGCCGCACTTACTGGAACACGTGCTGCAACATGTACATCAGGCCCAGGATTTTCCTTAATGTCTGAAGCTCTTGGATGGGCTGGAATAAACGAAGTGCCAATTGTAGTGACACTATACCAAAGAAGCGGACCATCAACAGGTCTCCCAACTAGACATGGTCAGGATGATTTACAATCTGCAATACATGCAGGGCACGGAGATTTTCCAAGAATTGTTTATGCCTCAGGGGATATGGAAGAAGGATTCTATGATACTGCAAAATGTTTCAACTTTGCAGAAACTTTTCAGATGCCAGTTATACACCTGATGGACAAATTTATTGCAAGTACAGTTGCAACCGTAAAAAGATTTGATCCAAAAAAGATTACAATTGAACGGGGCAAGCTTTTAGAAAAAATTGAATCAGAAGATTACAAAAGATTTGCTTCCTCTCCTGACGGACTATCGTCACGCTCAAGACTTGGACTGGAAAAGGGAATATTTTGGAACACTGGTGATGAGAGTGATGAATATGGCCATATATCAGAAGATCCTGAAAACAGAATTTTCAAGATGGACAAGCGTGCTACAAAGCTAGAGTTTGCCCTAAAAACAATATCAAAGGAAGACCAAGCTACAAACTATGGTGTTTCAGAATTTTGTATCATAAGCTGGGGTTCCACTAAAGGACCAATTTTAGATGCAATTGATATGTTAAAAAAAGAAGGATTCGCAATAGGCTTTATCCAGATCAAGTTATTGCAGCCATTTCCAACTGATTACATCAAATCTTTGATAAAAGGATCAAAGACAATCATAGACATAGAGGCAAACCACACTGCTCAGCTTGGCTCTTTACTAAACGAACATTTGGATCAAAAAGTCGACTATTATATCGTAAAATACACTGGAAGATCAATGACTTGCACTGAAATTTATGATTCATTAAAAAAAATACTACAAAATAAGGCAGAAAAAAGACAGGTGTTAACATATGGTGTCTAATTTATCAGATTACAAGACAGAGGTCCACAATGACTGGTGCCCTGGGTGTGGAGACTTTGGGATTGTAAATGCAATACAAATGGCACTAGCAGAAATGGAAGTTCCAAGAGACAAGGCTGCTATTTTTTCAGGAGTTGGCTGTTCAGGAAAAACATCTCACTTTGTAAACGTCTATGGAATACATACTTTGCATGGACGAGTCATGACATTTGCACAGGGTGCCAAGCTTGCCAATCCAGAGATGACAATTATTGCAGCAGGAGGAGATGGGGATGGATTGGGAATTGGAGCTGGACACTTTGTTGCAGCTGGCAGAAGAAATGTTGACATGACATACATCATCTTCAATAATGGAGTGTATGGCTTGACAAAAGGACAAGCCTCTCCAACTTTGAAGCTAGGGTTGAAAACAAAATCACTTCCGGAACCTAATGTTAACCAAGCTGTAAATCCAATAGCACTTGCAATTGCCAGCGGCTTTACATTTGTTGCACGAGGATATGCTTATGATGTAAGGCAACTAAAAGATTTAATTATTGCTGCAGTAAAACATCGAGGACTAGCATTTTTGGATGTCCTTCAGCCATGTCCAACATACAACGACATCAACACAAGGGATTGGTTTTCAGGAATGGATAATATCAACGAGATGACCAAAAAACCACAACCCAGAATATACAAGCTTGAAGATACAAACTATGATCCTATTGTTCATATTGATTCACAAGAGGAAGAAAATGAAAAGCTGACACAGGCTTTAATCAAATCAAATGAATGGGGTGAAAAAATACCAACGGGCATATTCTATCAAAACGAACTTATTGCTCCATATGATCAAAGAATTGCAGACAGAATTCCAAACTATCTTGAGAATCCTCCATCTGTTCAGGAAATTACATCTAACGGTAAACCCATTACAGATATCTCAAGAATGTTGGACTCACTACAAATCTAAAAATTATTCAATCTAGACAAAAAAATCAAAGACTTGATTACTTCAGAAAAATTTTTCTAGAAACCACTAATAATTTTTTATTTTTTTATATTTTATTATGAATGACGCTGTAGGCAATCTAGGCATGGTTTAGTCGCACTACACAAGGGAGATGGTAGGCATCAAGAACGAAATAAGTTATTAGCATGTTGAGTTTGAGAGTATTTTATCGTTGAATATATCAGAAGTAAACAAGGTATTTCGAAAATCTATAATCAAGGGCTACTTTGAGCCAAGTCTTCTGAATCTTGATTTCAAAAAATCAAACATCAAACATCCAACAATTCATGACGAAGGTCTCATGCAATCACATCTATTGCATCTTTTTTTTGACATTGATACAGGTGGTGACTATCCTGATGGAGACGAGTGGTTCATGGCAGAATATCTTTTCCCTTATAATATAAAAATTCCAGACACAATGAAAGGAACAGATTATTTTAGTACAATGTCAGTTGGAGAAGGAAAAAACTTTTGGCGTCATAGGGAAATGATCCGTTACAAATACGGAAAATCAAAAAAACTAGAAGAGGCCCTTGAATTTTTGGAAAAAAAATACCAAGAACTACAATCGATGTTAGAACCGCTAGAAAAAGAAATTAAGTAAGTTTCCATTCATTTTTTGAAAAAACATATGTCGTATCATTAGAATCTGAAGTATGTACATTCCACTTTCCTATTGTCTCATCAAATTCATAAATTACATCACTGATATTTTGAGGAATTTTTCTTGGATCAAGCTGGAATGGAAGAAGCTCCAAAACAAAATCTATTTTATCAATTGTAGTGTTAAACCACGCATTCTCCTGTAAATCCACAATAAAATTTATGTTTGGATTACCTGCAAATCGAATGAAAATTTGTAATGTCCTTCCATTTCCCCTGCGCCTTTTTAGCTCTTTTAGCAATCCTTTTGTTTTGTCCCATCTGGCATTTCCAAACCATTTGAAAAATGCTTCATTGAATGACAGTGGAAAAGCGATATCTAGCATCGTAGTATAGTCTTCGTATTGTTGAGGAATGGGATGTTCTTCTACACTGAACATACCATTTAACAATCCATAAAGTACCTCAAGTTCCCAAGGTGAAATTCCGTAATATTTCAGTGATGCAACAAGCTTGGAACTCATTATTTTTATTAGTGAAAAAATCTAATTAAAGGTTCTAGATTGTAAGCAGGTATTTTATCAGATAAATAGATCCGATTGTTCCAATTACAAATACCATTGGCTTCCAAGCAAAGACTGGAAAACTAGGCGTCTTGAGCTGGATTTTATAATTATCAAAGACAGTCTGTACGTATTTTTTTATTCTTTCATTCCAGATCTTGTATTCTATTTGGTGTTTTTTTAGTAGCATCTCAACTTCGTAAAAGACTGGGGTTCTTTGGCAAAATAGGTGCTGCAGATAATCTCTTGAGACCTCAACTTCAGCCTGGATGGCAACCAATCCCTTTTTCATCTCAAGCAGTCTTACGTGCATCTCCCATGGTTTTTTCAATTTTAATGAAAGACCATGTCCTATCTGTAATGGTTGTTTGTGTTCAAATTTAACATGGGTAAAGCCCTCATGTGAAAATATCTTCAACAACTCGTCAACGCTATTTTTGACAACAATAGTTAGCTGTTCTACGCCCTTTCTGTCTACTGATATTTTTTCTTTCTTACCGTCATGTAGGGATACCGTCTTTGGATATCTAGTCAGGAATTCTACCATCATAGCTCAACCTCCATTTGACCTCTATTAAAAGTATGACTGTTCTAGTTTTTCGTTCCTAGTCCACGAACATAGACACACTGGTCATGTGAGATGGCCATCTCATGTTGGCTTATCTTCCTATCTGTTATCTGCGCCTCAGAGTTTTTTATTACACAAAATGGAGTAGCATCAGAGCCCTCTCCCATCTTGAGATTTGCTATTGATGCAAGGTTATCAGCTACTGCCTGAAACGTAACTTTGAGCGAATTTCCAAAAAGATCTTTTTGACCCCGTATATCAGATAGTGGCTCTATTCCTGCACATGCAATGGCAACACCAACTGTGCCAACTCTTGCAGGCATTAACCTACTGTCTATAATTATGACACCAATATGTATCGAATATTTTAAGAAAATTTTTCGTCTCAGTTGTTCAGCAACACGATATGTATCTATGGGATACAAAATTATCTTTCCTTTCGGTGCGTTTGATTTGTCAATTCCTGCGTTTGGGGCCATGATATTATCAGATGATGTAATTACAAATCCGGGTACACCGCCAAAAATAGTATCAGACTCTCGCAGTATGATTTCTGCAATCTTGGGATTGATTTGAAATTTTTTACCAAGGGATCTGGATTCTTCAGATGGAACAACATATTCATAATCAATAACCCTACCTTGAGAATTTGCAACAAACTTGCTTGAAATTATGATTACGTCTCCATTTCCCACGGTGATCTTGATTCGTTCCAAAGAACTAATCAAGGATTCAAAGAGATCAAATGCTTCTGTTTTTACATCTGATTTTATAGGATAAACGGAAAGAGACATGATATGATTTATTCCCCTTTACTTTTTAGCGTTCTGCAACGTCTACGTCTCTTTTCTTGTCTTTTTCACAACAAAGACTATGCAGCCAACAACTCCAGCTGTGCCAACAACTATTGCGATTGCCGCATTATTCCAAGCTGAACTATACTGCGATATGGACTGTGAGATGATCTGCTGTGGTGTATGTGATGAATCATTCTGTTCTGGATTGTTTACAATAGGATGAGTTTGTACAGTTGTTGATTCAGACGACGTCGTATTGTTTTCAATCATCCTAGAACTTGGTTTCTCAATATTATTTTGAGAAATATTTGTTTGTTGAAGAACATTTGATGTATGGTCTGGACCAGAGCCACCCATTTGATGTGGAAGCTTTCCTATGACAGCTAATGCTTGTCTCATCTGTTCATCATTCCACCCAAGTGCCCTTAGTTTGTTTTCAAATTCTGTACCGTTAATCACTCCACTCTGATATTCCTTTATTACAATATTGCCGTTCTCAGCAACCGGTGTTGAAATTGATGGAGAACTAGGAGTGACAGTAAACTGGACAGTTTTTGCAGTATGACTCTGTTCTAAATTAGTTTCAAGTGCCCAAACAAATTTGATTTGATATGTACCTATTGGCTCATCTTTCGTATCGCATAATGTAGAGTATCTTTGTACTATCTTTCCATTTAGAACAACATCACAGACAGAATTTTCATAACCATTAAGAAAGATAGGATTTGCATTATTTGTACTAAATAATGCAAATGTTATAGTTCTGTTTTCAAAGTTTTGTTTTAATGTATCATCATATGTATAAATTGGAAAACAATCTTCTCCTCCACAATGACTCTGTACTGTTACTCCAAATGGCTTTGAGAATGGTAGATAGATGTAAAGATCAGGATACGGATACGTTTCCTTTGAAATATCCGGAAGATGTGATACTGTAATAGTAATCATTGTGCCAGGTGGACCTGATGAAGGGGTTATTATAACATCTGGACTACCAAGTGTGTTAAGATCTGTTGTAGCCCATGCAGAACAATAAAGTGGAATTACGACCAGTACCAATAATCCAAGTAAGATTGGTTTTCTCAAACACACGAAGATCAAATCTATAATTAATAAAATTTAGGGCTGAATCATCAGAATGATTGTTATCTTTTTGTAATACTAAATTAATTTACTATCGTGGGATTATTCGCCAAAAAAGAAGAATTTTGTACTATGTGCAACAAGGGTATTTTTCATAAACATAAACCAAAGCGTGATTGGAATGTTGAAGGTCCACTATGTGCAGATTGTTATGTGGATGCAATGAAAAAACACTATGAAAAAACTGATGAAAACAAATGTGTTGTATGCGGTGCAAAACCAGGATCATTTAGCTTGTGGAAATCAAAAAAGGAATGGGATGTAAAAGGCTGGCTTTGCAAGACTTGTTTTGATGAAAAGGAAAAATTAGACAACGAATCAAAAAAATTATGTAGCATGTGTGGTACCAAACTTGGTTTTATCAGTTACAGCCCAAAAAAAGAATGGGACATAAAGGGATATATCTGCAAAATTTGTTGGAATTCAAAAAGTTAAGATTACAATAATGATGATAAAACCAAAATAATTTATTTTTAATTAGATTTCAGTGTTTCTTCTGTCTTTTCTTATGTATATGGCAGCAATAACCACTACAGGCACAATTAGGAAATAAGGTAGATATTGCATAGAGTTACTCGACATGAAATTTTGTGTTATTGAATTAGGAACTATCCTGTAGATTGTACCATCTGATAATGAAACAATATACAATAGACCGTCTGGTCCTGTAATGACATCACTTATGCATCCAAATCCGGTGCCAAATATTATTTCATCCATGGAGTCACCCCAATTTACAACTTTGTCAGCCAATTGAGGTGATTTGAAAACAAAGCCATCTCTGTTATCATTTAATTGAAATCTGTATAAATTACCATTGTTACAATCTCCGACAAACACACTGTTTTTGTATTTTTCAAACTGCGGAGAATTGATAAATGCTATTCCTGTTGGTGCAACCGTTTTCATCCAAGTAAATTGTGGATCATGATACTGATATCCGGGATAGCCTGGAAGTTGTGCTAACGTGGTTTTATTTGCGGGCCCCATGATAACACCCCATCCAGTAAAGTCATCCGCTACGTTAGGCTTGAAGAGTGTGGTTTTATTTGCAGGACCTTGTATGACATCCCAACCGCTGTTAAAGTTTGGTGGTACTATGTTAACTTCATCGCCAAAGTCAGGACCATTTTCTGTATCCCAAAGTTTTCCAGTTACAGGATCAACAGTTAAACCAAAACTATTTCTAATTCCCATTGCATAATAAGGCCCAGTAGGAGCAACTCTCCAAATAACCCCCGTATCATTTGGTTCACCAATTGGATGATTCTGTAGTTTTCCAAATTGTCCAGCATCCCCGAGAACAATGTATACTGAACCATTCAGATCAGTTGTCATGGCTCCGCCATTATGATAGGTTTGGGTCTGGGGAAAATTCTTTACGAGAGTTTTATGTATCAGCGTACTTCCATTCCAATCATAACTATAGATTCTCTTCCCTATAGGAGGTCCTCCATTGAATGAAGATTGTGTAAAGTAAAGGTACACCTTGATTCCAACATGAGTAATTCCAAGCATTCCTTGCTCTCCTATGCTTGTGACATTTTCGTGAAGTATTGGCGTTTGCTGTACGCCATCCCGTATCAAAGTAACATTGCCTGAAGTTTTTTCTAACACCAAGATGTCATCTTTGTCCACAAAATCCATTGTGGTTGGACTGCAACAAATACTTGGAACATATTTTTGAACTATAAAATCATTATCTTTTATGCTAGGTTGAGAATATGCAGGCAAAATTATGCAGATAGATAATATAAAAATCAAAAATAACCAGAATTTCACTAATTCTCCTCTAAATCACTACTTATTAAATTTCAAGAAACAAAGTTAATCAATAAACCGTTTGCGATATTCGTATGATGTATATAGCAAAATCTAACTCATTTTCTTCTGCAAACCTTTTAATTTCAAAAAAGCCCAGTTCAATCAAATGGGAATGAACATAACAGAAAAGATACTTGCCAGAGCATCTGGAAAGACCAGTTTAACTACCGACGATGTCGTTTTTGTCAACGTAGACAAGGTAATGATTCATGATGTTTCTGGACCTGGAGTGATAGCAGTATTTGAAAAATTGAAAAAACAGGGCATGAAGATAGACAAACTCTGGGATCCATCAAAAGTCTGGGTAGCAGAGGATCATTTCGTTCCTTCTGCTGATAAGATATCTGCTCAAAATATCGTACTTCTTACAAATTTTACAAAAGAGTTTGGAATTTCAAAACACTTCAAGTATGGAATGGGTCAGTACGGAATATGCCATACGTTATCGCATGAAGAGGCAATGGTTTTACCAGGTGAAGTCTATGTAGGAGGAGATTCACATACTAATACTACAGGTGCACTTGGTGCATTTGCCGCAGGTCTTGGTCATACAGATGTTGCCTATGTTTTGTTAAATGGAAAGATATGGTTCAAAATACCTCCAACAATTTACTTTAAGCTAAATGGCAAATTACCAAATCATGTAATGGCAAAAGATTTCATACTGAAAATTATCGGTGATATTGGTAATGATGGCGCTGCATACAAGACAATGCAATTTGGAGGCAGTGGTGTTTCTGAAATGTCAATTGAAGAGCGTCTTACTTTGACTAACATGACAACAGAGGCTGGAGCAAAAAGTGGAATCATAGAACCAGATCAAAAACTCAGAGATTATTTATCTGCTAGAGGTGCAACAAAATACAACGAGGTTCATGGAGACCAAGACGCACAATATGAAAAGTTATACGAATACGAAGCATCTGAACTTGAACCAACTGTTGCAAAACCATTCTCTCCAGAAAATATTTCAGTAGCACGGGATTTGTCCTCAATTGAGCTAGACAAGGCATACATTGGTTCTTGCACTGGTGCCAAACTTGAGGACCTAAGAGCAGTAGCAAAGATTCTCAAAGGAAGACATGTAAAAATTAGAACCGAGATCTTGCCAGCTGCAATTTCAATCTTCAAAAAGGCAATGGACGAAGGTCTGCTTAAAATTTTTATGGATGCTGGAGTAATGGTTGGTCCACCAACTTGTGGTGCTTGTTGTGGAGCGCACATGGGAGTCTTAGCAAAAGATGAGGTTTGTATCAGTACCACAAATCGTAATTTTCCAGGAAGAATGGGACATTTAGAATCAAAAACATATCTTGCATCACCACTTGTTGCGGCAGCATCAGCTGTCACTGGAAAGATAACTGATCCGAGGGATTTGAAATGAAAGGTTCTGTAATAAAGTATGAGAAAGACAACATCGATACGGATGTAATCCTTCCAGGTCCTTATCTTAAGATTCATGATTACAAGGAACTTGCAAAACATGCAATGGAAGGCTTGGATAAGGACTTTCATTCTAAAGTAAAAGAAGGTGATTTCATACTTGCAGGTCGCAACTTTGGGTGCGGTTCATCAAGAGAACACGCTCCAATTGCACTTTCGTATTCAGGAATAAAAGCAGTTCTGGCTTTGTCATTTGCAAGAATATTTTACAGAAATGCAGTTGATGGTGCATTTTTGCTGCCAATAGAAATTGACGAGAATGCATACAAGGATATTTCACAAGGTAATACCCTGGAGATTGACACTACAAAAAATGAAATAAAAAATCTAACCAAAAACAGGACTTATCCAATGAAGCCTTTTCCTGAATTAATTGGAAAGATTGTTGCTGCAGGCGGATTGTTCAATTACAAACCATAAAAGATACCATTTCAAATTTTTCTATGTTATTCTATATTCAAAAGATCAGGAAATACTATTTATGACGGATTTTTTTATGCATAAAGTAATTGACACAAAATTACATAAATACAGATAATGTCAAATTAACGGAAATTCTAAAGCTAGATGATTCTATTAGATTTGTAGGTAAAATAAAAAATCGCAAACTGCATTCATTTGTGAGACGTGAAAACAAAACGCCTTTGCTTAATGAGGAATTGGATAATATGGCTCACTATCAAGCTTCGGTGAAGGCAAATATGGAAAATATGTTTGATAGCACTTTAGGCAAGACAAACTGGATGATTACCTCAAAAGAAAAAGTAAAACTAATCACACTTTTCTTAGATGATGGTTTACTAATATTCTCTACAGAATCTGACGCAAACCACGATGAAATAATCAGAAAAATTCAAAGTCTGAATCTAAATTTCAGTTAATCAAGATCAAGATTTTTTATACCATTATATCTTGCGTCTACAAAGAACCTCTGTATAATGTCACAAACACTATTTGAGAAGATTTGGAGTTCTCATATCGTACTAGAACAGGATAATGGACCTTCCCTACTTTATGTAGACAGGCATCTTATTCATGAAGTAACATCGCCGCAGGCTTTTGATGGATTGAGAATGAATAAGCGAATGGTACGAAGAACTGACCTCACATTTGCTACAATGGATCACAATGTTCCAACAACTGACAGGTCATTGCCAATTGTAGATCAGATCTCTTCAAAGCAAATTCAAGTATTGGAAAAAAACTGTAAAGATTTTGGAATTGAATTATTTGATATCCATAGTCCAAATCAAGGAATAGTGCATGTTATTGGTCCAGAGCTTGGTATGACATTGCCTGGAGCCACAATTGTTTGTGGAGACAGTCATACTTCTACACATGGCGCCTTTGGTGCACTAGCATTTGGAATAGGAACAAGTGATGTAGAACATGTCTTGGCTACTCAATGTATCTGGATGGAAAAACCAACAACTTTTGAGATCAAAGTAGAAGGCAAGAGAAAAAACCCACATGCTGTTACTGCAAAAGATATCATACTTTCTATTATACGACAGATAGGAACAGCTGGTGGAACTGGCACAGTAATAGAGTATAGAGGAGAAACAATATCAGATCTTACCATGGAACAAAGAATGACAATTTGTAACATGTCTATTGAAGCAGGTGCAAGAGCTGGTCTTATTGCTCCTGACGAAAAAACATTCGAGTTCTTACGAGGAAAGAAATATGTTCCAAAAAATTATGATGAACTTGTAAGTTATTGGCGTGAAAATCTAAAAAGCGATATAGGAGTACATTTTGATAAAAGTTTTACATTACACGCTGACAAAATATCGCCTCAAGTGTCATGGGGAACAAATCCTGCAATGACCACTGATGTGACAGGAACTGTACCGTTTCCAGAAGAATATTCTAAAGGAAATCCAGATGAAGAAAAGGCAGCGCACAAAGCATTACAATACATGAATCTCAAGCCGGGAATGCAAATCACAGACATTTCACTTGATCGAATCTTCATTGGTTCTTGTACGAATTCAAGATTAGAAGATTTGATTGAAGCGTCAAAAATCATCAAGGGTAAGAAGATCTCATCAAAGGTGCATGCAATGGTTGTACCAGGTTCACAACTTGTTAAAAAACAGGCAGAGCAATTAGGACTAGACAAAATTTTCAAGGACGCAGGATTTGAATGGAGAGAATCAGGTTGTAGTATGTGTCTTGGAATGAATCCTGACATCTTGGCATCTGGCGAGAGATGTGCTAGCACATCAAATAGAAATTTTGAGGGAAGACAAGGTGCAGGTGGAAGAACTCATCTAGTCAGTCCTATTATGGCAGCAGCTGCTGCACTAGCAGGGCATTTTGTTGATGTAAGAGAATTGGATTTGAATTAGCATGGAATCATTTAAAAAAATAAAAAGCATTGTCACACCTCTTGATAAGGTAAATGTAGACACTGATCAGATAATTCCAAAACAATTTTTAAAACTAGTACAAAAAACTGGATTTGGCCAGTATTTATTTTATGATTGGAGGTTTGAAAACGGAACTAAACCAAGAGAAGACTTTGTCTTAAACAGTTCAAAATATTATGATTCAAAGATATTGCTTACAAGAGACAACTTTGGGTGCGGTTCTAGTCGAGAACATGCTGCATGGGCTTTGCTTGATTATGGATTTAGGGTAGTCATAGCTCCGTCTTTTGCAGATATATTTTATAATAATTGTTTTAAAAATGGAATTTTACCAATAATGCTTGACTCTCAAAGTGTAGAGAAATTATTCAACAATTCATCTGAGATTGAAGTTGATTTACTACACCAAACCATAACTACTGATGATATTGTTATTCCTTTTGAAATAGAAAGTCACAGAAAAAAGACTCTGCTTGAAGGACTAGATGATATTGCTGTCACTTTACAATACGAAGATAAAATAACTATGTATGAAAAATCTAAACCCAAACTTTAGGCCTTCATTTTCTTGATTGACTTTGGAAAATAACTAGTAAACAGCTTTCCCCATCCGGTCCCACCGACTAAAATTACAGCTTTCAAATCTTACCTGTATGATTTCTGTTTTCTTCTTCTGGCGCTAGGCCCACCAAACTTCTTGGGTTCTTTTCTCCTATCATCTCCACTTAGAAGATGTTTATCAAAATCAGTAAGGCGTTTTTTAAGATCCTCGCGAATTGTTTTTGTAAATGGATGATCCTTTGGTTCTTTTTTTGATTTTGTCCAACCTGTCATTGCTCTTGATATGGCTACAGAAGATGCATAGGCTTGTCCCATAAAACCGCCACCGCTTACTCTAACGAAAAGATCAATTTTATCTCTTAAATCTCCAGCAACCTCTAGCGGTGCAAGCATTATTTCTCTTGCAGTTTCTTGTTGAACCATTTCTACTGGAATATTGTTTACTCTAACCATGCCTGCTCCTTTTGCAATATGAACATGTGCTCTTGCAGATTTTCTTGATGCAAAATAACTTTCTACTCTAGTAACCATTATTCATGCCATCCCACTAATTTTCCAAGATCTCCCATGCTGGTATAGTATGGAGAAGCTTTTCTAATCTTTGAATCTTCAAATTGTGTAGTTGTCATTGATTTAAGCTCATTTGGTACCCCCAAGTATGCTCTTAGTCTTTTGAATGCGGTTTTTCCTGATGGCTTTTTTGGTAACATGCCTCTTACCATCTTGGTTATCATGGTATCTGGTCTTCTTGGGTGAAACGGACCAAACTTTGGATTATTAATACTTGCAATCTCTAAAAATTTCCTGTACGATTTTATGATAGCATCTCTGTCACCACTTAACATGACATTCTCAGTGTTTACAATTGATACTCGATTTCCATCAATCAATAGTTTTGCTACATGTGAACACAGTCTTCCTGCAATCATGTTTGTTCCATCCACTATGATGTTCTGAACTTGTTTGATTTCGGTCTTTGTATGGGTTTGTTGTTTAGCCAATTATTATCACTCCTTTTCCTGTTGGATGGCTTTTTATTAGATCAGTAAAGTTGAGAATCTTTCCACCAGAGTCTAGAATCTTTTTGGCGCCAGATGTAGAAATCGAGAATGAACAAAGTGTTATTTTATGTGAAAGGTAACCGGTTCCAAGTACTTTTCCTGGAACAACAATTACGTCGTTGTCTTTTACAAATTTATCTATCTGACCAATATTGATTGTTCTTCTAGCACTAGATGGTTTGAGTGCAAGTTCTGCTAATCTTGACCATATTGGAGCATTGTTTTTCTTTGATGCCCCTTTGAGTTCCTTTGCCATCTGCATTACAACTTGGTTGGTCATTTGTAATATTGCCTTTTTTAACCCAAATATAATGCATGCTCAGCCAAGGGTAGAAATTACTTGCTTGAAGCTATCTAGTCTTTTTGCAAGCTCTTCTATTCCAGCTGATACTATTTGAGCTGGCGTTAATGCGCCTGTTGTTTCTATAGTTAAGATGTGATCCTCAGGGTTTCCAGTTTCTGTTAATACTGAAACTGTTGCAGAATTCCATTTTGCATGTTCAGTACCCCTTCCTAATCTTGCATATGCTTCAAGCTTTAACTTTTGATTTGGTGCAAGTTCGATAATTGGAATTTTATCACTAACTGGTTTTACAACTTCATCTTCCGAGGTAAGCTCAGCTGATGTAACAGTTCTTGTAGTATCTGCAGAACCTGCATCGATCATTAACATTACTCTACAACGAGAACAACCAACTTCACTATGGCAGTCACAATTTGATGCTTCAACAAACCTTGTTAGGTCTGTCTTTATTGGAGTCATTGCAAGTCTATGGGCTACGCCCTCATCTGCAAGGACAGAAGAATTTTCAATTATCACTACATCGTCGATAGCAAAAACAGGTACTCCAGTTAGGCAAATCCTTCTTAATGCGTTGGCGTATTGTAATGGTACGTTCTTTAATTTAACGACAATCTTTCGTTCATTTTGCTCAATAATCTCTAAAGAAGTCAAACCTTAGAGAAAACAATCGTTAGTCCAAATAAAAATCTAACGAGTTTTTCCGTATAGATAAATACCAAAGTTAAATATCACAATTATGGACAAGCCATCTGTAATCAGATTTGCAGTTGAAGGCGAAAAATTCGAGATTCTTGTAAAGCCAGATCCAGCACTTGATTTCAAGTTAGGAAAAAAGAAAGATATTTCATCTATAATGATCTCTGAGGAGATTTATTCAGATTCTAATAAGGGCACACGAGCATCTACTGAAAAATTGATGAAAGCATTTAAGACAATAGATCAAACTACAATTGCGACTATAATTCTTGAAAAAGGTGATCTTAACCTAACAACAGATCAAAGAAGAAAGATGGTTTCAGAAAAACGTAAACAAATTGTAGAATTTATTGCCAAAAACTTTGTCGATCCTAGATCTCATCTCCCCCATCCACCGCTTCGGATAGAGCAAGCCATGGATGATGCACGAGTCTCAGTTGATCCATTTAAAAATGTAGACGAACAAACAAAAGATATTGTTGAACAACTACGTTCCATAATACCATTAAAATCAGAAAACATGCTTCTTGAAATTCTTGTACCAGCACAGTTTGCTGCACAATCTTATTCCGTTTTGAAATCTGTAGGGTCTTTAAAAAAAGAAGAATGGCAAGCTAATGGCTCTCTTAAAGTAATACTAGATATACCGGCTGCAGCAAGGGCAAATGTGATAGATAGATTGGGATCAATAACAAAAGGTTCTGCTTCTGTTGAGGTCGCGAAATGATGGAAACAAAAAGAAGATACGTAATTCCTGGCGACGTTATAACAACTGGACCCTTTAGACCAGAACAAAATGTCTACCAAGAAGGAGATCGAATTATTTCTACAAGTGTAGGTATTTCTGAAATTTTTGATAACGCTGTACGTGTTATTCCACTTACAGGAATATACATGCCAAAAACAAATGACTTGATTATAGGCAAAGTAATAGGACATTCATCGTTATCATGGGAGTTTGATATTAACTCGTGTTTTGTAGGATTTTTACCAGCTCAAGATGTTTTTGGCAGAGACTATTCTCCAACCAAAGATGAACTTAAAGAAAGACTTGACAAAGGGGACTTGGTTGCAGCACGAGTTGCTAATTTTGATAGATCGCGTGATCCTTTGCTTACTGTGCAGGACAGAGATCTTGGAAAAATTGAATCAGGAGAGCTAATCGAGATTTCTCCAAGCAAGGTTCCAAGACTCATTGGAAAACGAGGCTCTATGATCCAAACAATTGAGATGGCCACAAAAGCAATGATTACAATTGGACAAAATGGCTGGATAGTTGTTTCTTCTGAAGATCCAGATGGATTATTAAAGGCAATAGAAGCAATCAGAATGGTTGATGCCCAAGCACATATGCCGAACTTGACTGAAAGAGTCAAATCCATGCTTGGGGTAGAACTTGGTGATAATAATGACACAATTAATGAATGAAAATGGAATTAGATGTGACGGAAGAAGAGTAGATCAATTAAGAAATATATCTATCAAAGTGGGAGTTTTAAAAAACGCAGATGGCTCCGCATACATAGAGTTTGGTAAAAACAAAATTCTTGCTGGTGTTTTTGGACCTCGTGACGTTCATCCAAAACACATGGCAAACCAAGACTCTGGAATTTTGCGTTGTCGATATCATATGTCTCCTTTTTCTGTCACAGAAAGAAAAAATCCCGCTCCTTCAAGAAGAGAAATAGAGATCTCTAAAGTTATTAAAGAGGCATTATTGCCTGCTGTAATACTAAAAGACTTTCCTAGAACCGTAGTGGATGTCTTCATTGAAGTGCTTCAGGCCGATGGAGGTACTAGATGTGCTGCACTTGATGCAGCATCTATTGCTTTAGCAGACGCGGGAATACCTATGCGTGATCTAGTTTCTGCATGTGCGGCAGGAAAAGTAGCTGATCAAATAGTTTTGGATATTAACAATGAAGAAGATCAGGAAGGACAAGCTGATATGCCAATTGCATATATGCCAAATCTTGAAAAAATCACTCTAATGCAACTTGATGGCATCTTGTCTCCATCTGAGTATAAAAAATGCGTTCAAACTGGAATAAATGGTTGTAAACTAGTTTATGAAATGCAAAGAAAAGCATTAATGGACAAATACTTTACAAACGAGACATAATAGATATGGCTAATTCAGTTATACTTGCACAATTAAAACGTGAACAAATCTTAGAACTCCTAAAAGAAGGAAAAAGACTTGATGGTAGAGGTCTTGAAGATCAACGACCTCTCTCAATTGATGTTGGAGTAATTCCAAAGGCAAACGGTTCTGCAAGGGTAAGGCTTGGAGATACCGAGATTGTCACAGGAGTAAAGATTCAACCAGATAAACCGTTTCCAGATCTTGGTGATAAAGGAATACTGATATGCACTGCAGAAATTCTTCCACTTGCAGATCCCAATGCAGAACCAGGCCCGCCATCTGAAGAAGTGATAGAACTGGCAAGAGTTGTTGATCGAGGAATCAGGGAAACTGAGATGCTTGACTTACACCAATTGGTTCTTATCGAGAACAAATCAGTAATTGGAATTTTTATCGACAGTAGTGTAACAGATGCAAACGGAAATCTCTTTGATGCATGTTCATATGCTTCTGTTGCAGCTCTTCTATCATGCACTGTTCCAAAATATGAAATCCAAAATGAGGCTCCAGTTCTAGTAGAAGGTGTAACTTCAAAACCACCTGTAAAAACAATTCCAGTATCTGTTACAATGGCAAGAATTGGAGATCATATTATAATAGACCCGTCATCAGACGAGGAAGCTTGTATGGATGCAAGATTGACAATTACAACAAATACCGAGGGAAACATTTGCGCAATACAAAAAGGAGGAATTGATGGCTTTACCTTGGAGCAAGTGATAAGATGCTCAGAAATTGCTCTTTCCGTGGGAACAAAAATAAGGAAGCAACTTGAGAAACTGATGTAAAATGGTTAAAAGTAAAAGCTCTTCATTAAAGGGACTTGGTGCAAAGTATGGTTTAAAACCCCGCAAAAAATTTACTGCAGTACACAGGCTTTTGAAAGCAAAGCGAAGATGTGTTGAATGCGGTTCTACCAAGTTTGGCCGAGTTGCAGTAGGGATATGGGCCTGCAAAAAATGTGGATTCAAAATAGCAGGAATGGCATACGATGTCAAGGTATAATGCCAAAATAGAAATTTTTGCTAAAGAAAAAACAAAATCCATTTTTGACTCGATTCAAATAGACAATAAATTTTCCGCTGAAACTCCAACAAAAACAACAATATCTTTTGATAAAAAAATCACAATCTTAATTGACGCACAAGAGCTTTCACATTTGCGTGCAAATTTGAATTCAACGTTGCGTCTTGTACAGACAAGCAATGATTCTATCGAATCGGTAAAAATATAAACAAATCAACTCGTGAATCTAGCATGTCTTCTGGCGAACAACAAATTCCACCATGGTTACAAGAACAAGTTGGAAGATTACAACAACTACAACAAAACCTCCAATCCATAATGGGACAAAAACAACACTTGGAGATGGAGCAACTTGAGACAGAAAGAGCACTTGAAATTCTCAAAAAAGCAGGCGATAATGATGCTGTTTTCAAAAACGCAGGTTCCATACTAATAAAATCAACAAAAGCAAGCCTTATTGCAGAATTAGAGGAAAAAAAGGAACTTGCTAACACTCGTATTACGGTATTATCAAAACAAGAGACACGTGTTAAAGAAAATCTCAAGGAAGCAGAGATCAAGATAAAAGAAATGTTACGTGGACCATCTGATAGTCCACCAAAAACAGACACTCCCAAATAAAATATTAACAAACTCTGTAAATGTTATATAATGAAGATAAATGACCTGCGCATGATAATTGATGAAAGGGAAAAGAAAAGCGGAATCCCTGATCTTCTCAGAGCAGTTGGAGTAAACATTGAACTCAAAAATCTAGCAGTAGGTGATTATATTGTCGCCCCAGAAACCATAGTGGAAAGAAAAAGTATCCAAGATTTCATCTCATCTGTTTTTGACGGAAGACTATTTGATCAATGTAACAGACTAAAAGAACACTTTGAACATCCAGTTATTTTGATGGAAGGTAATGTGGATCAAATTGAAGATCTTACTGAAAACCCACTTGTTTTCTATGGTGCAATATCGTCAGTTGTTTTAGATTTTAAGATTCCAATTATTCCAACACCAAGTGCATCACATACAGCAAAACTTTTGATAGCTATGTGTACAAGACAGGAAAATAAAAAAGGCCCATTTTTAAAAAAAATAAAAAAATCAGACGATTTACAAAAACAGCAACTATCTGTTCTTTGTAGTCTGCCAGGAGTAGGAGAAAAATTAGCAACTCGAATGCTAGAAAGGTTTGGTTCACCAACTAATACATTAAAGGCCTCTCATACCGAGCTTTCAAAAATTAAAGGTATGGGGGAATTAAGAGCTCAAAAAATAAGAAAAATGCTTGATGCAGAAAACAAACCAAAGAAAAAAGCAGACCAAAAAACATTACACGATATATGATATACAATTCAGATATCTGACTTTGTAAACGAATGAGATGATTATTTCGTACATGATGGTGCCAATTTAGTGTTTGATGCAGACAAAGCTGCAAACCTTTTTGGTTCTATTGGAATTGATGAAACCAAAACCGTGATAATTTATGGTGATTACATGGATCCCTCAGCAGCAAGAATTGCTTGGACATTGCTTTATTTTGGTCATGATAAAACAAAAATTTTGGATATTGGTATTAGGGGATGGCATCAAAAAGGACTATCTGTTACTCATGACATATCTACAATAAAATCAACTACATTTGTTCCGAAAGTAAATGCTAATCTGAGAATTGAGGCTGAAGAACTGATAAAAAAAACTGATACTGATGTAATCATAGATGCACGCACTCCTCAAGAATTTATGGTAGGAAGAATTCCTAATTCTATTTTAATTCCTTTTACAGATGGTATGGGACAACATGGGTTTCTTTTCAAAGAAAAAAAAGAACTGGAAAAATTTTTTGAAGAACAGAAAATCCCAAAGGACAAGGAACTGGTTTATTATTGTGTACTTGAGCATAGAGCAGCATATGTTTTTACACAACTAAAGATTGCGTGATATGAAAATGTCAGATTATATGATGGTTCATTTGCTGATTGGGCTGGAAGAAGACTTCCTCTTGGCTGATCTACGGCTAAGATTGGTTCCACAAACAGGACACTCTGATATCTTTGAAAAGATTTTTTCACATCCAGAACAAAAATAAACCCAATCCTTTACCTCTGTAATACCTTTGGTCATTATAGGAATGACTTTGAGATTGAGTTGTTTGGCTGTGTTTGATATTGCGTAATCATCAGTAACTAGTTCTCCATCTGTTTGCAAACATAGTGCAATCACAGAGATATCTCCTTTGGAAAGATTTTGAAAATCTCCAATTTCTTTTGCTTTTGCCAATACTTTTGTAATGTATTCCTTTTCAGGATCAAGAATCTCTAATCTTTTTGTCTCAACAAGTACATTTAATGCATCATGATTTTTCTTGATGTGTTTTATCTCATCAAAAACAACATGTGTTGTATAGCTTTTCTCTTGTGAAGCAAAGGGGATACCAGCATAAAAAGCACTTGCATCTAAAATTCTAGAAACCAAGCTTGCTCATCTGTCTTAGACCGCGCTTTTTGATTCTTACAAACACTGCATGTTTTTTGTATTTTCTTATGGTTATAATATCATCATTTCTTGCAGGTTTTATCACTTGGGCATCCATGATTATGTTAGAATCGTGAGAACTAAGTATCTCTATTTTTTCATCTGGGACAACTAGTGATGGTAATTTGTTTACTGGAGCAACTGGTGTAATTATCAATACATCTAAACTTTCATGCAATATTGGACCACCAAGAGAATAAGAATGTCCAGTAGAACCACTAGGTGTTGC
>JABDDN010000015.1 GCA_013287585.1 Nitrososphaerota archaeon
GACATTACGGTTGAAAGAGTTTATGATACATTGTACAAGATTGCAGAATTAAAAGGAGCACGTTCTCAGGACATGAAAATGAAATATATTTCTAGTCTGTTAAATGACGCAACCCCGATTGAGGCAGGATTTATCCTTAAAATAATTACAAACTCTTTACGATTAGGCATTGCTGATTTTACTATACTAGATGCTCTTGCAATTGCATTTACAGGAACAAAAGAAAACCGCGGGATGCTGGAACATGCGTATAATGTGTCAAGTGATTTGGGCAAGGTAGCAGCAGCTGTTGCAAAGGATGGAATAAACACGATAAAAAATTTCCAAGTTGCCGTATTTAGTCCTGTGAGACCAATGCTTGCAGAAAGGGTCAAGAGTCCACAAGAGGCGCATGAGAAAATGGGTGATGAATTTGCAGCAGAATACAAATTAGATGGGGAACGCGTGCAAGTACATCTACAAGGTGAGAAAATAATTCTTTATTCTCGAAGTCTTGAAAACATTACAAACTATTATCCTGATATTGTTGAAAAAATTGGTAGTGCCATTAAGGCAAATGAAGTGATCTTAGAGGCGGAAGCTGTTGCAATCAATGAAGATTCTGGTGAATTTCTTGCATTTCAGGAACTTATGCACCGCAGGCGAAAATATGGTGTGGCAAAAGCAGTATCACAATATCCTATTACCGTGAATTTTTTTGATGTCATGTTTGTAGATGATAAAAGCTGTCTTGATATGCCATATAAAGAACGACGAAAAACACTAGAGAAATTAGTAAAAGAAGACACCTTTGCAAAACTTGTACCTATGACAATTGTAAAAAATGATAATGATGTGGAAGATTTCCTAGAAAATGCAATTAATGTAGGTTGTGAAGGACTGATGTTAAAACAGCTTGATGGTATTTACAAAGCTGGTGCCAGAGGAAGTAACTGGCTCAAGCTCAAACGCGAATATAGAAATGAGTTAGGCGACAGTTTGGATCTTGTTGTCATTGGAGCATTTTATGGAAGAGGTAGGAGGACTGGTAAATATGGTGCATTGTTACTTGCAACTTATAACAATGAAACTGATACGTTTCCCAGCATATGTAAAGTGGGAACTGGATTTACTGATGAAAGCTTGGATCAGTTTTATCAGATTCTCTCTGACAAGATAACTATAAAGAAAAATCCAAGAATTGAAAGCGGCCTTGAAGCAGATGTTTGGTTTGAACCCGAAGTTGTAATTGAAATAGTAGCTTCAGAAATCACACTTAGTCCAATACACAAAACAGCAATGGACACAATTAGAAAGGGAAGTGGTCTGGCACTTCGTTTTCCAAAGTTCACTGGAAGGATACGATTAGAGAAAACTCCTGAAAATGCTACAACTGATCAAGAGATAATTTCTTTGTATAATGGACAAAAAAGAGTAGTTCAGGAAGAGAAGCAAAACTACCTTTAACATAAGGAATCTACGTAACGATTATTAGCCGCGACCATCAAGAACAACGTCTGGATGTATAGTGGGGAATTAGAGGTTCAAGCGAAGCGAAAGGCGCTTGCCGTTTTGCAAGATGAAATAAACCGAATCTTAAATGCAGTAAGAGATCTTGCCACATTACCAAGTCTCATAATAAAACCAGACAAGGCAGAAATCAAACAAGTTCTTGAGAGAATAAAAAATACAGAAGATGAAGTAGAATCGTTACGTCGAAAGATAACAAGAGAGATTGCAGATGTGGGTGGTTTAATGATGAATAGAGAGAATCTTTTACACACAGCTTATGTCACAGATGAAATTGCTGGATTTATCACAGGGATTGCTTTCAAACTATCAAACATAAAAGCTGTCACTTTGAAAAAAGAGAAACTTGACAAAGACATTTCGGATTTAATTGCACTTGCTGTAGACCAAATATACAAGCTAAATGAAATTGTGCGGGCACTAAGTGGAAATTCCATAGTGGCAATTGATCTTGCTCATGAATCACAAAAAATAGAACGTAGTGTTGATGAAAAATACCGTGAACTTACCATCAAAGTTTTAGACGAAATTGCAAATACAAGAGAATTATTATTACTCAAGGATGTTGTCGAGGCAATTGAAGAGATGTCTGACAAATGTCTTGAAGTTTCTGATTCTTGCATTGTGTTAGCTTTGAGTTTGTAGATTAAAAAACAAATTAAGTTAGAATTATTTTCAATTTAAATTTTTATCATTTTATAACTTTCGTTAGAAGATTTTTAAAAAAGGAAAAAGGATTAGTTGTTTCTAATATCCACTGGAAGGCCACACTGGCTTACCATTGAACATTATTTTATGAAGACCGCTTTCATCAATCTGTACTACACCGCTAGGCAATGGCACATACAATAGCTTTGTTGATCTTTGTTGTCCATCTGTTACAAACCAGTATAACATGTGAACTAGATCACTTGCTTTTTGTGTATCCATTCCTTTTATCTGATCCAAGTTTTTATTGACTAGCAAATACGTGTAGGTTGCAATTGGATATGCATTAGCTCCTGGTGCATTGTTTATAGATACATGGCTCCAGTCTCCGTCAGATGCTGGCATTGATGCCACAGCTCCCTGGCCTGCAGCTAATGTGGTATCCACAGTAGCATCCAAAAATGCAGTCTTGTCATGGTTTTGTATGTATGCATATGTCATAGGGATGTTGGATCCAGCCAACTTGTTTGTTTTGGCATAGGCCAGTTCTACATAACCCATAGACCAAGGCACTTTCTTTACAATTGCTGCAATTCCCGCATTTCCTGAACCCCCTACTCCTGTAACCCATGGCACTGATTTTCCTTGTCCAATTCTTCCTTTGAACTCTGGACTAACTTTAGAAAGATAGTCCGTGAATGCAAAAGTGGTACCTGAACCATCAGAACGATGTACAAGAACAATTTTGTTTGCAGAAAGTGTAACACCAGGGTTTAGTTTTGCGATTGCAGGACTATTCCATGTTGTAATCTTTCCCAAAAAGATATCAGCTATGACCGGACCGGTTAGCTTTAATCCACTTTTTTGGAATTCTGGAAGATTATAGGTCATTACAATTGCGCCCATTGTTTCAGGAATGTGTAATGTGTTTGGTGCTTTTGTAGCTTCACTTGGTTGTAATGGTGCATCAGATGCGCCAAAATCAACTACCTTTTTAGTGTAGAGACTTACTCCAGCTCCACTTCCAACTGACTGATAGTTTAGACTTATTCCAGGATATTGAGCATTGTAATCAACTCTCCATTTATCAATTAACGGATATGGAAAAGTTGCACCTGCTGCTTTTATCGTGTACTTGTCACTATCAAGTGGTGCGGGTGGTGCTGTGTCTGCATGTGCACTAAGTGATGTTGTCGGTACTATTAGGATAAGCATTAATGCTGCACCTAAAATGATTTTTTTCGTCATTGAGCTTATGTGACGATGTTAGTTATTTACGTATGACTTCAATAGATTACGTAAACAGCTATATCGTATCACATCTATATAGAAATAAAAATTACATTTAGATAGAAAAAATTCTCTATAAAAATTTTGATTTATGAAAAAATATAAAAATGATCTATAAAATTACAAAGTAATAAGATGATATCACATTTTAGAAAAAATTATTTTTCATATTGAATCTCCATTATTAAATATAATTTTGAAATGTTAACTAAAATGAAAAAGTTATGAGTTCTAGTATTTTGGTATGAGTCTCAATCCAGTCTTTGCAGATACAGCAATTATGGAGATAATTGCAATTGCAAGTACTAATGCTGCTATTGTACCAAACTCTGGAACCGATCCACTGTTGTACTGTATTTGTGAAATTCCTTGCTCGTCTAATTTTACCACTGCATCAGGCAATGGGACATAAAGCAATGATGATGAAAATTGTTGTCCATCATGAATTGCCCAATTGAGAAAGTCAACTATTGCTTTAGCTTTATCCTGAGTCATTCCATTTACTTGTGATAAATCCTTGTATACTAAAAGGTAAGTAAATGACGAAATAGGATATGAGTTATTTCCTGGTTCATTAACTATTGATATTTTGCTCCAATCACCATCTGCAGAAGGTAGATTTGTTGCCGCAGATGCTGCGTCAGCTGCTATAGTATCAAGAGTTGGTTCTACAAATGCCGTTCCATCTGCGTTTTGAACAAATGCATATGTCATATTATTTTGCATCACATAGGCTAATTCTACATATCCAATGCTATACGAAGTACTCTTAACTATTCCTGCAACTCCTGCGTTTCCTTGAGCTCCAACTCCCAATGGCCATGGAACACTCTTTCCTTTTCCAACTTTGGTTTGCCAATCTGGACTAACTTTAGAAAGATAGCTTGTAAATACAAAAGTTGTACCAGACCCATCAGAACGATGAGCTACAACAATTTGTTGATTTGGCAAGGTTAGATCTGGGTTTAATGTTGATATCATTTTATCATTCCAGTGAGTTACGTTACCGCTAAAAATATTCGCGATAACAGGACCAGTCAATTTTAAACCTTTAGCAATTCCAGGAATGTTATATGTGATAGTGACTGCGCCAATTGTTTCTGGAATATGTAATGTTCCAGGTGCTGCAGAAGCTTCTGATGTTTGTAATGGTGCATCAGATGCAGCAAAATCAACTGCTTTAGTTGTATGTAGTTTAATTCCTGCACCGCTGCCAATTGATTGATAATTTAATGTGACACCTGGATGAATCTTGTTGTATTCAACTCTCCACTTATCAATTAGAGGAAATGGAAAAGTTGCACCTGCCGCATTTAGACTTAATGCAGATTGTGCCATTACGTTAAGTGATGTTGTTGGTATTATCAGGATAAGCATTAATGTCATACCTAAAATGATTTTTTTTCTCATTGAGTTTATGAGATACCTCATGTTATTTAATTTAAACTCTATAGATTACATAACAATCTAAGATTATAGTAATCTATATAGTTCTGATTAACAGAAGTATGGATAATTATTCAACATTTGAAAATTTAATTAATGAGTTTTACGCTTTCCTGTTACGATATAAGTGATAGATTCACCTATGAATGATGCATGATCAGCAATTCTTTCCAGATACCTAAGAACCAGTGCATCAGCAAGTGCACATTTTGTATTCTTTGAGTTAATCAATGTTGGAAGGTGTTTGTTGTAGTATTTATCAACGAGATCTTCATCTGTTAAAAGCTGTTTTACTTTGTCTAAATCAAGTGTGGCAAAACTTTGTACTGCTAGATTTATCATATGTTTTATTTCACCAGAAAGTGTGTATATTATTTCATTTTTACATTCTGAAAGATCTCCAAATGTATCCCTCACTACTGTAATATCATATGCATATCTTCCAAATCGAGTAAATCCATATGAAATTTCAATTGATGATCTAATTAATCTAAAATCACTTGCTACTGGTTGATACCTTAAGATCATATCAAAGGTCAAATCTCCTACTTGATCATACAAATTCAATATTTGGTTAGAAATTTCGTGAACTTCATTTCGTGCATTTTGTCCACCAAGATAAGAGTCAATGGCCAAGTTTATGCTTTTGATGGATAAATCACACATTTGTTGCATCAATTCAGACAAGTGAGTAAGATGCGGATCTATAAGACGTGTCATTATTTACCCAAACTGGCCTTGTACATATCTTGCTGTTGTTTCATTTCTGGGATTCTCAAATATTTGTTTTGTTTCTCCAAACTCTATCAAATCTCCTAGATACATAAAGCCAGTATAATCGGAAACCCTTGTTGCCTGTTGCATATTATGAGTTACTATAATTATTGTATATTCTTTTTTTAATTCATTTATCATTTCTTCAATTTTTTGAGTCGCTATTGGATCAAGTGCTGAAGCAGGTTCATCCATCAAGAGTACTTCGGGCTGAATAGCAAGTGCTCTTGCAATACAGAGACGTTGTTGTTGACCACCTGAAAGACTCATTCCTGGTTTTTTCAAATCGCTTTTCACTTCATCCCACAAGTAGACCATTTTAAGACACCCTTCAACTATATCATCAATCACTGATTTATTTCTAAGACCGTTTAATTTCAAACCAGCTGCAACATTATCATAAATCGACATTGTTGGGAAAGGATTTGGTTTTTGAAAAACCATGCCAATCTTTCTTCTATTAATAATTGGATCCTGTTTATTTGTATAAAGATCCTCTCCATCAAGTAAAACTCTGCCTTCAATTTTGGCATTTTTTGTTAATTCATGCATTCTGTTCAAGCATCTTAAAAATGTCGTTTTACCACATCCAGATGGACCAATGAGAGCTGTGACTGCTCTGTCTCGGAATTTCATCGTGACGTTTTTTACTGCTACAACACCATCGTAGCTTGCAACAATATTTTCTGCTATGAGTTTGTATTTTGGACTCTCTGTAGTAATAATTTTAGTTGGTAATTTTTCCATTGTTTCCATTATAATGCACCGCCTCGCATCCTAAGTTTGAGTCCTCTTCCTTTCTTTCTCAACACGATATATCGAACTCCGATATTTATTGAAAGTACCATCAATATTAAAACTAATGCGGCTCCCCAACCTTGTGCCACTGCATTATCATATGGAAGTGATGAAAGTCTCCAAATTCTAAGTGGGAGTGCATCAATTGGACCGTTAAAACCATCCATAAACTGACTACTGCCAAGAATTGTAAAAATCAAAGGTGCTGTTTCACCTGCAATTCTTGCAACAGCAAGTAAAATTCCTGTCACCATGCCATTTTTTGCTTGAGAGAGAATTATTTTTGTAATTACAGCCCATCTTTTTATTCCAAGTGCAAATGCTGCTTCCCTGTATGTAATTGGAACTAGTTTAAGTGATTCTTCAGTGGTTCTTGTAATAATAGGCAACATTATAATTGAAAGTGCAAAAGTGCCAGCCCAAACTGAAAAATTTCCCAATGTAAGAACGATCATAACGAATGCGAAAATGCCAATTACAATAGTTGGAAATTCTGCCAATACATCATTAAAGAATCGAACTGTTCTGCCATATCTGTTATCACCATATTCTGAAAGGAAAATTCCTCCCATTACTCCTACTGGAACACCAATCAGACTAGACATGCCAATTAATACAATAGTTCCTTGAATTGCCGGTCCTATCCCACCAGCGTCTGCACTTCCTACCGCTCCTGGAATTTGTGTGAGAAATTCTATACTTAGAGCAGCAGAGCCATTTGTGATAACTTCAACCAAAATACTCCCTAGTGGAACGATAGCTAGTATGACACAACCAAAAACAACTCCTTTTACAATCTTGTCTATTACTAATCTTCTACCTACGTTATACCTGAAATGTTTTCTAAATTCTGCCCTTTGTTCCACGGTAATCATGCCTGCACAGCTCCTTCATGTGATTTTATTACTCGGGCAACAAGAAGATGTGCCACGATATTAATCCCAAATGCTACCACAAATAGAATCAGTCCTATTCCAATTAAAGCAGACATGTGTAATCCTGCTTGTGATGCTTCAGCAAATTCATTTGCCATTATACTTGACATTGTTTGTCCTGGCTGGAAAAGCGAAGTTGGAAATGCCGCTGCACCGGTAGAATTGCCTATTAGCATTGTAACAGCCATTGTTTCACCAACTGCCCTACCAAGACCAAGTATGGCAGCACCAATAAGACCAGATTTAGAATATGGTATCACAGCCAATCTGAATACTTCCCACTTCGTAGCACCAAGCATGTAAGCAGCTTCACGTTGACTGTTTGGAACTGCAAGCATTATTTCTCTTGAAATCGTAGAAATTGTAGGGATTATCATAATAGCTAGAACTACACTTGCTGTGAAAATATCCAATCCAAAAGGAGCTCCCGCAAAAATTACAGAGTTATCTCCAAACATATTATGCAGTGGAGTCTCAACCCAGTCTTTTAGATACAATCTAAAAACAAAAAGCCCCCACAAGCCGTATATCACACTTGGAACTGCAGCAAGTAACTCAATTATTAATGAAAGTGGAGTCCTCATAATTTTAGGAGCAAGTTCTGACAAAAACATTGCAATGCCTATACTTATGGGCACACCGATCGCCATTGCTATTCCAGCAGTAACAAATGTACCAAGTATGTATGGAGCCGCACCATAACTTTCTCTTCCTTCTTCAGAGTTCCAATTAGAACCTGTCAGAAAACCAAGACCTTCTTTTTGCCATACTGGAGCAGACCCTGATATCAGATTAACTACAATCAATAGAATGATTGCCAAAACATACGTAGCAGCCATAGCCGCACCAATCTTGAAAAATTTATCTACAAAACGTGAGCCAGATTTTAATGGAATTCTCATCATGGATACAATTTTTCCACCCAACAACAAATATCAGATGTTCGACCATATTCTCTTAGTTATCATAGTTGAATATAGATCTATATAGAATACCATAGAACATTGTCAGAACTTCTTTATCTATATTCAATTCAGTTCAATCTACTTGGCAGAACTATTAGATGAGAAAGAGGTAAGAAAGCTACAGTTGGTAGGAGGCTCAACCTACGTATTATCATTACCAAAAAGATGGGTTGATGATATGCATCTGAAAACAGGAGACCCTGTTTCAATAGTAAGAACTGCAAATAATTCATTATCACTGTTACCATCAAGAAATTCACAATCCACACAGACAATGAAATCAAATACGCTAATCGCTCAGAAAGACTCTGTAGAATCCATCAAAAGAAAAGTCATTGCGATGTATCTTGCAGGATATCAGTTAATTGAGATAAAAAGTAAGGGAGGAAGAATCCAACTAAATCAAAAACAGGCCATAAGGGATTTAGTAAGAACAAACATGATTGGGACTGAGATAGTAGAATCAACACCAGAATCCATAACTATCCAGATTTTAACTAGCTTACCTGAGCTTTCAATCGCTGATGCATTAAAGCGAATGTTTTTGCTTACATCTACTATGCACAGACAAGCTATAGACGCATTAAAAGAAATGGATGCCGAGCTTGGTGAAGAAATAATTCATTCAGATGATGAAGTTGATCGTTTTAGTTTATACATATTAAGAAACCTTACACTTGCAGTTCAACATGAACGAATTTTACGTGATATAGGACTGCAAAAGCCATCTGATTGCATCAGTTATAGAATCGTAGTAAAATCTGTTGAAAGAATAGCAGATCATGCTGTTTCAATAGCAAGCAGGGTAAAATTTCTTAAATCCACGTTAGAACCATCATTGTTACAAAAGATTACAAAACTAAGTGAGGAATCATTAAAAGTGTTTGAAGATTCCATTGCAGCATTAAATAAACGCGATTATCTTCTTGCAGATTCTGTTGCTACAAACGCATGTAGAATAGCAGAAAAAGAAAAAGAATTCACTGATAGTTTAGAAGAATCAAAAAAATATTCGAGTGTCATAAAATTTGTTTTGGAAGATATTCGCAGAACTGCCGAATATTCAAGCGATATAGCGGAAGCAGTAATAAATGAGACAGTCCAAGATGTAATTTCTGAAAACAATGTTAAAGAATAACTAAAAATGCCATCATAATTACAAAGATAGTATGACAGAGTTTCAAATTTTAACAAAGAAATTATTCATAAAAAACTTTCAAAAAATTATTGAGAAAATTATCAATAAATTAGATGAGTATATGGATGATCCAAATGAGGAAAATATTCATGATATCAGAATTACGATAAGAAGACTACAGGCTACTTACAAAATACTACCAAAAAAGATTCGAAAACAACCAAATTTTCAAAATTACATAGATAAGTCAAGTGTGCTCTTTAAGATAAACACAGAAATTAGAGATTTTGATATCATAACTATAAAGTTAGATCAACAATATTTTGCCAATCCATCTTCTTCTAAACTAATATCATCATTAATGATTAAACGAAAATCAAAGATTAGAGATGCGCATTTCGTTGCAGCAAGACTAAGATCATTTTCAATGCCTAAAATCACTGAAAAACAATTATCTGAACCAAAATTAAAAAACAGATTTCATAAGACTGTAAACAAATTAAATTCTAGAATAAAACAGAATATTCCTATTGTGATAAATGACGATAAAAAAATTGATGAACTCCATAAAATGAGGAAAGATTTTAAGAAATTACGTTACACCATAGAACTATCTCTTAGTAACAAGAAAATACCATCGCATATTGAAAACTTGAAAAAGATACAAGATAGATTGGGAGAAATTCATGATAGTGACATTATGTTAGACTACCTCAAGAATCAAAAATTAACAAATGAAATTACAGACATAATTAAACAAGAGCGTTTGGAAAGAAATCTAAAATACAAATTGTTTATAAAAACATTTTCAGAACAAAGAATTGGCTTTGAAAAGTTGATTTGTAAGATTTAATTTATTTTCATAATATTACATTACTTTCGGAATTACAAAAAATCATGAGTAAGTTCTTCTTTCTATAATTCAAGTATGGAATTTTGTGCACTTCCCATTTCAGAACGTATTGAACAGATCACATTAACGCCAAATACATTTTCAAAATTTCTCAATATATGTTGCAGCAGAGTTTTAGGAACACTTCTAGCTGGAATGACATTTAATTCAATTTTTCTAGGTTCAGATTTTTTTATTTCAATTTTTGCCTTAGTTTTTTCTAAAAATCTCAAAAGGTTAAGCAACGAGGATATTTTTCTTACTGCCATCTTATCTTGCGGTGTTAGAATAGACTTGTATCGTGAGAATAACCAATCTGCAGTTTTTTCATGTCTAGTATGTACAAGAGATAATCCCAAAATTAATTGATCAGGATGATTAAGAGACATATCTTCATCAGCTATTGCATAAAACCAACTCTGAGGATTATTATATGACGATTTTTCCATCATCAGTTTTAGTGCATATGAAAGAAGTACATATTCACGCTCGCCAATTAATTTGAAAATAATAAGTTCTTTTAAAAATCCTTCAGCGTTTTGATTTATTGATCTTTCTTTAGTAATACTAAGAGATTGTCTAATTTGTTCAGATGTGATATTATTAGAATGATATGTTTTTTGATTTTCAAGAAATATTGAAAGTGCACCTTCACGAAGTCCATGGTTACTTACATGAAGATTTTGAAATCCAAATTTGTCCATTAATGTATCTATAACACACGAGCCAGCAACAATTGTTTCAGCTCTGCTAGAACCAATTACAGAAATTTTGGAAATCTCACCAGATTTCATATCAGATAGTTTTTTATTAATTGTATTAACTGATTTGAAATCCATTTCATAATTATGAATTTTGTCAAATGGATATTTTGTAACTTTTTGATCATATCTTGCCAAAGCCCGTAACGCACCACCAACTCCTACTAGAATTGTATTTTTATCTAGATCAAATTCTTTTTTACTTGGAAGAAGATTCCAGATATGTCGTCTCATATTTTTATAATCTTTTTCAGTAAATACCAAATTCTTATTTGCAAATTGTTGTGTTAATCTTAATGCCCCAAGTGGTAATGAAATAACCTTTTTGATTCTGAATTTTTCAGCGTGTACAATTTCTAGGCTTCCGCCGCCTAAATCAAAAAATAGTGTGTTTGGTAATTGAAGTGATTTTATTGCGCCTACATAGGAATAAAGTGCCTCTTCTCGTTCAGATAAGACCTTAAACCTGAATCCTGTTTCACGGTATACCTCATTTAGAAATTCCTCTTTATTGCTTGCTTCTCTTACTGCACTAGTTGCAATAGGTAGAACCGATTTAATTGGTTGGAGTTGAATAAGATCTCTAAATAACTTTAAAACTTCAATTGCTCTCATGATTGGTTTTTTACTAAGCTTGCCTTTTTCATCTAATCCTTCACCAAGCTTTGCTTTCATCCCCTCTTGTTCATATATCTCAAAAGAATCATCATCTTTTACATTGTAATTTACCAATTTAACAGAGTTAAATCCTAAATCAATTACTGACATTTTCATTTTGATTATTTACCTCTTTTTGATAAAAACACATTACTATTAATCTAGACTAGATTCATATTTTTTTACTAAATGAAAAACATAAGAAACTCTGATCATTTGGATATTTTTTTCATATGTTTTGGCGTAAGTAACCATCTCAACTCTCCTTGTATTTTTGGTTGAAGTGAAATCGTTCTAATTCTTGCCAATCCTCCTTTTTTTAGATCAATTCTACTTGCTCCACCAATAGCCTCTCCAATCAATTCACTCAGATATGGTTCGTGTCCTACAAGAAGTGTTAACGAGTCTTGTTTTAGTTTTGATAGTTTGTTGTATAATTCTAGCTTATTGCCTTCCGGTCTTAATTCGTTGAGTTCTTCAACATTATTTTCACTTTTTACACGTTTTAATATAATTTCTGTAGTTTGTTTACATCTGATCAATGGACTAGTAAACACAAAATCAAATTCAAGTCCTAATTTGACAAATGCTTTTGCTATTTCTTCAATTTCTTGTTTTCCTGCAATAGTAAGAGTTCTTCGAAAGTCATTTCTTGCAGCAACAGAATGTTTTCCAGCTTCACCATGTCGCAAAACGAACAGATCCATTTCAAAATTCCATACAATTTTTTGTTATATCGTATAAAGTCAACACACTGACAAAATTCATTTTCATCATAAATACCTGCTTTTGTACAAATATCTAAGATTCGACCATAATTTCTTATTTTTCATATCAAAATATAGTTCTATATAGAACAATGTCATCACCGCTTTAGACTATGATTAAAGAGTATCATCAGATGCAGGTAGTAAAACATGAGAAAAATATTCACCATATAAAAGAATTAAATGCCTTTTCACTTCAAGTTTCCTTGGAGTTATAATTAAATGGAAACATATGGTAAACTCATAGTAGTTGAAGGCATAGACGGTTCAGGAAAATCAACTCAAGTTCATCTCCTAGAAAAATGGCTTGCTTACAAAGGAATCAGCGTATTTAAAACAGAATGGAATTCTTCTGAGATGGTAAAGGAAATAACTTCTAAAGGTAAGAAAAAAGGCCAGCTAACTCCAACTACTTTTAGTCTTCTACATGCTACTGATTTTGCAGACAGATATGAAAGAAACATTTTTCCTTTGTTACGTGCTGGCTATTTTGTTCTAGCAGACAGATACATCTATACTGCGTTTGTAAGAGATGTTGTAAGAGGGTGTAATCCAAAATGGGTAAGAAATGTTTACGATTTTGCTATCAAACCACACATCACATTTTATTTCAGAGTACCAGTTGACATTGCAGTTGACAGGATTTTAGTTGGCAGACCTAAGCTAAAATATTATGAAGCTGGAATGGATTTGAATTTAAGTAATGACCCATATGAAAGTTATAGAATTTTTCAAGGAAGAATAATAGAACAATACGATTCAATGGCAGATTCTGAAGGATTTACTGTTATAGATGGTACATTAAATATTGAAGAACAACAGAAATTAGTTAGAGAGAAAATTTCTGCCATTTTACCAAAAACACTTCACAAAAAACCGACCAGAGATTTGATTAAAAATGAAACAAAATACAAAAAAACAATTTGAAAAAAGAACCGTGGAATTTTACGGTCACGGTATAAAACACCTTGAGGATGTAGAAATCAAAGGCAGATTAATCGTTATTGAGGGACCTGATGCTTCTGGAAGGAGTACAGAAATCGAGCTGATAACAGCAAAATTGGAGGCAGACGGACATGCAGTTTTGAATACTGGCTTGAAACGCTCAGAATTAGTAAGTAGGGGGATATTAGAAGCAAAGAGAGATTATAACCTAGGAAGAAAAACACTAGCACTGTTTTATGCTGCAGATTTTGCGGACCAATTTGAATATAAAATAATACCGGCTTTACAAGCAGGTTACATTGTACTTGCAGATAGATACATCTACACGCTCATAGCTAGAAACGTAGTAAGAGGATTAGACAGGAAATGGTCTCATAACCTGTATGGTTTTGCGATAAAACCAGACCTTGTTTTTTATCTGGATGTAGATCCCAATAGATTGATACATAGGGTATTTCAGAAAAATTCTTCACTTGACTATTATGAGTCAGGTGCAGATCTAGGACTTTCAGATGACATGTTTGAGTCATTTTTAATATATCAAAGAATGATTTCGAAGGAATTTCACATGATGCAAAAAAGATATGGGCTTATACCAATAAATGGAAACAGGTCAGTATCTGAAATTAATGCTGATCTACAAAAAAGAATAAACCTGTTTCTTGAAAAAAATATATAACTTTTTTTCTAGACAAAACAATTTTCTGTAACCAACATATCACATAGAAATAAGATTGGGAGTTGAGTGACAGGTGCAGATGCATTCCAACTCATTGTCATTCTCAAGTCTTGGATCATCTTCAGCACTCAAGTCATCTTTTTGACCATGTTCTACCATAATTTTGTGTTCACAAAGATAACATATCCATATTTTCTATTCACCATATGTGCTGTAAAATATTTGATAAGCGTATGCCACATGAAAAACATATCTTATGTACGATTCATAGAAAATTTATCATTAATCTATTGAATATGAAAAATAAAGAAGAGGAGAGAAGAGTTATTCTTCTTATTTGTTTCCAGTTGTTGGATCTAAGATAAGCTTATCCGTATCACCGTGTTCAAAATTGAACATGTTGTTAAGCGAACCAGATTTTCTATCAAACGATTGTGGATCTGGTATCTGTCCAATATTCCAGTTGTCCTCAATGAATTTGAGTATTGAGGATTGGTCCGTCACTGAATGGTCGACAAAGTTCTCCTTTGCATATGGAGATATCACCATCAATGGCAATCTTGGGCCATAACCACATCTGTCCTGATAGGCACCTAGTTTTGTAGTTCCGCAGGCAACATCCTGTGCAGGATCATTTGACTGGTTGAGAATTGGAGACATCACGTGATCATACCATCCATCTGAGTCATCATATGAGATGATTACTGCAATGTTCTTCCACTCTTCTGTTTTTTGGAGCTTGTTGATTGTATCAACAATGAAGTGCTGCTCATCTATAGGATCAGAGTAACCTGCATGTCCATCTTGATACTTTGCTGCTTTAAGGAAGCTTACTGCTGGCATCTTTCCAGCATCTACTGCTGTCCAAAAGTCAGTAATATCATACTGATGGTTTGCTTGTCCATTGTGTCCTATTTCGTTAACTGATGTTGGAGGAAGGTGATGTTGATTTGCAGTTGATGCATAATACTCAAATGGCTCGTGGTGTGCGCTGTAATCAGTTACATTAGCACCACCGATATTCAAGTGCGATGATTTGCATTTTGCCTTGTGTGCTGGATTACCATCCCATGGTGTACTTGGTTTAAAGCCACCTTGGAACCATCCCCAAGTAACTCCTTTAGCATTTAGAAGATCACCCACGTTCTTTCCACCCATAGCTGTTGGTGCAAAGCTTGAACAATCATCAAATGCTCCATCTGGATCTCCAATTACAGTATGATGTGTAACGGTGTCTGCAACATCAGATGTTGTGACATTGCCAGTTTCACCTGAAACCAAGTTCAACATTCCTGGAGTGGATGGACCAAATGTAGTACCAAATGAATTATCGCTCATAGCAAAGTGTTGTGCATAATTCCACAATGCTGTGACGGTGTTTCCATCGTAGTATCCCATTACAGTGCTACCATCGGGTTTACAACCAGGACCAGTATTAGAAATTGTTTCTACAAATTTGTCCATCAATCCGCCATCAAAGGCTAATTGCTCTGGTTTGTAGTCATGATTCTCATCACATGTTATTAGTTGTGATAATGTGTTGTCCAATCTGAATGGCTTCTTGGAATTTGGATTGTTGTCAATGAGTGCCTGTGTCAAACCGTTTGCAGATGGTGTATTATCTGATGCCTTAAATTTAGGCTCACCAGCTGGATTTGCTGCATTTGGATATGTTGCAAAATAATGATCATATGATACGTTTTCTTGGAATATGACCACTACATGCTTGATTGGTGTTGTTGTAGATGATGATTCTAATGCAAAGCTTGAGCTGCTTAGCAAAAGAGATGCTATCATTAGTGCGGCGATTGTTGTTGTTAGAATTTTTGTCATTGAGACAGCATTATGAGTTCACGCATTTCTTTATTCTGCAAATAGATCATGTTACACTATTTATCAAATATTGTCAGATCGTAAAAATTTATTTTTTATGTTGACTACTCGATCAATTTTACAGACACATATGATCACAAAAATATATAGTAAATCCTTAGATAAAATAAAACGATCGTGAAACTGCGGTCTATGAGGTCTACGTATCGTCTTTCCTCAGATCAAGTAGACCGTTCCCCACAATTACACCATAAATATAACACGTAGTATGATCGATAATCTTTTTTATGCCTACAAATGTTAGATCGTCATGATTATCACAAAGACAGTAGAATTAGAAAAATTATCAAAATCTATTATGAATATAGATCGAAATGTACGTTCAGTTGTAGTCATAGATAAAAAGGGAAACACTCTACATAAGATAACACATCAAAGGTTCCCCGAACCAAATTTAGAGCGGTGGAATGACAGTCATTTCATGGAATGTACGTTTGAAATTTCTGTTGGAGAAAAGGTTGATGAACTTTATGGCACTATTAGATACCATCATTCAGAAAAAGATAATTTCATAATGTTTAGTTTCCCTTTTCACAAGAATGTCATTATTGTTACGTGTACAAAGAAAATTAGTCCAATTTCCTTTGCAACCAAAGTTGCCGAGCTAATAAGCAAAATCATTGTTGAGATTCAAAAATAACTAGTGCGGTCTACGTGACTAAAGAGACTCGTAGGATTCGCAACCACAATCAAAAATTGTAGACCGCATGATTATGACATTTTTTACATTATCTAAGGATTTACTATGATTTTTCTATAAGATACGAAAAAACGGTTTTTATGTACTGTGATTATGGTTTGGCAGGATTTACAAATATTATGTGTAGATCGCTACTCATCCATATTGCAGTTGACAGTCCAAGAAATGGTCGGCGATAATTGTTTCTTTTAGTTTTATTTTCACTAGCTTGTTTCTCTTCCATATTAGCTCACAACTACACATAATGACTTTCTTACACACATCAATGTTGCAATGGATTCAATGTAATCACTTTTGAAGATCTTCCAACGAATTATTTTCCTTAAAGATTCATGGTCTGTTGCTTCTACTTTAGCCAATATATCAAATTGACCTACAGTTCTATGAATATTCGTAACACCTTCGATTTTCTCAAGGTTCTCAATAACTCGTTTTTCAAAACCTGATTTACATCTTAGAATTATGTGGGCAGTAGCCATTTCATGAGGAGTTTGTATTTCACAAGTATTGTACATGATGATGTTTTTGATATTTGCTATCTAAGAGTTGTCTATGGTTTTTACAACTGCTCCATAGAGTTCATAGATTATGATTTTATCTTGATTTTCTCTAGTGAATTAATTCTATTTTATTGAAGCAATGGTCATGGATTTGTGGATCTGTCTTTGACGTACAATTGTTACATATTTTTTGCATCGTTCCTCTACACCCAGCACATACGGAATATTTCATCAATAAACCTCCACAACCTCTACAAGATTCATCAGGCATTATTACTTTCATCAACTCCACTATTTCTGATTTAATTTAAAAATGATAAAAGTATTCAATATAGAATTATAGTACCAATGAGAAGTACGTAGAACCTAGTTTGCTACGTGTTTGTAATCACAATAACAAACGGTTTAGGGTTTGATTTCCTCTTATTACTTTCTCTCTATCTCTATAAGATTAATACTGGTCTAAATGAAAACATCCTAACTTGAAAGGCGAACTAATAGAAAATAGAATAGTAATCTGGAACATCCAAGATTCGCGCACTCTGTTTATGAACGGATATTATGGAAAACCTGTGGGCATTGCCAAACCAAAACCAGAGGAAATCACAGTACCATTAATTTTAGATCTTATAGAAGGGTTGTACCTAGTTCAAAAATCAAAGATAAAGGTATTCAAGGCAAAAAAACTCCTAACAGAAAATAACCTACTTGAAATTTGTAGAAATGAATACCACAACTTTGACAAAAAATATCTAGTCTACAAAGATTTCAGAGACAAGGGTTACATTGTAAATCCTGGAATTAAATTTGGCTGTGATTTTGCAGTATATCAGAAAGGTCCAGGCATTGACCATGCTCCATATCTAGTTCAGGTGTACAATACTGGGGATACTGTATCTGCTACAAGTGTAGTTTTAGCAGGAAGACTGGCAACAACAGTAAAAAAACAATTCATCTTGGCAATTCCAAGAGGTGAGAAGAAAGTAGATTGTTTAGCTTTAGATTGGTGGAGAGCTTAGTGCAGACTATTTTTAATGTGTAATGCTATTTTATCATAAACTGCAAACTGTTCTTTTGAAATTCCAAGCTCATGACTGCTTTTCCACTTGCCATGTATTCTAATACCGTTTTTTGTCGGATCTACCCAAATGAATGCATCATGGTAGGATAATTTTGTAATCATACCAGCAAGTTCGTTATCAGCATTTAGAATATCAGCTATTCTTCCTCCAATCCATTGTACACCTACCATTTTTTTAGAGCCAAAATGACCCTGTGTTTTTGGTTTTGATTCAGCAAGAAAACTATCATCACTTTGGTTTACATTTGCTTTAACTATAAAGTGAGCCTGAAAACGGTCTTGTGCGCCCCATGGTAAAGGAATTATGTTTTGCATTAAATCCATCTAACCTTTCTGAATTACCTGCACAACGTCAATATTGGAATTTTTTATTTTAATGCAGCCATGATTTGTAGTCATGATTGGAGAATGGGTAAAACTTCCGCTGTAATAATCGCCTTTTTCAACGTCATCAGTGCCAATTTCTTTTGTCTCTGCATCTATTCCCATATGATTCAAAAGATCGCAGAACTCTTCATTTTTGTTTTTTTGTACAAAAGTGTCTTGCTCAGAATCGTGCATGCGTCAAGGTAAATTTCACCCTCAAATAAATATTAGTCTTAGAACGACACATTAGCATAAAACAGAGCAATCGGAATAAATAATAGAAAAATATAGCCAACTTCTGTTAATGCTAAAATTTCAGGGAAAAGTTGCAGTTATCACTGGTAGCGGCACTGGAATTGGAAAGGCCATAGCAGTAAAATTTGCTGAAAATGGCGCAAGCATTGTCATACTTGGCAGGAGAAAAGAGCCTCTTGAAGAAACTGCAAAGGGATTGAAAGAAATTATTGAAAGAGTAAAGAGTAATGCGTTTGTTAAAATTTTTGCAGGAGTTGATGTCAGTGATGAAGAAGGCGTATCACGCATGTTTGATGAACTAAAATCATCAGGCAATGTAGATATCCTAGTTAACAATGCAGGCGTTTCTGGACCAGTAACATGTTTTGCAAACTCACCAATTACAGAATTTAAAAGTACAGTTGCCATTCACCTTACAGGAACTTTTTGGACATCGGTTCAAGCACTAAAGGCAATGAAGAAAGGTTGCAAAATTATTACAATTTCAACATTTTTTACAGAAGAGCGTCCCCTAGAGCAAAGACCGTATAGATTCAGAAGTCCATACACTGCTTCACAAGGAGCAAAAAATAGACTAGCTGAGGCAATGTCATGGGAACTAACTGAAAAAGGAATTATTTCAATAGCAACAAATCCAGGACCAGTCCATTCTGACAGAATTTACAAAACAGTATATCCAAAAGCAGCTGCTGAATTTATGAGAGTCAGTGGCTTTGAGAGCTTGACCCCACAGGAAGTAGAAGAGGTAAACAATGACATACTACCTTTGATGGGAGAAGAAGAACAAACAGTGAAAAACGGAATTAAAAATGCAACTGCAAAATTAGCAAAATTAAAAAACATTACATCAGAATCTGAAATAGAAAAACTTGACAAAACAATTTCTTCCTTGCTTGCAAAGATTCAGCAGATTGCAGAAAAAATTCAAAATAATACAAGCAAAATGATTGCTGATGAACAATTTTTGTCCCAGTCCCAAGTAGCAGAAACAGTATTGTCTTTGTGTGATGATGAAATATCAAAAATTCTAAATGGCAAAGTCATACCAGGCGACAGAGTGTTTTATCCAGTCAAGCCACATATTTCATCATCTATTCCTGAATCTCAATTTGACTTTAATGGTAAAGTTGTCGTGCTTACTGCAGACATTACAGAAAGCTCGGACATATCACGTGTAGAATTTCTTGCCCAAAATATTGAAAAAAACGGAGGCAAAGTCGTTATCTTATTATCAAAAAATAGCCCGCAACAAGCGCAAGAACAATTATCTAAATTTCATTCACATCCAATTGACTTGTCAAATCCAGAACAAGTAAAAAGATTTTTCAAAACTGCTTCAGAAAAAATAGGGACAATTTCAACCATAGTTCATGTAACAGGCAAAGTTCCACCTTTTGCAAAACTAATAGAAACAACCAGATCACAGTGGGACGGATTGGTTGACAAATTCATAAACACCCCAGCCATAGTTGGGCAGGAAGCTCTCGATATTTTCGTACCTGGAGGTTCCAAGAACCCGCCACTTTACAAGGGAAAATCAGGTACCATAATAATCATAGGTCCTGATTTGCCATCAGGCCCAAAAGTATCTGGTTCAGACAGAGCAAGAGTAGAAGTATTCCGAGGAGCACTACGACCATTTGCTACAACTGTCAACCAAGAACTAAGTGATGTGCTCAAATCAAATCTAAGAGCATTTCTAGTTTTGCCAGGAAGTATAGATGGAACAGAGCCAAGCAATGAAAGAATTTTTGGCGCAATAAAATATTTCAGTTCTGGAAAGGCCACACAGAGTTCTGAAGTGATTTACTGTCCTGATGAAACAAGATCCTGATGAAGAAGTTTTCTGAGCTCAAAGTAGGTGACGAATTTTTTTCAGAATGCAAAATTTCATTGCCTGAACTTGAAAGTTATCTTAATTTTTCTAAGATAAAAAATGTAATATATGAAAATAACGAAAACATGAAAAAAGAATCAAGTACAATGGTTTCTGGCAGAGCTATTCTAGGAAGGATGGAGGGAGAATTTACAAAACTAAAAGAAATGTATGGAAATATGTTGATTTTTTATGGCATGGATGGCGATCCAGAATGGAAAAACAGGCACGCCCGATTTCTAAAACCTCTTTACACCAATGAAAATCTAAAGATCAAATTTAAAATATCTGAGAAAACTGACCTTAACGAAAATTATGGGCTTTTAGCAATAGATTTTGAAGGCTCAAAAGATGACGGGGAACTTGTTGTAGTGTCAAAACGCAACTTGTACCAGATCAAAAAGGAACCCTCATAGAGTCAACAAAAAGCTTGATGGCGGTAATTACAAGTACCACTGTAACAAGAATTCTCAGTTTTTTCTCTTCTACCTGCAGTGAAAGTTTGCTACCAACTAGCCCTCCTGCAAATGCACCAATTGAAAGAAAAAGCGCCTGGTAAAAATCAGGATGGCCTAAAAGTGTGTGTGCAATCATGCCAGATGCAGATGCAAATAACAAAACAAACTGCGAAGTAGGAGCTGCCATTTTCATTGAAAGGCCGATTGCTATTACCATTAAAGGAACAAACACCACGCCTCCTCCTATACCAAACAGGCTTGAAATTATTCCAGCAAAAAAACTTGCACCAACTGCCAAGACCATTATTTGTTTTGAAAGATTGTACTCTTTGGACTCCATCTTTCGTTTTAAAAAAATGTATATGCTTGATGCTAAAAGTACGATGCCAAACAATATCTTAAATGATGCCGGAGTAATTCCATCTGAAATGTATGCTCCAAGTATCGTACCTGGGATTGAAAGTAATCCTAGCTTCAAACCAAGTGAATATACTATGCGTTTTTGTTTTGCATAGGAAATTGTTGATGCTGCGGCATTACTGAATGCAGCAAAAAGGCTATCACTTGCTGCAAGTTGAGGTGAAAATCCAAAAAATGTCAAAATCGGCACAACGACAAACCCACCTCCTAACCCAATCATTGAACCAATAATTCCGGCAGCAAATCCAAGTAATATCAATCCCAGATATTCAAACAATACAAACACCAACAGATACCATTACGGATTAAGTGAGTACGTCAACCTTAATGAACCAAGAAATATAGCAGAAGCTCTAGACATCTCATCTAGCAACAAGTAACTTCCACACATATCCACTTTGGTTAGTTGTAAGTTCCAATTCAAAATGTTCAGAACCTAATGAAACTGCTTGTGAAGTGCTGTTGGGTTTTTTACCAGCAATATGAAAATCTCGGAAGGCATCAATCATATCAGAAAGCGTTGCATAGCCTCTTGGTTTTTCTTTATCCCAACAGCCACATGTTGTCTCATTAATTACGGCCCCAAAAATAGTTTTTACTTCATTTAGATTACTCATTGTTGGATCTGATTGTATAGCAACAATAACTAGACCTGGAGCTCGAGTGGAACCCACCATGTTAATATTTCCAAGGAAATTTCCATTTTTATCTTTGATCTCAGTTGATGTACAGAATTTTACAAGTGACTGCTTTGTTTGATTTGAGAAAAAGTTACAATATTGATTGATGTTAGTTTGACTGAAAAACTGTAATGGTCTTGACATGTTAATATCATGAGAAAGTAAACTTGTTTTCAAGTTTGAGTTTGCTTCGTCATATGAAAAATCAAGATCAAGCGGAGAAATTTGTGATTGACCAGTATTATCAGTTGATTGGGTAGATGTGTTTGACAATATTACAATAACAGATATTATTGCAACAATAGCGGCAGCCACACCTATACCTGCATAGAGAAGCTTCTTCTGTCTCATGAAATCTTGAATTTTGTATGCTTTAATAAAGCAATCTCACAATTCATAGAATTTTATGAATTTAATTAATACGAACAAATACAATCATGTATTTGTAAAAAAATAGTTAAAGACTAGTCGTATCTGGTTTATCAGTAGCCTTTATTGCATCTGGTTTGGTCGGAGATTTGTTTCTTTTACTTTTTATGTAAACTGCAATGACACCAATTGCTGCAATAACAATTGCACCAACTATTACTTTTGTCGACATGATCAAACGCCAGTTCGCTGTTTAATAAATCTGCTTAAATCTCACTATAATTTACATGTGCTACATTACTTGGTTGTGAAAATTTTCATACACAGAAGAATTCTTTCATTTTATTCGTCAATGAAGGAAATATACTAATTAATACCGAATTATGTTTGTTGAATATTGCGTATAATATTATGTGGTTTTGGAGTTGTGGGTCAGAACTTTGCAAAGCTCCTACTTTCGAGATCAGAAGATCTGTATGCACTTCATGGTCTAAAGCCTAGAATAGTAGGCGTTTTTGACAGCAAAGGATCTGCTGCATCCTCTGCAGGCCTAGATCTTAACAGACTATTAGAAGTCAAGAAAAAATATGGCAATATAAGAAAATATCACAATAAAGAAAAAAATGCGAATGGACTTGAAATGATCAAGGGAATGGATGCTGAAGTATTGATAGAAACAACTCCAAGTAATTACAAAGATGCAGAACCAGGAATGTCACATATCGTAAATGCCATGAAAAATGGTTTACATGTAATTACTGTAAACAAAGGACCGCTTGCTCTTGCATTTCCTTCATTAATTGAACTTGCAGCATATAATCAAGTCCTGTTAAAATTTAGTGGAACAGTTGGCGGAGGCACACCAATTTTAGATTATGCAAAAAATAGCCTAAGAGGTGAGAGAATTGTTTCCTTTCAAGGAATTCTAAATGGTACAACAAATTACATACTAACTAACATGGCTAACGGAATGACTTTCAAGACAGCGCTAGCAGATGCAAAAAAAAGAGGATATGTGGAAGCAGATGAATCATTAGATATCGATGGTTTTGACGCTGCTGCTAAACTTGTCATATTAGCTAATTGGATAATGGACATGAAAGTTACCATAAAAGACATCAAACGCATAGGGATTCGAGATGTTTCGACTTCGGACATCAAAAAAGCTGCTACCAACAATTCTGCTGTAAAACTAATTGCATCATGTAATAAAGAATTACTAGTCTCACCTCAACAAATTTCTCTAGAGGATCCATTATGTGTAAACGGTACTCTAAATGCAATAACGTTTAACTCAGAACACTCTGGCCAACAAACAATAATTGGTCGCGGTGCTGGAGGAATGGAAACTGCCAGCTCCATACTAAGAGATTTGTTAGATATAAAACAGGAAATGTCAAGGCGTTGAAATCAAACTTATTATCAAAATCTGAAACTGCTGAAACACTGGAAAGTATTGCAACACAGTGGAAGATAGAAGTTCCTAAGACAAAAAATCTTACCACTCATGAAATTTCAGATAGTGCAAGATTAATCACGGCAGATAATTTTGCTGCAATCAAGATAGATAAAATATTCATTCCATTTCTTTCTGAAACCTCAATGCTTGAAAAGTTTCCAAAAGTTGTGGTAGACATGGGAGCTGTAAAATTTGTATGCAATGGGGCGACAGTTATGAGGCCTGGCATAAAAAACTATTCAGATTTTGAGAAAGATCAGATCGTCTGCATTGTGGAAGAATCGCGTAACAAGTTTTTGGCAGTAGGAAGGGCGTTAGTATCAAGTAAAGAACTAGAAACTATGACAAAAGGCGAGGTAGTGAAAAATTTGCATTACATATCAGATGAGTTTTGGGAAACTGCAAAAGGGATTAAAAAATAACTAATTTTCAGTGAATTCTCTAGAACCAGTTTTATCAACTACTAGCACATCGATTCCATCTCCGCTTGCTGCATCTCTCATAATGGCAGAGCGGATAGATTTTACTGCCAGTGTTACTGCGTCTTTTTCCTTCATACCTTGTTTGAATTCCTGATCAAGAACTCCAAGTGCCATTTCTGCACCGGTTCCTACTGCAGCATAATCGTCTGGTAATACAGAACCTAATGGGTCCAGAGTGTAAATTGCTGGTACGCCATCAACTCCACCTACAATAACTTGTGTAAGTAAAGGATAGTATCTTCGCTCATACATTAATGACGACATCATTTTTGCAACAGAGTTTGGAGGAATCTCTCGTTTTAATTCCATTTTTCTAATCTTTGTAAGAGCACGCATCTGCATTGCTAAAACCTGCATATCAGCTACCAAGCCTGCACAGCAAGCTCCAACATATTCAGTTATTCTAAATGTCTTTTTTGTGTTCTTGCTAACAAGAAAATTACCATAAGCAACTCTTCTTTCACTTGCCAAGACTACGCCACCATCATAAGTTATTCCGACAGCTGTGGCACCCGGCATATACACATAAGCCATAAATTCTGTGCAAAACGAGGACAATAAAGCCCTTTCTCTAAATGAAAGGCACTAATATGATCGATGATGCACAAAAATGAATCATATCTAAAGTTAGGAACTCTAGAAATCAGCACGTATAGATTTAATCGAATTTACTCATTATTCGACAAATACATTTTGTTGTTTTGTTTAACAGATCTATTCTTGCAAATTCGTTAGGAGAATGAATTCTAGAAAAAATGTATGTGCTTCCAATTGAGATACATGGAGCAGAAAGAACTTTTGCAAAAGAGTACATTGGTCCAGTGCCAGCAGAAGACACACTTACTATGGATTTTCCAAATGATTCGTTTGCAGCTTCTTTTACTTTAGATACAAATGGATCTAGAATCTTGGTTTTAGATGCAGCTTCACCATGGATCATGTTTACTTTGATGTCTCCAAACCCATTTGATTTAAGATGTTGTTTTAGTCTTGCAAGTTGTTTTAATGGATCCATTTTTGGTACAAGTCTAAAGTCAATTTTTACTAGTGCTTGTGCAGGAAGAACAGTCTTTGCACCAGGACCAGTATAGCCAGAAACAAAGCCTGCAATGTTACACGTTGGTTCTCCTACCAGTGCTTTCCTTGCTGCAATTCCTGTCTTGTTTGCAACAAATCGTTTAATTCCATATTCTTTTTTGAATTCTTTTTCATCAAACGGTTCAGTTTGAATTAGTCTAAGCTCTTCTTTTGTAAAGCCATCCACTTCCTTATACCAGTCTTTGATGAGTATTTTCCCATTAACATCACGAAGTGTTTTTAATGCCTCCAAAAGTCTCCATGCTGGATTTTCAATTAGAACAGCTAGACTAGAATGGGCATCACGTATTGATTCTGTTACTGAAAGTTCAACATAAAGCAAGCCTTTCATTCCAAGACTGATTATCGGTCTATCTTTTGCATCAACATATCCAAATTCCCAAATTACTCCATCACATGAAAATTTTTTCTTGTATTTTTTTAGATATCTTTCAACATGCATACTTCCAATTTCTTCTTCTCCTTCAACTAGGAATTTCACATTGCATGGAATATCGCCTTCTGTTTTTAGATAAGATTCAACAGCTTTTATTCGAGTTATTAATTCGCCCTTGTCATCAGCAGAACCGCGTCCAAAGATTTTGTTACCTATAATTTTCCCACTAAATGGTTTGTCTTTCCAAAGATCAAATGGTTCTGCAGGCTGTACATCATAATGATTGTAAAATAGCAAAGTTTTCTTTGGGTTTTGTTTAGATTTTACTTCACCATATACTACCGGAGGAACTCCTTTTCTAAGATAAAGTAATTCTGAACGAATTCCTGAATTTCTCATTATTTTTGCCACAAGTCTTGCACATTCTTCAAGACCTTCATTTTTTGCAGAAACACTAGGTTGTCTGATCAAAGTTTGAAGATCAGAAATGAGTCCTTTCATGTTGTTGTCTACGTATCGAAGTACTTGCATCAGAATCACTTTATCCTATCAAATGGTTTCATCGCATCAGAAATAAATTCTAAGAGATCAGTTGCAACAATGTGTAATCCGTGTTTTTTTTGGGCAAGCATCCCTGCCTTTCCATTTATAAAAACGGCTGCCGCTGCAGCCTCTACAGGATTACGATTTTTTGACAACATTCCTGCTACCATACCTGAAAGTACATCTCCTGTTCCACCAACAGTCATTGCAGGCGTATTTTTCACATTCAGATATGTCTTTTGCCCATCACTGACAATGTCAGTTGGTCCTTTCAGCAATATTGTAAGAGAGTTTTCTTTTGCATATTTTTCTACAATTGAAATCCGTTCCTTTTTAGAATCAGATGGTAGTTCTCCAAACAATCTTTTGAATTCGCCTGCGTGTGGAGTGACTACAACTTTTTTATTTTTAATTAGAGGTAGAATATCTGATACCAATGCACTCGCATCAAGAGAAAGCCTCACGTCTTTATTCAAAAGTGATGTTACAAGCAACTTTAATGCTTCAACATCTTGTATTGCCAACCCCATCCCTATTGTTGCTGAATCTAGTTCTTTTGGTATAATACCAAGAAGTTTGTGTACCGCGCCTCTTGTAAGCTTGGCATCAACCAAGGGCAACACAATAAGATTTGGCGAGATTGCCCTTGTTGCTTGCACATTTATTTTTGGTACACAAGTATACACCAAATCAGTTCCACATCGTAATGCGGCGAGAGATGAAAGTATTGGTGCACCGTGATAAAAGTAACTACCGCCAAGAACCAGAACCGTACCGTTATCACCCTTTCGCGATGCAAATTTTCTTGAAGGAATAAAACTTTTCACTACAGTAGCTTGTAAAATCTTGCTTGTCAATACCAATAATCTTCGTTTTGGGTGAATAAACTTTCCTTGTTAGAAACCATTACTATTTCCTTTGAGGTGTTGATCTATTCTGTAGATTCTACTACTTCAATCTCTTCTTTTGGCAATCTATTCTTAAATGCCCTTGGACTTGAGACTTTTCTTGCAAAGGCAACGTAGGTGGTATGACCAATACTACGAAACGAATGTCTTGTTTTTCCCTCGCGTGCCTCAATAGTTCTGACAATTTGTTCTGTACATTCAATATCATAAAAGTCATTTTCGTTAAGCGCAGTTGCAAGTTTTTCAAGCTGATTCATTGTAGGGCATATTGCAACAAACGCGCCACTTCCTTTTAGCATCTTTCTTGCTTGAGGTACTACCGTCCAAGGATCACCAAGATCAACTACTACAATATCTACATCAGTAATTGGAACTTTCTTGACAGATTTTATGTCAAGCTTTTCCATTGTCACATATTTTGCAACTCCTGCTTTTTCTATATTTTTTCTAGCAATATCCATAAAATTTGGATCAACGTCAAATGTGTATACATGCCCACGCGGGTTTACAATGCTTGCAAGAAATGTAGTAAGAGAACCACTTCCAGTTCCAATTTCTACAACTTTTTGTCCACTCTGAAGTCCAGTTCTTGCAGCAATATACCCAAGATCTTTTGGGTACACTATCTGTGTACTACGCTGACTTTTCATGATATAGTCATGAATTGTGGGCTCTAGCAGATAGATGTATTTGCCTTTGTTTGTTTTAATTGTAGAACCATATTCTTTTCCTACAACATCTTTGTGATTAATTACACCAACATGTGTGTGAAATTGTTGTTTTTTTGATACCTTCATCAGCCATTTTTTTGAATCATTATAAAAAAACAGGACGTAAGAATTTTGTTTTATTTTCTTCACAGAAATAAAGCCAATATCATACGGATAAGAATTTACCTGTTACATCCTTGATGGTGAACTAATTCCAAGCAAATCAAGTGCCTTGACAAGTGTTTCTTTAAAACAATACACGATGCAAAGTCGTGCATTTATCAGAGACTTGTCCTCAGCAGTCAGGACCTTTACATGTTCGTAAAAGGCGTTAAATGTAACTGCAAGTTCATAGCAATACCTCGCAATTATTTTTGGAGACATGTTTTTTGCGGCATCCTCTATCTGGATATCAAACTTTCCAATCACTTTAACCAGATTCAATTCATATTCTGTAGTAAGACCATCAAATGATACATCAAAGTTTGGTTCTGTCTCTGCTTTTTCTAAAATCCTTGAGGCCCGCGCATATGAATATTGTATGTATGGACCAGTATCACCTTCTAGGCTAAGCGATTCAGTCAAATCAAATGTAATTATTTTATCAAGATCTTGTTTAATCATTGCATACCGTAGTGCCCCCACAGCAACTTGCTCTGATATCTTTACAAGTGAAAGCTCGTCAAGATCTGGATTTCTCTTTTTTGCCTCTTCATAAGTTTTTTTGCCGAGAATATCTAAAACATCATCTGCGTTGACGTAGATTCCTTTTCGTCCTGACATTTGTGCTTCCTTACCAGATGTATCCACACCAAGCGTCTTTGCAGTATCTGCACTTAGAGTCACAGATTCATATCCTAAATGAAAGTATGCACCTTCCTGAGATTTGAAATCAGACATTATTTTTGTAATTATTTTTTGTAAACGAGATTGTCGTGAATCAATTACAGTTATCACTTTTTCACCGACAAAGTCTAGCTTGTTTCCAGTCTTTTCAAGAGTTGTCTCCCAAAGTACTCGTCCGTTTGCTTGCTCTGCATGTTTTTTATAATAAAATGGATCATCAAGCATTCCAAGTTTCCACGCTGCATATGGAATGTCTTTTGCAATGTATGTCGCGATTCCATTACTTCTCACAAGAACCTTGTCTTCCTCATCTGCTGACTTTATGACCCAACATCCTTCATTCTTGCCTTCCTTCTCAAGTTCAATAATTCCCATTGATTTCATCTTTTCAAATACTATTTTCCAGAGATTGGACCTAACAATCTGTGATTCAAAATTCAGGCAATCATATGTCACTCCAAGACGCCAGCAAGTCTTTAGTTGTTCATCAAGGACTTTTCTTGTAATGTCATTAGCAAACTTTGCAGTCTCAGATGTGCCTTCTTCTAATTCCTTGAGCACCAGAGTTCTTTTTTCTACCAGATTTGAATCAGTTTCATATTTTTCTGTCATATTTACATAAACAACATCTCCACAATAATGATCAAATTTTTGACCCTTGGGTTGCTCTACAGAATATCCGCCATATTTGAAACCTACAATTATATCTGCTACTTGCAATCCTGAATCATCAACATAGTTTAGCACCCTTACATCGTATTGTGATTTGTGTAATATTTTTGAAACTGTGTCACCTATGATTATGTTTCTCACATGACCAATGTGTAGTGCCTTATTTGGATTCACGCTAGTGTGTTCTACTACAATTTTCAAATTTTTTCCAACATTAATGTCGCCATATTTTTTTTGCATAGCAGATGTTATTGTAGAATTATTTAATTCAGCAAAATTTGCAACAAAATTCACATATCCTGATGAATGTGCATTGATATCCTTTACGAATTTGCCTTTGTTTTTTTGATATTGTTTTGAAATAATATCTGCAATTTCAAATGGTCTTTTCTTGAGACTTTTGGCAAGTAAGAACGCGATATTACAGCTCACATCACCAAATTCTGGTCTTGCAGCCTCAGATACTTCAAACTCTACTTCAGGATAACTTAGTTCATTAGAAATTTGTCCGAGTCTTAATCGTATTTCATCAAAAAGCAGTCGAAGTGTCATATCTTACTCCCGTGATAGTTTAAGCTCAACATACTCCAATGCCTCAATAACTCCATCACCTGCATTTCCTGTTACAGTCATGGATGCCTGTGATTTTACATCTTCTGATGCATTACCTATTGCGATACTCAATCCTGTTGCCTTGAATAACGGAATATCCGTTTCACTATCACCTATTGATACGACATCATCTTTTGTGGCGGAAAACATGTTCATTACTTCTTCTAGTCCCCTAGCTTTGTTTATGCCCTTTGAATTAATATGAAATGCATACTGGCTATCAGAAAGATCTACTGGTAAATTATTTTCGGCAACAATTTTTTTTGCTAAATCGATATCAAAATTTCGTTCAAGAACAACTTCGGTCAGCCTTGGAAATACATTTTTTATTTCTATTTGAGGAATTTTTGTCTTTAAAAATTCAAATGCTTTTATGCAATCCTCTTTTTTTCCCAATAGCTTATGTTCAGATGGACCATACATTACTGCTCCACCATTTTCACCTACTGCAACCCTAGTTGTACCCCCAAATACTGATAACACGTATGCTTCAACAGATGATCTACCAGTGACGAAAATTACCTTGTGTCCTAGTTTTTCCATGTATCGCAGTGCTGCAAGTGCATCAAGATCAACTCTACCGCCCTTTGTATCGGTAATGGTTCCATCAATATCTATGGCAAAGATTTTTGGACGCACCAAGTCAGATATAATATTGGGCATAATAACTCCTATCTAAAATACTATTTTGTAATAAACACAACATGCCGCGAAAAGGCAAACTTGCTGAAATTCTCAGCAAAGCGAAGTATGCAGATAATCCTAATTCATACATGGTAGGATATCTGGACTATGACACCGTAAAAGAAGTCACGTTACCAGAATTCATAAAATTATCAGATAATTTTGAAACCATACCAATAACAAGAATATATCATGTCAGAAAAGAAAATGATCTGTTGTATTCTAAGGTAGTCAATAAAAAAGATTACGAGTGATTACTTGTTTTTTATAATTTAAAGAGCTCTAAATATGCGTAAAAAAATACCCAAGCAGTGTTAATCGATTTCTTAAAACCCATACTTGAAAATCCTTTCTTTGTAAAGTATGGTCTACTTGGTCTTTTTCTTAATTCCATATTTGCTTCATTTATTCCATTTCCAATTGCAATAACATCAACAGCACTCCTTCTAGATGGTCAAAACCCAATAATGGTATTCACAGTCATGGCCATCGGTTCTGTGGGAGGCGGCATTCTAACATATTTTGTAGGATATGATGGAAAAAAAATTTACAGATTTTTGCGAAAAACACAAAGAAGTGAGGATTATGACAAAGGTTTTGTCTGGTTGAACAAATATGGTTGGATCATAATTTTTGCATTAAGTTTGGTACCCATACTAACCGAGATTGTGACAATTATTGCAGGAGTGAAGAAATATGATTTTAAAAAATTTGCAATTTCCATGTGCATAGCAAGGACAACTAGCTCGTTTGCCTCTGTTTATTTTGGCAGTATGTTTCTCCAATATTTTAATTACTTCAAATTTTAAGTAAAAATACAATATAACATAACTTGGTAGCAAATTAGAAGGGTTTTATTCAGTAAAACCAAACATACTATGAGTAAGAATGGGAGTTCCAGAAAAAATTCAAGCCATAAAAGATGAGATGGCAAAGACGCAGATTAACAAGGCAACCGAACATCACGTAGGACTGCTCAAAGCAAAACTTGCAAAGCTAAAACGCGAGCAAGAAGATGCAAAATCCAAATCCTCTGGAAGTTCAATTGGGTTTGATATC
>JABDDN010000016.1 GCA_013287585.1 Nitrososphaerota archaeon
AAGAGACAGATCATTTGTACTAGCTTTGATTTTGTATGCCGTAGTATCAGAAAAATATACACCGCCTCTAGTGGTTGGTCTTCTAACTGGTATGGATGATTTTGCCATATTGACGTGTTCTAAATGATATTCTTTACCATCAAGATACAAGCTGTATTTTATGCCATTGGCTTCAGTTAATTTTGATAAAATCTTCTCATCTATTTCCATGTCAAATTTGTGTTATGATTAATATTCTAAATGTTGCTTTTTTGAATATTCAATATCATATCAATATGATGAATGCTTATATTTTTGCTATATAATTCAACAAAGGTATGAAAATCAAAGTGCGATACATTGTACTTGCACTTCTTATCCTAATACCATCAGCAGTAAATCTGTACGTACCTCTATACAACAGAGATGTTCCTGAGCTTTTTGGACTGCCTTTCTTTTACTGGTTTCAGATGATTTGGCTTGTTGTTTGTTCTGGATTTTATCTGTCTTTTTCATTTTTAATGAATAGGAGTACAAAGTGATAGGACTAGATAGTCTAATTCCATTTTTATGCCTCTTTGTAGTATTTATCGCACTTGGCTTTTATGGGAAATATTGGCGCAGAGGAGATCTCAATAATGTACATGAGTGGTCATTAGCTGGCAGGAAGCTTGGCACTACACTTGTCTTCTTTTTAATTGGTGCTGATCTATACACTGCATACACATTTGTTGCAATTCCTTCAGGAGTGTTTGCTAAAGGATCACTTTACTTTTTTGCAATTCCATATGTCATGTTGACTTTTGCTGTAGCACTTGTAACAATGCCAAGACTCTGGTCTCTTTCAAGAGAAAAAGGCTACATCACTGCATCTGATTTTGTCAAGGATAGATTCAGCAGTTTAGCGCTAGCGATTATGATAGCAATAACGGGCATTGTGGCAGAGTTACCATACATTGCATTACAGATAGTTGGAATGCAGTCTGTCCTCACTGTCATGCTTTCAGGTACTAGTAATTCTCAGGTAGTAGAAGAGATTGCATTATTAGTATCTTTTGCAATTTTGGCAGCGTTTACTTTTACTAGTGGTCTGCGAGGAGCAACATTAACTGCAATCTTCAAGGACGTACTGATTTGGATTACTGTGATTGCAGTCATTGTGGTTGTACCAATTAGTATAGGCGGATTTGGTAATGCTTTCAAAGAAATCAAACCAAACTATGTCACTCTTTCTGATTCTCTTGTACCAGCTTATGCAACACTAGTACTTGGAAGTGCGTTAGCACTTTATCTTTATCCACATGCGATAAATGGTGTTTTGAGTGCAGAAAGTGCAAAAAAACTTAGAACCAGTACAGGATTGCTTCCGCTATATGGAATTGGCCTTGCAATAATGGCCTTGATGGGAGTATTGGTTTACGCCGTACCTTCTGCAATGAATTTCTTATCAGGTTTTCCTGAGAGTTCCCGTGGCATACTTGTGGTACCTTCTTTGATTTTGTATTCTATGCCAGGTTGGTTTTCAGGAATAGCGTTACTTGGCATATTTGTCGGTGGCCTAGTACCTGCTGCCATTATGGCAATGGCACAAGCAAACTTGCTTACAAGAAACATCATCAAAGAGATAAAACCAAATCTAACACCAAAATCTGAAATTCGAATTACAAAAATTTCATCAACTGTTTTCAAGTTTGTAGCATTGGGATTTGTGTTTATAGTGCCAGCTACTTATGCAATATCACTCCAGCTTTTAGGTGGAATTCTAATTGCGCAAATTTTACCCGCGGTTTTTTTTGGAATGTATGTGAAATCATTAAGAAAAGAACCGCTCATTGCAGGTTTGTTAATAGGAATATTTTTAGGAATTTTCATGGTAGAGTCTGTAAATAATTTTGGGCCGTTATCTAGTTCACTTTTTAATACTACGTTTGGATCTCTTTACATAGCAGTTATAGCTTTGGCAGTAAATCTAGTTATTTCATTTGCTGGCAGCGCTATCTTAAACAAAAAACATCGACCTACAAATACGTGATCAAGATAAATAAAACTCAAGCCAACATAAATTGTGAAAGAATTAATCTGTACTGCATGTAATTTACCCATGCAGTACCAAGGTAAGCGAGGAAATGATTTTGTGTGGCAGTGTTTTAAATGTGAAGCAAAATTCATTGGCGTAAAAGAAACAGATGATTTTATTGACATAGATTAGATTTTTTCAAATATTTGAGCTTGTCAACTAGCTAGATACATTCTATCTAGTCTGCATTTTCTGCGGTTAATGAGAGCATATTTGGTACAATTATTAATTATCAAGTATGTAATAGATCATTCAATGGTAAAGAAGCAATTGCCAAAAAAACGAATCATCCCAATAGAAATTGATGATCATTTTAGACTTTTTGGCAAAGAGCCATGGGAAGTGGAATATCTAGAAAAGTGTCCCATTTGCAAGTCCAGGATAGATGAATACGGTTTTTGCTCTTGCGGTTCTAAAGGCGGTTAAAATTTAAGTAAAATCAAAACCATTGATCAGATTTTAATTAATCATATTCCATATACGCGAAAATCGAAATACACCTACCCATCCACTAATCATAAAAATCATTGCCAATCCAAAGATCAAATATAATTCTCTTTTACGATGTGCCAGATCCAAATTTAGAAATAAAAAAGCGCCTATTCCAATCAGACCAAGCCACAACACTACATGACTGCCAGATTTCCAATTCATCTTCATAAGAAACGATCAAAACTGTATAAAGTAAGCTTTGTGGTCAAATTAAAATTAAAAAATTAGTTTATTTCCATGCATTCTGGCAATTTACCATTATGTTTTTTTGTATAATCTTGAATGAGTTGTTCTTTGGTTTTTTCCTGTGAGTCTGTAACCATATATCTAAACCTCTTTGCTTTTTCTAAACATTTTGTTGTTAATGATTCTAGAAGTGACACTCTTAGGTTCTGAGCACTGCCAATAAACTGTATTTTCATTGCTGTATGCATTACAAAAACTCCAGATGTCTCAGGAACAGATTTAGCAACATCTTGATTAAAATCTAGCCATTCTGACCATTGTTGACCAGTTTCACTACTCATGATACAACAACAATTTTTCATGTTTTAAACATTGTTTGTATATATTTATGAGACGAAAAATGGAATAATCGCAAATAGAAACTCGTAATGTTTACAATTATATTTTAGGTTAAAAATCCCTAAATTAAATGGGTTTTAAGAAATTCTTTGGTCATGACAAAGATAGCGAGAAAAATCAGAATCAAATTGAGATTGAAAGAATAAAAAATGAGATCGAGGAAGAAGACAGAATTTTCCAACAGGAATTATCGGCTAAAGATAATCTATTAAACAAATTTGAACTTGATCAACTAAGACAACTTTGTATTGACATACTTGGCAGGGAACCAGAGCCAGAATATTTTGAGGAAAAAGAAACTGGGAAACAGATAGAATTACCACTGTATAGGAACGATTACACTCATTTCATAATTGAAGAGTTGCGATTGTCCCAAATCAAAGACTATGCACTTAAAAATAAAATCATATCTGCTAGTTTCTTTGAAAAATAAAAACTGATTTAACTAAAGAAAATACTTGCGAATAGGATATAATGACAACAGTGTTTGATAGATGATTCCATTTGGTTGATTCAGAAATTATGAATTAATCAGACCTTTTTCAATTGCCAAGTTTGATCCTGATAAAATTTGACACTTTCGTTCCGTTTTGTCGGTTTTTTATCGTCATTTTAGATGAATTTGAAATTATAGATAAACGAAATTCTAACTAGGTTACAAACATGGTGACAAATATTCTACCTTGTTGTGTCAAAATGACATTGATTTTTTTATCACTGATTATTGATTCAACAAGACCTTTTTTCTCTAGCCAAACAATATGCTTTCGAAGTCTTCCATAATTTAGATTGGTATCAAGTGATAAACTGGTCTTGTCTTCAGAGCCTTTTTCTGTCATGGTTTTCAGTATACGCAGTATAACTTTCATGCTTGGTTCGAATTCTTTTTTTGGTATTGCCTTAGCCGTTTCAATAAATTGCAAAACTTTCTTTACCCCTGGAATAGGAATGGTTTGTTTTTCAATAATTTGAATAATTTTCTTTACCTCTTGAATAGGAATGGTTTGTTTTTCAATAATTCGAGTAATTTCCTTTACCTCTGGAATAGGAATGGTTCGTTTTTCAATAATTTGTAAAAGTTTCTTTACCTTAGGAATAGAAATAACTTGTTTTTCAACAATTTGTAAAAGTTTCTTTACCTTGGAGATAGGAACTGCTTGTTTTTCAATAATTTGTAAAAGTTTCTTTACCTTGGAGATAGGAATTGCTTGTTTTTCAACAATTTCCATAATTTCCTTTATCTCTATAATAGGAATGGTTTGTTTTTCAATAATTCGAATAATTTCTTTGACCTCTGGAATAGGAATGGTTTGTTTTTCAATAATTCGAATAATTTCTTTGATCTCTTGAATAGTAATGGTTTGTTTCTCAACAATTCGAATAATTTCCTTGATCTCTTGAATAGGAATGGTTTGTTTCTCAATAATTCGAGTAATTTCCTTTACCTCTGGAATAGGAACTGCTTGTTTTTCAATAATTCGTAAAAGTTTCTTTACCTTGGAGATAGGAATTGCTTGTTTTTCAACAATTTCCATAATTTCCTTTACCTTAGGAATAGGAATGGCTTGTTTTTCAATTACATTTTTCATTTTGTAATCTACCATTAATGCAGTCTTTAGCGATTAATATGTGTACGATGATAAAACTATATTATCTTAGTATTTGCAGATCAAGAAAAATAGTTTTTGTCACCATTCCATCAGATGCGCTAATTCCAAGTGTATAATTTCCTGGAAGTACAGAGTTATTTTGCAATAAAAGCTGCACTGTATGTATCTTTGTTAGATCAATCACATCATTAGAAAACTTTACATCCATATTTCCAAGCTCCGCATTTGATTGTATGGAACTTGATGCATTAAGAAATACAAGGTTATTTTTAACAAGACCGTTTTTGGAAATTTCTATATCAAACGTTTGTTGTTTGGATGAATCACTAAATACTATTTTGTTAATCTCAGAATGAATATCAAATGGAAGTGGAATTGTGTTATTTACTACACCAAATTTATCGGTATTCCATTCAGAAAACCAGAGTTTGTTGCCATCAAATGGATCTGCTGCAATATTTAGTGGATATACCAGATATCCATCTGCTGGACGAGAAGGAATTTCATACTCTGTGAGAGTTTTATTTACCGTATCAAAAAAGGCAATTTTATTGCCTTCATGTTCATTTATCCACATTTCTTTGCCGCCATTTATTTCTCGTATCCAAAAAGGCAAAGTAGTGACATGATATGCATTTTGTGATGTGGGAAATCTTGTTAGACTTTTAGAATCTATATGATATTCGGTGATAAAGCTTGTTCCATGTTCAGTTAACCAAATAGTGTCATTTAGTACAAAAAGATCTGTTGGAGAACCAAGTGAGATCTTTTCATCTGTTGGTACTTCGAGTATTTTTTCTATATTTGTTACAATGCCACCATTAGATATGATATGATATTTCACAATTTTTTGTGTGGCAATCTCAGTAATCCATAAATCGTTATTTTCTAAAAACAATCCAGCTGGCTGAGTGTCATTTCCTGTGTTAAATTCAGAAATCACGTATGGTTCAGTTTTGTTCTGAGTTTTTTGTATTACACCGACTGTGTTACTTGTAAGAGTAGTAAACCAAATGTTTTCATCCTTATCTAATTTCATTTGAAACGGTGCAGAGCTTACTGAGTGTAAAGCAGTAAATTTATCAGTATTAGGATCAAATTTCCAAATGGAGTTTGTTCCTAACTGCGAGAACCATATGAATCCATCACTGTCTTGCAACATGGTCCATACCATAAATGAACCACTTTTTGTATAATTTTGTGAATTTTCATCTCTGATTGGATATGATATTATTTTTCCTTGGTTTGTATCAAATCTAAATAATGAATCAGTTTTAGATCCTGCTATCCATATAATTCCATTTTTATCAACCAATATACCGTTAGGCCAAGTTCCAACAGGTAGAGAATATTCTTTTATGTATGGATTGTTATTTTGATTTTCATTATTGCTTTGAGATAAGCTATTAGAGTTTTTTTCGCCTGATTTTAATACGTTTTCCATAGTAAATGCCAGAATTACAACTGATGCAATCACGCCAACTAAAATAAGCCATTTTATTGAAGACAATTTCCCTAGTTACTGGTAATCTATTTCTCGTTATTAGTATCTTGCAAAAATTATCTGTTGATTATTCTTTTTGAAGAAAGAATAATTATTGACGTTATTGATGCTGCAAGAATAATTGGTGCTAATTGACCAAACTCTGGTACAATTGTGGCGTTGTAGTTAGATTCAGGAGTGTTATCACTAATTTTAGTCTTATCAATTTGAGAATTAGTTGTATTAAAAATCATCAAACTATTATGGGCAATGTCATTATTTTCATTGGTATCACCTATTGTATTTGAAGGGTCTGCATCAAAAAACAGTTGATAATTTCCAGGTTTTGTTGGCATCCAGTTGAAACTTATTGGTACGGTTTGTTTTGCACCAATGTTTGCATTGATAAAATTATCATATACAAGAAGATTAGTACTGTTTGTTATTTTCAGTCTAAACATAATTGATCTGGCATCAATACCGCCACTATTGTAAACATCCTTTGTTATTGTAATAGATTTACCTGAAACTGTGGAGGTAGTATTCCCAAATTGATCAGAAATGTTTAACGAGCCATTAACCCATGCAAGCTCGGCATGATTAGCTTTACCAGATTGTACTATAATGATCCCAGTAGCCAAAGGATTGGTTTTATCATAATAAGGATATTTTCCTACGGTACCAAAAAATTGTGTAAATGATTTACCTGGTTCAATCATACCGCTGTCAAAGGTTCCCACCGGTCCATAATTTGATGTTCCTGTTGTAGCAGTATGAGTTTTGTTGTCAAGATTTGTCCAAGTAATGGTACCTCCTGCAGAAACTGTTACTTGGTAAGGAAGAAAACATGGAGAGATAGATGGACAACCATTTGTGGAATTACCATTTGTTATGTAAACTTGGGCATTACTAGCAAATGCAGGCATGGTTGAGACAGATGTAAAAACAGCAATCGAAACGATAAGTAAAATGATTTCTTTTTGCAACAAATGCAATATGTGAATTTTTCAAATAAACCAAGTGTAGTTATGCTACGTAATGTTTATGAGATAGGTTTTAGCGGAGGTTAAAATTTGTACAGATATTTTGTAATGTGTTGCCTTGAAGCAAATATCACAATCAAGCCAACTGCTGCAGCCATAACCAATAATGTGGTCGGAAATTCTGGTACTGCGTTTGTTCCTACTATCTCAATTGTGTGTGTGCTATGATGATAGTTGATTTCAAGTGTAGTCTCATCTTGTGTATTAGCTGTTTCAATGACATCAGCTTGTGACATAACCTGACCGTCTATCATCACACTAATGTTACCACTTAGTAATGATTTTGGAATGGTGATGTCTGTTGTTCCTTTTGTGCCAGTTTCACCAGAGACTGTAAAAGAGATCTTTTTTGCTTGCTCATCAAATTGCAGATTGCTCACATTAGAATTACTTGCTAACTTTACATCAAAATCTTTTCCTTCTGCTTTTACTGCAAATGCATTAGGACTTACAACTACAAACTTTGCCGAAGATTGTAGGTTTGCCTGGGTTTTTAGTGTCAAGCTACCTACCAAGTCTGCACTTACATCAATTTTTGCATTTATTGTATATGCACCAGTTATTGCATTGTCAGGCAAAGTAAAGTCTGTGCCGTATTGTCCATCTCCACTTACCTGAGCTTTTCCATCATTAACTATAGTGCCGTTATTATCTAACACCTGTATCGAAATTAGGTTTGCACCGCCAAGTTCCGTAACCAAGCCAGACCAAACTGATCCTTCAATTTTTACATCATCACCCGGTTTGTAAAGATGCTTATCTGTTTCAACGGTAAATGAATTTTCTGAATCTGCAGACATTTTTCCATAAGATGATTTGTAGTTTTCATGATATTCTGCCTGTGCATTTGTTTGCGATTGAGAATTTCCTTGTGATTGATAATTTTCATTAGATCCACCTGTTGTATTTTCACCTGAATTTTCTGCAGAAGCATTAGCTTGAGTTGTAGAGTTTGACGATATCTCTGTCTTTCCTAAATTAATTTTTGCAGAAGCATCAGCATTTATACCAATTTGATCTTTTTGTGCAAACACAAAAGAGGATGAAAAATTAACTAGTAATCCCACAAGACAGAGCATAATTATGCTTGCAAGAAATTTTGATTGCACATACGGTTTAAAATTAATACTCTTCATATGGTATCAATAGATCAAAAAAGCAATAAATAAACAATACTATCCCTTTGCACTAAAATTTTGCATTCTGAATACTATTGTGTAGGATTATCTAGAAATTCTTCATGTTCAACTTCAGGGTTTACTTTTTTGTTCTAGTCATTTTGTAACTTTCAATAATAGTAACTACAAGAGCAGCAGCAAACAAACCTAGGGGCATTGATAGCCACATTGCTTGTCTAAAAAATGCAAGATTTACTGTTTCTGCTGTAAGTATGCATGCACTTTCCGCAGTAACTAAAATGTAAAGACTAGTCTTAATGACATATTTTAGATTTGGTAGCTCGTACAAATGCGGAATCTTTCTCATCCCAATACCGCAATATCGAAAAGTGTTCTTAAGATTTGAAATAAAGCTGATATTACTTCCTTGCTCTAAGGCAGAACAGCACGCACCCAAGCCTTGTTTTGAATTGTATCTTCCCATAATAGTACAAAATGTAGTCATGCTTGCAAGACCATAACCAAGAGCATACGACATGATTATTCCAAACAGATCATGATAACCAAATAGTACAAACGATATGCCTTGTCCTATCTGGGATGAAAGTATGCACAGCACTATAATCCCAACAGCAGAAGGGTATGATTTTTTGACTTGGTTGAAAAAAAATGTAGATTTTTTTATTTCTGGAGTTGAAATGCAACAACACACCCCTGTAGGACAAATATCGCACATGGAATCTTCTGTGCATTTACAGTCAACACATAAACAATTTGCCAACGTATCATTATACTTGTAATCATATTTTAACACTCTTGGAATGCTAATCTCATCAAATTCTCAAAAAGAAAAAATTGAAAGTATGTTTGACTCTAAGGTGAAACGAGTCATTACAACGTAAAATTGCTCAAAGGCTACGGTGTATTGTAGTAGTTACCGCTTAGCGATGCGCCAGACTTTGCAACAGATGTAGATATGGCCCCGTTATTACCGTTCGTACAACCTGTCTGAAATGAATAGCAATTCTTTGAATCAGTAACTGTATTTGCTGCATTATGTGTTCCAGTATATTGACCAGGTGTTTCCCATCCAGCTCCTGCCATCATTGCAATTCCTATGACAATCACACATAATGCAAAAGATCCTACAATTATTCCGATTGTTTTTGAGGACATCGAGTAGGTTATGATATGATAGGATTTAAGCATTTCAAGTTTAGCCAACTTGTAGAGATCAGCAAAAATCTGAATAACTTTATTTTATTGAAACTTGATAGATTATCATGAATGAGGCATATGTACAATGAAAGAAATATGCAAGCGCTGTAAGAAGCATAAAGAGTTGGCAACCTTAAAACCAAGATTATGCCATGATTGTGTAATAGCAGAAGGCAAATCTTAAGATTTACAGATGGACAAAACTAACTAATCATACGTAAGAAATAGATCTGAATAAAACTAGATTTATTTTAGACCCACTTTAGTAAAAATTTCATTTTTTTATCAAGAAATATTTTTTGAAATTTTATCGAATCACCATAACGGGACAACTAGCATGATGCATTACTTTTTGTGAGACGCTACCAATTAGCAATTCTTGAAAAGCACTCTTTCCACGAGTTCCCATAATAATCAAGTCATGTTTTTTGGTTTTGGCAAGCTCAATTATTACTTGGGCAGGATCGCCTTGTATTACCATTATTTCTATTGATACATTATTTTTTGCAGCTAGAGTTTTATATTCATCTAGCATTTTTTCAGCTTTAGTTTTGAGCTCATCTATTAGCTCAAACGTTGTAGCACTATCACCACCCAACTCACATGATACAACATGCACCAAATCTAATTTTGAACTGCATTTTTGTGCAAGGTAAATTGATTCTTCAAACGCCTTTTTTGCTGATTCTGATCCATCAATTGCAACAAGAATTCTTGTAAACAACAAAATGATGACGTGATTGTTACTAATATTATTTTAAAAAAGATTCAAGCCCTATGGTGTTGGCTAGAGCAGTTTTAGTGTGTACACCTACACTTTGAATTTTACGAACATAATTTAAAAAATCAAAATAAGTTTTTTTCTACAACTGGTTTTCAAGTTCAAATATTCTCATTTGGCATTGTATGGTGCCTTGAGTTGAGAACAAATTCTAACGACTTCAAAAAGACGATTTAGATCAACTGGTTTCTTCAAGGCCGTAACTACCCCTTTGTCTAGAATATTTGCCAATTCTTCGTCAGTAACAGAGGATGCAGTCAACACAATTATTTTATGTTCTTTTAGTTTACCCTTTTTTTCAAGAGAATTTATTAAATCAATTCCGCTAAAATCTGGCATGGCTATATCTAATATTATAACATCATGCTTTTTACTCAAAATTTGATCTAGTCCGTCTCTTCCATTATTTATAATAGTACAATCACATTTTTTTAGTGTTAGATATTGTGACAACATTTCAGTGATTTCTGTATTGTCATCAATCAACAAAACCTTCATGTCATAAACTCCCTTGCACAAATGTTTTGTTTAATTTTCATATTTCATATTTTGAGCTTAACAAATAAAGGATTAGTATGTAATAAATCAAACTTACATTAGCTTCGTTTCAGAGAAATCATTTGCTAATCACTTTTAAAACATCTCACGAATCATCTAAACTTCAATCAAGTTCTTTTGGTAGTGTGAAATAGAAACTCGTACCTATTTCTGATTGACTCTCAAACCATATTTTGCCCCCTAGACCTTCTACTATCCCTTTACAAACTACCAGCCCAAGACCTGTCCCCGGATGTTTTCTTGTAAGTGAGGTATCAGCCTGAAAGAATTTTTTAAACATATCTGGTTGCATTTCTTTTGGAATGCCTGTACCGTTATCTTTTACGTAAAAGACAACTTTATTATCTTCATTTCTTGCACCAATCTCTATCTTTGCTTCTTTTTTGTTGGTGAAGTCTGCAGCGTTTAAAACCAAGTTATCTATTACTTGTCTAATTCTGTCCTTATCACTTGTTAGAATCAATTTTTCTTCTGTTGAATCTACAAAATCAATTTGTTTTTCTTTCATAAGTGGCAAGTATTCTTTATGTATCTCTGTCATAAATTCAGCCACATCAATTTTTTCTTTATCAAACTTCATGCGACCCATTTCTAGCTTTTGGGATTCCAACACATCTCGAACTAATCGTTCCAATCTACGAGCATTTTTATAAATTTTATTAACTGAATCTAATTGAAGCGAGTTAAGATCACCAAGTAAGCCTGGTTCTTTTAGCATTTCACAGCGACCCATTATTGGAGTAAGCGGTGATTTCAGTTCATGAGTAATCATAGAAGCAAATTCATCCTTTAATTTCTCCATCTTTTTAATCTCCTCAAATTGTAATCTCATTATAGCTTCACTTTCTATTTTTTTTCTTGCTTCATAAGTTTCTGACATGTCTTTGATAATGGTGTTACTTCCAATCAAGATACCGTTTTCATCATAAAGATTGTTTGCGCTAATAAGCGTTGGAAAAGTTGTTCCATCCTTAGTCTTGAACCAAACTTCTCTATTCTTAACATTTCCTGTCCTTTTCCATGTTTCAAATGATTCTTTCATGGAGTCAATATCATCATCAGATGAATGCATGAATATCGACTTGCCTATAACTTCCTCCTTTGTATATCCCAAACGTTCTGCATACGATTTATTACAATCGATTATAATTCCTTGTGCATCAATTGTGCGATACAGAGCTGGTGAATTTTCATAGAGTTCTCTGTATTTTTTTTCGGAACGAGAGTAAATCTCTTCAGATTTCCTTAGTGAATTTGCTTTCATTTCATCTTACCAAGTGATCTCTCGATAAAACGATGATTTTTTTATGCATTGTATCAACATACAAAAGACATTTTTTTCTTAAATAGAGTATGTATGTCATAAATAGGTACAAACTCGTTTTTCAAGTTAACAATAACGGTTATGCATTAAGAATGATTCAAGCATTCCTAGAATTTGAAAAGGCCGTTCTTGTAAAATAAAAAAGAAAGGAAGGTTTGGCTAGTGGTGTTTGTGGTTCACTATTTGTTGTAGTTGATGAATAAGGTCTGATGCAGCCTTGATGTCACCCCAAACAGTACTTGATTGCGTTTCCTGATACTGGTTAGCCCCTACTTGATTTAGTGCAGTCTGTGCATTGTTGATGTCAGTCTGTGCTTGGCCAACTAATCCTTGGTATGAAGATGTTGTATTTTTTCCAGCAAGAACATTTAGCTTTGCCTGATCTGCCTGGATTGCAGTATTTGCTGCAAAGTGGAAGTTGTTATCAGTTTTGCATCCGTTGTATAAGCAAAAGCTATTCAATGCAGCTTTAAGCTCTGTACTGTTCTGAGCATTGTTTATCGCTGTTTGAAATGCCTGAATCTTGCTGCTTGCAAGATTAATTGTCTGAGTGAGTGCTGTTGTATTTGCGCCATGTGAACCAAGCTTGTTTGTCATGTTCTGAACACGTAACAGCGATGTGTTAAACATCTGTATCTTGTACTGAGCTTGTTGTTGTTTTGTTGCATAAAGACAACTCTTTTCGGTTGACTGGAGAGGACCAATCTCTGATTTTAAAGTAGAGTAAATGGTCTTGCTATGTGCAGTTCTGATAGCAGTCATTGCATCATGGTTGTCAGTCCTTGTATCGGCATTGTATTTTTGCGCATCTGTCTTGAACTGAGCTACGTTGTTAGCAGTTGCATCTGCTTGTAGAGCGCCAAAGTCAGTGCCAAGTTTAGGTATGTCCGTGTTTGCTAGAGTGGATGTGATTGTTGAATTGTTTATTGCACTTACAACATCGTTGAGGTAACCTGTGGCATATGTATTGATACATGTTAGAGAAGACAGTTGTATCTGCATACTTTGGGAAGCATGTTGGGTAGATCCCTGGTCTGCATATGCTGCATATGGTAGCACCAGAATTAACGATGCAATAAATGCACTGTATTTTACAGTCGGATTCATTACGGGTCGATATTTTTTTAACATATAAAACATTGCGTAGCTTTGTTCACTAACAAAGTTAACTTGATGTATGTAAAAATATGAACATACAAGCACTTGCAGTAAATTTTACTTTTTGTTTTTGTCGTTATTATTATTTTTGTCGTTATTATTATTTTTGTCGTTATTATTATGATGACTGCCACTGTCTGACTTGTCATCTTTATCTACAAACTTGTGTATCTCAATGTGTCCCTTTACATTTCCAGAATTGTGATACAATACCTTTCCAGAACTATCAGTTATTGTAATTGAGAATGTGTCGTGGTCTCCTGTCTTGTCAGGATCGATTATACTTGCGATAAATGTATAGCCGCGGTGATTAACATCACTGTTTGATTTGTCGTCATTCTTGTTATTATCGTTATTTTTGTTATTGTCGTTATTCTTGTTATTGTCGTTATTCTTGTTATTGTCGTTATTATGATTGTCAAGGGTTCCACTTCCCACAAATGTTGCTTGTGTTATAGTTGGGTCAACTGAAAGAAATGAAACCTTATTGCCACCTAACGTGATCTTTGCAGACTTGTCGTGATATTCCAGATCACCTTTTGTGTAATGTTTAGTGCCTATATCTGACGTCACCTCAAATGAAAAGTCAGTGCCCTTTCCAATGTTTCCTTCTCCTGTTACCCTACCATTTGTCGGGGTAGCAATAGTACCCGGGTCTGAGATCACACCAGATGCTGGATTGCTATCCAATGGACCATTGTCTATTATTGTAATTGTCATTTTATTTCCGCTGATTGTTACAGGTGAAACACTTACCCAATTGCCTCCAATCAGCTTAAAGTATTTTGCATTACTGTCAAGTGTTGTAGGAGATGTGATTGTTACAGTACCAGATGTTGGTGGCAAAAATCCTGAAATTGACCATGAGAAAAAGCCAAGAGGATATGACCCTCCAGCTGGAGGAGGTGTCGAAAGGTTTGATTGCAGTATGGAATTAAGCGATATGAATCCTCCACTTTTTGCGTTAAATGTTATCTGTCCAGTACCAGATGGAGGTGACAGTGTAACTGTTGGGTTTGGTTTTACTTGGAGGAGATATACTGGACTGGTACTAGTGTTAAAATCAGGATCACCTTCGTATGCTGCAGTAATGGAATGAGTTCCTCCTAGTAATGATGATGTGGTAAATGTAGCTGAACTTCCAGTTAGTGTAACAGGTGAGCCAAGCTGAGTTGCACCATCAAAGAAAATCATTGTACCACCAGGTGCTCCAGCTCCTGGAGATACTGGACTGACTGAACCAGTAAATGTTACAGACTGACTAAAGAGTGACGGATTTAGACTAGATATCAGAATAGTTGTGGTGGAAGCCTTGTTTACAGTTTGTGTCAGTTGTGGACTGGTACTTGGATTAAAGTTAGAATCACCAGAATATGTTGCTGTCTTGAAATCCAATCCTACAAGTAATGATGATGTAGAAAATGTAGCAACACTACCTGTTGTGGTGCCTGTTCCAAGTATGGTGGTTCCATCAAGGAATGTTACTGTCTCACCATCAGGAACAGCTGGGCTTACAGTTGCAGTGAATTTTACAGACTGGCCAAATACAGAGGGGTTGGCACTAGATATTAGAATAGTTGTGGTGGAAGCCTTGTTTACAGTTTGTGTCAGTTGTGGACTGGTACTTGGATTAAAGTTAGAATCACCAGAATATGTTGCTGTCTTGAAATCCAATCCTACAAGTAATGATGATGTAGAAAATGTAGCAACACTACCTGTTGTGGTGCCTGTTCCAAGTATGGTGGTTCCATCAAAGAATGTTACCGTCTCGCCATCAGGAACAGCTGGGCTCACAGTTGCAGTGAATTTTACAGACTGGCCAAATGTGGATGGATTGGGACTAGATGTTAGAATAGTTGCAGTATCGACAGTACATGCTTTGTTTCCAACATTATCCCAACAAAACAAGACAGTTTGACCAGTACTTCCATCTGGATTTAGCGGAGTATTCTCAGTTACAAGTTTTCCATAGTTTAGACCTAGATTCTCAGATGGTGTGTCACCACCTGATGATACACTATATGATGAAATTCTTACATTTTGTAATGTGTAATGAGCAAATGTGAATTGACTTCCTTTGTTATCTTTTGTCAGAAAAATTTCTGCTTTTGGCAACACCTGCCCATTTAGTGCATGTGAAAAGAACGGTGGAGATGACTTGTCCATAACTTTTGTGATTTGAAGGTCGCTAAAATTTGCCTTACCTGCACCAGCTCCACCACTACTGCTGATTCCAGAATTTGACACACCAAATTGGAAACTTGAAATCTCGATTTGATTTTCATGTCCACTAACAGTTGAACTTCCTGGAATAGAGTCTATCTTAAGAAACATTGCTCCTTGTGCATCATATGTTGTAAAACAAAGAGTTACTAAAACAAGACCAGAAAGCAAATACTTAATCAAATTGCATCAACCCTACTTGCCTCATCCTTGTTAAATGAGACAGATTGTACATTTTTATCATCTCATAAAAAATCTAGTAAATTAAAACTAGAGTGCCTTGTTTAGTGCGATATCCCAGCCTGAAGTGATTGGGGATCCTAAAGTTCCATCAGGGTTAGATGAAGAAAATTCAAATTGAATTTGTGCAAAATTTAGACTGACGCTCTCAGATGGTCGGTCACCGCCAGAGGAGACACTGTATGATGAAAGTGTAACTTGTTTTAGAATATAATGGGCATATGTTTGGAGTCCTCCAGAACCACTAGTTTTGACAAAGTAAATGTCAACTTGTGGAATATGGGCACCGGTTACGGTCTTGCCAAATAACAAAGGAGATGACTTGTCCATAACTTTTGTGATTGCAATGTCGCTAATACTTACCTTGCCAGCTCCACCTCCACCGCCACTACTACTGGTTACAGGATTTGACACACCAAATTGGAAACTGTTAAGCTCAATTTCTTTTTCATGCCCTACTGCAGCTACATCTCCGTCTATACCTGGGATTTTCATATAGATTGGATCAGAGCCAGACGCGCTTGCTGTAGAAAAAGAGTTTGAACTTCCTACTAAGATTAATCCCAATAACGCAGCTATAATGACAAAAGATGTCCTCATTAAAGGATCTAATTTTTTCATAATTATATAAAGATGATCCGTATTCTTTACATATCAGAATGAATTCCATTTTTGGAAACAATTTTGTTTTTAATATTTCTGTACCTAGCCCAAATCCAATGAGATTCAAATTCTGTAAGACTTGCTACAAAACACCTTTCTTTAATTTTTATTTTGTTTATTTTTTGTTGTTATTTTTCTTGTTGCAAAATTAAGTGTAGAAATTAATTTCTTCTTAACGCTTTAGTATGGACAATATTTTTTATGAGAGCTGGGTAGTCAAACCAGTCTTTCTCTGACTTTACATCAAAGATGTGCAAACTCACACTACTCTACTATATTCTATTAGTACTACTCAAATTAATAAGCTGCGCTTACACATTTGTAAGTTTTATTGACATATCTCCAAGTTTCAAACATTAGACCGATCAACAATACTGACAAATTTGTAAGTGAACCGTACACAAGTGTAAGCGCGGCTTAATAGCTTTAACAACAATAGACTAACAGTGACATTAGAACCATGGGAAATAGCATTACTTACAGGAGATTTTGAGTTGTATGACCAAACTTATAATGCAGCTTAGTACAAAAATTGAAAAAGACTGGATAGTTTCAAACCAAGAGTGTCCTGGTTCGGTTAAAGACAATAGACACAACCTTGTAATAGTAACTCCAGAATCAGGAAACAAACTTTGTAAAAATAAAAAATGTTACTTTGTAATCCAATATCCAGACGGTTCAGGTGCTTGGCAGAAAGACTTTGATTATAAAAATGCCAAGTTTTGATGAAAAGATAATTTATCAAAAGATGTCAAATTGTAATTTATTCACAAATAGAATAATTTGCATTTAATCTTTAAAATCAATTACAAATAGGCATGGAAGCATTATTTTTTAATTAATTTTTATTTTGTAGATTCTAGCTGCTGTATTCATCATGGCGGCGCACCCAGAATTGTCCCTGACCAGACTCATCTCGGCCCTTGGGTGCCATGTCAAGGTAGTTGTAGGCTGTATTCACAATGTCAATGCCGCGCGCATAAGTTGAATAGGTGTGAAACACGTTACCAGTTGGATCCTTGTAAAATACACTGACTCCCTCTCGCTCTGAGTCCAGCGAATCTTGTATTGTGAAATTGTAGAATGCTTTTTTCTTGGCCAACTCTTCTGGCGTAAAAGACACGTGATGATCGAAATTGAAATCTGTATCGTATGATGAAACCCACTTGAAATCCCATCCCATCCGTTTTTTGTATGCAGCTAACTTGCTGTATGGTGCACGAGACACGGCGATCATGGTCACATCACGTTGGTTCAGATGTGTAATGATTCCATTGAAATTGTCTGCCCAGAAGGAGCAGTGTGGGCACCCTCCCTCCCATTTTGGGTCAAACATGAAATGATAGACTATCAGCTGGCTTCTTCCGTCAAAAAGTTCAGGCAGAGTTTGTTTCCCATTTGGTCCATTGAAAATATACTCTTTATTAACAGCCTTCCACGGCAGATCACGTCGCTCCTGATTGAGTTGATCGCGCAAGCGTGTAAACTCTTTCTCTTTGATAAGGAATTGCTTACGCGCTTCTATCCACTCTTTCTCGGAAACGATCTTGTGTCCTTTTAATATTTCAGTCATTTGTTTCTCTTCTCCTTACAGTATAAAATTAATTCATTGATGTAGTGCGACCAGCCTTCGTTATGTTCTTTGTACATGTCTCCTTCTTTTCCCGTAAATCCAGAATGAGTTAATTTTACTCGTGTTTTATTTTTTCCAATAGGTTCCAATTCCCATGTTACAATAGTTTCTGGAAAGTCTGGAACAGCCTTGTGTTGCCATGTGTATGAAACTTTTTTGTTTGGCATAAATTCAAGAACTTTTCCTTCTGGGAAAAAGTCCATACGATGTTCCTTTGCTTTGCTTCCGCTTTTTTTAGAATCCTTGTAAAATGAAAACTTGAATTTTCCACCAACTTTAGGTTCAAGTATTACATGGTCGGGAAACCACTGTGTAAGTTCATCAATATTTGTTAATGCTTTGAAGACAATCTCTGGTGAGGCATCAATCTCTATTGTTTTTCTTATTTCATTTCCAGTCACTTTCTTTTTCTCTCCTTGTTTTCTACGTATTCTTTTAATGAGTCTAGGTTGTATCCCCACATTTTTTCAAAAAAGTTGATAATTTCAAGTGATTTTTTTCCATCTAATGAATAGTATCTGTTCTTGCCTAGTTTTTTTTCAGTAATAAGATCAGCCTCTCGTAGTATACGCAGGTGTGTTGACAGAGCCGGAGGCGTAAACTGAAAGTGTTCTGCCAATTGGCCAGGAGTCATTTGCCTTTTGCGAAGCAGCAATAGGATCTCTCTTCTGCTGTCATCGGCTATTGCTTTCCAAGGTGAGCCCACTATGATGTAATAATTAAACAATTATTTAATTGTTTATGTAAGCATATTTTGTTTCATAAAACACAAGAGACGTTACTTTGCGTTTTTATCAAATTCAATTATGCCAAATATGTTTCCTTCCGTGTCCATGCATTGGGCAAAATATCCTACTGTTGGAATTGCCATTTTTGGTGCAATTACCTTTCCACCTTTTGATTGGATCTTTTTTGAATATTCATCTACAGATGATACATCAATGGTATTTGTTATGCCAGATTGGCCAGGCATCCTCTTAGATAGTCCACCGTTGATTCCTGGTTGCTTGTCGTCTCCTGTTATTGTCATCCAATATTCCATTGGGCCATTCCACTTGTCAAACTTCCATCCAAAGATCTCGCTATAGAATTTCTGTGCCCGTGCAGGATCATCTGCTGGTACATCAAAGTGAACAATTCGTGGCATCTTACATTATTACAAGTATTACGATAATAAGTTTTAGTTTTATTGTTAAGACCTAACTGGCTTTTTTATATCGTTATAGAACAATCATTCTTCATTTTCTGTTTCCCTAATCTCTTCTTGTGCATCTTGATCGACTTGCTCTAACTCATGAGTCTCTTCTTTCATTTCTTCCTGTTCAGCTTGGCGTTTTTCTTTAGATTCCTCATGTTTGGCTTTCCACATGGCTTTGAAAAAATTCTTCATCATTTTTATCGCTGATATTCATACGTCGTCATTCTACTTAAGATACTACTACCGAAATAGGCACGTTAGATCATTTACAGCTACAAATTATACATTATACCGCTTTATTAGAGATGATGGCATTATACAAGCAGAGGAATTATAGCATGAGTCAAGAGAAAGTTACAAAAAATTTTGATCACAACGAAAAGATAAGAAACCATACATTGAACACAACCTTTGTTCTAATTACATGTGATGTAGGAGAGGAAGGATCAATTTTGGAAAAGATATCAACTCTCAAGCCATTCAGGGAGATTCAACAAACTATAGGACAATATGATATCATAGTCAAGTTTGAAGGAATGAATGGAACAGAATTAGCGGAATTAATTAACAAAGAGATACGAGGTATGAAGACAGTTCGTTCTGTTATGACCTTGCCGCTAGTAACTCTGGCATAAATACGAAACTAGTCAGATTAGTTTCAGAATATTTTTGCTACCACGTTCATATTATCTGGCTCCCTATTATTACAAATGGCTGGCGACAAAACAAAGGTAAAGATACGAAACACTACTTTTGAAGACATTCCAAATATTGTCGAGTTGCAAAAGGTTTCCTTTCCGCTCATGGCAGTAGAGGGAGCAATTTGGAAGCCACGTAATTTGGAAAGCCACCTGCGCGTTTTTCCTGAGGGTCAATTTTGTGCAGAATATGATGGAAAAATTGTTGGCTCGATTAGCAGTCTAATAGTTCAGCTTGAACCAGAATACAAGGAACACACATGGATGGAGGTGTGTGGTGGTCCTAATTTTGAAAACCATGATCCTAAAGGCGATAGTCTTTATGCTGCTGATGTATCCACACATCCTGACAATCGTAGGTATGGAATTGCAACAAAGCTTTATGATGCAAGAAAGAACCTCTGCATTAAATTAAACCTAAGAAGAATAATTGCAGGTGGAAGATTGTTCAACTATTGTGATTTTGCTCAAAAAATATCACCAGAAGAATATGTTAAAAAAGTTATTTCTGACGAGATAAAGGAACCAGTTCTTTGCTTTCAGATAAAAAATGGATTCAAGTTCATCAAGATTTTACCAAACTATCTCAAGGACAGTCGCTCATTAAATTATGCAACTTTTATCGAGTTAACAAATCCACACTATAGGCAAGTGACATAATTGATAATAGACTGCCATACACATCTAAACCAGTACGAATTGTTAGGAAAGATTTCCTCACTTGATGACAGAGTAAAAAAGTTAATTGAAACCATGTCAAGTCATAACGTAGACTATTCCCTTGTTCTGTCATCATATCAGGTAAATGAGCAAAGACCATCCACACAACAATTGATTAGTGCCACAGAAAAATATGATAACCTTGGAATTGTTGCAGGATATAGCATAAACAATCACACCGAAGATGATTTGAAACAATATAGAGAGTGGATAAAGGACGGCTCGATAAAAGGACTCAAGCTTTACTGTGGTTATGAGCACTATTATCCATATGATACCAAATATCAAAAAGTCTATGACACATGTGTAGAGTTTGGAGTTCCTGTCATGATCCACACTGGTGACACATTTTCTGGACAAGGCAAGCTAAAGTTTTCACACCCGATTCACATCGATGAAGTAGCAGTAGACAATCCTGAACTCAAGATTGTCATGTGTCACTTGGGAAACCCTTGGATAGAAGATTGCCAGGAAGTGGTATACAAGAACGATAATGTTTATGCTGACATGTCAGGCTTGGCAGTAGGCAAATTCGACCATATCTTTGAAATGAGAATGATAGAAAAGGTTGCGGAATTGATCAATTACGCTGGCGAGCCGCGTTATCTCCTGTACGGAACAGATTGGCCAATCTCAGACATGGATTCATACCTTAGTTTTGTTGCAAAATTAAAGTTAAAGCAGAAATACCGAGACGAGTTGATGTATCAGAACGCAAAAGAACTTTTCAACATCTAGATAATTAGGGATAGTATTAAATTCTATTTCGACTAATTTCTGACATGCCTATAGATCACGACTTTTACAGAAAGCTACCCAAAAAAACAGAACATAGCAATCAGGTATCAGATGATAAGCATTATGTTTGGGGTGAGGGCGTTGAGAGAGAACTTGACTTTACTGGCATAAATTCACATGATAAAGAACTAATTGAGAAACATATCTCTGAAAAGGGCTATCTAGGAATTCATGGGACAAATGTCGCAGTTGATTTTGATCTGTGTATTGCAGATGGTGCATGCATAAGTGCATGTCCAGTTCTAGTTTTTGGTTGGAATCTCAAACCAGAAGAAGGTCCAACTTCCAATGGTCCTGGCAACAATCTAAACGAATATGACAAGTCTGATCCTTTTGCAGAAAAGTCTTGCATCTATTGTTTAGCATGTGAGACTGTTTGTCCAACTACTGCCATAAAAATTCAGGAAGGCTTGAAGGACAAAATTCAATAACGAAAAATAATGTCACTAGGCCCATTTTAGGTAGAGATCGATTAAATCAAAATCAAACAGTATTAAGATGTACTATTCCACCAAAGTAAAGTGGACACACCACCTTTACGAGATACAATAAAAATTGGCTCTAGTGTATTTATAATACAAAAGTATGACCAACGTTCTGGTGTCCTGACAAAGGGCATAGTTAAGAGGATTCTTACGTCAAGTAATTTTCACCCTCATGGAATCAAGGTACAATTAGATGATGGAAAAATAGGCCGAGTTCAAAAGCTTGCCATATAATCAATGCGGAAAAAATTCCAACTGGTCCGATGAGACTGATACCATCATGATCTTACTTAGCCCACTTTATCGAAAAATTAATCTGTGTTTTAATTTATTCTGAAAATTACAACAATTAAAAGGCGGTTTTTGGACCAGACAATTCTTTGTTAATATTTTCAAAATTTTGTATCGCTGTCTTAATTTTGTTAATCACTGCAATATGGTCTATATTTTTTTTCATTATAGCTAATACAATATATGGAAAATTCAGTATTGAAACAAACTTTGATTTTTCTCTCTCTGTCACGGTATAACTAACAGGTCCAAACTCGGAATCAAAATCGCTTTGCATGGAGCTTTGCAACCTAAGTTCCATCGAAAACATCTCTTTTCTTTCCTTTGTCAGGTAGATTTCATTTTCAAAGAGGGTAGTTTCCATCTTACCCTGTTTGTTAATTAATCCGATAAACTCCACTCCGTCTTCTAATATTGATTTGTCGTAAAAAAGACTGAATTCATTTTTTGCAATAACTTCTGACATCGATTCTAGGGGAGTTTGTTACTAATAGGTGTATGTAAAAAGCTCGATCTTATTTTGGACCCACTGAAGAAAAATCAAATATTCTACGCCTGAAAAATAAAATGATGCCAAGTGGTCAGTGAACCATGTTAGTGAACAATGTGTCACAATTCTTTATTAATGAACTGTAGTAGCAATGATGAAATGAACACAAAAAGTCTAAACAGCAATACAAAGTTGCTTGCAATGATTCTAGGTGTAGCAATAATTGCTACAGTTGGAACAACATTAGCATATGCACAAACTGCTGGAACAACTTCAGGGACAACTTCCCCTACAACACCTCCACAGATACAAGGATCTGTTAATCTTCAACAGCTACTTTTGTCTAATGTTCATACAAAGTTCACCGATGCTGCAAACACTGCTGCAGGCGCTGTAACTAATGGACAGGTGATAGGAGGAAGCTTGACAGTGATCCAAGGATCTGTCGTCTACAGCTTTAGAGTGTTTGATGGTACAAACATCTACTCTGTAATAGTAGACGCAGGAAATGGCAAAGTGTTAAACACTTCTCAAGGCCATCCAATGCAACTAGGTCAACTTCTTGGCGGTGAACACGGAATGCGTGGACACCACATGGGAGGCAATGCATGGAAATCACAACAGCCATCCACCACAACACCATCTACTACAGCTCCATCAACTGGAACTCAGTAGATCCAATTTTTTTTATTTTAATATATGATTTTATGGACTATATTGATCCCATTTTTCGTAAAAGCTAGTGAGAGTATTCATTTGAGTGTACTTGCAACCAGAATTCCATCTGCCCAGTAAAATCCAGTCTGACCAGACGGTAATATGTCATATGTATAAGTTCCATTGTATGGCACTTGGTCTGCACTTTTTATTTTAGAGCCATCAAGTGTATCTCCTACCAATAAATCTCCAAAGAGTCTGCCATCTGCTGTTGGATGATTTGGAGAGACGTACAATTCTCTTTTATCATCTAAAACTACATGAACCATAGTATGATTTTGAGGAACCAGTGTTCTTCCTGTCTTTAATATGATTCCAGTTTGCTTGTGACCGGAACTATTTTGTGTCAACACAGTCATTCCAACCTTTAGCTCCTTGACATTGACAGGACCGTTTGGCGTATCAATTACAGTGTTTTCAGAAAGACAAATAGGACATGGTCTATTTTGATATTCTTTTTTAAGAAATGTGGCAGCACCATTACTAATCTTGACAAGCGTTAGCTCAACAGTACAGCCATTGCTTGCACTATCTCCAATGTGCAAAGTTATTGGGTAACCAACATTTGTTGCAAGAGGATATTCTCGAAAATCCAAGCCCTGAATATTATCTGGGAAGATCTTTTGCACAAGTAATGGGCCTTCTCTTTGGCCTTCAGCAAGTGTTACAAGAACTCCAGTATTTTCTTGGATTTTTGCCCAGCCAAGTCTTACAAGTTTTGCAGCAGTAGAGGATTGTACGCATGCTGGAGAGTTGTCTTTGGCTTTGATGACTAGCTGGAGACCTTTTTTGCATGTTACATTTTGTGCTGCAATTCCTGATTTGAATTGCATTAGTGGAGACAATATGCTTTCATTTACTGTTTTGGTTCTTGTATTGTTATCAGATATAGTAAAGGAGAATGATTTTGAAATGGTTTTTTCAGTTTCGGATTGGTTTTGGCCTGTTTGATTTCTCATGGAATATGGAATTGTTATAGTTGCATTTGCAGTTCCAGCTGCTGTTGCCATATAGGTAAGAGCTGAACCAGGACTAGTTATTGTAATTTTTTCACCAGGATCTATCTTTTGCAACATGGCAATCATTGGACACATTATTTGGTTTTGGTTAACTGTAACATGATTATCAAAGAGTATGGAAAACGGTCCATTGCAAACGCCATGCTGGAGTAATATCTGATTTGTAGAATTGTTTACTAGAGTTGCATTGACTGTGAATGTGTCCCCAACTTTGATTGTAGGCGGTTGCACTAGGATATTTTGAATCTCTACATTGTTTGTGACATCAGCAAAGGCAGCAGTGCTACCAATAACAAGACTTGTAGCAAGAATTACAATTATGGATAGATGCAGCGTTTTCACGTATGAGAGATGGTACTGTTATCACGTTTATGGATTGCTTACAAATTGTATTGGTTCTAATCCTGTAAGGTTCGCGTCAAAACCCCTTACAACTTTTTTATTTTAAGAATTATTCCTTGTAGCTAAAAACTCTTGAAGCCTGGTATCATCTTTTGTCTGATACCAAGATACACTGCTGTTACTGCAACAAAAATAATTACCAAGCTAAATGAAAATGGAAATTCTGGAATTGATGTAGAATTGAATGTGCCCATTCCGCCTGGGTCCGATATTTGACTATTAACTGTTTGATCTGCATCACCTGTTCCACCATCTGTAAGGGTAAGAGTCACAGTAAAGGTACCATCACCATTTGGTGTGACAGCAGCTGGTACTGTAACCCAAACACCATTGATTAATTTTTCATACACAGTTCCAGGATTACCTGGATAAGTCATTGTTACTGTTGTTGTTTGACCTGGAGTCAAGCCTATAATTGTCCAAGAAAAGAAACCAAATGGGTAAGAGCCAGGCGGAGGTGGAATGGATAGACTTGACTGTGATATGGCAGATGATGTGCTAAAGTGACCCGCACTTGTTGAAAATGTGACAGGACCATTTCCTGTAGCTGATGGTACAGTAGTTGTTGCTAAAGGACAAATGTTCACCAAACCACCGGTGTATGTTCCCAGATTAGTAAAGATGCCACCACAATCGTTGTTAATGGTACCATGGTTGATGGTACCGCCAGAATTGTTGGTGATGGTACCAGAGTTGTGAGTGGTGCAACAAAAATTGATTGTGCCGCCAGAATTGTTGGTTATAGTACCTCCAGAGTTATCCATGGTACCATCGTCTACCTTAATGGTACCAGAGTTGATAATCGTGCCACTATTAGTAATTGGGACATCAAGTGTCATGGTACCGGTGTTTGTAATGGTGCCGCTGTTGATGATGGCGCGTCCTGCATCAAAAACTGTGCCGGTGTTGGTAATGGTTCCACTGTTGGTAATGGTCAGGTCGTTGGAAATGTGACCAGCGTTGTTAATTGTACCAGTGTTGGTAATGTCGATGAAAAAGCCGATGCTGCCACCACTGATGATGTTAATGATGCCGTTGTTTGTAATGGTAGCATCGGGGGTGCTAAAGGCGCTGTTGCCAATATCGCCACTGAGGTCAAGAGTGATACCAGAATCAATCACTACAGAATCTCCAGAATTGATACTAAAACTAGATACTGTACATGTTGAAGTAGAAGCATCCCAAGAGCCTAAAAATGGAGCTGCTGCACATGTTGTGCCATCAGATAATGTATTAGTTGCAGCAAAAGCATCATGACTTGAAAATCCAATTAAAGTAATTACTGTAATTCCAAAAATAACCATAACAAATGATGAACGATTCAATCCCAAACCCACTATGAAAACATGTCTGATTTATAAAAATATGATCTTTCCACAGTTGGAAAATAATGAAAAATTAATTAAGATAATTTATTGAAATAGGCATGATTCATTCATGATTTTTGAATTTCTGAATTATAAACAAGCTTAAATCTTCGAGCATCAATTATTGTACCATGGCCTATGAAAGCGTCATCGTTATTGTAATAGCAATAGTGGTAATTATCATTGGCGCAAAAAAAATACCAGAACTTGCTCGCACCTTTGGCAAAGCAAAAGGAGAGTTTGAAAAGGGCAAAATAGAATCAGACAAAGAACTCAAAGACCTCAAGGATAAAGAAACTTAGACTAGAATTTTTAACAACAATGATCTATGAAATGAAGGTTGCTTACTAACCTACGGTAGTATTGGGGTTTCCTGTAGTGATAGATCCAGCCACGATCTTTTGTGCTACAATATCTGTGGCATCTAGCTTTAGAAATGATGCATCGCCGTTTACTTTCAGGAAACCATTTTCAGGAACTGTTAGTTTTAGAAATGCGGTATCACCTTCTATTTTCAGGAAACCATTTTCAGGAACATCTAGCTTTAGAAATGTAGCATCACCATTCATTTTCAGGAAACCATTTTCAGGAACTGTTAGTTTTAGAAATGCGGTATCACCTTCTATTTTTAGGAAACCATTTTCAGGAACATCTAGCTTTAGAAATGTAGAATCACCATTCATTTTCAGGAAACCATTTTCAGGAACTGTTAGTTTTAGAAATGCGGTATCACCTTCTATTTTTAGGAAACCAGTATCAGGAACGGATAGCTTGTGAAATGTAGAATCACCGTTCATTTTCAGAAAACCATTTTCAGGAACTGTCAGTTTTATAACTGCCATCTCTGGAACATTCATCTTTCCCGATATGACATCTGCAAATTGTCCTTGAAGATCACCGAGTTGTTTGCTTAGTTGATTTACCTTTTGTATTAGACGTGCAATGTCAGAATTATCGCCAGAGTCTGTATGTTTGCCTGGATCTTTTTCTCCAAAAACCTTTTGCACTCCTCCAATTCCTGTTATTGCAACTGCTGAAATAACTCCTCCAGCAACCACCTTCTTTAAGAAATCTGATCTGGATATTGGTTCGTTTATGTCAATAATTGCGTCTTGTGTATCACCAGTAGGTTCGTCCTCAGGCACACCCATGAAATATCTTACTAAAAGTAATACTATAAAAGTATTTCATATATTCTTGCCATATCATCATTTTTTGTGCTATTATTTTTCAGGTAATACATTTTTTCTTATATATGTTACAACATTATAAAATTTTTAATTATATTCCAAGAAGACATGGTTTTATTGAGAAATAATTTGAATTATTTTTTATTCGTGTCCACCGCTGATTTAACATCACAGAGAAAACGATATTTGATAATCTTTGATGTAGATATGTAGTTATTTCTCTCAGCCCTGTGACAGGAAATTAGATAATCGTATATCTTTTTTGAATAATCTTGCAACGTTGGCATTATGGGATCAAGTGATTTTTCAAGATAAAATCCTGGACAGTCACCTGTAAATACAAACTTTGCATGATATTCCACCTTCCACCATTTATCAACAGGCACCCGCCATGGGAGGAATGGATACATCCAGCAAACACCAGGTTTGTCTGGGTGGATACCGCAACTACCCGAAGTCAAAAACCTGCATGGAATTTTTTTCCCGTCATCATCTTTGGTTTCATCCTTTTTCCTTTTCATAGACAGCATTGTATGAGTTATCAGCATGTCATTGTTCATTTTGTCATCAAATGTTATCACGTTTGTTTCGTTTTTGATAAAATCAGACTTGGTTTTGTAACCTAGCTTTTTTGTCATTAGTTCTACATCGTCTTCAGTCATAGGCAGCCTTATTGGTCTCTCACAGCAATTGTGGCAGTCTGGCCAGAGACATTTCCAAAGGACATAAAGCTGTGATTTTTCCAAAAATGGGATGTGGAAACGAACTTCACCAACCTGAATTATTTTTTCCGTCAAGTCATCTCGTTTTCCCATATGTAAATCATAAATCTCATGAGGTATCTCCCATTTTTTTGAAAGATCGTCAAGAGATTCTTGCATTGGGGAATGTGCGGTGCTCAACAAATCATGGTGTTTCTTGCATGTTAAAACTTTTTACGTGTAGACAGCAAAAAGTGAAAAATGGTTTGTATAAAAACAGAAGATTATTTTATTTTGTTGTTTCGTTATGATTTGTCAGAAAATGAATCTATAATGTAGTATTGCCTTTTTGTACCGTTGGTCTTATCTTAAGTAATGCTATGCACAATCCTATGAATATAAGTTGAGCAATCTCTAAAGGAAGCGTCATTCCGCCAAGTCCTCTGCCTTGAGTAAGACCATGTACATGCGTAGAAAACCATAGTATTACCAAGATTGCAGTTCCACCAATTCCAACATACTGCCATATCTTATTCCATCCCTTGATGACAGGTACTGCCCAGAATACTTGCAATATTCCACCTACAAGAAACAGTATACCTTGTCCTTGTTCGTCTGACATGGAATGAGGTACCAAGAATATATGGAGTATTCCTGCAATTACGGTTGTGACAGCTGCTACACAAGCAAGCGACAAGATTTTTGTTCTGTCCGATTGTACAGTTTTGCTCATCTTCAAAACAAGATTCTGCCAAGTAATTATAATGTATTGAGCAACAAAGTTCTTGAATGACTATGAAAGGATCCATTTTAATGAAATAATTTTCTACCCACTTTGTGTAAAACAAGGAAAATTATACTAAATTTCAGTTTTTATATCTTCGATGTCTTCTTCAAGTTCTTTTACCAAACCCTTCCACCAATGTTGAAATTCCTTCATATCATTTCAAATTCCTAGATCCTCATTTATAGATCTGTCGATCATTTTCTACTTTCGTAGATGTAGAGTTTTCACGTATAAGAGATATTCCCAATTTTTTATTTTAATTGACAGAAGATTATTACAAAATTTATTTAAAAAGTAAACGTGTGATTTATGAGCATGATGTAAATACTATTACTGAAAAATCATATCGATTGGGGCTGTCACCAAAATACTAGTCGTTTTTGGTCTTAAGTTCCAATCTTAAATCTTCTCATCTTCTTTGGAATTATTCAAAAAGATTTAGATGTACTCATTCATAACTTTGGAATTGATCTGTATCAGACTCTCACAGGTCCGAACCCAAAAATTTAGTATTCAACAAACAATATGGAATCTAACACTAGTTAGAGCGAACCAGGCCTTGCAAATTGATCTAGGGTGACTTTCTGTTCATCAATCGTCTAACACGCGGAATTATAAAAAAAAGGACTGGAAATCCAAAACTAAATGTAATTACCCAAGTTCTCACAAATCTTAAGAAAAAGTCATATGTAAAACCAAAGTTTACCGAAATACCAACAAAAGTAGTGACAAATGTCATTATGAGTGCAATGGTCAGACTGGTCATAATCGGCTCATATGGTTTATCAATTTTAGGAATATTCACAGAAACCATCCCATCAAAATCAAAGCATGCAGGATATATAAGATGAAGATTGTACCAAAAAAGAACAGACTCGGATTTCCCATATGTATGAGTCCTGTAAGACTCGAATTCTAAATTAATGGATTCGAGCCCTTATGGATTTTTGAACTGATAGTTATCTTTTATTACCTAATTATTCATCACACACAAGCGAATCTGATTCAACCAACTCCCCTTTTTACAAAATTCAAATGAAGTCATATAGTTGACAAAGGCTAGAAAAAAGAAAACCAGGCGAATCAC
>JABDDN010000017.1 GCA_013287585.1 Nitrososphaerota archaeon
ACAGTACCTGTTTCTAATGGCACATATGAATACGTACAAACCCCATCATATTCACCATTCTTTAATAATACCAGTGATGTTGCAGTTTACTTTACCTTCACTAACGGAACTCAAGTCCCACTCCAAACGTACTATGATGTATTTCCGAGTGGTAGTGTATTGCCAATCTCATTCGTTGTACCGCCTAATTCTCAAAACTCGATTCCAATTTCTTTTAATCCGTTAGATATGCTTACTAAGATTCTGTTTCCAACCAAATCCTCTTCTATTCCAGAAGTCTCAGCTGTCGTAGGCACTACAACACCACAGAATCAATGTACGAATTATGGTATATCTTATGGTTTTGAAAAATATACACAATCGAAAATAACAAATGACATTTCTGTAGCAAACACTGCTCTTAGTGTAAATCCTAATAATCCGTTGATAATACGAGATGATATTCGTTGGAGAGTTGTTGACTCTGGTCAGTTCGCAAGCGATGGGAAAACTTGGCTCCCTAATTACAATGATCATGTAATTGATAATTATTTCAGTAAACTTCCATCTGGTAATGTTTTTGTGATTCTTAGCGTACAGGATCCACCCCATGACATAGCCGTAAAAGGCAAAATTCAAGGAACCGATAGGACATTTGCTGAATTTTTGTACAAGAATGCTGCCAATGATTTTATAGCTCACACGATGAGCCACATCACAGCCAATAATACAGAGCATAATAGGGTTGTATATTGGCAGATAGATAACGAACCAAACATGCATCCAGTATTGACTAACAAAAAATTTTCATTTCCAATAGGCAATATCTTTTATTCAGACTGGCGTACAACTGCTGATGCAACTCAATTCTGGTTGGGAACTGCAAAGAGTCTTGATCCTACAAGACCTACTGTGATAAATGTTTATCAAACAGATCTATCTGCACTTAATTTTACATATGAACCTTATAGAAATCTACTTGCTAGCGACCACGTGATTGGACAAAAATTAATTAACAATCTGGGAATAATGAGTTTTGACATTTACCCTGATCAATGGTCACTAGGGTTACAGAATGTAGTAATAGGTTTTCAGAATGCAATGACACTTGTAAAAGATCAATTTACCTATTCACAGAGCACATTCACTTTTGCTGGCAGATGGGGAATAGCTGAGATGGCAGCTGGTCCAAAACTGCCATATTTGGGAAATTTTGTATTTGTAACTCAAAATGTTACCCCCACGGATGTCTCAAATATGATAAACATAACACGAACTTCACAATTTGGCGGTCAATTCCCTGCTTTTATCTCACTCTTCCAACTAAGAGCTCTTGATGCAGGACCTCTAGCTAAATTCTATCCATTTGATGATGCATATGGTCTTGTGAGTGACACAAGCCAACTTACCAATGATGGTAATAACAATACTCCAAACTTTTTAGGATCTATTGAAAAATCAGTTGTACAAAACTGTCCAGCCGCCACAGTAGATGCTCTTGATCTTGCAGTAGCAAACCTTGGCTCTAACAATGTCTCCATTCTGCTTGGAAATAGAGATGGTACGTTTGGTGCACCAACTAATTTTGCAGTAGGAAATACTCCTATTCATGTTGCATCTGGTGACTTTAACGGTGACGGAAAACTAGATCTTGCAGTAGTTAACAATGTCTCTAACAATGTCTCCATTCTGCTTGGAAATGGAGATGGTACGTTTGGTGCACCAACTAATTTTGCAGTAGGAAATACTCCTGTATACGTCGCAGTTGCTGACTTTAACGGCGACGGCAAACTAGATCTGGCAGTAACAAATGAATTAGCTAGCACTGTCTCAATTCTGCTTGGAAATGGCGATGGTACATTTGGTGCACAAACTACCTATGCAGTAGGAGATGAGCCTATAGGTATTGCAGTTGGTGACTTTAACGGCGACGGAAAACTAGATCTAGCAGTGTCTAACGCTAGCGCTAATTCTCAAAGCGTATCAATACTACTTGGAAATGGCAATGGTACATTTGGTCAGGCAACTAATTTTGCAGTAGGAGGAATTACTCCGGTTCATATTGTAGCTGGTGACTTTAACGGCGACGGAAAACTAGATCTGGCTACAGCTAACGAGAACTCTGGCAATATCTCGATACTACTTGGTACAGGAACCGGCTCATTTGGTACGGCAACTACCTTTGTAGTAGGAAATACTCCTGATCGTATTGCAGTTGGTGACTTTAACGGCGACGGAAAACTAGATCTAGCAGTGTCTAACGCGAGATCTAACGATATCTCAATACTACTTGGTACAGGAACTGGCTCATTTGGTACTGCAACTAATTTTGCAGCGGGAGGAACTCTGACAGCCTCAGTTACAGTTGCTGACTTTAACGGCGACGGCAAACTAGATCTAGCAGTAGCTAACGAGAACTCTAACAATGTTGCAATACTACTTGGTACAGGAACCGGTTCATTTGGTACTGCAACTACCTTTGCAGCAGGAAATACTCCAGGATCAATTGCGATTGGCAATTTTCACTCCAAAACAGGCGTACTCAGTAAAAGTAAACTTGTAGATTATTATATTTACAATAATGCAAATGGAAATCCAGTAAAAGATTATTGTACTAATACGGGAAGTACTGGCTGTTTACCTGAAAACGATATGGTGTTAACACCGGTCAATTCACTATGTCAACTGACCGGACTAATTGACAATAGTTGTGGTTTCTTTAGTGACGGTCAATACGGCAGTTTTAGCAACCCATTGACTTGGTTTTCTGACGGAACAACTTCATACTCCATCAATACTTGGATTAATCTAAACGGTTCTCGCGGAAGTGGTGCAGGCACATTGTTACTTAGCACCGCCCAAAATACACACGTAGACGGAATTAACATTTACATATATCACGGTAGAGGCAACGCCAACGATACAGAATGGACAATACATAATAGTGGTGGTACGTATATTTTGGACGTACCAACGCCGGCAAACTCACTTACGAACCTAAATCAGTGGTACATGTTGACATATACATTAGATAACACAGGCAGTTCAAACAATGCAAAAATATACATCAACGGTCAACTAGCAGCCCAAGGAAGTGTTACCGGTCTTAATGCATTTGAAACTCCTACTTGGGGCAGCTGTTGTACTAGTAGTGGTTCCACCCAACCACTTGGTGGCAAAACAGATGAAACATCATTCTGGCAAAGAGTACTTGCACCTAGTGAGATTGGACAATTGTATAACAATGGTCATGGGCTTTCCTTATTACCTGCAGTTCCAGGTACAGTTGCAGGTACTATACAAGTAGGAAATAGTCCTATTGGAATTGGAGTAAACACTCAAACAAACAAGATCTATGTAGGTAATCAAAACGATAACACAATATCAATAGTTGACGCAAACACAAACAGTGTCATAAAGACAATAGCAGTAGGAGCTCGTCCTCTTGGTGTTGATGTAAACACTCAAACAAATATGATCTATGTGGCGAATTTTAATTCTGGTACAGTATCAGTGATAAACGGTGTAACAGATACAGTTGTCAATACCGTAACAGTAGGCACTTCCCCTGTAGGTGTGGGAGTAAATCCTGTAACAAACAAGATTTACGTAGGCAATTTTAATTCTGGTACAGTATCAGTAATAGACGGCACTACAAATAATGTTGTAAATACGATTTCAACAGGTTTTGGCACTTCGGGTATAGGGGTAAACACTGCAACAAACAAGATTTATGCAGTTAATGCTCAGGCAAATGGAGGAGGCAATCCAGGGACAGTCTCTGTAATTGACGGTTCAAATGACAGTGTTCTATCTACAATTGTAGTAGGTCAGAACCCTCAAGATGTAGTGGTAAATCCTACAACAAACAAGATCTACGTAACCAACCAATTTTCTAATACAATATCAGTAATAGATGGCACAACCAATTCTATTGCATCTACTATATTAACGTCAGGAGGTCCTGGCGAGATGGGAATAAACGCTGTAACAAACAAGATTTACTATCCTACTAATTCAGGTACGATTCAAGTTATAGATGGAAATACAAACAATATTGTAAATACGATATCAGTAGGTTTTGGTGTCCCTGGCTTCGTTGCAACTAACACCAACACAAACAAAGTCTATGTTGGTGATCAAAATTCTAATATTGTTTATGTAATAAACGGCTTTTAACAGAACCGTGTTTCGTAACTTAATTCAACTATCTCTTAATTTGATAATGGAAAATGGTTGTAAGAATCTAATCTATTCTTAAAATTTTAAGAACTTGAAAATAATTGAGAAATTAAAATTACTTAAAACAAATTGATTAACTGATTTCATATTACGCATCTACTCTGGTTTGGGTTATCAACCTTTCTTGCTTTTTGAAATGGCTAATGCAAACTCTTCTACTATATCATTCCAGTTTTTTGCCTTGATGATGCCACTTGCCACTAGGATTCCTTTTGCTCCAAGCTGCATGGCTTTTGCAACATCTTTGCCTGACACTATTCCTGCACCACACAATAGTTTTGTGGAATTTTTTGCCTGTTTTACTGCCATGACTGATTTTGTAATTACTTCGGGTTTTTCTTTTGAAACAGCCTTGCCAGTCCCTATTAATTCTGGTGGCTCTATGGCAATATAGTCTGGATTTAGTTTGGCGTATTTTTTTGCCTCGCTTACGTCCTTGACACAAACTACTGAAATCATGCCTAGTTTTTTGAGCCTTGATACTAATTCTGTGATCTCTTTTTCAGAAATGCGATGTTCACTGTGATTGATTAGTGAACCACTCACATTTGATTTTTTGATAATCTCTGGAACTATGAATCCAGTCGTGCTTCCTGTGTTTGCAACATCCACATGTTGAGCTAAAACAGGAATGGAAATCTTTGCAATTTCAGATAAAAGATGTTGCGGTGGAACTACAGCTATTTTTATTTTGTATTTTTTTGAAATTTTTTCTGCTATTTTAGCTAGTTTAGAGGCATTTGCACCTGATACTTCTTCATAGTTTTTGAAATTTATGATAAACAAACTATTGGTGTTTATGCTTGCCTGAATATATAGATTGAAATCAAAAATACTATTCTGAAATTATGAATAATTCAAATATCAAATAATTTTGTTAAAAAGAAAATTTTGATTTTCTTGTTATTGCTACAACGCCAATAACTGACATTGCAATAATCATACCAGCAACTGGACCAAATTCTGGAACTGCATTCTGTGCTGTACCTTGAAAGAGTAGCACCTCACCCTTTGTACCAGTCCAAGTCGATGGATCTGTACCAGGTAATCCTATTCCATTTAGTGTTATACTAATACCTACAGGATTAGAAGACGCCAAATTGTTGGTCGTTTGCATGTCATTGCCAGTATGTGTATGTCCTGCAGTATTGGAGAGGATCTCATTTCCATCTTGTGTTACAGATATTGCATAGTTTTGATGTTTGATTTGATTTCCTTGGGAATCTGTGAATGACAATGTTATTGAGAGTGGTTGTCCGCTTGAAGGGGGATTGGGTGAATAAGTAACTATGACTTGCTCTGAACCATCCTTTGTTGTAGCTTTCATCATGGCCATGACAGGCATGCTTCCTACAGAAGTAATTCCAAGGTTGCCTGAATGTACTGCTCCGTTGTTATTACTTGAGCTATACTCTTGATATTGTCCAAAAACTGTTGGAGCTAATGAAAGTGTAGCGACTAGTGATAAAACACCAAACAATATACCTATTGATTTTGATTTCATGTGTTAGTTATTCTTGATAGTAAGAACTAGTATATCAATTTCATCTTTTGGTGATTGTTGGTTCAGTAAATATGTGTTCGAAAACTTTCTTATAGAATATTATGGAATAATATGGTATGCCACTTTCAAATAACATCATTATTAGTTTAAACGAAATTACAGCATCGGTTTCAAGTAAAAAACATCTAAAACCTGAGGATGAAACCATGATAAAAGGAATATTTCAAAACATACTTGAAAGCGGTGGTATTTTTAACATTGATGAGATTGAGAGTTGGTTTGCTCTTGAAGGCTCTTGGCATGATAAATCAACAGTTGAACGTATTCTAAACATCGTACATTATCAACAAGCAAAGTATGACGCAAATAATAAATTAAAATTCATGTCAGATGATTGTAGCTGTAGTAAATCTTAATTTTATAAATTAAAAATTGGATTAAAAATTTACTTTTTAATTCCAAGCGTTCTGTTTTTGAGACGCAAGTATGTGTTATGACACTTGCGGCATCTTGTTGCCCCGATTGGATTTTTTGCGCCACATGCAAAACAGACCTTAAAGTGAAGCCTTGCTTTTTGCGCAATTTGTTTTTTTAGTGGATCTGTTATTGGCATTTTCTCTTCCTACTTTATGACACTATTTGATTCTACCTTTTATGTCAAGCTTTCCAGCCAAGAGCATTGATACCTCGGCCGGCCTTTTTGCTACTGGAACGTTTGCTTTAGCATACATTGAGACTTTGGATTCTGCAGAACCATAATTTCCGTAAATTATTGCACCTGCGTGACCCATTCTTTTTTCCTTTGGTGCGGCTCTTCCTGCAATATATGCAACTACAGGTTTGTCAAACTTGGTATCAATAATGTGCTGTGCAAGCATTTCCTCTGCATCGCCTCCAATCTCTCCAACAACTACAACACCGTCTATGTTAGCTCCGTTTCTAATTCGCTCAAATGCCTCTATTACTGGTGTTCCGTTGATTGGATCGCCCCCAATTCCAAGGCATACACTTTGGCCAAAGTTTGCAAGCGATAGATTGTATGATACCTCGTACATCAAAGTTCCACTTCTTGATAAAACTGCAATTCTGCCTGGTTTAAAAGGTGATGCAGGCATGATTCCAATTTTCATAACCCCTGGAATTATTATTCCGGGTGTGTTTGGACCAATTACTATGGCATCTTTTTTCTTGGCAAGCTCAATTGTCTTCATGGAATCTCTTACCGGTACATGTTCTGGAATGGCGATAAGTAATTTGATGCCAGCTTCTAGTGCTTCAACTGCTGCTTCCAAAAAGAATTTTGCTGGAACAAAGACTACTGAAATTTTAGCACCTGTTGCATCAACTGCCTCTTTTACTGTATTGTAAATTGGTGTTTGCTCAAACTTTTGACCACCTTTACCTGGCGTTACTCCAGCTACAATGTTTGTTCCATAAGCAAGCATCTGTTGTGTGTGAAATGATCCGAATTTACCAGTTATACCCTGTATGATTACTGGCTTTTTCTTGTAATCCAAGTCTCCTTCTTTTCCTATTAAAAGTTCAAAAAGATCAACCAATTTTATTTACCTCTATTACTGCAGCATTTATTGCTTCTTCAACTGTATCATACATCTTTGTTCTAGAACCTTTTAGCATTTCTTTTGACTTGTCAGCTTCTGCACCTGACATTCTTGCAAAGACTGGAACATCTAATATTTTGTCTTCATATGCTTTGATAAATGCAGTTGCAACCGTTGTGGTTTTTACAATTCCTCCATAAAGATTTACTAAGATTCCTTTTATTTTTTTCATTTTGCTAATTAAAGTAAGTGCTTCGTAAACGGTATCTGTTGTTGCACCGCCACCTACATCCAAAAAGCAAGCTGGTTTTCCACCATGATCTGATAACATGTCTAGTGATGACATGACCAATCCAGCTCCGTTTCCAACAACTGCAATGTTTCCATCTAATTCAACTAGAGAAAAGCCACTTTTTTCTGCACGCTCTTCTAGGTCGGAGACTTCTTGGAATCTGCGTAATTCATCATGTCTGAACATGGCATTATCATCAATTATGACCTTGCCGTCTAGTGCTACTACTGAACCATCACCTAGTATTGCAAGTGGGTTTATCTCTGCCAACTCTGCTTCTTTTTCTGTAGTAATTTTAGATAGTTTTTGTAATATGTCTACAAATTCTGTGGCAGTCTTGTCTTTTAGGCCCATCAGCTGTGCCACTTCTTGAGCAGTTTTTGTATCAACATCTCCTAAACCAACTTCTCTTATGATTTGATTTTTTACTGATTCAATTTCTACACCGCCTTCTGCTGATGCAATGATGGTGTAGCATCTCTTTCCTCTGTTTAAAAATAATGAAAGATAAAGTTCTTTTTTAATATCTGCCATTTTTTCAAGCAGTATTGCTTTTGTCTTTTCACCTTTGACTACTTTTTGCATAATTTCTGGATACTTTAATTCAAACTCATCTGCGTTTTGGCACTTTTGTATTGCGCCTGCTTTGCCTCTACCACCTACTGCCATCTGAGCTTTAATGACAAATGGAAAACCAAGTACTGCTGCATCTTTTCTTCCTTGTTCGATATTAGTTGACGTTAGCCCTTTTGGAATTGGAATTCCATATTCGGCAAACAATGTCTTTGCCTGGTATTCTAGGAGACGCATGCAAACTTTTCTTTTTTATGGTCTTTATAATCTGTTGGGTATTTTTCTTCAGATGATGATTCTTACAGGATGCAAACTTTCAGTGAATTCAGATTCATGAAAATCCAAGTCTTACATGACTCGAATCAAAAATAAATGTCTAATTAAAAAATAAAAAAAGGGGAGTAATTTAGACTGGAGCTTGCCAGTCGTCTTGTGCGGTGATTCCGCCGTCAGTCCAAGTCCATGTTATTTTCTGGTATGTGAAAGAGATTTCCTCATATTCTCCATACATGTTCACGTGTGGATCATCTTGGGAATTTAGACTAGTCTGCCTGAGTGAGGAAATGTTGGCGTTGGTCAACTCTATTTTAAAGTACAAGGTTTCCTTGCCGTCCAGTCCTGTTTGATAATAATCAAGCTCAACGGTTGGAAGATTCTCGTTAGATGTTATAGAGTTGTAAAGTAGCGGTGTTGCCTTGTCGATGTGTGTTATAATCACTAGTGGTTGATGCACTCTCTTTCCAGTTGGCAGTCCTGATGCTGGATCCCTTGGACTTAATATCGCATGCTCTACTGCAATTACAGCAATCGTATCTTCTTTTCCTTTTTGTGTTACACTACCTTTGATGACTCCCTGTTTTTGTCCAGTTACTTTTAGGAACTTTGTTATCGATGGAGCTTGCTCATTACCAGAACCGCCAGTACCCGATGAACCTGCTGGACCTTGTGGGCCTTGTGGACCTGCTGGACCAGTAGCTCCTGCTGGACCTGGAACTGTACTAGCTGGACCTGCTGGACCTTGCGGACCTGCCATGCCACAAGTTACTGTCTCGTAGCTGTCAGAAATTATCTTGATGTTCAAGCTTGCTTTCTGCGCTGGTGTTAGTTGGTATTGACTTGCAAGTGTGTCAGCAATTTCCTGTTTTAGGTTTGCCACAACACCTGGCTGATCAGATATTTTCAGATCAAGCTCTGTGTTGAGCATTTGTGCTGGAATATTTCCAATTGGACGTGGTCCATTATCACTTCCTTCCCTGTTTGTTTGTATAGTAAAGACAATCTTGTCCCAATGTTGGACTTGATCACCTGGAGGACATTGTGATGTAGTAGATGGTGCTGTTTGGGCTAGTGCTGTACTAAGTGTGTTTGATGTAAGAATAATTCCGGAAAGAATTATTGTTGCTGCTATACTCAGAATGAGTATGGTCTTGTTTGTTTTGTATGTCATTAAACGGGTTTATGGAATCATGGGTATATACAGATGATCTCCAAATTTGGAAATAATCTGAATGTGGCAATATGAATAATGCACTAGTCCATCGAGTACTATTACATGACTTGAATCTTTGTTGACACTACAATTGTTGACAGTATTGAAATTGCAAGTACTAGTACTGCAATAGAACCAAACTCTGGAACAGCAGACGATGACTGAATAGGCCCAATGTTCACTTCCCCTACCATCCACTTGTCGATTTTATCGGAATATTTGTACGTTCCAGCATTATAGAAAATAAAGGAATATGTCTTTCCTGGTGCAATTGTACCACTATCAAATATAGTTCCTATTTGGTTTGCATATGGCAGACCATTTACTATAGTGTGATCAACATTGTCATTGTTTGTCCATGTTACAGTATCGCCGGGAGAAATGTTCAATATGCTTGGGGTAAAGCAGGTAGCTGTTTCTGAGCAATAGTGACTAGGACCTGAGCCTGGAATAATACTTACTTGAAATGTATCTGCAAAGACTGATGGAATAATTGTAATGATTCCAAGAGCCAGGATGAATGCAAAAATAATGTGATATTGATTTACGTACAACATTTGGAGTAACTGTAAATTGTGATGGTATTATATGACTTTGATCATGCGTAAATACTTGCAAAACAACTATGATTTATGAAAACTGCAAAGACAAAAGCAATCTCAGGAGTAGAGAAGATGACAAAACAAGAAATGGCTAAAATAATAAAAACTGCCAAAAAAGAAGCCGACTCTTCTGGAAAAGAGAATACTGTTTCAATCTGTGATGTTATGAAAAATAACACATCAGAAGTAATTCAAAAAATAGAATCAAAATTTCCAATCTATGCGCAACTTTACACGGATCTTTATACAAAATATCTTCACACTATTGATGACCTTTATAGCACCTGTTATGTATCCGAAAAGGAATTTTTTGATAAACTAGGAATGGATAAGAAAGCACTTCAAGCCTTTGACACTTATTGGAAGTCTATTGCCAATATGACTATATCTCAAATTGACATGGCAGCAAATTTTGCAAAAATGTATGTACAATTTAGGCTTGCCGCAATAGACTCGTATGATAAAGTAGCTCATATGATGATGGATAGTTATGCAAGATCTTGGAACCAGCTTAATTCGTATAATAAAAAATAATCATACTAATTACAGAACCAATTAGTTTGGGATTTTACATAAAATGTTTACTTGCTGTAGTTATTTTAACTGGTCTTCAAGAAAGTCAACACACCGCTGTAAGAGATCTTTGCTTTGTCTCATCAACCAATCTGGAAATTCACCTATTGGAAAAACCAACTGTTGTTGAACACTTGGTACAATTCCTCCTCCTGATGTTATGACTTGGATGACAATATATCCTTCAGTTAGTGTACAGATGGTTTCTTGGTATGACTCTCCTTCCTCTTCCATCGTGTTTCGGTATAATACTATGGGCGTTTTGGTTTTGGCAACATGTAATGAGCCTTTTTTGAGAAGCTCAGAAAAATGGTTTAAGAGCCATCCATCTAGGGTGCTTTGCTTTACCATGATTCCATATGTATGATTAATTATTTAATCACCTCGAATTGTTAGAAATTTACTATTACTCTGATGAAATTATTAGGAATGTATAGATCTTAAAATCAGGTTATTCGCTTATTCCCTTCATAAAAGCTGCAATCTCTTTATCATATTCGAATTCTTTTAGCTTAGATTTGATTGAACTAATGGTGGAATTGTATATGTAAGAGCCATGTCGCATCAGTACCGCCTTCAAATACTCAGGATGATCATAACAATCTTGCAAGCTACAATTTTGCATTGAAGCAAGCTGATTGATAACTGTAGCATAGGTACCTTTTCCAATGTTAATCAGTACGTTTTCTATAGTGGATGTAACCAGTGTTTTTTTCATTAAACGGTTACGGATTTGATCGTTAGGATTACTATTACTAGCAAATGAGTAATTGGAGATGTTCAAAAAATATCGCTCGTCTGACTCCTCTGTTATTCCAAAACAATCTATCAAAGGGTGTATTGCAAATAACGATAAAAATGATACAACTACAAAAGATACATTTTGCAAATTCAAGGTTTTCATTTCTTTATAATAGATATTCTGTTTTTGAAGTTAATAAAGTATCATCAGTATTAATTATTACTCTTAATTTTTATATCTAATATTTGGGTTTTTTAAGAAATTTGATTTGTCAAATTCTGTTATGTTCTTAGATCTGTTTTAGTTTTTTACAAGCTGGACATCTAGGACCATAATCACGGTCTTTACTCACAATGATTTTATGACATCCTAGACAATAGTAGTAATTGGTCATTTTATTTTACTCCACCGAGATACGTATTTTTTGTCCATCAATATCATCTTCTTTGTAGACTTTGGCCTTGTCCGAGAAATCTACACGCTTTACTCTGACCAAAAATGCAAGATCATTTTGTTTTTCCTTTATCATCTCAAGTGACTCTTCATCAAGATCCAAAATGTACGCGGCTTCCAAGACATCAGTTGGATTGTAGCCACGTTCTTTTCTTAAAACCTGTAGTCTTCTTGCAATATCTCTTACCATTCCACGTGCCATCATCTCTCTATTTCTTGACGTGGATATGAAAACAATAAGGGATTCATGACGTGCCATGGCGTATTTTTCCTGTTCTGCAAAATCAATTACAAAATCTTCTTTATCCAATACTAGACTGTTTCCGCCAAGATCAAATGAATACGAGTCTTTTTTCAATAAATCGTCTATGATTTGTTGTGGAGGTGTGATTTCAAATTTTGATAACAGCTTACCCATGTCCTGTTTTGCTTTTGGTCCGATCTTCTTTCTATCAAATTCTACTTTTGGTATTATGGGAAGATTAGATTTTAATAAATTTGCAACAAGCTTAAGGCCTTCACTTTTTTCCAGTTCTATTATTTTATATTTTTCAACATTTAGTTGTGAAAGTAATAGATTAGATAATGATTCAAGTTTTTTTTGTTGAGATGGTTCAACACAAACTATTGCTTCGTTTAATGGCCATCGGCGCTTTAGCTTACCCTTCATTCTTGCTGCAGCAGAAATTGAAATAACCTCTTTTAGTAAATCAAACGCCTCTTCTACAGAATCATCTACAAGAGACTTTTGTGGTACAGGCCAGTTTTCTAATAGAATGCTTTTCTTTTCACCAAATGACGCATACAAATATTCTGTTGTAAATGGGCAAATGGGATGCAACAAGACATCAAATGTTTTGAGAATCTCTGACAACGTTGCATATATCGCGAGTCTTCTCTCATGTTGAGAATCATCTTCAGTCCAAAGATCCTCTCGTGTAATGGGTATGTACACTTGGCTGACAGAGTTTATGATAAAATCATCTAACGCCTTTGCTGCCTCATGAAATTTGCAATTGTCTTGCAGTTCTTTGACTTTGGATATTAGTTTTTGAAGCTTTGATAAAACCCAAATTTCTGGTGATTTTAAAAGATTCTTGTTTTTTGCCCATTCTAATGTGTGGGATTTGTCAAACTTGTCGTATTCACTATTTTGTTTAAAGTAAATGTGCAAGTGATATAATGTGCTTAGAATCTGGTATGGTCTTGATACAAGCTCATCTGTGCTAAAGTTGAGTGGTTCAATTGGACTAGACTTCCATATGAAATACAATCTTATCAAATCAACTGGATATTTTGTCATAAGCTCAATTGCATCCAGAACATTTCCCTGACTCTTGCTCATCTTATTTCCATTTTTGTCCAAAACATGACCTTGAAACAAAAATGATTTGAAAGGAGAAACTGGTTTATCGTTGTAGATTACATTTTCTATCAATAGTGTGTATGCCCATCCTCTGGTCTGATCAATTCCCTCTGTAAGAAAAGCGGCAGGAATGTATTCTGTATATTCTGCATCTGTAAGTGATGCATATGGTGCTGCACCGCTGTTGTGCCACGTATCTAAAACAAATTGCTCTCTTTCCATTTTTGCATCACATTTTTTGCATTTTATTGTGATTTTGTCTATCCAAGGTCTGTGAAGCTCAAAGTTTGGCCCATCTGGAAGATCAGAGGCTTCACTAACTATCTCATTTCTTGAAAAAAACCACTTGTAGTTTCCACAATTCTTACATGTCCATCGAGGAAGTGGACATCCCCATATTCTCTCACGAGATATGCACCATGGGTGCTTGTCTTTTATTATCTCAAGGAATCTGTTTTTTGGAGGATCAAAAAAGTATTCTACATTTTCAGCTGCCTTGACTGCCTTGTCACCTAGTCTGTCTAAAAAGTAAAAAAAGCCTCTTCGTGCAAGCCACAAAAGCTTGTGCTGAGATCTCCAACATAATGGATACTGGTGTTTTATCTTGCCAATTTTTACTAGCGCCCCTTTTTCACGCAATGAATTGACAATTTTTTCGTCTGCATCTCTAACAAATAATCCTGAATATGCACCAGCATCATTTGTAAATTTGGCTTCGTCATTAATTGGATTAAAGATTGGAATTGATCTTTTTGTTGCAATCTCAAAATCTTCTTCGCCGTTTGCAGGAGAAAGGTGCACTAATCCGCTTCCGGTTTGTATATCAACAAAACTTTCTGCAACTGACGTATGAAATTTTTCTAGAATGGATTTTTCTTTTAGCCCTGGTATTTCATCTAAAAGTGGATGGATGTATTTTTTACCTTCCATTTCTGAGCCCTTTATTGTTTTTACAACGGTATAATCTTCAATTTTTGCTTCCTTCATAAATTCTTCTAGTCTTTTTTCGCCAACAAGCCAAGTTTCGGTTCCAACTTTTACATGCACATAATTTTCTTCGGGGCTTAGTCCAACCATTGTATCGGTAACCAAAGTAAATGGCATTGTAGTCCATACAATCAAAAACAGATCTTCATCTCTCATCTTTACCTTGTAGTAAAGTGAAGGATCTTGAACTGTGTCATATCCTTGGTTTACCTCTGCATGACTAAGTGATGTCTGGCAGCTTGGACAGTATGCAACAATCTTGTAGTCTTCTGAAAGTATGCCAATCTCATTTGCCTTTTTAAGATACTTCCATTCGCGTTCAATGTATTCGTCCTTGTATGTCCAGTATGCTTTTTCTTGGTTAAACGACATGCCCATAAGCTTGTCTGCTTCAACCCATTTTTCATTAAACTTGAATACAATTTTTTTGCACTCTGATACAAGTTTTTCAATTCCTGCAGATTCTATCACTTCTGATTTGCTTCCTGAAATGCCAAGCTCTTTTTCTGCTTGTAGCTCAACTGGTAACCCCTGTGTATCCCATCCTGCATTGAAAATTACCTTGTTTCCACATAATGTCATGTATCTATACCAAAGGTCTTTGATTACACGGCCTCGCAAGTGGCCTGCATGCGGGGTGCCGTTCATGGTGGGCGGTCCTTCGATAAATGCGATTTTTTTAGTCTTGTTTGGAGATTCAAAAATTAATTTTTGCAAATCCAATGAAGAAAATTTATTTCTAATTTGCTCCTCTATTTGTTTTGCATTAAATTCATGAGATATCTCCATTTACAGAACTGGTAAATTCTCTGATATTATAAAGCTAAACTAATTGGAATCTAGCTTTGAATCTACTTTGATGTGTATTTTTTCGCCACTGTGATTGTGGTTGTTGTACATCATCTTTGTCTTGAATCCTTTTTTGTGCAGATATCCTTCAAGTAGTAATGCCCAAGGAAGTGAATGTCCGCTGTTTAGCTTTGATTCTATAATTATGTGGTTTCCTTGAGGTTCATAACGTGCTTGTCCTGAGCATGTAATCTGTAAGGTAGAGTCAACAAGAGTAATGATCTCATCAATTGTTTTTGCTTCCAAATCTACACCGTTTTTCTCAAGAAATTCAAGCATATCAATTTCTTTGTTTTTAGATTGTAGTACGGAATTTAGTACAAAGCCAAGCCCGTTCTCATTTATTGCTTGAATTATCTTCAGGGTTTCTTGGGCATCAATTTTTGTCATATCTGAAAGATTGTTTGTCTTGATTGCGTTTTTCCATGTTTGCTCAAACGTCTTGGCCTGATTTGTTCCCAATACCTCGGTTGACAAAAATATTGCACCTTTGCCATTGTTGCTATTTATCATAAGAATTTCAGAATCATCAAACATGATTGAATTTTGTGAAACATCGGCACACTTTATCTTGACATCGTCAGGAATTGCTCTAAACGTCTCCGATCCTACGAGACTTGGTGGAATTATTATTTTGATATCTATATTTTTTCTAATCGCATGTATCAGGGATTCTTTGCATTGTGAAAAAAGATTCAATCCCCACGAATCAACTATTACATGAATCGAAGTCTTTGAACCTTCAATCATGGTTTCAAGCTGCTTGAAGACATAGTTTGGAGTAAGATGGAAATATCGTTTTTCTTCTGAGCCTCTTGCTTTTTTGCTGTCTTCGCTTACCTCTTTTAGTTTGGTTACCAGATTGTTCATGCCATTTACTTTGTTTATGTGCTCTTGTACTAATTCATCAAAGGCATCTTCAGGAGCTATTCCGGTGCACATGATAGGTTTAGTTTTTGATATTATTGCAATCTTTTTCTTTTCTAATTTTAGTAATGTAGGATACACTTTTGTTCTTGGTAAATTGGAATAGTATGCAAGCTCTGCGGCAGAAATGGTGCCCTTTGTGATTAGAGTTACATAGGCTTGAGCTTCGTATTTGCTTAGGCCAAATTCTTCTAGGCTGACTGCTAAGTCCTGTCCTTTTACCATTGCCACCAATTTGTTAGTTATAAGGTAAAGTCAATAGCTAAATTCATTGAACAAAGATTGGAAAAAATACTGAGCTGTATCCAGAGAGGGTGTTACCGTAGTAACATCATTCCATGTAACAAGCATCTGATATAGAAAAAGTACGGCCATTGTTTGGTATACATGGTAACAGAATCTAAATGGATAATAAATGACGAGACAAAAAATCAGATAACGCGGGCAAGTACTTTAAAGCCAAGACTTGATTATGCGGCAGAATTAATTGATGGAATATTAGACACACTTAATCAAAAAAAGTTTGATCTTAACAAAAATAACTTGAAACTTTATGAAAAAACTAGAGAAAACAAGCGTACTTTGACAGAATTTGAAACACAGCTACATTTTGAATCTGAAATTTCTTGCGCTGTGGAATCTCTTAGACAAGTAAGAAGGTGCATCGACTCTGTTTTTGGGCTTGGAAATATCATATTGGTTTTAGCTCCTACCATCTCGTTAGTGAGAACAGTGCGTTCACAGATGCTTGGAGTGTTTCCTGCCGCAGATTCTCAATTTGGTGAATTGTCATTGGTATTAGGTGGATTGATAATAGATACGGGACAACTCACTAGCGCTAATCTGGACTTTGAATTGGCAAATAAAGAATCTTCAAGACTCTTAGATGAAGCGAAGTTGATTGCTGACTCTAAAATTTACAAGCAGTTTCCTCAAGTAGATTTGTCGTAAGCATGTGCTGCTTATGCTTCATTTTTCAAAAAACGGATCCTCAGAGGATATTTCTGTACCTCTTGACAAGATAAGGGACATTTCATCTAAAATAGAGGAAAAAATTGCTCAAAAAGCTCCTGATAAAGATGATAAATTTATTGAAACTCTCTCAGTTGAAGAGCTAAAAGACTTACGACAGGTAATGATGGCAGCAGAATACCTGCTTTCAAAATATCAGGATAAAAAAGAACTAAAGGCGTTTTTGGAGGACTTTATTGGAATAATACTACACGCGACAAATTCTGTAAATGCGATGCGAGATGATCTTACAGACCTTCTCATATCTGCAGAAATGGCATTTAACCAGATACAGACTCTACATGAGGAAGTTACCCAGAATCTCTCTTTGGATAGATTCACTCAGACCCGCCTAGATGACTATCGTAATAATATCGTGCCACAAGCAGTTGCACCTGCCAAAGTTGAGGAAGCTAAAGTGGAAGAGGTTCCAAGTCCAATTAATTTAACAAATACTACTAGACGAATTTACACACATGATTACCTAACAAATACCGCAGTTGAGATTTAGGTATTAATAAGATGAGTCTAGCCCCGCAAGAATTAGAAAATAGTGCCAGTAGGTTTGCTGCAGAGGCAATCAAGCTTGACTCTCAAGGAGCACGCGGAATGGCAATATCCAATTACCAGAGGGCAATAGAATCTCTCGTAAAGCTCACCCAGCTATATCCAGATAACAAGTTAAACCGAGTTTACACTGAACGTATGGGTGCATATCAAAACAGGATAAAAGCATTACAAATGACAAATGTAGAACTTGAACCAGCGGTTGATCCAAAAGCTACACCTGAACAACAAAAACAATCTCTTGCAAAAAATGAATTTGATGATTTAGTGATGAAAGAAAAGCCTAACGTGAGTTGGGCCGAAGTTGTAGGGCTAGATGATGCAAAAGATGCTCTTCGTGAATCCATTGTTTATCCAGCTAAACGACCTGATCTTTTTCCATTGGGATGGCCAAGGGGCATTCTTCTTTACGGACCACCAGGATGCGGAAAGACAATTCTTGCTGCTGCAACTGCAAGTGAAGTTGACGGTTATTTCATAAATGTAGATGCTGCATCAATGATGAGCAAATGGCTTGGTGAAGCAGAAAAAAATGTTGCAAAATTATTTAACATGGCTCGTGGTTATGCAGAAAAAGAAGGACTGCCAGTGATATTGTTTATCGACGAAGTGGACTCGCTATTAGGAAATAGAAACAGCGAAGTTGGAGGAGAAGTTCGAGTCAAAAATCAATTCCTAACAGAAATGGATGGAATCAACGGTAAAGGAAAAGACCTGAAATTATATGTAATTGGAGCAACAAACAAACCATGGAGTCTTGACTGGCCATTTCTTCGAAGATTTACAAAAAGAGTCTATGTATCCCTTCCAAGCCTTGAAGCAAGAGTAAAACTTTTTGATCTATACACTTCCCCACTCAAAAAAGAAGAAAAAGTAAAATCCACAGAACTTGCAAAATTCGCAGACGGATATAGTGCAAGTGACATTAAAGACATTTGTCAATCTGCTCAGCTGATGGTGGTAAATGACTTGTTCCATCAAGCAAACTATTCTCCAGAACCAGTAGTAGGAGAACCAAAGATGCAACCACGTGAGCTTACATTGGTTGATTTCAAAGAAATCCTAACAAGAAGAAAACCAAGTGTAAGTATGGAAATGATTCGTGCATACTACAAGTGGAGCGAGCAGTTCCGAGCACTATGAGATTTTTTTGGAAATTAAAAGAGATCGCTAGACTTTAACAACTTCCGCTAAGATGTCGGGGGTTGGATGATTGAAATTCTCTCTGCTAACTTTCGGGGTTTCGGATCAGCTTATATCCAAAGACACGATCTCGGAGCTGAGAAATGAACACGACGATGATTCGGTATTTAGTTTTACAACATGTTGGAGCAATTCTCAGCACGATTGTAATTGGTGTCCTAATCTATATCGTGTATCTTCTAACCTTAGTACCGAAATTTGCGTGGGAATTGTACGAAACTGAGATAGCGGTTGCTTTAACAGTAATAGCTATTAGTGTAGGCTACAAAGGATTTAGTCCATATTTAAGAAAATTAGGCTATGACATATCTGATTTAGAAAAAAGGCGAGAGGAAATTAAAGAAAATGAAGAACAGGCAGAAGAGCATCGTATAAAATTAAATGATGATTTTCTTGCTTTACGAAACCGATTCTTTTTAGCTGGATATACTTGGACAGAAACCTTCCAAAGTTTTCCTGATTCTAAACAATATTTACAGCATATTTTCACAGCACATGGACACATAGATTCCATTTTAAGAATTTTAATAAAAAGAGAATTAGAAATAAAAAATTTAACTCCTATTCCCCCAATAGCTAGACAAAAAGTGGATCAAACACGTTTAGATTTTGAAAATCAATTTGGTGTAATGCAAGGTCATATTAGACGTAAGACTAGAGATTTAGACGGAATATGTGAAGATTGTATGATGTTTAAAGATGAAAAAAGTAAGAGATTCCAATTAATGAAAACCCATCTAGGAAAATTTACTATGCCTTTCTAAGATATTCACTAAGAATTACTTCTAAGATCAAATATGACTTCTTTAAAAGATTTGCCTATTTGTGTCAAAGAAGTGGAAATTAGATACAAAAAAATGAAAATCAATCCAAGTAGGCAAATCTTTTAAACAAAAAATAGTTTGATCCTGTTAATGAATTTCAAACTCTCATTAATCCATAATGCGATGTTTTTCTGTTTTGTTTTACTCTTGTTTGTTCCTGCAATAGTTCATGCACAAAATTACATGATCAAGACTGACAATCAGACCATATCTATAGTTGTTAAACCAAATAATACAATAATTGTAGAACCACAGAATACAACTAAACTGGAAAAACTTGTTCAGACACTAGCCGACAAACAGACATCTTCATGGAGTAGAGGTGATCTTATAATAGCCTCAAGTACAATAGTAGCATTTTTCAGCTTTGGTTCATTTTTAATTATTCGTTTTAAGAGTACTTCTAGGAAACAAAAACTGGCAAACTTACTAGATGGTGTCATAGCATCTACATTTTTGATTCAGGTCTTACATCTTTCAGTAATAGTGGCAATTGTTAACGGAACATTCAAAGACGTAGAACTATAGTTGAATAATCTAGCTACCGCATTACTTTTAGGAATAATAGGTTTGTCTATAAGAAAAATTATACACGTAGAAAACAACATAGATAAAATACGAAAGGAGAAGGATGAAACACTAAAGAATTTTCTCGATTATGTAGGAGAAAAATATAATATAGAAATTTTGGATTCACAGAAAACCTTGGATGAATTTGAGAATAAAGCAACAAAGAAAGAAAAAAAACAAATTGATGAAAAAAATAAGAAAACTGATGATGATGAAGTTCTCTGAGTTTATTTAATTTCTACAAAATGAAATTGTTGATGAATATCTGGAAATGCCTTAGCCAGTACTTCTGATATAACCTTTGCAAATAGCTTGTCTTTTTTAGCTAGATCTAAAATTACTCTATTTATTATCTCTACAGTGACCATTGTAGGAATTTGTGAATCATTTAGAACCTTTGCAAATTCTTTGGCTATCTCTGATCCTCTTTCTTCTCGTTCTTGCTTTTCAAAACCACGTCCAAAAACTTCAGATAGTCTTGCAGAGATCTTTTCTTGTAAGATCGACATTTAATAATTATTAAGCAAAATTTCTTTTTAAGGCTATCGAAAGGAACGATAAATTATTTCGATCTATTTCGTGAACGTAGGTAGTCACTCAAAACGACTCTAATCGTCTCAGGTATTGTTTCAAGTAATCTTTCTTTCTGCTCCTTTTCTAACGCCTTAACCATCTCATCAGGTATTGCTAACATTATTTTCTTCATTGGCATATAGTTATAGATACCAATCGGTATATTTATTAATTACTATGTGTATACCCAATGGTAGATAACGGAATATGATAATAAATAGACAAAGAACAACACAAAGACAGGTAAAAGCACTAACAATAGTTGGTCAATCTAACCAAATCAAAAGAATCAATTCAACAAATTACAAAGTAAAATCGCAATCATCTGACTTTTGGTATGATGTAACTCGTGTACCACAAGAAAGTAAATGGAATTGTTCTTGCCCTGATCATATTTTTAGAAATCTTGATTGTAAGCATATTCAAGCAGTTTTAATTTCTAAAGAACTTCGCAATAAAATAGTAACAAACACAGATGTAAAAGAGATTGAAACTGAAAGCGAGTTAATCTGCAAATGCGGTTCTATGGATATAGTAAAGCATGGAATCAGGCATAACAAGTCAGGAAATATTCAGAGATTCAGATGCAAGACTTGTAATCACAAATGGTCTGATAATCTAGGTTTTGCCAATGCCAAAGTAAATTCAAAGGTAATCACAGTAGCACTAGATCTTTACTTCAAAGGAGTATCGTTAAGAAAAGTTGCAGAACATCTAAAGTTCTTTTATGGAATTAGCATAAGCAACGTAGCAGTTCTAGGATGGATTAGAAAGTTTGGTGAAGTAGTAACGCCATTTGTAGATAGTCTAGTTCCAAAAGAAATGTCAGGTGTTTATCATGTTGACGAAATGGCAGTTCATGTTAGAAAAGAAAAGATGCTAGAAAAAGGTCATTACCAATGGCTATGGAATATGATGGATAATACTACTAGGTTTTGGATTAGTAGCAAGGTATCTCAAAGACGTGAAATTGAGGATGCGAGAGCAGTTTTCCAAGATGCCAAGCGTAAATCCCTCATGCCATTAGCAGTAGTACATGACGGCTTACCAGCATACCGCCAAGCATTTTACAAGGAATACTTTACAATGCAAAATCCAAAGGTCAGAAACATTAGATCAGTTAGCGTTAGACATGATGGATTAAACCAAAAAGTAGAACGATTAAACGGTATTTTCAGAGATAGAGAAAGAGTAATGCATGGAATGGATAGTGCGGAATCTGCACAAAAGACAATAGATGCATTTAGGATTCATTATAATTTCATAAGAGAACATGGAAGTATCAAAAAGACTCCTGCTGAACAAGCTGGGATCAAACTAGATTTAAGACAGAATAAAATAGAAAATCTCATAAGATTAGCAAGCAAATTTGTATTTGAATAAATTCAAATTTAAGATTTGCATTCTCTGGAGACTGAGGTTATATCTGTACTGAATTTTTTGCTTATTACTTTGGCAAAATCGTCTGACCATTCATTAAGATAAGAATAATTAACATTTTCCTTATCCAAATAAAATTCCATTGTAAACATATCTTTCATAACACTCATTGATATTCCTTGATTATTACCAAATGTTGGTACAAGATTAATTCCATAATGTTCACGTATATCTTGAGAAATATACGCAAATTTCTCTACAGGATCAGTTATTTTGAAAGAATATGTGACATGAGCTTTCATTGATCGGATAAAAGAAAGGAAAAAGGTTTATAAGTTTTCTTGTAGGATTTTGTGATTCGTTTTGAGAGTCTTGCATAATGATTTTTTTATGACATATTTTTTTTCGCCTACATCTATCACTTTTTCATCAGATGTACGCATAGCTTCAAACAATTCTCTAAACCCCTTCATATGATCTACTTCATTTTCGAAGCCAATCATGCACATATCACCGTCAAGCTTTGTCATTAAGGGGATTATATAACGTGTACAAAGTATATATTGCTATCGATTTTTCTCTTTTTGTAAAATTCTTACACCAAGTTATGATCAGGGGGTGATAAAAACATTAGCTGTAAAAATTTCAATAAAGATCGTGTAACTTTTTACTTTTTGTCCTGACAACATGAGACAGTTATTTCCAATATTCATTGAATATTATTCACTGAATATTATTCACTGTCATTATATTTTAGAATTGGGTTAGATTCATTCTGATTATTATTAAATAGAAATTTTCTGTAGATTGTTCTGAAATCATAAATCGATCAAAAACCAATAACCAAGAAAAACAAAATCAGATTCAAAAATGCAACAAAATGATCGATAGACAAACTTATCCCGAACAAAAAATAGAAAATCTGATTAAGTTAGCCTCTAAATCTAATTAGAGATGCCATTAACACCAAAGGAAAGAGAAGAATTACGAAACTTACTCAAGTATAAATCAAATATCGAAACAATGTTTCGGGTAGCCGATCAAAAATATAATGAACTCAATGCACAAATTACAGAATTAATGAAAAAAACTCCAAAAGATTCCATTCTTGAAGCAAGATGTGAGACAGCAAAACTTGGATTGGAATCTACAGATAAACTATTATCTATGATTGAATTGGCGTTTCTAAATAATGCAGAAACACAATCTCAAGTTGAACAATTAACAAACATAATATCAAAAATCGATATAAAATCAGACGATATTAGGAAACAAATATCTGAATTGCAAAATCAAATTAAGAAAAGTGGAGAGTCTAGCAACAAGAATTTAGGATTATTATCAAGATTTCCATTTGACCTTGCATCCTTTGAGATTAACACAGGCATATTCAAAGGACATTTTGAACGTAAAAATTCAAACCCCGAAAGTTAGCAGAGAGAATTTCAATCATCCAACCCCCGACATCTTAGCGGAAGTCTTTAACACAAAACTTAAATCTCCAAAATAATTCACATCACGAGGGTTTCAAATTCCAACAAAAAAAGCCAAACACGTAAACAAGTTTGGTAAACTCATCTTAGAAGATGGTACCGTTTTTAGCGGGATGGGGTTTGGTTATTCAACTACGACTTTTGGCGAAGCAGTGTTCAATACAGGCATGGCCGGTTATAACGAAGCCCTCACAGACCCTTCATACAGCGGTCAAATTCTCACACTTACATATCCTCTAATTGGCAATTATGGGGTTCCTGACCAATCAGCAAAAGACGGGGATGGAATTAAAAAATACTTTGAATCTGATAAAATTCAAGTACGAGGTTTGATTGTTCACGAATTATCTCTTACTGCAAGTCACTGGAATCTTTCAATGACACTTGATGAATGGCTGTATGATGAAAAAATTCCAGGAATTTCAGGAATTGATACTAGGGCATTGACTAGGAAACTGCGTACAAGTGGTGTAATGATGGCAGCACTTGCCGTTTCTGAAACTGAAATAGATGAAAATGAACTAAAGAAAAAACTTGCAGCTGCAAAAAATTACAATTCAGAAGAGTTTATGGATGTTGTATCAACAAAAGAGCCACAAATTTATGGAAATGAAAAAGATACAGTGGTAATAGTTGATACTGGAGTAAAAAATGCAATCTTACGAAGTGTAAGAAAGCTTGGATACAAAGTCATCAAAGTACCATGGAATTATTCTATTGAAAAAATTCTTTCTTATAATCCAAAAGGTGTTGTTATATCAAATGGACCTGGCGACCCACAAAAATGTGCTGAAACAATGAAAACTGCCAAGGCACTCATTGATAAAAATATTCCAACGTTAGGAATATGTCTTGGTGCGCAAATATTGGGAATTGCCGGAGGCGCAGACACTTTCAAATTAAAGTATGGTCACCGTGGACAAAACAAATCATGTCTTGATTTAGATAACAACCAAGTTTATGTGACAAGTCAAAACCATGGTTATGGAATAGATCCTGATTCACTTAAAAAAACAAATTTCAAATTATGGTTTACTAATGCTGATGATAAAACAGTAGAAGGAATAAAACACAAAGAAAAAAAATGTATTGCTGTACAATTTCATCCCGAAGCATCACCTGGACCTTTTGATTGCATGTTTGTATTTGAAGAGCTAAAACGCCTTATGGGGGAGGAAAATGCCAAAGGATGAGTCGCTGAAAAAAATTCTAGTTCTTGGCAGTGGGGCAATTAAAATCGGAGAAGCAGGCGAAAGTCACTAAAATGACCGCAAATTTGACTACTCCGGTAGCCAGTGCCTCAAGGCCATAAGGGAAGATGGAATCAATAGCATACTTGTTAATCCAAACATTGCGACAATACAAACTGATACTAGATTTGTTGACAAGGTGTATTCCATTCCTGTAAACCCAGAGTATGTGGAATCTATCATAGAAACAGAAAGACCAGATGGTCTGATGCTGGGATTTGGTGGACAGACCGCACTTAACTGTGGAGTAAAACTAGATGAGTTTGGCGTACTGAAAAAATATGGAGTCAAAGTTCTTGGAACCCAGATCAAAGGAATTCAAGCAACCGAAGACAGACAGCTTTTCAAAGATGCGATGGTAGAGTGTGGAGTTCCTGTACTGAAAAGTAAAACTGTTTACAATTTTGATGAAGCAAAAAAGATAGCTGCAGAGCTTGGATATCCTGTAATCATACGCGTTGCATATACGTTAGGTGGAAAAGGTGGCGGAGTTGCACATAATGAAATTGAATTGCATGAAATTGTAAGTAGAGGTCTTAATGCAAGTTTGGTCGGTCAGGTATTAATTGAAGAATATGTCGGTCATTGGAAACAAATCGAATATGAAGTGATGGCAGATCATTTTGGAAACAATGTCATTGTATGTAACATGGAAAACGTGCTTTCAATGCGGGTGCATACTGGCGACAACATTGTGGTTGCTCCATCGCAAACCCTTGATAACTATGAATATCAATTATTGAGGTCTGCTGCACTGCGTGCTGCAAAACATGTTGGCATAGTTGGCGAATGTAACATACAGTTTGCACTAGATCCAAAATCCGATCAATACGTAGCAATTGAGATGAATCCTAGACTCTCACGCTCTTCAGCTCTTGCAAGCAAAGCAACAGGTTATCCAATTGCATATATGGCAGCAAAAATTGTAATGGGCTACTCGCTTCCTGAGCTAGTCAACCGCATAACGAAAACTACAACTGCGTGTTTTGAACCATCGCTTGATTATATCGTATGTAAGCATCCACGCTGGGATTTTAGCAAGTTTGAGCTTGCAAATAGAAATCTTGGGCCCACGATGAAGTCTGTTGGAGAAGTAATGGCAATTGGCAGGTGTTTTGAAGAATCACTGCAAAAATCAATTAGGATGCTTGAAATTGGAAACGATGGTCTTGTAGCAAACCGTTCACCTGATAAATCATACGATGTTGAAGAATTGGAAAATAAATTACAAAATCCAGATGATCACATATTATATCATGTTGCAGAAGCATTGCGCCAAGGAATTTCAGTTGAACGAATCTACAAACTTTCGGCCATAGACCAATGGTTTATTGAAAAAATACAAAACATTATTCAAACAGAAAAGAAACTGAAAGAATCAAAACTAGAGTCAAATCTTTTGCGTGAAGCAAAGCAATTTGGTTTTTCAGACAAACAAATTGGGCGACTGGTTGGAAAAGATGATCTTGATATCCGTAAGATGCGAAAAGAATTAGGAATCATACCTGTTGTAAAACAAATAGATACACTTGCAGCTGAATGGCCTGCAAAAACAAACTATCTGTATTTGACATATGGAGGAACTACAAATGATTTTGAAGTTGATAAAAATCAAGAAAAAATTGCAGTTTTGGGTGCTGGTCCATATCGCATAGGAAGCAGTGTGGAGTTTGATTGGGGCACTGTAAACATGGTATGGGGTCTTAAAGAAAATGGAGTAAAGGAAGTGATTGTAATTAATTGCAACCCTGAAACGGTATCTACTGATTATGACATTTGTGATAGGCTGTATTTTGAGGAGCTAACACTTGAGAGGGTACTAGATATTGCAGATTTTGAAAAATTAACCGGCATTGTTACAGCAGTAGGAGGACAGACTGCAAATAACCTCACCCCAAAGCTTGCAAAAAATGGAATCAAAATAATAGGTACGTCATCAGAAGACATTGACAGGGCAGAAAACCGTTCAAGCTTTAGCAAGGTCTTGGACGAACTTCATATTTCACAGCCTCCATGGAAAGCATTTTCAAGTCTTGCTGATGCCAAAAAGTTTGCAATTAATGTAGGATATCCAGTATTGGTCAGGCCATCTTATGTCCTAAGTGGGGCTGCAATGAAAGTTGTCTGGTCGCACGATCAACTAAAAAAATACCTAGAAGAGGCAGCAAATGTTTCACCAGACTATCCTGTTGTAATTACAAAGTTCATGCTAAACTCACTTGAAGCTGAAGTAGACGGAGTTTCTGATGGCAAAAACGTAGTGATTGGTGCTATAGTAGAACACATTGAAGGTGCAGGTGTGCACTCTGGGGATTCCATGATGTGTATTCCGCCATGGAGTCTAAGTAACAAAATAATTGAAACCATAACAGACTATACAAACAAGATTGCCATTGCCTTTAAAATAAAAGGGCCGTTTAATTTGCAATTTCTTATCCACTCAAATCAAGTATATGTTATTGAGCTAAACATACGTGCGTCACGCTCCATGCCGTTTGTTTCAAAATTTGTCAAGATGAATCTTATCAGCCTTGCAGCACGTGCAGTTCTTGGAAAAACACTGCCCCAAGTGTCAAAAGACAAATGGCGAAAAACGCATTCGTATGGAATCAAAGTGCCGCAATTTTCATTCATGCAACTAGAGGGAGCTGATATCATCCTGGGAGTTGAGATGCAATCAACTGGTGAAGCTGCTTGCTTTGGAGACAGCTTTTATGATGCGCTATCAAAGGGACTGATTTCTGTAGGATATTCTTTACCAAAAAAAGGCGCCGTTTTGATTACTGCAGGTGGTTTGGAAAACAAGGAAAAACTTTTGCGAACCTCCATGCTGTTACAAAATCTAGGTTACAAAATCTATGCAACTGAACACACTGCTGAATTTTTAACAGAAAAACATGTAGGAAATGAAATAGTCTACAAAATTAGCGAACCGGAAAGAAAACCAAACATTGCTGACTTGCTTTATGAACGCAAGATTAACTTTATAGTAAATGTGCCAAGCACATCCACTTTGGAAAAATATGTCGGGATGCTTTATGACGAATTTCAGATTCGACGAAAGGCAGTAGAGCTTGGAATTCCAGTACTGACTACAACCGAGCTTGCAGACTCTTTTGCAAAAACACTTGAATGGCTGCAGCACAATGAAACCACAAAAAAACCATTAGAGCCATACGATAGTTTAGAATAAATTAAATCAATTTGTTTCAGGTACAAATTCTCAAAGTATGATTGGAAATGATTAAAATAAAAAAATGAAAACTGTAGAAGAGTCTTCGGGGTTGGGTTTGGAAGGGGTTTTCCTACAGTTTCTAATACTAGTTATATTATAATCAAGAGTTAACTCCTCGTATGTCATTATTTCCTACATACTCCATATGGAATATGTTTTAGGCACAAAAAGTGAGACCTAAAATCGAGTTATACTGTAGACACATTAGAGTCGAACTTTTGAGTTCAGACACAAAGTCTAGCAAGCATTTGAAATTAGTTTAATAATTACGAACGATTTTTGAACAGAAATTCTGCTATTTCCATTTTTGGCAGAACTATCTTTTATAGAAAAAAATGAGTCACTTTACAAGGGTTGGTGAAGGGGCATGTTAAAGAAAATAGTAACGATTAGTATTGTTATACTAGTTATAATTAATTTTACTCAAGCATCAGCTCTACTAAGTAATTCTATTCCATTAAACACAGTAGGTACTGGCATATCTTTAGGATCAATTACATCAACTATACCATCGACAGTAACACCAGCAAAAACCACTACAACAATTTCTACTATCACATCTAAAGCGGTGCCATCAATACCATCATCTATAACTCCACCACCAACTACATCTTCTAAAACACCAACTGTAACCACACCCACACCAACTACACCAGCTCTAACTGTTCCAACTGTTACTGCACCAACACCAACTGTAACTACACCAACTACACCAACTGTAACTACACCAACTACACCAACTGTAACTACACCAACTACACCAACTGTAACTACACCAACTATTCCAACTGTAACTGCACCAGCTCCAATTGTAACTCCACCAACACCGATTCCAACGATTCCGGCTCTAACTATACCAACTCTAAGTGTACAAACTGTACCTGCACTAATCCCCACAGCACCAACACCAACTGTAACTGCACCAGCTCCAATTATTCCAGCTGTACTTCCACCAGCTCCAACTGTAACTACACCAATTCCAGCTCCAACTGTAACTACACCAATTCCAGCTCCAACTGTAACTACACCAATTCCAGCTCCAACTGTAACTACACCAATTCCAGCTCCAACTATTCCAACTGTAACTGCACCATCTATGACTATGCCATCTCTAGCTATTCCAACTCTAAGTGTACCAACTGTTACTGCACTAATCCCCACAGCACCAACACCAACTGTAACTGCACTAACTGTAACTGCACCAACTGTAACTGCACCAACTGTAACTGCACCAACTGTAACTGCACCAACTGTAACTGCACCAGCTCCCACTATACCAGATCCAACTCCGCCAACTATACTTGCACCAGCTCCAATTGTAACTCCACCAACACAGATTCCAACTATTCCATCTCTAACTATACCAACTCTAAGTGTACCAACTGTTACTGCATTAATACCAGCTGTATCTACACCAACCATAACTCCACCAGCTGTACTTTCACCAGCTCCAACTGTAACTCCACCAACACCGATTCAAACTACACCAGCTGTAACTGCACCAGTTCAGACTCTATCGAGTGTACTTCCACCAGCTCCGACTATTCCAGCTGTACTTCCAACTATGCCTACTCTAATTGCTCCATCTCCAACAATTCTGTCTTCTACTATCATAACACAGCCTTTGAGTACAATTCCATCTGTATCAATAACCCCAATCCTACCAAACACTTCAACTACACTACAGAACGGATCAACTCCTTCGATTTTATCTTCAATAACCACACCTGTTCCAATATCTTCACCGCTACTTTCAGCTC
>JABDDN010000018.1 GCA_013287585.1 Nitrososphaerota archaeon
TTTCTTTATATCAGAATCTCGTAAGGTATTTCGAGTCTTACTCTCATCATAATCTCTAGCGCCATAAATGAAAATTATTTTATTTTTGCGATTGGCAGGCTTGTTTCTGTTTAGAATCAAAACACATGCAGGTATTCCTGTACCATAAAACAGATTGGAAGGCAGTGCAACAATTCCTTCAATTACATCTTCTTTTATCATTCCTTCTCGAATTTTTACCTCTTCACCACCCCTGAACAATACACCCTGAGAGCAAATTATGGCAGCCTGTCCTTTTTCATTTAAACTAGAAAACATGTGCTGAATAAAGGCAAAATCAGCCTTGTCTTTAGTTGGCGGTACGCCAAACTTGAAACGATTGTATGGATCTTTTGCAGCAATCCTATTGTCCCAATCCATACTAAAAGGAAAATTGGCGAGAACTCTATCATATGTTTTGAGTCTGCCACCTTCTACTAGTTTTGGATTTGATAAGACATCGCCATATTCTATCTTAAAATCAATAATATCATGTAGTACCATGTTCATCTTGCACATGGCTAAATTTCCATAGTTGCTTTCCTGTCCTTCTAAAATTAAATTTCGTGGATTGCCACCAGAACGTTCTACATATTTTCTTGATTCAATTAACATGCCACCAGAACCACAAGTAGGATCACAAATCTTCATTTTTTCTTTTGGCTCTACCAAATTAACTAAAAGACGAACAATTTCTCTTGGTGTAAAGAACTCACCACCCTTTTTCTTTATTTCATCTGCAAATTCTGCTAAAAGATATTCATATGCATCACCAAAAATGTCCTCTTTTTCTAAATTTGAGTTTTTTAATGAGGGATAATTAAAGTGAGAAATTAATTGTCGTAGTTTGTCATCTTGATATTTTCTTCTGTCACTGTACTTTGTGTTTGTCATTACACCGTCTAAATCAGGATTTTCTCTTTCTATTAATTTGCAGACATGATCTATTGCCTCGCCAACTTTTTCAGTTGTTTCTGATAATATTTTCCACCTTGCTTCTTTTGGAATAAAAAAGTTGTGTCGTGCAGGATTTTCATATGCTTCTTTCTGACTCTTTCCTTGCTGGAGTAGCTTTTCAGCATTTTCTTCAAATGTGTCATTTAGTCTTTTTAGAAAAAGCAGAGTCATTACTGGCTGACGATATTCACTTGGATCTAGAGCACCCCTTAGAATGTCTGCAGCAGCCCAGAGGTGGCTTTTTAGAAATTCAAAAGTTACTTTATCAGACAACATAAGACGAGAAGGATTTGGTCTTTATAGGCATTATTCAGGTTTCAAAAACACAATTTGTAATTCTGGAAACTCTTATCTGCACACAATCTAAAAACCCATTATGGCATGGCAACAAACGGATGAAGACCTACTTTCTATACTCGATCAAATTTCAGACATTTTTTCACGATTTGAACAACCTAATTGTAAGAGTATTATAGATAGTATCAAAATAGAATTGGAAAATGGCGTAACAGTAAAAAAAATTGATAAAAATTCTATCACTTCGAAATACAAAGCATTGCAGACAAAATTTGTTCATGAGTTTTCGAGTACGACTCAAAGGACAAACGTGATTTCAATGTTACAACAAAGTATGACCGAGACTATAACAAAAAATAATGTTGAAATGCAACACGTCTTTAACGAACCCAATGTTGTAGAAATAATCAGTAGAAGATCTTATGCTTACAGAGTGTTGAGTATTTTCAGACAAGTTATCTGGAATGGTGCTAAGACGGACGAAGAAAGAATGATAGGTCTCAGTTATGTCTACTTGAATCTGGTAGACGGAATATTTCGTAATGCATTAAAAATTTGTTTTATTTGGCAACAATTATCTCGTAAAGAACAAGTCGATACAAAAACAATATCAGACATCAGTGTATATGACATTTACAAGTATTTTAATAAAAATGGATTGCCCATGCATTATCTTGACGGTTGGAATGGATATGTGCGGAATGCGGTGGCACATACAACTTTTCAATATGATTCTTCAAAAAATGAAGCAGTTTATGATGATCTCATAGCAAATAAGACAGTGAAATTATGGCTGGGACAATTAATTGAAATGTGCGATAAACTCTGGAATGTGTATGGTGCTGTCTTTCTCTTCACTCAATTCACAAGAATCAATGATGTATGCTTTACTCTATGTGACAGATACCCTTAACTTCCAACACATTGGCGGTCAAGGGAAGACAGAACCATTACGATGTTAAATTTCTGAAGGGTTGTGGATGTAGTTTACGAGTCAGGAGAAATAACTAACGTCTGTTCTTTATCATCGGCGCATTTTTGAGACTAGTTTGTGCGATGTACTGAGAAACTTCCTTTTTGACTATAACATCTAGGGAATTTTTGAAAACTTGCGGACTAGTTAATCCTTCATGTAATCTCGTAAGATAATACAACATTTGATATTTCTGTGGATGTATTTTAGCTCCTTCATATCCCTCAAGTACTTCTCGTAGGTAGACAAAATCATTAAAATTATGAGATGCAAAATTAAATTCTTGATAGATATTTCTGGTAGAATCTTCTAACACATTTTCAATTGGATCTAAACTCAAAGTCTGCGGAGAAAAGAATTTGATTTTTGTAAGGTCTAACTTTGTATTATTTCCGAAACCACGACTTTGTTCTAAGGAAACGAGATCAAATCCTCCCCCAAACGCTACAGAGTGAAGATTGCTTGTATTACTTTCACGTTCGGCTCGTGGAACTTGACAAGCAAAGAATGCAACTTGGTCTTCATCAAAATAAGAACTAATGATGTCATGTTGTAGTGGTGTATCCTCCCAATCTCTATAGATGAGTGGAATTATTATCGGTTTTTTCTTAATCAGGTGTTCAATAATCTTACTAAATGTTGGGGGATCCATAGCCATATCGAGTACAAATAATGTTGAGAAATCCTCATTCCTTTGATAATGAGTATCTATGAATTCGATATATTGTGAATAAGGCAATTCAAGATACGGATAGGTAATCAGGTCAGCTCCTAATCTTATTTGAAGAAAATCAGCCTGCAAGTCCGCAAATTTTATTTTTGCTTCTGGTGACATGGAAGATAAAACATTCTCTGCTGGTTGAAACATAGATACACGAAATATTGCTTTTCGTGTTATGTCATTGAATTGTTTTGTTTTTTGAATTAATTTTTTAACAGCTTTATTATCATTTGTAAAATCTTTCATTTGTTCATCTATAATTATTCTAAAATCAATAGCTAAATCTCTTGGTAAGGCTCTTGACATACCAAACTCTGACCTAGCAATAAATTCAGTACGAGCAACTACTCTTGCAGGAGTAGAAAATTTACCTAAATCAGTAGTAATGTCTACTACTCGTGTTCTAAAATAATAAGGACTTTTCAAGTCATTTTTATCATCTATTGGTCTACGTTTAACATCCTCAATTATCATCTTCGTCATCCTCAGTTTCTTTCATAACTTTCTCAGGTAATTGATTGAGATTTTTCCAATCCATTGTATGACGTTTCTTCAAGATTGCATTTTCAAGAAATTCCTTATTGTGAATGTAAACATAATTCATTATGCCAGTAGACGTAAACGTATCCCATTCATGACGTTTTTCTCGTAATGTACTCTGTAATTCTGGCGACAAACCTTCAAATGTGTTTTTAATATAATCCGTTCCTTTTTTCTCTATTTTTGTTGAAAAATCATTTGATGTTTTCTTTCCTAAAATGGATACATAGTTCGAAAAAGCTAGTTGATCAACCGAATATTCAATCTCTTCACTATATGGTCCAAACCGCTTAGGTTTGAAAATTACAGGTTGAGTGCTGTTTTTAGGTAATACCTCCTTTAGTGCTAAAAATACTTGTTTTATCTGTCTTGTTTTACCTTTAATTGGATCTCTATCTGCATATAACAAAAGCAAGATTACATCAAGCAAGCTGTATCGGAAATCACTTGTTTGTGCCTTCACCATCTCGTCGACTTCAGATATGCTGTACAGTTTTTCTGCCAAAGATTTGTCGTCCATTATGGTATCCCCAACATCTTCATCTTATAGTATTCTATATCGTTTTCCTTTTCTTTTACAAATGTTCCAACAGTTCTTCTTCCATTATAATTGAAACAGATGAAAAGTTGGCGTTTCGCTACTTTTTCAGATAGTGGAGAAAAGAAATGGCTTGGCTTTCTTACTATCCCTGTTCTATATTTTGTCATAAGATCAGTTAGTGTAACTCCATTTTGATAATAATGATATATTTGCACCGATATGATAGGTTCGCATTGCAAATTATTAATAATTATGCTAATATCAAGTTCAGCATCTACGTATTTTCTATTACAACCATTGCATTTGTAATGTGGCTCTTTTTGTGGATGTGGATCTATTTCGACACTTCCATCTGACGATGTTTCCAAAACACCGCCTCCCGCACTCACCTTTTTAATGCGATCAGAATACGGAAGTTTTTCTATTGTACGTCCACCGCAAAAAACACACTCGTCAGGCTTTAGCAGTATTAATCCCCTGTTTGTTTGAAGTATTGGAAGTAAATAAAGAAAGATGATAAATCGGATAGATATTGTTCGAGCGTTGTATTCAGTTTGACCGTTTTTTTCTAAACAAACCCCGAAATTGCACTGAGACAATTTTAAAACATCAACCCCAAAAGTTAGTGTGAAGAATTTTGAGGTATGCAAACTAGCCAAATCCCTATAAGTTAGTGGAAGTAATGCATAACCTTAATTCAGAATGCTACGAAATCATCAAACGTTAGTGATTATAATTGACAAATCCAAATAACGAGACGCATCCAATTTTGGGATGGTTTACAGGTGTCATGGCAGCAATTCAACATTTGAATGATATCGTACCACAATTATTGGATGAATATTATAAAAAGGAGCAAGATAAATTAGCACAAACTATTGATTCGTTAAAGCCTGATGAAAAAACTCTATTGTACAGTGTAGCTGAAACGTACAGACGCATGGAACAATTACACGGAACTAGACCAATATTATGGAATGCGACAGATAATGTTAAGGATGTTTGGAATATGATATTCCATAATCTTTTCACTGAAGGACATACAAAATATTTCATAAGAGAAATGAGTCTTGTTTATTTGATAACAACTTTTGAAGAATTGGAAAAACAAATTTTGAGTATGGCATATTTGAAAAAGCCAGAAATGTTGAGTACAAAGGATAATACCATGACGATTGAGGATATTATCAAATCTCATGACTATGGTACAATAATCAGCACATTGACAAATGCAAAAGTCTCAAGCATCATAAATAAGAATCCAATAGAACTAGCTGACTTTTTAAAAACTAAGTTCAAACTAGACCTTACACAAGTAAATGATTGGAATAAATTCATCGAGAGATTCTATCGTCGTCATTTGATTGTTCATCAAAAAGGAAGAATTGATCAGGAATATAGGAATGAGACAGGATATAATGGAACTGATGAACGAGTACATACAGATAGCCAGTATATTGCAGATTCTTTGATTATATTTCAAAAATTTGCCGAAACGATAACCAAGTTTTTTGTGGAAAAATATCAGATATAGAATATATCCGAGAATAATCGACGGTTTTTTTACAGGTTAAAGATCCGACGGAGACTCGACAGAACCTATTTTTGTGAATAAAACATCTTAATAAGATAAATTCAAATAAATTTTGGTTATGGCAAATACATCAAATCTTTATTAATTATCTTAGTTTATCTCACAGTTACTAATGAAAAAAAGTGTTTATTTCCAAGAAAAACATAGTTACAAATCTTCTTGTTTCAAATTAAAAATAAACAAAAACCGATTGTTTTGTCAAGGTTTACCGTATATCACTTTTGAAGACGGTTGTCCATATGGAACGATTTCAGTCTTTAAAATTAGCTTCCCAAATTCTTTATGATCTATTAATAAAGTTAGAGGGGTAGTTTTCCAACCATATTGCGGAGTGGAAGAAATTGGAATGTCTTCTACAAATGACGAATTATCATATTTTTTCTGAAACGGTTGGCTTAGACCCTCTATTTCTAAAATGGCAGTGTTGGTATGGTTTGATCTGTCAAGATATGATATCTTGACAACATGACTATCCTCAAAATATATCGCAGAAAATTCAAATGTACTTGCCAAACGTTTCTCATCTACTGGGTTAACACTGAAAACATACAGAGATATTAGAATAATTATGATTGGAATTATGATAATGATTTTTTTATTCATATAATTTCAATGCCTTAGCGTAGGTTTATTTTGCCATATTCTAAAATAAACTTACTTGGTATTAGATGAGCAGTTTCGAAAATTGATGAAAGAGACCATAGAATCAGAATTAGAAGCCATAAGCAAATATCCAAAGGATCCAGCATCCAAGACCTTTTGGGAATATGACAACCAATTTGATTTTGAGTATGGCTGGCATATAGGCTATCTAGAAGCCATGTTTTTTACCTCATATTTACAAATGCGTAAAAAAGTACCAGATAGAAGCGAAGAGTTGGAAATCAAACAAACCATAGCATCGCATTCTAGAGAAATCAAAAAGTTGTTGTCCAAAAGAAAAACCTCAGTATAATGAAACCGCTTTTCTGAAAATATTTGAGTGTATTTTTGCCAAATAAAGATTTTAAAACCCAGATGTATCCTCAAAATTGTGGTACAAAAGGCAACTACTAGAAGAATCAGAATACTTGTTGCTAAATTAGGACTGGATGGTCATGACAGAGGAGCACTAGTTTTATGTCGTGCCTTTAGGGATTCAGGAATGGAGGTAATTTATTCTGGTCTTTTTGCAACTCCTGAAAGAATTGCCAAAATTGTTGAAGATGAAGATGTTGATGTAGTAGCCCTTAGCCTTCTAAACGGTGCACATCTTACATTGTTTCCAAGAGTAGTCAAAGCACTAAAAGAAAAAGGAATCAAAGATGTTCTTGTAATTGGCGGCGGAGTCATACCAGAAGATGATAAACCAGATCTTGTGAAAGCTGGAGTTTTAGGAAACTTTGGTCCCGGTACACCACTTTCTACCGTAACAGATTATATCAATTCTGGCGTTGCAAAGCTAAGAAAAATTTAGTTATTCGGTTGAATCAGGCCACATCATATGACGCATTTTCTTGCCCACTTGTTCTATTTGATGAGCATCTATTTGCTTCATGTATCTGTCAAATGAATTTTTGCCATTTTTCTGATAATCGCTTATCCATTCTTGATTGAACGTTCCATCTTGTATCATTTTGAGAACTTTTTTCATGTTTTCTTTTACATCTTTGTTCATAACCATGGGGCCTCTTGTCAAACCGCCATATCTTGCAGTCTCACTTACTCTTCGCCACATTCCGTTGATTCCATATCTTTGGATAAGATCGACAATTAGCTTTAACTCATGTAAGACTTCAAAGTATGCAATTTCTGGTTGATAACCTGCCTCAACTAGAATTTCAAAAGCATTCATCACCATTGATGCGCATCCTCCACAAAGATCAGCTTGTTCACCAAACCAATCTGTTTCTACCTCTTCTTGAAATGTTGTTTCTATTATTCCTGCCCTTGTGCTACCTATTCCTTTTGCCAAGGCCAGAGTTCTGTCCCAAGCCATTTTAGTATAATCTTGATAAACTGCAACTATAGACGGGGTACCAAATCCTTCAAGATATGTCTCTCTAACTTTGGAGCCAGGACCTTTTGGTGCAATCATAATTATATCAACATCTCCTGGTGCCTTGATCCACTCCCAATGAATCGCTGCTCCGTGTGAAAATGACAACGCGTTTCCTACATTCAGATTAGGTTCAATTTGTTCTCGAAAGATTTTGGCTTGAATCATGTCAGGAATCAATACGTGTACAATGTCAGCCTTTTCACATGCTTTTGGAATAGACAATACTTCGTGACCATCATCTTTTGCCTTTTTCCAGCTTGAGCCACCTTCTTGTAATCCAACTATAACATTTAGACCAGAATCTTTTAGGTTGTTTGCTTGCGCATGTCCTTGAATTCCATAACCAATTACTGCTATGATTTGGTTCTTTATAGGATCTAGACTTACATCTGCATCTTTCCAAGTTTTTGCCATTTCCTGACGGTTGAATTATTGCAAATATAATCGTACAAATCGAATTTGTGTAAATTACAGTGCTTTAATGATTAAAGTGACAACAGCTGCTACTGCAGCACTAGCAGGTATTGTAATTATCCATGCCCAAACAATTCTTCTTCCAACACCCCATCGTACAGCAGAAACGCGTTTTACTGCACCTGCTCCCATAATAGCCCCAGAAATTGCATGAGTTGTGCTTGCTGGAATACCAAGCCATGCTAAAACTGCAAGAACTGTTGCACCGCCTGTCTCTGCTGCAAAACCTTGGTATGGTTTTAGCTGAGTAATCTTTACTGCCATTGTTTTTACAATTCTCCAACCACCAAAAAAAGTACCAAGGCTGATTGCCAAAGCTGCCATTATAATAACATAATATGGAACTTCAAATTTTGTAATTACTCCCTGAGTTAGTAAAATTAGAGCAATCATCCCCATGGTTTTTTGACCATCATTTGCACCATGAGTTAATGAAAAGTATGCGGAAGAGATAAGCTGTAATCTTCCAAATCCTGAATTTACTGATGATGGTCTTTTTTTTGCAAATATGGTAATTAGCAAAGTTGCCAACAAAAATGCAACTGCTAATCCAACTACTGGCGAGACAATTATGCCTGTGACCACTTTTTGTAATCCTCCAAAAATTATTGCCTGTGTCCCAGCTCCAACAACTCCTGCACCTATTATCCCTCCAATTAATGCATGACTACTTGATGTTGGAAGTCCTAACAACCATGTAATTATATCCCAAATAATTGCACCTGCAAGGGCACCAATTATAATATTCAGTGTTACAAAATTAGGATCAATGATTCCTTTTCCTATGGTAGTTGCTACTGCAACACCAAAAAGAAAAGGTCCAGCAAAGTTTGCAACCGCAGCCATTGCAACTGCATGAAGTGGGCGTAGGACTCTTGTTCCTACCACTGTAGCAATGGAATTTGCAGCATCATGAAAACCGTTTAAAAAATCAAAAACTAATGCTACTATAATCGCTCCAATGGCAAGTCCAATCATATCAAATACCTAAGTATATTTTAGAACAATGTCCTCAACCGAGTCGGCAACATCAAGACATCTATCAGATGCAGTTTCCAACGCCTCATAGATATCTTTCAGTTTGATTATACTAATCACATCTGTAGCATCTAATAATTCGCCTACTGCTTTTCTGTAAATATCATCCACCCTGTGTTCAGACTCATTTATTTTTCTACAATGTTCAATTATAGATTTGTCAGCTTTTACGTTGTTTAATCTTGTAATCATATAGTTAATTTCTTTAGTTGCAACATATAGCTCCTTTGCAATCTCAAGCATGTATGGTGGCGGAGATTTTATTTTAAAATTAATAATTCTTCCAGATATTCCCTCAATATAATCAACAATATCATCTGTTTTTGATGCAATTCTTGAGATATCCTCCCGATCAAAAGGCGTGATAAAAGTTTTGTTTAATTCTTCAAATACAGAGTGTGTGTCTTCATCTGCCTCTCTTTCTAATTTTTTTATCTTTGCATGAACTTCATTTAATTTATCAAAATCAGAGAATAATTCAACAAGTAATTTTGAGACTTCTTCTGCTTTGCAAGCAAGGTTATTTAAAATTGCAAGAATTTCTTTTTCATTAGATTTTAACCATGACATCCATTGTGGCATATAGCTTTTGCTAATTTACATAGTTAAATGTCTGATCAATATATTGACCGTGAACTATATAGTTAGTTAATTGATCGCAAAAACAGATCAAATAGTTAATTGCTTGCCACATTTTGTGCATCTTACGACAATATCTTTTACTTTTAACCGATCAAATTTTTTTGAACCACATCCAGGGCAGATAGGACAAGATCTTATTTTCTCCATAACACCACGTGAATGGATAGTTTCATCGTTCTCAAGTTCACATATTCTAAAAACTTACCAAGAAATAGAGTTTATCAAATAGAATGTAGGCAGAATATCATGACAAAGATCGCATTTTCATCTGATGAGGAATTAAACTTAGAATATTTGTATAACATAGGCGTATCACATGTAAACCGGGGAAATCCTCGCGATGCAATATTTTATTTTGACAAGGTGTTATCTGTTGAACCAGAACACATGAATGCTCTAGTATACAAAGGGAATGCATTAGGCAAACTTGGGAAATATGATGATTCCATCATATGCTATGACAAAGTTTTAAAAAGTAACCCTAATCACCAGATAGCATTAATCAATAAAGGTCTAGCACTCCATTATCTAAAAAAATATGATCAAGCAATCTCATTTTATGATAAAATTCTAGAAAAAGATCCTCAAAATGCCAGTGTACTTTACCACAAATCTTGCAGTAAGGCACTACAAAAAAACTCTGAAGATGCATTAATAATTTTAGAACAAGCTATTATGATAGATTCTGAATACGGGATAAAAGCAGCTGGTGACCTTGATTTTGAAAGTTTACGTTCAGATCAAAGATTCAAAGCTTTAACATCTTAGAATAATTCAATAAGAAAGAATAATCATAGGAATGATGATTTGTTGAAAATAGGAATTATTGGAACTGGTTTTCTTGGAAAAGCAGTAGCCAAAAGGTTACTTGGTACAGGCCACAAAGTAATAGTTTACAATAGGACAAGGGACAAAACAGAATCTCTAAAAAACCTTGGAGCAATTGTTGCAGATACACCTAAGGATCTAGCGCAAGGCTGTGATCTTGTCATAACAATTGTAAAAGATTCTGATGCTGTAGAATCTGTCTCGTTTGATAAAAATGGCATCATAGATGGAAAGCATGAGGGATTAACAGTTGCTGATATGAGTACAATAAATCCAATTTCTTCAAAAAAAATAGCAAAAAAATTTCTAGAAAATGGAATATCAATGATTGATACCCCAGTAATGGGCGGACCAAATCTTGCAGAAAAAGGCGAACTTGTAGTCATGATAGGAGGAAAAAAAGAAATCTATGAAAAATATAAACAGGTTTTTGATCATATTGGAAACAAGACATTCTATTTGGGCGAAAATGGCTCAGGGCACGCAATGAAGCTTGCTATGAATTTACAGATATCAATGCTGGCCTTGGCGTTATCGGAAGGAATCACACTAACAAAAAGATCAGGGCTTGATCCCAAATTGTTCTTAGATATTCTAAACTCAACTTATTTCAAAACTGGTATGAGTGTATTAAAAGGTCCCAAGATGATAAATGGGAATTTTGAACCTAGTTTTACTTTGAAAATGATGAAAAAGGATCTTGATACGATAAACACTACTGCAAAAGAACTTGGCACGTCTCTTCCAATGGCAACATTGGCAAACAAGATTTATCAAAATGCAATTGATAATGGTTTGGGTGAACTCGATTATACTGGGATTCTTGCATTCATAGAAAGGATAAGCAAGTTATAAAAATAAAAATCAGTTTTCTTCTGGGGGTTTTATTTTTCTAAAACTCACATAAACACCAATGTCATAAACAATTTTTAATAAACCTCCTACAACAAACGGTGCAGATAGTGATAATGATTGTATTATTGCACCTGCAAGCGATGGACTAACTGCTTGTGCTATGTTTCTTGAAGTATTAGTTATACCAGCAGCAGCTATCCTTTCATCTTCATTGACTACGGCTACAATGTATGACTGTCTGGTTGGAACATCCATTTGAGATAGACTCATTCTTGCAAGGTATAACCCAATTGCTAGTGGAAATGTAGGAGCAAACGCTAGCAATATCAACAAAATATTGGATGGGACATGTGTAAAGACCATCGTATTTATCAAACCAATCCTAGATGCAATTTTTGTTGCAAACAGAAATGAAAAAGCTGTTAGTGCACCAGCGATAGAGAAAATATAAGATAGTGTGGTTAGGTCTGCACCAAATTTTGAAAAAAACCAAAATGACACTATACTTTGAATTACAAAACCTCCTGCAAAGGAATCGACCGCAAAAAGTGATGACAGTTTAGCTACAATACCCTTGGATTTTGGAGAGATGGTGCGAACTGATGCGGTTTTAGCAATGTTTGGATCAAGCTCAATTTTCTTGGATAGGAAAAGGTAGATGCCTATTACAATAACAGCGCACATGCTGTAAAAAAGAAAAAGTATTCTGATTGATTCTACTTGATTTAATCCATACAGTTTTTGGATATATTGAGGTAATCCTGAAAGCAAAACTCCTGCAGACATTGCAAACGTGCCAACCATGTTATAAATAGCAAAAATTGAGTTTCTTTTTCTGTTATCATTAACTGTTTGTGGGAGTATTGCTTGCTCTATGGACAAAAATGCACCAACTTCAGTTCCAGTTACGTTAATTGTTCCAATAAGGGCAGATGCAATTAATGCGACATAATTATTTGTTACAAGAAAGATTGCACCAGAGATAGCCATCAAGATGGCATAAATAATTAGAATTTTTTTTCTGCCAATCTTGTCAGCATAAAAACTTGCAAATAGGTTAAAGATCACACTGTTTACTAGTGTTGCAGTTAAAACTATTCCAATGAAGATTTCGTTAAATCCCATTAATTTCAAGTAAATTGCAAGAATGATGCTAAGAAACCCATAGGAAAAAGTTCTTACTATTCTTGCAGTTAGGAGTAATTTACCGTCTCGTGAGACCCAATCAAGAAATGCCATTATGCACCAAGTTTGGCTTTATGTTTTTCAATATCTGCCGTCTCCACTTTTTTGAAAATAGGAGATGAGACTCCAATTTTATGATCAGCAGATACTGCCAAGTCTGACATGGAATTCCATTTTTGTTCTGAGACTTTGCCAGTAAGATTAAGTTGTGTCCATATTTTCTCCGATGATTCTGGCAAAAATGGAAAAAGTGCTATTGCAATGCTACGAACCGCATTTACTGAAAGGTAAATGCAGTTGTTTGTCCCCTTTGCACCTTTCCATGGCTCTTTTTGTTGAAAATATTGGTTAAAGTGGGCAGAAAATTCCAATATTCTTTTGAGTGCCTTATCCAGATTGTTTTGTTCCATCAGCGCGGTCATATCATTTACTAGGTTTTTGATTTTGTTTTGTGCTTCGGTATCAGCAGAATCAAATTCTTCTGTTTGTGGGACTATGCCATTGACACTTTTTTGAGTAAAACCCAATGCACGGTTAACAAAATTACCGAGATTCCCAATTAGCTCAGAATTTATTCTTGCAGAAAATTCCTCCCAATCAAAATTAAGATCATCTTGACTATGTGGTGTAATCAATGTCAAGTAAAATCTCAGATAATCAGCAGGATAAAGACTAAGAAAATCTTTAAGACCAATATACCAATTTCTGCTCTTTGATATTTTTTTTGCCTGTAGCATCAGATGACCTCTTGTGGGAATATAGTCTGGCAATTTGTATTCTTTTTTTATACCAATTCTCATTGCAGGCAAAAACAGGTAATGATGGTACACAATATCTTTTCCAATAAAATGATAGATGGCTGCAGAGTTCCAAAATTGTTTTCCGTTTATTCCTTTATCAGTAAGAAATTTCATTGTAGAAGAAATGTATGCAAGATGATTATCAAACCAACCATAAAACACCTTACCTTCTGCCTCAGGAAGCGGAATTGGCACCCCCCAGTGTATGTCACGTGTGATGTCCCAGTCTGCAAGTCCATCTTTAATCCAATTTTGAACGTATTTTTTGACATCTTTTTGAAGATAGGAATCTTCTTCTAGCCATTGATTTAGTTCTTTTACAAAATTTGTCAGTTTGAAAAAATAATGCTTTGTTTTTTCTTTGGTTGGTGGGTTTTTACATATTGAACAACGTGGATTTTCTATCTCTTCTGGAACTCTACCGCATTTTTCACAAAGATCAGAATATTGATCCTCAGCTTTACAATATGGGCATGTTCCAATCACATATCTATCTGGTAGGAATTTTTTATCGAATTTACAATAAAACTGGATGATTTCTTTTTCATAGATGTGTCCATTTGCAAGTAATTTTTTAAAGACATCCTGAACAAACACTACATTCTCAGGGGAGCTTGTCCTGTAAAAAAAATCAAAATTTATTCCAAGTGCAGTGAAATCTTCATAATCACGCTTGTTCCAGAATTTGACATATTCCTGAGGATCTTTTTGTTCTCTTTCTGATTGAATTAGAATTGGAGTACCATAATCATCTGACGCACAGATATAGTAAGCTTCAACTCCCTTGAGTTTTAGAAATCGTGTTGTAATATCTGCAGGTAAATACGTAGAAGCAACATGCCCAAGATGAATCTCTCCATTTGCATATGGGAGTGCACTAGTAATGATTGCCCTATTATTCATTAAGTGTGTAAAGTGTGAGGCGAATTTAAGCTATCCCCAACTCTTGGCATATTTTATCTGAGCTGGTGTTGGCTTGTCAGTTTTGACATCCATTGCATTTAGAGCATCGACCGCAATTTGCGTATCTATCTCCTGTGGAACAGTTATTACCCTATTTCCAATTTTTTTATGATTTTTTACTATGTGTATCATGGAAAGAAGTTGATTTGAAAATGATTGTGCCATTACCTCTGGAGGATGGCCTTCTGCTGCAACTAAATTTGCAATCCTGCCTTTTCCTATAAGATAAACGCGTTTTCCATTTTTTAAAAGACATTCATCAAGATTAGGTCTAACTTGTTTAACGGATTTTGATTCATTAAGTAAAAAGTGTGCATCCACTTCAACATCAAAGTGACCAACATTTCCAAGCACTGCACCCTCCTTCATTTTTAAAATGTGTTCTTTTCTTATCACTCCTGTTTGCCCTGTTGCAGTGATAAAAATATCACCAACCTTTGCAGCTTCAGTCATTGGAAGCACTTCGTAACCATCCATGTGAGCCTCTAAGGCTCTAATTGGGTCTACTTCTGTAACAAAAACTTTGGAGCCCATTCCATTTGCTCTTGATGCCACACCCCTTCCAACCCATCCGTATCCAGCTACAACAACACGTTTTCCTGCAAAAAGTAAATTCATAGATCTAAGATAGCCATCAATTGTGCTTTGACCAGTTCCATATCTATTATCAAACATGTGTTTTGTGTAAGCGTCATTTACTGCAATAACTGGATATCTGAGTTTTTTCTGATTTGCCAATGCTTTTAATCTAATAACACCAGTTGTAGTTTCTTCAGTTCCACCCATTATTTTTAGAGATGAAAACTTTGATTTACCGTGTACTTTGCTGTGACAGTCAGAACCATCATCAGTTAGAATTTGGGGTTTGTGACTGAGCATTTGTTCAATGCACCAATCATATTCTTCGGTAGTTTGGCCTTCCCAAGCATAAATGTTAATTCCGTTCTCATCAAGAAAAGCTGCAATATCATCTTGTGTAGAAAGTGGATTTGCACCACATACACTTACTTCAGCTCCAAGTTCTTTTGCACCCATAATTAAAACAGAAGTCTCTTTTGTAATGTGTAAGCAAATACCAAGTCTAATACCTCGTAATGGTTGTGATCGCTTCAGACGATCAATTGTATTTGTAAGAATTTTCATGTGATTTTTAGCCCATTCGTATGATGTCTTACCTTGTTCTGCAAGGCCTGGATCCTTTACTTTGCCCATATCAAGGAGTCAAATATCAGGACTATAAAATGGTATCATAATAACAATCTAAATATTGATCAAAATTTTGTTTTAAATTAATGGTATGGAAAAAAGTTGCAGAAAAAAATGACATTTCACTGGGAAAAGGCAAAGAATTCTTAGTAGATGGAAAACGCATAGCGATCTTTAACCAAGATGGACTTCATGCACTAGATTCCGTATGTGTTCATCAAGACGGTTCGCTTGCTCCTGGAAAGTTAGAAGGAGATATTGTAGAATGTCCATTACATTTTTGGCATTATAACATTAAAACCGGAGAATTGCAGGACTACATCAAAGGAGTCAAGCTAAAAACATACAATGTTGAAGCAAAAAACGACGGCATTTACATTGATGTATGATAAGTTTAATTCCGTAATCTCAGTTTAAAAATTATTGAATCAGAGCATCTTAGAAGAAATTACAAGGCAAGCCTATGATTCCATACAAAATAAAATTGGGAAATTTCTTGTAGAAGAAGTATCTCAAAGACATGCATTTGGAGTAGTTTTTGGATTAAGCGGCGGAATAGATTCAGCTGTTATCGCAGTGTTATGTTCAAAATTTCTCAAGGACAAATCACTTGCACTAATAATGCCAGATTCAAAGGCAACACCTAAAATTGATACAGAGGACGCAATCAAACTTGTAGACAAGTTAGGCATAGAATACAAGTTAATTGATATTGGTTTTATCAATAAAGAATATTCAAAGTACCTAGAACCAAATCCATTCTCGTTTGGAAATCTCAGTGCGAGAATTAGAGCAAACATTTCGTACTATTATGCAAATGCTAGAAAATATCTTGTACTAGGGTCTAGTGATAAAAGTGAGTTTCTCATAGGATATTTTACAAAATTTGGAGATGGTGCGTCTGATTTGTTACCTATTGCATCACTTTATAAAACTCAGATTAGACAATTTGCAAAACTTCTTGGAATATCTGATTCCATAATATCAAAGAAAAGCAGCCCTGGCCTTTGGGAGGGACATGTTGCAGAAGCTGAAATTGGTCTAAATTATGATGAGATAGATGCAATTCTTTATTGTCTATTTGATAAAAATTTTTCAATTCAAGAGACAGTTAACCTTACTGGCATTGATAATTTAGCTGTTGATAAAATCTACAAAATGTACAAAAATAACGAACACAAGAGAATAACACCAAAGATTTGTCAGATATAAAATAAAGTGATTTGATTTGAAAATTTTTGACACCCTGACAGCAAAAGAAGAAGAGCTTGATACATCAGGAATTGTTAGAATTTACGTTTGTGGTGTTACCGTATATGATGAAAGCCACATAGGTCATGCAAGAACCATCATAGTGTTTGACACGCTAAGGAGATTCCTAGAATCACATAGAATCAAAGTCAAATTCATACAAAATTTTACAGATGTAGATGATAAAATAATAAATCGTGCAAAACAAGAAAATATTCCACCGTTAGAACTTAGTTCAAAGTTCATTATGCGTTATTTTGAGGATTTTGATAGACTAAATATCAAAAGAGCAGACAATTATCCAAAAGCGACAGATCACATACAAGAAATGATAGAGTTGGTCAAGAGTCTCATAGCAAAAAATTTTGCATATGTATCAAAAAATGGAGTATATTTTTCTGTATCAAAGTTCAAAGAATATGGAAAGCTCTCAAAAAAGAAGATAGAAGATTTAGTGTCTGGCGCAAGAATTGAAGTCGATGAAACAAAAAATGACCCCCTAGATTTTGCATTGTGGAAGTTTGCAGGTGACGAGCCAAAGTGGCAAAGTCCATGGGGAGACGGAAGACCTGGTTGGCACATAGAGTGCTCTGCAATGAGTCTCAAATATCTAGGCGAGAATTTTGAAATCCATGGTGGAGGAAGAGATCTTATTTTTCCTCATCATGAAAATGAGATTGCACAGTCTGAATCGCATACTGGGAAAAATTTCGCTAAAATCTGGATGCATGCTGGCATGGTAACAATAAACGGTGAAAAAATGTCAAAATCACTTGGTAATACTAAATCAATTGAACATGTCTTAAAAAACTGGGGGCCAAACATAATTAGGTTATTTTGTCTTTCAGGACATTATTCCAAACCAATTGATTATTCAGAAGATGCCCTTAAAGAGACCATAATAAAATGGCGTCAGGTTGAAAACTGTTATTTTGAATTAATTGAATCACAAGAAAAACCTGATGCACAAAATCAGTCTAAATTTTTTGAGGACATGATAAATAACATCAAAAAAGAATTTGATGATGCGCTAAGATCTGATTTTAACACGCCGTTAGCACTTAGTGTATTTTTCAAATTCATAAAAGAGTTGAACAACCTTGCTGCATCAGAAAGCATTACTAGAACCATTTCTAATGCTGTTCTTCCTACCATAAAAATAATGTTAGAAGTTTTAGGATTAAAAATTACAGAAATTACTGATAAAGAAAAAAGTGTTGTTGAAGACCTAATTAAAAAACGAAATATGTTCAGAGAGCAAAAACAATATCAAAAAGCTGACGAAGTCAGAAAGCAGATATCTGATATGGGCATAGTGTTAATTGATCATAAAAACAGAACTCTATTATTAAAACAAGAAAAAATAGGTATGGAGTGCTAGGATTTTTTTGTCATTGCGCTAACAAGAGATACCACATCCCTGTCACGTAATTGATAGCCAGTAGGCAATCTTACTCCATATCTTACATCTTTTGCATACAGTAATCCTTTTGTTAAATCAGAATGTATCTCCTTTGCCAAATCCTCCACTGTGGATCCATCTTTCATTAAGATAAGATCTGGTAGTACTCTTCCTTTTTTGTCTGATAGTTTTTCAGGATTTGCTACAGGGTATATTGAATTCATTTTTAACAACTTGAAGACAGTCACGTTAATTGCAAACTGAACACCTGTTCGCATGTATTCACCTAGTATACCTTGTGTTATGAAATTCAATGCTTCTAGTTGTTTTTCATTTAATTCATTTTTGTGTAGAATTTCAAATTGCTCTGAGCCTGGTACATATTTTATGAGGCCCTTCTGTTCTGCCCTTCGTAAAGAAAGCTCGCTATCTGCACTTGCAGGAATAATTATTGTGTCCACATATTTTTCTCGTAATCTATCAAAGTTTTTGTCTGCACCTGGCAAATCAATCTTGTTTGCAACTATCAAAGTTGGTTTAGAGACATGACGTAATCGTGCAGCAAATTTTTTACTATCATGCATATCAAAATTATCAAAATCCTTGTTTTCTAGACCGGTTATCTTTAATGCTTCTTTTACATGACTTTCTTTTACTCCAATTCCACGAAATACGTCGGCCAAAGCAGTCAATGGTTCTGTTTCTAAATGAATTAGTTTTGAAATTTTATCTCTGTTGCCTTCAAGAAGTTTAAGATACCACATTATCAATTCTTCTTCAATGTCTGCAACATCTGCAATAGGATCACCATTTCCTACGTCAGTAATCTTTCCAGAAGCATCAACACTTCCTGAGACATCAACAACATGCAATAATGCATCAGATTGAGTTGCAACTGACAGGAATTGATTACCTAATCCTTTTCCAGCCCAAGCATCTTTTATCAAACCTGGAAGATCGATTAATTCAATTGGAATAAAGCGCCAACCATCCATACATTTTGAATTTTGCGGTTGATCTTGAACATTAAATTCAGTGTGAACACATGGAGTTATTGCATTACCCATGGCTCTTTCTGGCTTTTTTGTTGTAAAAGGATAAGTAGAGATTTCAGAATGGGAAAGAGTTGCAGCGTTAAAAAATGTAGTCTTACCGGTATTGGTTTTACCAATAAGGCCAATTCGAATTGGCATGACTTGATCACAGAAATTTGAATATTTATCTCTGCCGAAGAAATCCTAAGTTAGAAAATATTTATTTTTCTTCAAGTTTTCTAGCAGTATTCTTAATTTCATCTGCATTCCATGAAATTTCATCAAGTTCTTCCTTTGTTAAATTATCATTCCATTTTTCAAGCACGGTTTTCAATATCTGCGACGAATTAAATATTAGACTCCAATATGGGTGATGTTCTGCAGTAGTATAAGCAAGTTCAGAAATTCCTTCTAATCCCGTCTTGGCAAGCACTAGTGAATCAGTTTTTTCACCATATATTCTGATTATGTTTGCTTCCAAGTCTGGTTGAATCTTTAATAACAAATCTTTTTCTTCAAATGATTTTGCCAATTTAACAAGTGATTCATAAAATTCAGCAAAAAGAATTTCAGACATGTCTTAAAAGAGTCGTTGATGTTCTGCTAGCATGCATCTATTAAAAATAATTTCAATACCAGCTTTTTGTGCTAGAGATTCAGCTTCAATGTTGTGTATTCCTTCCTGCAGCCATATTACTTTGGGCTTTAGTTTTATAGCCTCACTAATTACAGGCATGACTTGTTCTGATGGTCTAAACACATCAACAATGTCAATGTGTTCAGGTATGTCAGAAAGTTCATGGTAACACTTTTTACCCAAAATTTCATTCGCAGTTGGATTTACTGGAATTATGTTGTATCCTTTTTCAGCAAGATATTTTGGTACGTAATGTGCAGCTTTTTCAGGATTTTTTGACATTCCAACCACTGCTATATTTTTTAGTTCATAGAATTTTTTTATCTGTTCATCAGTATGAATGTCTTTTTCCATACCATGCCTTACAATTAATTGGTTTAATATCTTGTCGAAGAACATGTTATAGGAGATTTTATTTAAAAATAAACGTAGAACATGAACCAAATGATGTCATAGTTCTAAGTGACATATCAAAAGGTGCTAAAAAATTTTATAAAATTGCAAAAGTCAGAAATGGTAAATTCGTAATTAGATTTGAATAATTAAAAAAGGAATAATTGAATTTTTAGGACTTATTGATGCGCATACACAGTATAACTCACTTTGAACGGAGTTGTGTGTAGAGTATGTACCGCTATTGCATTGCCAACAAATTGCCAAGTACCCATCTGATTTGTAGGATCTACAAATACTAGAGCATACCATGTTTTACCATCCATTGTGTATACTGGTTGTCCCTTGTTATCAGTTGGATCTATAGGACCAATCAATGAAACAAGCTGCACATTTTCAGATGCAGAATATGTTAACACTCCATGATATGGATTTGAACTTGGTGGCAAAACTAATGCCAATTGATGACTTTCATGTCCTTGACCAGGATCTTGTATGGATGTCAGCGTTCCTGTCTTTACGGTATCAGATGATGATGATGCTGTATAACTCACAGCATAACTTACTGTGAATGTCTTGTTAGTCATCTGGTGAATTGCTAGTGCATTTCCTGTAAATGCAAAAGAACCAGAAGCTTTGTTAACATCTACTAATGTTAAAGCAAACTTTGTCTTTCCATCGGTAGTCCAAACTGGTTGTCCCTTATCATCACCTGATGCTAGAGGACCTGTTAGTTCTACAACCTGAATTGGTTCAGATGCAGTAAAAGATATTGTGCCAGTGTAAATTTTGTCACTTGGTGGCAAAATTATTGCCAGCTGGTGACTTTCATGTCCTTGTCCAGGATCTTGAATGGAGATAACAGTTCCAGTTTTTGTTGTCCATGTAGGAGCTGCCATTGTTGACATATTCTGTCCTTGTGATGCACTTGGTGTGCTAGGTGCACTTGGTGTGCTAGGTGCACTTGGTGTGCTAGGTGCACTTGGTGTGCTAGGTGCACTTGGTGTGCTAGGTGCACTTGGTGTGCTAGGTGTTGTAGAACCAGTATTACCTTTCATCTGTGCTTGAGTAAGAGCTTGTTGCATTTTGTCATACTCACCTGGTGCACAAATATGATCGCCACAAATTCTTTGACCTCCAGGATAGAGTGCCGTATAGTGATTGTCATTGAAGCTACTTCTGCTTGTAAGAACACCTGCGGCAGGAATTGTAACTGCTGCAATTGATGTCATAAGTACTGCTGTAACAAACAGTGCTAACATTAACTTGGACGACATTAATTTGACTATTATCTTGCTATATAAAAGAATTAAGACAATTAACGCCCCACCTCCAAAGTAAAGATACCAGAAATACTGGTAATTAAATATTAAGAATAAAAAAGGAAAACCTTACTTAACTACAGCTAAGATCAGCCATTACTTTTGCTATTACAGTGGATGATATCCCTGCAGTAGTAAGAGTTGCTTTTACACTATCACAAACAGACATTGGCATTGTTGTTGTTGAAGTGCCGTTCATTGGTGGTGTAGTTGTTGGTGTTGTTGGTGTGCTAGGTGTTGTAGAACCAGTCTTACCTTTCATCTGTGCTTGAGCAAGAGCTTGTTGCATTTTGTCATACTCACCTGGTGCACACATATGATCGCCACAAATTCTTGGACCTCCAGGATAGAGTGCCGTATAGTGATTGTCATTGAAGCTACTTCGGCTTGTAAGAGCACTTGCGGCAGGAATTGTAACTGCTGCAATTGATGTCATAAGTACTGCTGTAACAAACAGTGCTAACATTAACTTAGTCGACATTAACCTGACTATTGTCAGGCCATATAAAAGAATTGCGTAACTTTTCGTACTTGATAAATAGTCATTTTCAAAACAAATAGATACTTTTTAAAATGATATTAGATCTAAGAATTACTTCATGGTTGCAAAAATAGGTACAAAAGCCCCGAATCTTAAAATTTCCAATTGGGTACAAGGATTGCCAACAAACATCGATAAGGAAAAAGATAACGTAATACTTGTAGAAGTTTTCCAGGTTAATTGCCCGGGTTGTTTTCTGTATGGAATTCCTCAAGCTATTGACATTTACAGCAAGTACCGTAAAGAAGGATTGATTGTACTAGGAATGGCAACTGCCTTTGAAGATTATGATAAAAACACATTACAGAACTTGGAACTTTTACTTTCTAAAGGAGAAGTGATCGGAGAAACTCTCAATGCACTTGGGCAATATGGTCATTTGGTACTTGAGAACAAATTACCTTATAAAATTCCGTTCCCAGTTGGAATGGATTCTCTAGTAAAAGAGACAGGAACAATAAATCAAGAACGAATATCTGGTTTCATAGATGCAAATGTTCCTGATTTTAATGCATATGATAAACATTCCCAAGCAGAGATAATTGAAAAAATCAAACAATATCTAAAAAGTAAAGAATATTCAGCGGAAACTTTTGAAGAATATGCATTAAGAGGAACCCCGTCTTCCATACTCATTGATAAAAAAGGAATGTTGCGAGATGTGAGCTTTGGCCAGAATGAATTTCTGGAAGAAAAAATACAGAATTTGTTAAAAGAGTAAACAAGAATATAACAATAATTACCCTATCTGTCTTTGGTTTTGTGTGTACACCTCATTTGACAATACATCTCTTGTCAAGATAGTAACTCTACTCAAATCTCATAAATCCGAATACCTATCAGGTCAGGACTTGAGCGATTCTCTAATGCTAAGTCGTGCTGCAGTTTGGAAACATGTCAAAAAACTGCAATCATTAGGATACAAAATAGACTCAAAACCAAAATCAGGATACAAATTAATCAAAACAACAGATTTGCTTCTGCCCTGGGAAATAAGCGAGGATCTTCAAACAAAATTCTTGGGTAAAAGAATTTACTATTTTGATACGCTTGATTCTACACAAAATTTTGCAATTGAACTTGCTTCAAAAAAAATTGAAAGTGGAACATTAGTGATTTCAGAAAAACAGACACATGGAAGAGGAAGACTAGATAGAAAATGGATTTCTCCAAGCGGTGGTATTTGGTTATCATTGATTTTACACCCAGAGTTTGAGATTTCAGTGTCTACACTATTTCCTCTTATTACCTCACTTGCACTTGCAATTGCAATTGAAAAAATTTTAAAAATTAAACCAAAATTGAAATGGCCAAACGATGTAACAGTTGGCGATAAAAAAGTCGCTGGCATATTGATTGATGCTTCTATAGAGTCTGGTAAAATTGATTATTTGGTCCTTGGTATTGGAATTAATTTCAAAATCAATCCTATTGAAATTGAAAAAATGATAAAACATACAGCCAATTATTATGGTGTTACAACTCTTCTTAAGAAAAATGAGAACATGAATCCTATAAAATTAGTTCAAAGATTTCTTCTGGAATTAGAAAAACTGTATCAGCTTTCACTAAAAAAAGATCTAAAGCACATCATGCAAGAATGGACAAAACGATCTTCAACTATTGGAAAATCAATTTCTATAAAATTGCCAGATGAAAAGTTGAGTGGAAAAGCGCTTAGAATAGATGATGACGGCGCGCTTGTCATATCAAATAAAGGTAAAACGCGTAGAGTTATTGTTGGCGATATAGGTTAGGGATTAGGCAATTCCACTATAAGCTGTCCTCGCATTGTAGGTTGGTGGAATGTACAATAATAAGTAAACACGCCAGCAGTGGTTGCAACAAATGTTATTGTTTTATTTTCTCCAGGACTCACTTCTACATTGATGTTGTATGGTTTGTCCCATATGGTAAACGAATGGTGATCGCCAGTTGATTCTTCTGTGTTAAAAAAGTGAATTACTATAGTATCTCCCTTTAGTGCAGAGATCACAGGCATACTAAACGCATCATGAGGCATACCAGTTTTTGTTTCATTGAACAGTGGTACATCACTATTAAACAACCAATATTCTCGTTTTACACCAGCGTAAGCAGTCTGTACATTTTCTTGTGTATTTTTCATAGGTACTGTAATTGCTATTACTGCAATTATGATGGCAGCTATTGAGATACATGCGATTATTGTAATTTTTGAAGTATCTTTCATGTGAAAAAACTAGAGACATTGTATTTAAATTAAAAGTATCATTGATACATAATTCATAGATTGGATGCTCAAAATTTTTTATAATTATTAATTCAAAGTATACAGATGAAGATTTGTTGGGCAAACACAGATAATTTTGATGATGCAGATATTGTTATAATAGGAATTCCAGATGAATCAAAATCACATGCACTAAGAAAAGGATCGTCTGAAGCACCAGACAAGATTCGTGAAATTTCTTGCATTAGAGATACATACACTAGAAATGGACAAACATCTTTAGGGTTACCGATTTTAGGAATAAAAAAGAAAATTTATGACTATGGGAATGTAAAAAAAACTGAAATAGGAAATATAATCAACAACATAACTTCGAAATCTAAAATTCCAATATCAATAGGAGGGGATCATTCTATTTCATCAGAAATAATAAAATCAATTTCAAAAAAATTAGGCCCAATTTCTTTGGTTTATTTTGATGCCCATCCTGATTTTATTAGTTCTACTCAAAACTATTATGGTTCTGTCTTTTATGATTCATTATCTTACATTGATCTAAAATCCAGTCTACAAATTGGTATTAGAACTCCAGAGCAAGAAGAAATTGAGAATCTAAAAAAATATGATGTCACTGTAATTACTCCATTAGATATAATAAAGAATGGAATAGTGGAAACAGAAAAAACCATAACAAATAAGATTGGACAAAATGTGTATGTGTCTTTTGATATGGATGCAATAGATCCAGCTTATGCGCCTGGAGTATCAGTTCCAGTTCCAATGGGTCTGCGTAATACTGAAGCCATATACTTACTCAAATCACTTGCAAAAAGAGTAATTGGCATAGACATAATGGAGGTTTGTCCAGATTATGATGTGAAAGATAGAACATCACATTTAGCATCAAGAATGATTGCAGAAATTATATCATCAATTTAATCTGAAAAATAATTATGAAACGGCATATACTTTTAACTAGGTCATTTCGTAATTTACTAATGTTTTCATATTTTACTATAAAGGATGCAAATGAGATTCTTCCGATTGTTATTAAAAAGTTTAAAAATATTCTCAATATGAAAAATGAGGTTTTCAAAATTCAAAGTGAGTTAGAAAACAATCCAAAATATATGTCAAGTTTCCAAGATTATGTAATAAAAAAACAAGAACTTAATTCAGCATTATCCAATTTTTACAAATCCATTGAAGATTTAGAGAAAATGGGTGTGATGATTAAAAGCATAGATGAAGGTCTGCTAGATTTTCCATCACAAAGGTTTGAAGAAGAAGTATGGCTTTGTTGGAAAGAAGGAGAAACAGAAATCAAATTCTGGCATGGAAAAGATGAAGGATTTATGGGAAGAAAACCACTTAGTGTAAGTGACGAGTCTTTAGTGTAAATGCTATCTAGTTGGCTTAGAGTAATCAGGGTAAAGTTTCTTCTTGCCTCAGTGATTGCAGTTTGTCTTGGTCTTGCCATAAATTGGTGGCAACACCAAACCATCGATATCGTATACGGCATCTTAACATTTGTCGGAGTTATGGCTTTGCATGCAAGCGTAGATTTGCTTAATGATTATTGGGATTTCAAGCGTAACATAGATACAAAAACACAAAGAACCAAGTTCAGTGGCGGTACTGGCGTATTACCAGAAGGGTTACTAAAACCAAATGACGTTTACAAAGCTGGAATAATTTTTCTAATCATAGGTTCTGCAGTAGGAGGCTATTTTATTTTTGAAAAAGGAATAACCATTGCAATCATTCTTGCATTTGCCATAATTTCCATTTACTTTTATTCCACAAGAATTGTTGATTCTGGATTAGGCGAAATTTTTGTAGCCATAAAGGGTGCCATGATTGTACTTGGCACATTTTTTGTACAAACTGCGCATATTACTGCAGAACCAATACTTGGCGGAATTGTTGTAGGGGTGTTATCCTCACTAGTATTATTTGTCAATTCATTTCCTGATTTTGATGCTGACAAAGCCGGTGGTAGAAAAACTCTAGTCATAATGCTAGGTAAAAAAAAGGCATCTAATGCAGTATGGGTTTTCCCAATTATTGCATATGGTGTCATAATATTAGGAACGGCGGCACATGTGTTTCCAATTCTTTCACTGATAACCTTGCTTACAATTCCATTATTAATGAAATCAGGATTGAGTTTGAAACAAAATTTTGATGATCCTGATAAAATCGTTCCAACAATGGGCTTGTTTGTATCATACAGTAGAATTACAGGATTGTTACTGATCCTAAGTTTTCTTTTTTTACCAAAATAAAACACATTACAATTAAATCAACCATGAGAAAAGATATGTCATGATTACAGGTTATGCGACACCCGAAGGTACTTTGAATTTTGCAAAAAGGAATCAATTTGCTGCAAAGAATCATTTTAGACTATTTAATGGACTGACTCTTTCATCAATAGGCATTGGAACATATCTTGGAAATGCTGACAATATTACGGATAATCTTGTAAAGGAAGCTATCAAAAAATCAGTTCTTTCTGCAATAAATGTAATTGATACTGCAATAAATTATCGCGCTCAAAAAGCAGAAAGATCGGTGGGCAGAGCAGTATCGGAATTATTAGAAGAAGGTAAAGCCAAGCGAGAAGAGTTGTTCATTAGTACAAAAAATGGCTATGTGACAAATGACGGTGATGTTAACGAAGAATTTTGGCAATACATTCACAATACACTAGTCAAACCAGGTATAATCAAATCCAACGACATTTCTTCTGGGTACCATTGTATGACAATACCATATCTAGAGCAGCAACTTAATCAAAGTTTGAAGAATTTAGGACTTGGGTGTGTTGATCTGATTTATCTTCATAATGCAGTAGAAGGTCAACTACAAGACATTTCAAAAGAAGAATTTATGAAGAAATTAAAAGATGTTTTTGAATTTTATGAAAAGCAAAGAAAAAGCGACACTATCAGATATTACGGCATGGCAACTTGGGACTGCTTTAGAGTACCAAATGAACATCCACAACACATCTTACTATCAGATGTAATCAGGCTTGCAAAAGAGGCAGGAGGAAGTGAACATGGTTTTAGATTTATTCAACTTCCTTACAACATGTATCTTGATCAAGCTTTAATTTTGAAAAATCAAATTGTAAATGGTTCTGAAGCATCAATATTAGAAACTGCAATCAATTTAGGAATAGGAGTTTTTGCAAGCGTTCCCCTTATGCAAGCAAAACTTCTCAAGCCAAACACAATACCAGAGTTTGGAAATTTACAGAAACCATCACATCGTGCATTACAATTTGTAAGATCAACACCTGGAATATTAGCTCCACTTGTAGGACAGAAAACGGCAGATCATGTTAATGAGAATCTTGAACTAGTTAAAATCGAACCATTATCAAATACAGAGTTTACAGATATGATCAAGAAACTATCTTCATAATCATACAGCTAATTTCACATCACGATTATCAACTGAAGTTTTAAATAGAAAAGATAATCGAGGTGACATATGCCAGTAGATCCTGTTTGTGGAATTGAACTTGACGAGAGCCTGGCGTTAGTACACGAATACAAAGGAAAAAAATACTATTTTTGTTGCCATGGATGTAAACGTATTTTTGTCAAAAAGCCAAACAAGTGGAAAAAAGACTAGATAGGAAAACTCCCACACATGCGACAAAAGTGCGAACCTGTTGGAATGGCACCATTACATTCTGGACATCTGGGTTTTGACACTCCTAAGAAGGCGGGAGGATCATAATACTTGCGATATATCTCATAATAATAAAGAGACTCTTTTGTTCCTAGTCTTACTTTTTCAGTTTCAAGATAAAGTAAAAGTTTGTCTTTAAACACAGAATCAGAAATATTATTACCAAAAAATGATGTCAGTCCTGTAGTTCCAGAACCGTCCTGCATAGCTGATTTTTCTCGCCAAACTATTTCCTTCGGAAGTATTCCTTCGAAAGATTTTCTTAGAATCCACTTTCCAAATTTTTTACCTTTTTCTTCGTGTACTTTGAGATCTGCAGGTATTGACTTTGCACATTCAACAACAGAATCATTAAGAAATGGCATTTCAACGTCAACCCCAATATACTCGCCAATTACTTTAGTAGGAAAGTGCATTACCCTCCATATT
>JABDDN010000019.1 GCA_013287585.1 Nitrososphaerota archaeon
GAACTGTAAATGGTGCACCAATTACAATCGGTGCCAATTCTGATATCAACGGCATGGGTCCAGCAAAGTTAATGGCAGATGCAATTTCAGGCAATTCCCAATGCACATTTTCATTTCCACCTGGAGCAATTGATCTAGGATCTAATGTCCAGTATGGAGCAAAGGTCTATCCAGCTGGTGTATACTGCATCAACGGCGCAGCAAACATCGGTTCAGGTCCAATCACACTTTCAGGCAACGGTGCTCACATATTCAAGATTAACGGCGCACTAGGTCAGGCAGCAAACACTGATGTCATACTATCTAACGGCGCACTAGCCTCCGGCGTAATCTGGGCACCAACTGGTGCTACAACAATTGGAGCAAACAGTCATCTAATAGGAACTGTAACAGGTGCACCAATTACAATCGGTGCCAATTCTGATATCAACGGCATGGGTCCAGCAACGATAATGTCAGATGCAATTACCGGATGCACATTTTCATTTCCACCTGGAGCAATTGATCTAGGATCTAATGTCCAGTATGGAGCAAAGGTCTATCCACCTGGAGTATACTGCATCAACGGCGCAGCAAACATCGGCTCAGGCCCAATCACACTTTCAGGCAGCGGACCTCACATATTCAAGATTAACGGCGCACTAGGTCAGGCAGCAAACACTGATGTCATATTATCAAACGGTGCACTAGCTTCTGGCGTAATCTGGGTACCAACTGGTGCTACAACAATTGGAGCAAACAGTCATCTAATAGGAACTGTAGAAGGCGCACCAATTACAATCGGTGCAAATTCTGATATCAACGGTATGGGCCCAGCAAAATTAATATCAGATAAAATTACAGCAGCTCCAGAGTTTGGCACTATTGCTGCCTTGATCTTAGTAGTAGCAATTGTATCCGTAATTGCAGTTTCTGCAAGAACAAGACTACACATAATGCCAAAATACTAGACGACATTATGTTACTTAACAAAAAAAACTAAAACCTAAGTTAAGAAAACTATCACATTTTTCCTCAATGTCAACTAGATACAAAGATGTTGCGTATTGTTTGATTGTTCTATTAGCAATGTCGGTGATTTCAAATTTCATAATACATCAAAATGCATTTGCATATACAATTTCCTTCAAACCACTTCCACCTCTTCTTACACGAGTACCAACAGCGTGCACAGTAGAACCAAATGATCCCAATCTATCAAACGGTCAGCTTAGTCTAATTATGGAACAAGCACAAAACCGTGTCTTAGAATGGTCACCGCATCTTCAGGAAGGCACGCCATTTCCACATAATTGGGATATAAAATATGCTGTGGTAACTCCATCCATCTCGCAATCGTTCAACTACACCAAGTGTGATATTGAAATTGTATTGCAGGGGGCTCCTGATAGGTATGATTCAAGAAACCATAATTTTATGGGCTATGATTATTATGATTCCTCTACTGCAAAACATTTCATTATAGTTTATTATGAAAATTATCATTATTGCAAAAATTCTCTTAATAATACAAATTATTCTGTATGTACAACTGGAAATGTTCCTCTCCTTGAATTGGGAAATGTAATCCTTCATGAGATGGGACACGCTTTAGGCTTGAATCATTATCTTTCTGATGATAATAATGTTAATGCCTTTTGGTCAACTAATCCAAATGATGCTCCATCGATAATGATTCCATTTTCTAAATATGATCCAGCAAAACAATTTATTCAAGAAGTAGATGTCCAAAAACTTCATGAAATATATGGAATAGATGGCTTTACAGCATTTTCTCCTAAAACTATTCCTAATCTATTCAAATCTCTAGATGCAAATCCATCGGTGATTGAAACTGAAGGCCAAAAGAACACTACGGTAAACATTACTGGATATATTTCAAATCAATTCTATAATAGAGGAAATCAAGTAGAAATCATAATCACAAATCAAACCAATGCGACAGTTTTTGATCAATCATTTCTTACTACAGAACAAGTCTCACAGACTGTAATTACGGATGGATGGCCAAATGGAATCTATATGATAAAGGCAAAATACGGAACATATAATCAAGATATTGAATTCGTAAAATCTGACTCTGTAGTAAAGTCCGTTCCGCCCGCCGCATCATCTATATCTAAACAAAATTCCATCACTGAAGGAATAACTGCTCCAGAGTTTGGTTCACTGGCATTCGTAGTACTTCCGATAACCTTCATTTCGATAATTGTCATTTTTGCAGTCTCCAACAGGTCAAAGGATTGTCATAATTAACATCTTGTCCTTGTACATAATGCTGACGAATTTGTATGTGAACCGGACGCAAATGTAAGCGCGTCTTAATAGCTATACTCGCAATAAATTAACAATGACAAGAAATAACATTAAAAATTATTTTATAATATCTGTGTTGATATTTTCAGCTTCATACATGGTAGAAAATCATGCTTTTGCAACTAGTGCGCCAGACCTAGGAACAGCTAGCAACTTTGGTGTCTTGGGTTTCTCAACGGTAACCAATACTGGTCCGACCATCATTACAGGAGATCTTGGTCTCTCACCTGGTATCTCGATTACTGGCTTCCTTCCTACACCGGGAGGACCAGGAACTGTAACAGGAACAATACACGAAACTGATCCGACTGCAGCACAGGCTCAAACTGATTCATCTACTGTATTCACTAATCTAAATGCCACATCATGTACAACCAATGAACCACTTGTTGCAGACATAGGCAACCAAACACTCTCACCAGGAGTCTATTGTTTTCCTACATCAGCTGCTATAACTGGAACACTTACTCTTAGTGGTGGTGGAGTTTACATCTTCAAAGTAGGAACTACACTCAACACGGCAGCAGGCCTAGGCGCTAGTAATATAGTCCTAACAGGTGGTGCAGACGCCTCAAACGTCTTTTGGGCAGTAGGCAGTTCTTCAACTCTTGGAACATATTCTAACTTCAAAGGAACCATAATTGCTTCCGCACTAATCGCGGCGAATACCGGTGCAACGGTAAACGGCAGATTGATTTCACTAACAGACGCGGTTACATTGGACTCTAACATTATTACAGTCCCAGTCGTTCTACCACAATTCCATTCGAGTGAATCGCCAGTACCATCAAGATATCATCCATCCCTTGGCGGAGTTGAAGGTCAAACATTCAGTGATGGACTCAAAATTAGTGGCCATGTATTTGATATTTCGAAATTCCATGATGTCGTACCACAACAGGCATTGTCACTTGGCAAGCCAGCAACAATTTCAATCAAGCAAGGTTTGACAAGAGGTTCGCAATTCTGGCAGCATGCGATGGTTTTCATGAACTTTGGTGGAAAAGATACCATTACAGGAAATGCAGATACATGGATAAGTGTTGACAGAAATGCGGGGCTTCAAGTACATGATCCAAATGGATTTCTAACAAATGTTTCAGTAAATAATACCTTTATTGCGTATGGCATGACAACAACATTTACGTTTACACCAGTAAAACAAATGTCCGACAGTAATCTGATAATCAGAGTTTGGGATAATCAGAATAGACAGACTGATGCGTTTGTTGAAGGTGCTGTGTTGTTAGGAGACGCACCAGTAGTGAAACAGGTAGTTTATCCAGTAGGTGTAGTAAAATACATTGACTTTAGAACATTATCTGATGCAATAAGTGCAGATGGTTATTCAAAAGCAAAGATAATGGCTCACATTCAATCAGATGCCAGTGTTTTCTCAACCACTCAAGTAAATGGTGTAAACACCAATCACTACAACAGTCAAGTTTATTGGTTGGTTGATAATAACTCTCACAAACTTACACTCATAATCGCAGATGAAAATGGTAATACAATCGCATCATATACAGAACAATTAACGAAAAATCTAGTAACATATAACGCATGCAATGTAGAAAAATTCAAAAACCATTGCGGTGCAGATTCGATATATGGATTCTCAGCAAATACTAAAGGATTATCAGCAGACATGGTACAACATTTCGTAGATATGGGAATGTGGTCTGGTGCAATTCCGGCTGGAATGACAATCAATACAGCAAGCCGCTAAATAATTTTTTCATTTTCTCAATTTTATTCTATAAAATGCAAGTATGGAACCAAGAGAAATTGCTAGTGTTATTGCAGGCAACGGAAATTCTGGCACTATCATAGTACCTGTTATCTCTATATTGCTTCCATTTTGTGGAAAATTAATTTTCAATGTTCTTGTTTTCGCGTTAGTTTGAGTTTCTACATAGTCTAATTGTTTTTTGTTTGAATCATTGGCAGATGCACTGTTTACCACAAATTTTGTATCTTTACCATCTTGAATTGAATCCATTATTTTTCTTGATATCTGTAACTGTAAATGTCCGCCATTTAACCCACCAATTACTTCTATAGTCAGTTTTTTTGTAAAAGAATTGGCATAGAACTTCTGGACTAATCCTCCGGTGATATTATACGGAACAGAATAAAGATTGCTGTCAATACTTAGCGGTTTTAAACCAACTATTTCAACAGATGATATGGTGTCAAGTTTAGGTATGGGCGGCAAAACAACAAGAACCTCTATAGCTTTCTTAAGTTCAGTTTTTGGAATAGGTTGCTGAAGTATTGGGACATCGATTTGTGGAGGAGTTGGTGGCATGTTGTAAGCTGTTGCTCCCTGTCCAAAGACTTCCATTACAGGAATTTGATTTCCAGATGGTGCTGTTACTACTGTTGAATATTCAGGACAAAAGTTAGTTTGAGATAATATCTTGCATGCATATGACATGGCTTCATTGTAATGTACCCATGTAAAATAAACAGAATATGGAGCTCCATAGCGGTAAAGCGCCATATGTGATAACTCGTGGGATAAAACCCATGCCCCTGCATAGCTTTCTGTATCATTGTCACAAGCACAAACTAGGATGGATTCTGACCCAATGCCTGAAATTGTGTACAAGCCAATGTTTCCTTGCTGAACCAGAAGTTTTTGGCCTGCATTTTTATCCACTATTACAATGGGTATGACTGTTGGAGATATTGCAGAAAAATATTTGTTAAAGTCTTTTTGTGAAATACATACTGCATTTTCTTGACTGTGGGCAAGACGATATAGTGAAAGATATTCATCTGTTAATACTTGATAGAATTTTAAGCGTTGATTGTCAGAATCTTCACATTGATCTTTACTGGTAACATAAAATATTCCATATGTGATAGGCTGAATCTTGACCATGCCTTCAGTCTCCAGTTGTTTTAACTGTAATGCATATTGTGCAGTTGAATTAGCTGATTCCTGTGCAATAGATTGAGGAATGAAGGAGATGACAGTAGACAATACAAGGATTATTAAAACACTTAGAAATTTAATCAATCTAAAAATGCCTCAAAATGATATGTCTATCTTTAATACCTGCACCAGCGACGTGACCTTGAATAAAGCCTATTGTTACAACGATGATCATGCAAAATACAATTTGTTGGTATTCAATTATACTTATTACCTGAATCTTATGAGCACCATTTGATATTTAATTCTTAAGTATGAGTTGCAACAAAAATTCTCTAGCTCTTCAATATGGATTTTCATGATCATCATTTCCTGACACATTGACAATCCGTCTTTTCTTTTCAATCTGTGTTTGAACTTGTAATTTTCTCTATCATATCTGTCCGCAACTGACCGCAAGCTGCGGAGATCTCCGACCCTTTCTCCACCCGTATTGTGCAGTTAACGCCTCCTTTGCGTAAAATTCGCTGGAATTCATATACACGTCGTCGCTCCGGGCGCTGAAAACCACCTGCAGTAGAGTTCACGGGAATCAAATTTACATGAGCGCCGTTGCCTTTTAAGAGCAGAGCTAGCTCAGCTGCAACCTCGGAAGAATCATTGACGCCATCGATAAGTGCATATTCAAAAGTAATGCGACGCCCAGTCTTTTTGAAGTAACGCTTTGATGCCAAAAACAGTTCTTCAACAGAATGTGGCCCAGCTGTTGGCACCAACCTTCGACGCAGCTCATCATTTGGTGCATGAAGGGAAATAGCTAGTCCAATCTGGAGTTGCTCGTCGGCAAGACGGTCTATCAATGGAACTACACCCACTGTGGAAATAGTTATGCTTCGTTGTCCTAGTCCAAAGGCTCGTGCATGTGTTAATAGTCTGACAGCACGAATCGTCTCGGCATAATTTGCAAGAGGTTCACCCATGCCCATAAAGACAAGATTTGTTACATGTTCATCTCGTTCGTGTAGGACATGAGCAAAGTGTAACACTTGTGCAACAATTTCTTCTGCTTGTAGATTCCGTTTAAAACCCATCTGTCCTGTGGCACAAAACACACAACCCATGGCACAACCAACTTGAGTAGAAACACAGACAGTAGACCTGGGATGAATTTTGGTCTTTGATGGATACTGCATAAGCACAGTCTCAATCATGGTTCCATCGTCATACTTGAGAAGCAACTTTGTTGTTTGCATGTCTTCGCTTGCAACACGATGAGCTTCACTTGCAGAGCCAATTGTATATCCTGCTGCAACTAGTGCATCTCGCAAAGCTGAAGGAATCTGACGCAGATCAGAAATGTCCGTAGGCGAATCATGATACAATGCATGAAGTAACTGGTCTGCACGATAGCGGGGCTGACCCATTTCTGTAACAAGATTGTCCATCTCTTCTGGTAATACACGGTAAAGGTCTGTCATACAAGATTCACTGTTAATTTTATTTCTAACTTCATAATATGTGATTTGCATATTTTTTTTCGTAGACTAGAAATGCTCTTACCAATAATTAATCGAATCGTTTTGTTTACAATCAAAATAAGAACAAAATTAGAATTTTTACATGTGTTTTTAGCTTGTAAAATGATGTTAATATCTAGAAACTCAGAAAAAATTCGTCGCTAGTATATCATTAATTCTTTTTCTTCAAGCATCGTGTGCAGGTTGTTTACCGATCTGTATACATCTGATTCTTTTTTTGCACCTGTACAAACAAGCTTTCCTGATGCAAAAATCAGAATTACTGTTTTTGGATCAAGCATTCTGTGTATTAATCCAGGAAACTGTTCTGGTTCATACATGCTTCGCGGCAAGCTTCTTGCAGCTCTTTCTAGGTGAACTTTTCCATTGAGGTTTACAGAAGCTACTATGTTTTGAATTGTTATGACAGGATCATTTTTTACTTTTACTTTGCCTTTTCGAAGCTTTTGTACTACGTTTCTTACTGCACTAATTGATTGTTCAGTAGATTTTGCACCTGTGCAAACCATTTTTCCAGAACTAAAGATGAGTGTTGCAGTCTTTGGCAATTTTATTCTAAATACTAGTCCTGGAAATTGTTCAGGATGATATTCTGTATCAGGGAATTTTCTTGTGATTTCATTTAGATCAAGTCTTTGGTCTACAGATGCTGAAGCCACAACATTTTCAATGCTTACCATTGGCTTTGTTTGAGGCATACTAATTCTTCATTATATACCCGTTATATATACTCGGAAAGTATTTGTTATACAAATGATCTAATTTTTAGATATAAACTTAAATTTTTCACGATGTAATTTATTGGAATAGGTCATAAATTAAACAAAAACTACATCTGTTAGGGTTATGGTAAAAAACACGTCTTAGGCATGAATTATAAAAACTTTAGAGAATCTAAAAAAGATCATTTTGTCACAAAAGATGGCAGATTTACAAAGGCAGAAATCATAAAACAGCTTGAAAACTGGTTGACACAAAGGCTAGGAGAACCAGAGGATTTCTTTGATAAAAATAAAGTAAAAGAAGACTGAAAATATCTTTATCGCTTTGAGGCTATCTTGTCGTGAATTTGTGCCAGGATTAATTCCGCTTTTTCCTTGTTTTCAAACGATTCTATTTTTTCATCCATTATGGCATCTATTTCATAGCTTTTGTCCACCAAGACATTGGCCACATGATCATCAAGTGTGCCATTGCCTATCAAATAATATGCAAAAACTGTATTTTTTTGCCCAATCCTATGCAGTCTGTCTTCGGCCTGTCTATGAATGGCAGGACTCCAATCCAATTCTGCAAAAATAACATATCTTGCACGACTCAAATTAATTCCTACATTTCCTGCTCTAAGACCTGCAACCATTAGTTTTGTTTCACCTGCTTGGAACATGTCTATGTGTTTCTGTCTTTCCTTGTCTGTCTGACCTCCAATTATGGATGCAGGAGCATATTCTCCAAGACTCTTGTGAAGAAGCTGGTGAATTGCTCTGTGGTGACAAAATACTATGACACTTTCTTCAATCTCCATAATGTTTTTTACAAATTCTATTACATGAGGAAGTTTTGCAATTCCAGCTGCTTGTCTTTCGCTTTGTATAGCTCTCTTGTATGAAGTGAATTTGTCAAATGCAGTTTCCGCATTTTTCTGATCTTCTTCTAATTTTTTCCATATCTTGTCAAGCTCTTTTTGGTAGTAATTAATATCCGCATCAATTACTTCCTTGTAACGAACTTTGTCCTTTAACTCTTTTAGAACATCTGATTTTTTTCTCCTTAACATAACATGCTTTCTTAACTCCTCTCCCAAACTTTCACGCTTATTTTCAAGAACTATGGCTTTTCCTTTTTCATTTACATAACAAAAGTACTCACAAAACTCCTTAAAACTACCGAGTAAACCGGGTCTTAGTATGTCAACTATGGGCCAGATCTCAGAACCACGATTGTAAATTGGAGTACCGGAAAGACCTATTCTATATTTGATAGATTTTAACGCAGTTAATTTTTTAACAGCTGAATATTTTTTTGTAGATTTTGAACGAAGATGCTGAACTTCATCGCAGATAATTGTTTTCAAGTTCAGTTTTGATAAATCATCTATTCTTTTGTGTAGTAAATCATAGTTGATGATATAGAAATCAAACTTACCCAAATCTTGGGACTTGCCATTTCGTATTAATGTAGAAGTCGGTACCTGATTTTCTAACAATCGTCCGTTTTTACTCTTTTTTTTCAAGAATTTTCCAACCTCCCGCTGCCAGTTATTCAAAGTGACCAGAGGCGCTATTACAAGTGCGGGAAAAGTTTGATTTTCTGTGGCAAGATACGCAAGTGTCTGAACAGTTTTTCCAAGACCCATTTCATCTGCAAGTAATGCGTTTCCTGATGATTTTAATAGAAAGTCTAGTCCCTCTTTTTGGAAATTGAGAAGCTTTCCTTTGAATTGTTTTCCTGGATTTACCTGGCGTAATTTTTCAATTTTCTTTGGCTTTTTCTTTTTTTCACGAAAATGTGCGATCTTTTTATTCCATGTTGACTTTGAAAGAATTTCCAATGGATATCTGTCATTAATCCATTTTATCTTCTGTACATTTTGACCAGTATCTGCAATTATTGCTTCATTAGGACCGTCTCCATACCATGATTGCGGTATTACTCTTGATACCATTATAACTGCACGAGGCCCGGTTACTTTCCAGCTCCAATTTCTTGAAAACCGATCAAGAACATATTCTAGAGTACCAAAATTTTTCATACATTTCTCCGTAATTCTTCGTATAGTAGATGACTCTGTTTATGAATCTTGATTTTTACCAATTTGAGAAGAGATCAGGTTTTTTGTTGGCAAAAAGTTGATGTACAAGCATACTAATGCTAGAAACACTTGAAATCTTCTAAATATCTGCCAAAAATAGGTACGTTTGATGGTGCTGGATTCTGGAAGAATGCATATGCACATCAGCGTGGTAACTTGCTTCGGTTGGTAAAGGTCCCAGATGATCAAATTAAGGTTCTGGTGGACAAGGCGTATCATGAATTGCCACCGCCACTTAGGTATGAGATCGAAACAAGTGGAATAAAACAGAAAGATCTGTAGCTCTTTTTCTTATATATTTGTCAAAATACTCAACCGATAATTATAGAAACTCTTTTAATAGTCATATGTACATCACGTTTTTATGGATAATAACCTTCGATTTTTGTCTTATGTGATTTTATTTGCAAGTCTGTCTGCAGTAACTGCTCTTGGTGTAATTGGCTTTTTGAATAGTGCATATGCTGATAATGTTAACATGACTGCTAATGTACAGACGAATGCAACTGTTGATGCGAGCAAAAATATGACTGGAAATATGACTAGTGGTCCACCACCAATACAAAAAATATTATCTCCGTTGCAGCAATTCAAGTCAGGTACTCCTGCAAAAACGGTGCAATGTGATCAAGGATTTTCTTTAGTTATAAAGATAGAAGATGGCTCACCTGCCTGTGTAACATCTCAGATTGCACAAGCACTAGTTGCACGAGGCTGGGGAACAACACCTTAACCTCAATTTAATTAATATATATTTTTGATAAATCTGATCCTAATGATCATATTTCGTATTTTTTTAACTTAATGGGATCTTACTAATCTTTTTCTTAGTCCTCTTAACTTGTTCATACTAAGAGTATGTCCAAAGAAGCGTCTCACATACAGATATGCTACAACTGTCGCAAGTCCAGCTGATACAACTATTGTGCTAAGTAACCAAGGGAATAATTGTTCATGACCTGGTAAAAGACCAAAAACAGTTGCAATTGTGTTAGGTACCAATTCAGCAGTTCCAGCTACTGTCCACCAAATGATAAGAATGGTTACTTTGTTTGTCACTTCGGTTTGAATTACATTAGCTCCGGTAGCCACCATCTGCATGACATTTTCTGACATTTGGATCTGTCTGTCTAATCTTCCAAGAATGACTTCAAACTTGGCAAGAATAGGTTCATCATCTGAAACCATTTCAGCATCACCATATTTCAAGTTGTGAACAGTATCATAGGTAGCCCAGACTGCATTAAGGAAAGTTAGAAGCGATGTTTTCATATCAGATAGTTCAAGTGGAATGTCTCGAGTTACTTGTCTAGAACCGGCAAGATCAATTTCAAATTGTTCTGCCCTTTCTACTATTAAACGCAAAATGGAAAAGTTTGTCTCACTTAGCTCATCAATTATTCTTGCTAAAAGTATAGTCTGTCTATCAGTCCACTGTTCTGGTTCCTTTGGAAGTTTTCTTAATAATGTTCCTGAATAGTTGTATAGTCTTGTTATCTTTCCACCATAATCATCATGGATTGTAACAACAAGATCTTTTTTTAAGAAGATCAAGAGAGGTGATGTTTGGGTTTTGTTTGCACTAGTTATAACAAACGGAAGCATCAGGCCAAGTGTATCTTCTTTGTCTTCATAGCTTGAAACATATCCTGAAAGAAGAACTGAAGGATCCATTGTAATTCCAAGGTTTTGAAGAACGGTAGGAGTATCGCTAACAATATTATCTACGACACATTCAATCCACGTTAAATGTCCGTGTGATATTTCTCGGATTGCTTCTTCAAGCTGAATACTTGGTTTTTTAAAAGGCGTTCCATCTGTTTGTAAACCTGCTACACTTAGAGCTTTTATCATGTGGCAATAGAAAAAATCTCACTTATATACACTTATTTGTGAACAGTATCAGCGTTTTTGTAACTTTCATTTAGCTATATATCATCAATAGTACTATGATGATTTTACATGGCTAATTCAAACCTAATTATAAAAATTCATTCTCTAAAACTGTATTTCTGTTCTTTTTAATCTCTTTATTCTTCTAGGATGATCATACAAACAAAGCGTACAAATAGTAATTTTCAAATCTATGGTATAAAGAAATGAAAATACTTGTAGATGCAATGTATGATGGATTTGATATAAAATTAAAAGAATTTGGTTATGAAGCATATAGCGTTAAAAAACTAATTGCGGAGGGAAAGAAATTACAAAGTGATTATTCTATTATAAAATATGCAGAAGCAAATGGTATGGTTGTGGTAACAGAAGATACAGAAGTTGGTAATGGCTGTAAAGAAAATGAAATTCCATATGTGTTGCTTGATAATGATAAAGTTTTGAAAATTATTCTTGAAGAACTGCAGCGATTAAAGGAACGTTAATTCAAGGTGTGTTCGTAGGTTTATTTCTTCTACTTCGCAAAAAGATCACAATGGTAACTATTACACCAATTATTACAATTCCATCAAAGTAATTTGAATAGTGTAGAATATTTTTCCATTCCTGGCCAAGTTGTATTCCTATGTATGTTAAAGCTGAATTCCAAATTATAGAGCCAATCAGAGTGTATATGATGAACTTCTTGAGATTCATCTTTGCTACTCCTGCTGGCAATGAAATGTAAGTTCGAACAGCTGGTAACATCCTGCTTATGAAAGTTGATCTATCTCCATATTTTTTGAAATATGATTCTGTAAGTTCAAGGTGACTTTTTCGAAGTAAAACATATTTTCCATATCTTAAAATAAATTCTCTCCCTAGTCTAAGGCCTATGTAGTATGCAATAAGTGAACCAACTAGATTTCCTATAGAGCCTGCAATGATTACACCTGCTACATTGAACTTGCCAGAGGCAACAAGATATCCAGAAAATGGCATGACAACTTCACTTGGAATTGGTATTAACGCACTTTCTGCAATCATAAGCAAAAATATGCCAATATATCCAGAACCAGAAATTGTTGAAATTATGAAATCTATCAGATTATTTAGTATCTCGAGGGCGACCAATTATTTTTACCACATTCCCCCGCCACTGCTTGGTTCGTCAAAGTTTTTTTGGGAAGGATGGCGATGAGCTTTTTTCATATGCCTCTCTAATCTCTCAGAATCGTTTAACTCCAAACCGCATTCTCTACATTTTGTTTCAACAACTTCTTTTTTCTTAAAAAGACCCATCTTTAACACCTATATCTTTGAAAATATTAATTTTTATTCTTTGATGAGTGCATGCTTTTTATATAATAAACAAATTAAACTGAAAAAATCAATGGTATGACTATCTTACTTGAAGGGCATTTACCACTTTGGTGTTTTCAACATATCTGCTTTGATCCCAAGCGCTTATTATAAGATCAGATTTTTGCATTGATTTTACAAAAACAATGTCATAATTTAGAGTGATATAATTGCCATTGTTTGATGTAGAAATGGTTGTTTCTACAAAATGTTTGTGTGGATCAACAATTTGTAGTGGTTCGCCAGAATCAAATATTATGTATGTGTCGCTATCTTTGATTTCTCTTGATGCTCCATTCAGATTCATGTATAACGTAACATGTTTTTTTTGATTAGCGCCCAATTTATCCCACATGTGGAGTTTTATGTTTACTTGTTCAAATGTAGTGACTGTAGTTGTTTTAACATTGTTTATTGGTCCAGTCAAGGTATAGTTATTGCCTTGGATTGTTAAACCATTTTGAATTTTTAGATTTTCATACCCTCTAATTGTAAAGACAACTGCTCCCTTTGATGTTGCCTCTGAATTTTGGTAGATGTATGTTGGAATGAGAAGCATGGATATTGCCAAGAACATGTAGATTGTCTTGTAATTCATCATATCATGGAACTATGCAAGTCCTTTAAACATTCGTGAGTATTTTATCACAATTACAAGTCATTCTGTCAAATCTATTCCTGATTGATGTCATTTGGTCTACATTTTATCAATACATAATCAATGATTCCCTTTTGAGATACTTGCTTCATTTTCAATAATGATCTGTAGAGAATATTTTCAAGATAAGAAGGATATTTCTTCAAAATTTTTTCTCTAAGATATTTTCTATTTTTTATATAATAATCAGCCAAGGGTTCATACACATAAGGACCAATTGATTGAGTCTCGTCTATATGAAACCCATCTCTAATTATCGTGGTTTTGACATAATCCAAGCTGTAGTGTTCTGACGCCCATGTTAGTGAAAGAATCCCAAGTTTCATAAATGATGCTAGTTTTGACGGAATTTTAATAACTGGTATTGCAAGTATGAGTATGCCATTATTTTTTAGCACTTTTTTAGATTCTTTGATAAATTGACTTAGTGGCCTAAAATGCTGAGCAGACTCTAAAGCAATTACTCTATCTACAGAACTGTCAGAAATAGGTAAGGAGGTAGAAGTTGCATTTACAAATCTAATATCATCTGTCTGTAAAAGAGCATACGAATTCTCTTTCATATCTGAAATGTTGTTACTGACTAATTTTGTTGATAACACTAATTGTTGAAAATTGGTGTTTATGCATGTGATGTTGATATTTCCATATTGTGATTTCCAATATGTTGCAGGTGCAGAAAAACCACTTCCTACATCTATGACAATATTTGCAGAATCCAGATCTGAAATCTCCCCAATTAGTTTACACAGTTCATTTTGTGCCCCAAGTGGATCTGCTGGATTATTTTTCCAATATCCAAAATTAAGCATGTTGTTATCAGTAGCAAGTTGCATTAGCGGAGATAATGAATTGTAAAGATTTACAACATCACGCTCTCTGCGTCTGAATGCCCATAAAAAAACTTGCAGCGGATTTATTGAAATCATAGTTTCTAAACTAATAATTTGTATTGTATCTAATTATTATTCTATACGTAAAAGATGTTTTTTATTGAACCATGTATAAACAATGACATGGACAGTTGTGATACAAGAACACGTGCATACAAAAATGGAAAGACTTTTGATCAATGTAGGCAGATTGCTGAAACAGTTTCTGTACAGATTGCCAAAAAAATTAATGAAACAGGAGTTGTTTTATGGACAGAAATTTTGGAAACTGTTGATCACGATGAGCTAGTCTACAAGCTTACTCTAAAATATCTTAGGCGTGATGGTTATAACATTGGGGACTGGAAGACGCCTCAAGTTACAAAGATCATTGTTTAGAATCTATTGCACAATTACCTAAACTGGCTTTTCTGATGTTTCTTGCCATGATAAAAGGAGTAAGAAGCAAGATTGGAATTGATATGGCAATAAAAATAGTTTGGAGTTGTGCCTCATAGCTTGTCAAAAATAATGTGACTCCAGTAGCCCCAGCCCCTAGGCCAAAAAGCATTGTAAATGCAGTACCTGCACATGTTGGGCACCCTACAAAGAGTCCGGTTATGGCACCAAAAGTTCCAAGACTTTTTCCTTTTCTTGACATGGTAAATGTTTTTGAAGATATGGTAAAATTCAGACCTACCAGAAAAGAAACCACTATTAGCAAAACAAAATTCAAAGGAATTATCTGTAAACCAACATGTTCTGTAAAAAAGGCTAGAATCATTGGCATGTATCCTGGAAGATCACAGCATGATGCAATTTCAGCATGTGGAACTGGAAATCCATAATCGGTAGCGTTTAGTTCTGGTTTGTATAATATTATTCCAGAAGCAAATGCAAAAAATATTCCATAACCTATGGCACTTGCAACAAAGATTTGCTTTGCTCGTTTGTTATTTATTGTATTTGCAATAATTGAAGAGATAGAATTGTTATTATCTGCTATTTTGATCTTGTAGAATCTATACAATCCCCAGCCTATTGCGCCAAATGACATGAAAAGAATAACGTATGTAGATATGGCAAGTCTTTCTAGTGCGGGCATTGCAGCAGGTGTAACTGAAACTGCATCATTTCTTGCATAAACTAAAAACGAAACAGCTATTGCTACAAGACCTACAATTATCAAGGCACGATAAGAGCGATGCATTGTAGCCTGTTTTTCCAATATTTCGATGCGATCCTTGCTGACATTAAATTGTATCTGTTTTTTCCAAAGGATTTATCTGCAATGATTGAGTGATAGAAATTAATCGTGAAGATCAATGAGATTCAAGACTCCGATTATGTTGACACGAAAATAACGTATGTAGGGTTTGTTGATCCCTATGGCGTAGAGGGTCTACTGATTCTAAGATCAGACGACGGAAAGGAGTTTCACATGAGAGCCTTTTCGGGTGAGGTAGCTAGACACATAACCAATTTTGTTGAAGGGCAAAGAGATTCAATACCAACAATTTACAACATGATTGAAGAAATTTCTGAATTAAACGAATTGCTCTTGGTTAGAATTAAAGTCTATGAAAGTGGAAACGTATTGCGTGCAAACTTATACTTTACTGGAAAAAATGAATTTGTTATGAGAAACTATCGTGCTTCTGATGCAATAGCACTTGCATCGTTTTATAATATTCCAATCCTAGTAAGAAAAAATCTTCTAAAAGAAAAGATGGAAGCCTAGGTAACTATTTCGTCTAATCTTCCTTCTTGCTGAGCTCGTTTGAGCTCCATTGCAATTCTTCTTCCAACTCCAAATGTAGTTCCGTACTTGTATTTTGTATACGGACTAGTTGTGGCAAGAATTGGATTTCCAGGAACTCGAAGTGACACATCATACACTACAATTTCCAAATCTCGTGTGATTACACTTTGCAATGAAAATGGGCCGATGATTCCAGGGGCATATTCTTTTTTGACGGTATTGACAAATTTATCCCCTGCAGCCAAAACTTTTTCCAAAAGTGATTCTCTTATGCTTGCGGGAGTGTGACCCACTTCTATATTTTGTAGTTCTATGTTTGTTTCAAGTTGCTGCCTAGCAGGAAGTGAAGTAAAATCATGTATGTTTGTCTGCAATCTTCTCTCTATGCCTAGAAAGTCAACTTCATCTGAGATTGGAGTGTAAAAGTAATTGAAATTAAAGTATGTCCCTATCACATGTTCCTCAATACTTGCACTTTTTAACGCATCTCTTGAAACAAGTCCGCGCCCAATCTTGATTTCTGCCTTGTCTTTGTATTCTGAATATGATGAAACATTAAAGAAAGCTCTCTCCAGTTTACGAGATTTCTCCTGTACCTTAACAATAACAGGTCTGTCTATGTCCTTTGGGTTTTTGAAAAGTTTGGGATGTTTTATCTTGGCTTTTTCAAGCAGATAGTATTGATTCTTTGGATGTGAACGTTCTTCTGCTTGAAACAATGATCTATTTCCAAATATTGGTACTTTGAAATTATTTTCAACGCCAGGATATCCAAGATAAGCGGTAAGTGCTCTGTGTGGTACAATTATGGTGTTTGAAGCACGCAAACGAGCTTGAATTTTTGGAGAAAGCATCTCCTTGAATTTATTTAGGATTATGATCTCATCTGCAAGTCTGGAAAATCTTTTGTATGGAATCTCGCGTCCTTTTTGGCACACAACTACAGTTTGCAAATTTTCGTCTTTTGCACCATCCATTATTTCAAGTGCAGAATGACTGCCAAGTGTGCCTACGGTAAGATCAGAATATTCGTTGACAATTTTCTGAATGTCTGATCTTTTTATCATATGGTAATCTCTTTCTTGTGGATAAAAAAGCGTTTTTTATTTTAAATCTTCTTTATCTTTAAAGTCTTTTAGTTCTTTCTCAGACTCTAATCTTCCCTTCTCAAACTCGCCTTTTGCTTTGCCAAATGTGCGAGCAAGCTCTGGGATCTTTTTTGCACCAAAAATTAGTGCGCCTATAACTATTACTACTATTAGGATTTGTTCATAACCCATATGTGTATTATTTGGGCAGCTTAAGATTTAAGTGTTGCAATATGTTTTGCGCGACGTTCAGCAAAAAACATACCTATGAGATACAGTGCCATCATTGGGCCTGAAACAAACCACATAGTGATGCCACTCCCATCTGGAGTTATGGCTGCACCCAGAATTACTATAATTATTATGGCATATCTGATATTTTTTCTCCAGAACTTTTCGCTTACTAATCCTGATGCCGAAACTACATACATTATCAACGGTAGCTGAAATGAAACACCAAATGATAAAAGAAATTGTAATACAAATGTAATAAAGTCAACAACATTAAGGAAAGTCAATAGCTCTGATGATTGACCATACTTGTAAAGAAATTCTAAGATGTAAGGCGTGACAAAAAGATATGAAAAAATGCATCCAGCAATGAAAAGACAAACAGCTGGGATTGTCATGGATCTAATTATCTTAACTTCTTTTCTGTCAAACGCTGGAGCTAAAAATCCGATGAATTCTTTTACAATTATTGGCATTCCTATTGCTATGCCAAGTACAACGGCAACATAAAATTGGGCAAAAAATGCCTGACCTGGTGCTGTTTGGATTAGTTGTACTGTTGATGGTAGTAACTGATGTTTCATTGCTACAGTAACTTGTGCTGCCATGTTGTCAAACGGATTTGGGTTTGGATAATACAATGTTGTTCCATTGTAAACAAAAGGTGTCAGATGAAAACCAAGTATGAAAAACGTGATTATGCCAACTGCAATGACCATTCTAAGTACGCGTTTTCTAAGCTCATCCAGATGTTCTCCTATTTGTTTTAGTTCATCCATTGGATGTTAGAAAATGCTCAAAACCATATTAATTCTCTTTTATCATGTCGGGTTGTCTGTTCCGTATGTTGCCATCTGACAAATCTTATAATGTGTCCTAGGAACGAAATATGTAAGAAATTGGTTAAAAAAACACCGAAGAAAGCAAATAAACTTCTCTGGATTGCGATTCCTCTGATGATAATGGGACTAGTAGTTGTAATTATAGGATTAATTCAAGGATATGACACAAACTCCACATGGGTAATTGGTATAGTAATCATGTCAAGTGGTTGGATATTGTTCAAGATTACTCCTAAAAAGAATTAATTTTCTATATTTATTGTCCGGGGATAGGCAATATTTTATTTGCAGGTAGATTGCTTTTTTCCTGTTCTGGTACTGAAAAGTTCTCAAGCTCTACAGTAAGCTCGGTACTTACTTCAAATGTTTTTTCAAGCTCTGCAGCAAGTTCAGCAATATCTTTTGGTAAGTATATTTCACTAGAACCTTTCAAAAATACACGTTCTCCTTTTTCTGCTTGCTCTCCACCAAATTTGCCCTTTAGGAATTTGGCTAATTTTTCTACTTCGTCACGCTTTATCATGTTATAATGGAATACTATTCCATGGACTGAAGTATATTCCCAAGGTGTTCCATTTCTATAACAAAATACTCCAAAGTGTGTCCCTTTATCGTCCTTTGTACATTTTATTTCCCATACTAGTACTTTTTTTGGATCATACTGTGCTTGTCTAAACTCATCTGTGGAAAGCTTCCAATATCGTAAGCGTGCCATGTTATCAATGAATAAATATTCGCTTATAAAATTGTGTGCATGGAAGTTATTCCTAGTATACGCTTAGAATTATTATCTGAAATGGAAGAAAGGTATGAAAAAAAAGACAAAGAGTATTTTATGCATCTTTTAGATCACAAAGACTTTGTCATAAGGACAAGAGCAGTATGCATTCTGGTAGATTTTGGAGGAGAGGAAATGGTTCCACATGTTGCCACTGTTTTAAAAAATGATTCAAACGAGCTCGTAAGACATGAAGCAGCGTTTTCGCTCGGTCAGATGTGTTATCGTAGTGGAATAAAACCACTTGAAGATGCAGTCAAAAACGATCCTAGCTTCTTTGTAAGACATGAAGCTGCCATTGCGCTTGGTGTGATAGGTTCTCAGGAAGCAAAAGAAACACTACAAAGAGCTCTTGAAGATTCAAGCGAGCCAGTACGAGAATCTGCAGTTGTTGCTCTTTCTAATTTGCAATTTATGGAAAAATTAAGCAAAAATGAAAGATTTGCCAAGCTAACTGGCGGTTAGAGAGGTATTACTTTTGTTCCTTCAGGAGTTGCTTCAAAATTGTATATTGTGTCAACATTAGAATTTTCAAATATTTCAGAATCATGTGTAATTATAATAAACTGAGATATTGCAGCTAGATTAGCTTCAAATGCATTAGAAAGAATACCTACAAGTGATTTTCTTCGCTCTTCATCTAAATGTGTAGTTGGTTCGTCAAGTATTATGAAATTAAGATTAGAGGAACCTAGAACGTGTGCCATTCCAAGTCGCAGAGCTAATGCTACACTAACTTTTTCACCACCACTTAAAGAATCAAGTTCCAGAACTGTATTTCCAGAATAACATGAAATTCCTACATCTCTGGCTTTTTCCTGTAACAGAACTCTTTGAATCTTTACGTTAAATGCAGACAAATATTCTGATGCCTTTTGCGATATCAAGTTTAGTGCCCATGATCGTAAACTTGTTGCAACAGGTCCATCTCTATTAAAAATCTGACTTCGTATTTCTTCTAATTGTAAAACATATTTTTTTACTAAAACAAGTTCTCCTAATGCTTGAGAGATTTTTTCTTGTTGCTCTTCTGCTGTCTGTATCTTTTGTGTTATTGCACCGATTTCTTGTTCTATCATACTAAGTGATTTACGTTTTTGATCAAAAGAAATTTTTAGATTTTTAAATTTAATTAGATCAAATCCGCCTGTTTCTTCTTGAAGTGTCAGTATTGTTTTACATAATGTTTCAGAATGTGGGTCTATTGCTAAATGTATAAGATTTTCTGATGGATTTAACTGCGATGGGATTTTCTGAATACTGTTTTTTAATATAGATATTTCCTCTTTTAGGTGTGATAATTCTTGAGGCTGTCTTATCCCATGTATTGAGAGCGTCCTTTCCGCATTGAGGGCCTTTTGCAGATTTTGTTCAAGAATGTGTTTTTTCTCATGATTTACTTTTTCTAATTTTGTTAATGAGTCTATTTCATTTCGTATTTTTGCAATTTCATTGCTAATATGTTCTTCCTCAAAAAGAGGATTAAGAGTTTCTACTTTGGAGTCACAGACTGGACATTTTCCATCTTGTAGTTTTAGCTTACCTGCAAGTTCCTCTTGGCCACCAAGTTTGCCTATCTTTTCTACAAATTCTTGAATCTCTCTTCTTGATGATTCTAATTCGATTTCCATTTTTGCTAGTTGTGATTCAGTTTCTTTTTTAGTTGATATATGGTTAAAACATCCGTCACAATCGGAGAATTTTTTCTCTTTTTCCTGTATTTCTTTTTTAAGAGAAGTGATTGCAGTTTTTACATATTGAACAAGTTCTGACTTTCTTGTTTCTAACTCTTTTATCTTTATTTCTTTTGTAGATTCTGAGTCAATCTTATTTTGTAATTGAACTAATTCTTCTTCTTGTATTGTCTTTCGTGTGATCATTTCCTCTCTTTGTGGCTTTGCTAGATTGATCTCTTTTGTAAGAAAATCAATTTTAATTTTCAGGCCTTCAATATCTCGGTCGTCGTATTCTAATCTCTCTTTTATAGAAATACGAAAGTTTTCTATAACCTCTTTCATTATTTCAAATGCTGTATCAAGTTTATCTATTCCGATAATGGCATTTACTAATTCCTTGAATTTTTTTGGATCTGCATTAATTATGGAATTAAGTTCCCCTTGTTGAACAATTGATGCTACCTTGAGCTTATCAAAATCCATTCCTATCAAAGATTCAATTGTCTTTGTCATGGATTCGCCAAACTGTTTTCTTTCTCCTGATGCAAGCGGTATGAGAGCATCGTTTTTTTTCTCAAAAAACTGGGCAGAAACTGTTCCTTTTGAATCAATTTTGCGTATTGCCTCAAACTGTCTATCTAAAATGGAGAAATTCACCTTGGCATATGCCTGATTTGCACCACGACGAACCAATCCCTTGTTAGAATTTCTAGTATGTTGACCAAATAGTGCAAATGTTATTCCATCTATAATACTTGATTTGCCTGCTCCGTTCTGGCCAACAAAGACTGTTACACCTTTGTTAAATCCCAGTTTTGTATTAGAATGGGAAAGAAAATTACCAAGCTCTACTTCGTTTAACATTTTTTTACACCCTTTTTGAATTGGTTAAAGTTTTCAATTACCAAATGATTCGCTTCACCAATCTGGTTTTTTGAAAGAAGTGGAAGTAGATCATTAATTGCAAAATTTGCCAGACTTTCAGAGTTTAGTATGTCTTTTGCAAGCTTTAACATTTCATCATCAATTTTTGCAGGCTTGTCAATAAACACTGAACCTTCATTTTCTTCTGACATTATTGTTTTCCACAAACATCGTAGTGTAAGAGGAAACAGTCTAGAAATTTGAGATTGGACAAGGTCAGTCTCTATGTTGTCTCCGTGAATTTTTATTTCAACTATTGGTTTTCTTGAAAATGACTGTATTTTTTCTGATAAGTTGTTTACTTCACGTGTCAGGTTTTCAAAACTAGTTCTAACTGAATATTGAGGCCTAGTATCAAGTCTTATCCAATTTGGTTTTGCTTCAGATGTAGAGATGTCTACCTCATAAAATCCCTTTTGTGTTTCCTTAATTCCTTCACTTGAGGTAAGTTCTATGGAGCCTGGATATGCTATAGGCCCGCCTAAATGGTTGAATTTTTTTAATTCCCTCTCATGGAGATGCCCCATGGCATAATATGTAAAGTTCTTTGGAAGATCTGTAGAATTTAATTCTCCTGCAAACTTGTTGATCTCTGTAATTCCTTGATGTAATACAAGGATTTTATGACCTGTGTGATTCTTTGCTTCAATATCGGCTATTGCAAAATCTTGCTCAAAGGTATGAATTTCATTTTTTCTTCGTTTATCATATCCTAAAATCATGATGTCTTTGTATTGGAATGGTTTTCCATTTCCAATATATTTAGAAAATTCCAAATTGTGATAAACAAATGGTATTGGTGTTGCACGCATTCTACTGATGTCATGCTCGCCAAGAATGAAAAAAGAATCAATATTATTTCGTTTTAAGCGTTTTAGTGCATTTGCTAAAACTAAGATTGCCTTTCCACTGGGAGTTGGCACATGAAATATGTCTCCTGCAAAAATTACAAAATCTACATGATCATTTATTGAAGTGTCAATTGCTTGGTTAAACGCAGAATATACGTCGTCTTCTCTTTCCTCTGAATGATATTGTACAAACCCTAAATGTGTGTCTGAGATATGAGAGAAAATCATTAGTCCATCAATAGGTCTTTTTGGATTAGTCCTCTAGTTGATTCAATGCCAATTTCTTTGAACTTTGTAGATTCTGCCCATTCTGATACTGCATTTAGATCGGAACCTGCCGTCTTTCCTTTTACTTCATCAATGTGTACTATTGCTGGTAGATTGACCCATTGTCCTATTAGAACAGCATCACCTATGTTCAAAGATGGCAACTGAGAAAGCAGATCCTTGCTGAGTGATTCTGCAGCTGAGGCAATTTGTTGTTGATCATCATCTTGTACAATTTTCATTATGGCAAGAGAACCCATCTGGCTTAATACATTTGGATCAATGTTTCGAGGTCTTTGAGATACAATGCCAAGTCCAATTCCAAACTTTCTTCCCTCTCTTGCAACTTTGGATGCCCAGTATTTTGTGTCAGTGTGTTCACCTTTTGGAATAAAAACATGTGCTTCTTCAATTATTACAAAAATAGGGGCAGAAAATTTATTGTTCTTTCTTGAAGATTCTTTCCCTCTTTTTGCCCAGCATGCATCTTTTCTATCTGTTAGCAATTCTTGCAGATAATATGCTAAACCTGCATTTGCTTGTCTCTCACTTAGCTCAGCAACACTTAGTACGTTAACTCTGCCCTCTTTTATCAAATCAACAGGATCACCACAATCTGGATCTAAAATATCAGAAAATCTATGTTTTGCATCATCAATCTTGTCAAGAACTCGACTTGCACTATCGGCATATCCTTTTGTTGTATGTCCAAACGATGAAACACTATCTTCTAATGCCGTCCAGAAATCTTTTGCTTGTTTGACTGAATCAGTAAACGCTTCACGTAATGCTCTTTGTTGCTTGTCTGCATTTTCTCTAATCTCTATTACTTCAGCAAGCTTGTCTGCTTGTAATAATCTTGGATTTATTTTAGCTGTCATTATGTTGATTTTTGGCAGATTCAGATTTTCATAATCATTGTGATAATCAAAAATTATTAGCGTTCCTTGAAGTGTTGCTATCTGCTTAGCTATGAGTGATACCAGGTTACTTTTTCCCATGCCTGTCATAGCAAGTATGCCTATGTGTCTTGAGACAATTTTGTTCAGGTTTACTTTGGCTTCAGTTTCTGAATTTCTAAGAAGTGCGCCTATTCTAATCCATTCATTTTCCTTTGGCGCAAATATTATTCCCAAATCATTTTCAGTTGCATCAAGTATTGAAGATCCTGGTAATGGAGGAATTGCAGGTAAAACAGCCTGTCCTTTTTGTAACTTGTCTAAAAATCCAAGAATTCCTATTTTTACTTTATAGTTTTTATCGCGAGAATTAAGAGATGCTACCTCTTTACTTTCTATAGCTTCGTCAAAGTTTCGTACATCTGTTAGTGCATCACTTGAAACAATTGATCTTTCTACTAATCCGAGTAGCTTTCCATTTTGTGAATCAATGATGACATATTCTCCTACAGCAAGTGGTTTAGATGATTGTGCGGTAACTTCGGTTGGTTTTGATTCTCCTATCACAACTCCAATTGTCATCCTAGTACCTCCCTTGATCCAATTTCATTTCCTAGTCCATATAGACTAACAAGTCGTGCAAGATCTGTATGCGTTATTTTGCATTTGTTGTGTGCGAGCTTTAAGGCGTACGGATATCCAGAAACGCTATTTTTACATAATCTATCTAAAAGTGATTTGACTTCTATTTCATCATGATCAGATCCAAATAATTCGATTTTTATCAATGGTGTAGACTCACTTAACCTTGCATATGTTGATGAAATAACTTTGCCGGGTCCTAATTCTTTGTCCACAAAAATTTTACTAAAACCTGATTTCTTTATGGCATGATTATAGTAAAAAATATCTCCTGCCAAAGAACCAAGTCTTTCAAATTGTTTTCTAGCCGAAGAAGTTTTTGATATGAATACTACATTGTTTCTCTTTTTAATGGCTGCTGTAATCATGGAACTAAGGGCGGACTGTCTGGTTAGAAACTGAGAATATAATGAACCATCTAATATCACTACATCGGCTTTATCTACAGATGAGGTACAGGCATCTATTTCCATTTTACTGGCCTGTGTCTCAAGTTCAGGTGACGGTGTACCTAGACCATGATTATGAAATTCTGAAATCACGGTACTATCTGATTTTATAGCTACTGCCGTAACTACCCAAAGTTCCAACCCTTGAAATTTTGTGCTGTTGTAGCTACTATCTATCCCGGCAATTTCACAATCCTGCTTCTGTGGTATGTAATCTATCCAATTGTGCTTGGCTTCCTCTATGATCTGATCAAATTTTTCTCCTTTTAAAATAGAAAGTGTCGCCTCCCGTTTTTTTAATGCGTCAATATAGACAGTATTTAGCATAAGCACACTTTGTATACAAGCATAAAATGTTTAGCGTTTAAAACAGATTAGTGTACAAGCTAAGATGTAATCCATTTTCGCCTAAATCTTATTCGTAATTGTCTAATACTTTCAAACAATAATTGCAGACAGGATACCCATTATCATCATATTCGGTTTTACAGCGTTTGCATATTCTATGCATGTATAGTATACTTACAACACACTGCTATTTTCATTTATGGCTAAGAAAATTAGGAGCTAATTTATTGTACAGATACATAAGATTGCCGTGTTTGAAAATGAAAAAACTTGGGCTAGTGCAGTATTAAATAACTCAACTGATGAATTCAACAGGAAATTTGATCAAGCAATTGATGTGGTAAAAAAAGATTTTGGCAAAAAATATCCGATGATAATAGGAGGAAAAGAAATTTACTCTGATAATCAATTTCAAGTACGATCTCCAGCTGATGCCAGAATTGTTATTGCAAATTTTCCATTGGCAACAAAAGAAGATGCACTTCACGCTATAGAATCTGCAAAGGATGCCTTTTCAAGATGGAGTCAAGTATCTTATCAAAAAAGAGTTGAAATCTTTAGAGAATGTGCTAAAACTTTGTCTTCTGATAAATTCCAACTCGCTGCTATAATGACATTTGAAAACGGTAAAAATCGCCTTGAATCTATGGGGGATGTAGATGAAGCAGTTGACTTTCTTAGATTTTATGCAGAACAGCTTGAATTGAATCAAGGCTTTTCTAAGGAAACAAAGAGCACCAGTCCAAATGAAAAGACACGAAGCGTACTCAAACCATATGGTCTTTGGGGAATCATATCTCCATTTAATTTTCCATCTGCTATTGCAATTGGAATGACTACGGGTGCTCTCATTACGGGTAATTCTGCAGTTCTCAAACCATCTAGCGACACTCCACTTTCAGCATTCAAATTTGTAGAATCAATCTATCACAAGCTTCCTCCTGCAGCCCTGAATTTTGTTACTGGTACAGGAAGTATTGTAGGTAAAACAATATTTGAAAGATCACTTGTTGATGGAATTGCTTTTACCGGCTCAAAAGAAGTTGGAATGTTTGGGTTTGAAGCTTTTGTCAAGAAACAACCACGACCA
>JABDDN010000020.1 GCA_013287585.1 Nitrososphaerota archaeon
GTTTCTAATCACTAGAAATATTTCCATGATTATTAATTGAGTTTTGTATTGGTTTTTAGATATGAAAATTATAATTATTCTCGATTGGCTCTAAATTCGGGGTCGTTGGGGTGCGGATTCAACGGTGTAATAGTGACCTTCATCCATATGTGAAGAGGTAGTGACTCGAGTATCTCCCGAAGTTCTGCTTCGCTGGCGGCACGGAACAACCCGATGCCGCGCCATTCCCCCGGACCAAGTGGCGGACGCCATAGCCGTACCAATTGGCCTTTCTTGGCAAGTTCAGCTGCACGCACAGCTTCAGCTGCTCGCAGTCTATCGACTTTGTCTTGAGCTGTTCCTTCAGGAACTGTTGTGACCAGATCAGCGAGAAATTCCATCTTGCTAGCCCCACTTGTGATGATAAACTTTGTCGGATTTTATCTTCAATATTATCCTCTTTTCTTCAGGAGATTTTAACGGATAACTGTCAACTCCAAGATAACGCTTGGCAAGTTTGTCAATATGATCATCTGCACCGTTTGTTGTAAGTTCAACTACTTTTCCTTGAATAGAGACCATGTGATATGGATTTTCCTGATCAGATATGCTCAATGCAACCCTAGGATCGTTTCTAACATTTTTTTCTTTTATTCTGCCTATTACTGTATTTATCAGAATAATGTCCCCGTCATGATCTATCCAAGTAGGTGCCACGTGAGGAGATCCGTTGTCCAACAAGGTAGCAAATGAGGCAAAATTTTTGCCTTCTAAAAGTTTAATGATTGGAGGTGTAATCAGGCTCGAGCTCATATTGGAACTGGATACTTTTTCTTGCATAATTTCACTCATTTTTCCTCAAGTGATTTGATATCGATTACAAACCGGTATCTTACTTCACTGTTAAGCACCCGTTTGTAAGCATCATTTACTTTCTGAATTGGAATAAGTTCTATCTCACTTGTTATACCGTTTTTGCTGCAGAAATTAAGCATCTCTTGTGTCTCCTTGATGCCTCCAACGGCAGAGCCTGCAAGACTTCGTCTGCCGGCTATTAGCGAAAATGAACCAACAGGAATTTGTTTTTCTGAAACTCCTACAAGAACCATTGTGCCATCAAGCTTTAACAGCTCAAGGTACCTATTCCAATCAATCTCTGCCGTTACAGTATTAATTATCAGATCAAAATATCCTTTAAGTTTTTGAAACGTTGCATCATCCGATGTTGCGTAAAAGTAATCGGCGCCAAGCTTTTTTCCATCCTCTTGTTTTTTTAGTGAATGGCTAAGAACAGTAACTTCGGCTCCAAGTGCATGTGCTATTTTTACACCCATGTGTCCTATGCCGCCAAGACCAATGATTGCAACTCTTTTTCCGGGACCTGCCTTCCAGTGGACTAGTGGGGAATACAATGTGATGCCTGCACATAGAAGCGGTGCCGCTTTATCAAGAGGAAGATTTTCAGGAATTTTTAGAACGTAGTTCTCGTCAACTACTATTTTGTTCGAATACCCACCTTGTGATGGAGTTTTACTACCTCTTTCAATTCCGGTACAGGTTGCGGTCACGCCCTCGATACAAAACTGTTCTAGGTTGTTGTTACATGGCTCGCATTTGCGACAGGAATCAACAAAATATCCAACTCCTACCTTGTCACCTACATTGTGTTTCATTACTTTGTGTCCGACCTGTGATACAATTCCTGTTATCTCATGTCCTGGAACCAATGGGAATTGTGATCCTCCCCACTCATTACCTACCTGGTGTAAGTCAGTGTGACATATACCGCAGTACTTGATATCTATTACAACGTCATGGTCTGAGGGTGCACGTCTTTGAAAAGAATATGGTGCAAGAGGTGCTTTAGCCTTCTCTACAGCAAATCCGTTAACTTGAATCATAATTTTCTTCCCAAGTGATGTGAGAGTCTAATGTTTGAAATCGCTGTATTTCCAATCTGTTTTTTATTTTTTGGACCTGCTTCTCTGTAAAAAAAATCTCGCCCATCAATTTTGACCGTCCTGGGTAGTGTCATGTTTTGTCTTTGTGGCATATTCACGATATGGCTAATCCATGAATATTAGATATTCAGGCTGGACATGATTTTCAGAAATATTGTCCGAAATGGACATGATTTGGGGCCTAAAAATAAGAAATTCAATCATAAATGTCCAGATTGGAAATTGATATTATGTAGATTGATCAATTTCATACATTGGTAGACGAAGTAGACAGGATAATCCTATCTCAGCTGGGAAAAAACGCTAGAATGTCTTCTCAAGAACTACAAAGGATGTTAGAAGATTTGGGGCATACAATTACCGATAGAGGTGTACGACACAGATTACAAAGATTGGAAAAAAACAATGTAATTTTGGGATATTCTGCAGTGTTAAATCCGAACATAGTATCAGAAAAAATTAACAGAACACTTCTTATGAAATTCAAATATGGGAAAAACTCTCAAGAAAAAATAAAACAATTAATAGACTATATCAATGAATCTTCATTCTGTACTTACTCTAGTAGGTTAACTGGTGATTTTGATTGGATCTGTAATTTCATTTTTGATTCAATTGAACAGTATGATTTGGAAACAAACAATTTCTTGAACAGGTTTTCAACTCTTATTGCAGATTTTAGGCCTTATGAATCAAAGATGATCAAATCTTCACCATATACCATATATGGTGAGCAGGACATGAAAGAGAAAAAATTGCGTATTTACGAGATTTTAAAATCCATTCAAAAGTATGACACGTTAAATGAGAGACTACAGGAAATTGTAGAATGTTTGGTAAAATATTTTGATGCGGCTTTTGCTAGAGTCTGGTTTGTTGACAAAAAGAGAGAAAATTTGATCCTAAAATTTAGTGCTGGAATCTATACACAAATCAATGGAGAATTTTCTAAAGTACCGATGAATTCATTAAAGATTGGACCCTGTGCTAAGAAAAAGAAACCTGTAGTTACAAATGATGTTGTAAATGATCCTAGAATAAAACATCATGAATGGGCAAAAAAAGAAAAACTAAAGTCTTTTGCGGCATATCCATTGATTTACAAGGGAAATTCAGTTGCTGTTTTGGCAATATTTAGTAAGAAAAAACTAAGCCATTTAGATTTTGAATTACTTGGAGTATTTAGTGAACAACTTTCAAAAGAATTAGCTGGCTTCTTCGAGGCAAAAAACTTCTTATCAGAATAATGGTTTGGCACCTAAAATTTACGAACAAAGTGAGCCCAAAATAACAATCATGATGGTATCCAAGTCCCATCGGGTGCATTGAAAATTTTTTGTTAAATGATCAAATGCATTGCTAAAATCATGCTTAAACACTTTTTTATCTTCGTGCTTTTTGAGAAAAGCTTCGCTGTCTAAAAAAATGCAACAATGCAACATCATCTTGTCGTTTAATTTGTGATGAAATTATAGAGCTTGTAAGCTTTGCAGTGATTGGCTCAAAGCGAGTCATTACTTCTTCCCTTAAGCTTTGCAAGTCAGTTTCCATTACCTTGAAAAAATATTCCTGATCTCCAATTGTAGAATACGCTTCTATGACTCGCGGTTCTTTTCTAATGTAATCATGTAGTCTTTTAACATCCTCTTCTCCAAGTCCGGTCTCTGCTCCAACGTATGCAGAGATCCCAATTCCAAGTCTTGACCAGTCTAGCTCTACCTTGTGTATGAAGACTCCCTTTTCTTTCATGATGCTTACTCTTTTTGCTATTGTACGCTGATCAACTTTGAGAATCTCTGCTAATTTCTTGAACTGTATGCTTGCGTCCTTTGCCATGTATTCCAATATCATCAGATCTAACTCGTCAGGCACAAAGACTGGTTCTTTCATACAAATCTTATGATATTTAATATCATATTAATATTGTCTTATTGGTATCTAATAACAAGAAAATCTATATCCATGTATTTTGATGTAGGTCTGGATTAACATGGTCACAACTGCAAATTCAGCATGTTTAGCAAATGCACTAGATGTGCTTGTACAAATCATGTATTCTAAACAAAGGACATAGTGACTCATGTGGACATCATTCAACTTGCACTAGTTATCATTGTGACTTTGGGATTTGCCTTGCTTTTTGGAAAATATCTAGCAAGGATGATAGTGTATGAAGTAAGACCACTTGAAAAAACCTTAGGCAGAGTTGAAAATGGATTTTACAAAATTATTGGAATTGACAAGTATGAACAAATGACATGGAAGCAATATCTCTATGCACTATTGTTAACTAATGGAATTGCAGCGGGTTTTGTTTTTGCTGTATTTATGCTTCAAAATTACATGCCATTAAATCCAATGCCTGCATTCTCTGGTGATCTTGCATTTATGCAAGCAGCATCATTTGTTACAAATACCGATCTGCAACATTATGCAGGAGACCAACAGCTCTCACTACTTTCGCAAATGGTTTCGCTCATCTTTGTTATGTTTGTAGCTCCTGCTTCAGGTATTGCAGCAGCATTTGCATTTATCCGTGGATTTATCAGAAAAAACTTTGGACTGGGAAATTTTTATGTTGATTTTACACGAATAATTATTACTTTACTTTTACCTGTTGCATTTTTTTCTGCAATACTGTTGATAGCAATGGGTTCGCCTCAGACAATGGAGCCTTCAATTACAACTGGCACCATTGAAGGAAAAAGTCAAACTATGGTTACGGGTCCTGTAGCTTCGCTTGAATCAATCAAACAACTAGGAAGCAACGGTGGAGGATATTATGGAGCAAATTCAGCTCATCCGTTTGAGAACCCTACTGGAGTTTCGAATATTTTTGAGACATTTCTGATGCTTGTAATTCCATTCTCATTTCCAATTGCATACGCACATCTTCTTGGAAAAGGAAGAGGCGTGTCGATTCTAGCTGCCATGGTAATAGGCTTTGGTGTTATGTTGATACTTGGACTCTTTCATGAGAGTGGTCCTTCTGGAGTTGAAACAAGATTTGGAAGCTTTGGGACAGTATTGTTCAATGTAGCCTCAATTGCAACCAATACGGGTGCGCTAAATTCCTCACTTTTAGGCATGAATCATGATGCGATCATCTCATTGTTCGTAGGAATGTTTGTTCAGGCAATTCCTGGGGCTGATGGAACAGGAATGATGACCATGATAGTCTACATCATTTTGACTCTTTTCATAGTAGGTTTGATGGTTGGAAAGACTCCAGAATTTATGAGTATGAAAATTAATCCAAAGGACATAAAACTGGCAGTCCTTGTGTTTCTGGCTCATCCCGCATTAATTCTGATTCCGACTGTCGTTGCTTATACCACAGGCAGTGCAGAGAGCCTTTTTGACAAAAGCACGCCGTTGTCTTTTACTCAAATTCTATATGAATTTACATCTGCTGCTGCAAACAATGGATCCGACTATCTTGGAACCGCAGCCAATACTCCATTTTGGAATTGGTCTACTGGACTTGTGATGCTAATTGGAAGATACCTTCCCATAGGATTGATGTTGGCAATAGCTGGCTCATTTACAATGAAAGATAGAAAAGAAATTGTTGAGCCAATAAAGACACAGGGTCCAGTTTTTGTTGGCATACTTGTTGTAGTGACTTTCATTCTTACTGCATTGACATTCTTTCCAGTTCTTGCAATGGGGCCGTTTTCAATATAAAGTGATAAAACCATGACGACAAAAAATTCAGTTTCAATAATTAATGGAAAAATGTTAGCAGATTCAGTAACAAAGCTAAATCCAACTTATCTTGCAAAAAAGAATCCTGTAATGTTTACAGTTGAGATGGGATTTTTTATTGTGTTTGCAATAGCGTTGATTCCTAGTACAAACTCTGAATTTGTAAACGAGAGCCGTATTTTCTATCTAGAATCGTCAATAATACTGATCGTCACCGTGTGGTTTGCAACATTTTCAGAATCACTGTCAGAAGCTCAAGCAAAAGCCAAGGTTGATTCGCTGAAGAATTTAGAAAAAGAAGTCATGGCAAGAAAATTGATTAGTGGTTATGATTTGATAAAAAAAGATCAAGAGTTAGTGTCTATCAATGACATCCCAACTGAGAAGATGGTTACTTCTTCTAGTCTAAAGATGGGAGACAAAGTTCTGGTTCGTGCAGGTGAGATAATACCACGAGACGGAATCATTACAGCTGGTAAAGCCTTCATAGATGAATCAATGATGACTGGAGAATCAAACCCTGTTTTCAAGGAAAAAGATGATCCTGTACTTGGTGGTACAAAGGTAACAAATGACAGACTGGAAATAGAAATCACCGCTGAGGCAGGAAAAAGTTTTCTTGATGAAATGGTAGGTCTTATAGAAAGTGCAACAAGACCCAAAACACAAAACGAGATTGCATTAACTCTACTACTTGCAGGACTTTCACTTATCTTTGTAATAGTAATTGGTACTATGCTATTTCTTGGATATTTTCTTGGATACCGCATGGATATTTCTGTTCTAATAGCACTACTTGTTGCATTGATGCCTACAACAATTGGAGGGTTACTTCCTGCAATTGGTGTATCTGGAATAAACAGACTAGCAAGAGACAATATTGTTGTAAAATCTGGAAAAGGAATAGAGGCTGCAGGAGACTGTGATGTCTTGATTCTGGACAAGACAGGAACAATCACAGAGGGTACAAGACGTGCAATTGAGTTTGTTCCCATGACAAACTTTACTGAAGAAGAAGTAGGTCAGGTAGCTTTTGCTGCATCATTTAACGATTCAACACATGAAGGAAAATCAATAATTGAATTGGCAGAACAGAAAAGTTTTGATCCACAGTTTATGGAAGAAATACTCGCATCAAGACCAATCGAGTTTAGTTCTGAAACCAGATTTAGTGGAATTGAATTTGTTGCAAAAAAGAAGATGAATATCACAAGAACATCAGATGATAAAATATCAAAGAGACTTTCAGATCTTGAAGTATCAAACCAACAAATCAGGATACTAAAGGGATCTGTTGATTCAATGCTAAAAATTGTTACAAGTGTAAATGAGGCAGAATTAAGATGGAAATCTCAAGAAATATCAAAACATGGTGGAACTCCTCTTGTTGTTGCAATAAATGATGAAGCCATAGGACTTGTTTCACTAAAGGATAATCTCAAGGAAAACATTTGTGAAAAATTAGAAGAAGTCAAAGTTTCTGGTATCAATACTATAATGATTACAGGAGACAACTATCTAACAGCACAAGTGATTGCAAAAGAGGCAAATGTTGATCAAATTATGGCTGAAGCAAAGCCTACTGACAAGCTTAACAGAGTAATCGAAGAGCAAAACAAAGGTCACATAGTTGGGATGATTGGTGATGGTACAAACGATGCACCCGCACTTGCCAAAGCTGATGTTGGATTAGCCATGAACCGTGGAACCGCAGCAGCCAGAGAAGCTGCAAACATGGTGGATTTGGATTCAGATCCGTCAAAAATACTCAAGGTTGTAAAACTAGGAAAGCAATTACTGATGACACGAGGTGCCATCACGACTTTTTCCATTGCAAATGATATTGCCAAGTATTTTGCAATACTGCCTGCGATGTTCATGCGGGAGAATCCAAAAATGGGACTCCTCAACATAATGCAGCTTCACAATCCAGAAACCGCTGTGCTTTCCACGCTGATATTTAATGCACTTGTGATTCCACTATTGATTCCAATATCACTCAAAGGTGTCAAGTACAAACCAGAAGCTCCTCAGAAGACATTTTTGAAAAACATGTTAATCTACGGTTTTGGTGGCATAGTCTTTCCATTTGCAGGAATCAAGGTGATTGACATTATCTTGTCATTGGTGATGAAATAATGGCACTTAGTAGAAACACGTCAAAAATAGTGTCTCCTGCAATTAGAGTAACAGTAATCATGATCATAACTACTGGAGTTGTCTATCCACTTCTTGTAACTGCGATAGGACAAACAGCGTTGCCGTATCAATCTAATGGTAGTCAAGTAATGCTTGATGGAAAAGTAGTTGGCTCAAAACTTATTGCACAAGAATTTGATTCTCCAAAGTTTTTCCATTCTAGACCGTCTTCAGATTCTGCATCTGGTGTAGATCCAGACATTACTGTAGAGGAAGCAAATTCACAAATATTGTCAATAAGTGATGCTACTGGAATACCCGTCAATACTCTTAAGACTCTAGTTGAACTTGACATGGAAAGAAACAGAAACGCAAACGCTATTGTCTTTGCACCAGACTATGTCAATGTTTTGGAACTCAGTGTAGAACTTGTAAAAAATTATCCACAGGCATATCAACAGGAAATTAATGGAGAAAAATAACATGGATGCAATACTCTCTTCGTTTGTAGTTGTATTGGCAATATCTGCAGCGGTATTAACTTGGTCTTTGATACGAGCTGAAAAATAGCTTAGTCTTTCCAATCATATCGAAATGATAGTGTACTAAACTGTGCAGACAAAACACCTCAAGAGAATTCTTAGTTTTACGAACAAAGTGGGTCCAAAATAGTCCCATTATGGTAGCTGGGTCCCATCGATGTAGATGCAATGTGGAACTAAAATTATTCCAAAACAGCACCTGGGCCCTACAGGTTCCAGAACAAAATTGTCTTCCGCTAATTCGTTTTTTATGGAAAGAATAACCCAATCTTCAGTCTACTAGTTAGTGTAACCAGGGAGTCTTACGATTTTAGTCAAGGTTTTTTTTAAAAAATCATCACAATTTCAAATTTGCCAAATTTTTGCAATATCTATCCGACATGTGTTACAGGTGTATTTCGTGTGTAAATAGTGTCTTCTGAATGTCCGATGAGAGTGTCCGATCGTCCGAAATTTACGAACAAAAATCGGACATCGGACACTAATTCCTATAATGTCCGCCCTCTGTCCGATTGTCCGATACAATTTTCAAAAAAATTATTTCAAACCCATGGACCATATGTAATGAGACAGATAAATCCAGTCGTTTGCGCCTGCTAGGCAAAGAATCTTTTTTGAGAGAAGACAGGCACAACTGTAGCTGATCCAGAATCAAAGAAGAGAAGTCTGTGGCGATGATGCTGGATCCTTGATCGTATTTTGCAACAACAATAGTGCGAATTTTTACAGTTTCTCTTCCTTGATCACATCTCCAGTCCACAGTTCAATATTCATACATTTACGACATAGTAAGACCACCAATATTGGACAAGGACCAATTCCAGAGAACCATCTTTTGATTACTGGATTTGGATCTCTGCATCGCGGCCTGCTGCAACGAAAAGTTTCATCGACCAATCTAATTGGCTCCTGATTGTGTAGCGTAGTTGTGTTTGGCCATATCTTTTAATTTTTTCAGTTCATCGTCAAACCTAGGATCTTCTCTATGGAAATGTGAGATATGCCAGATGGCTGACCAAGCACTTGTGAACGATGGCGGAGTTCGGCCTCCATCAGCTTTGCAGATTTGACATGGTGATCTTTGGATTTTCACACTGCAATTTGAGATTATGTTGTTAACACGTTTGGAATTTTGAGGTTTGATTTCATCAGACCTGTATTCTTTTTTGTCTCTCGGCATGTAAAAGTATAAACAAAATTTCAAATTTCATGCCTAATTCTGCATCAGGGCTAGTGCTAATTTTCAAAAAAGATGATTTTACGAAGCGGGGGAGATTTTTGCACTAGCACCATCGCAAACGATAATCAAGGATCCATTAAACATTACAGACTCCCTACTATGAAGCAGCAAATAGTGAATCCATTCCAGTGGGTTTGGTTTTCGCAATACACAGACAAACGCTTGAATTATACTGCTTCATTCTGTATATGACATGTTTGATTACTATGCTTTAGAGGTTAATGGAAATTTTTTGAGAGTGTTATTTACTATTTTCTTGATTTTGTTTAGAAACTCTGTACACGCTTCTTCCATATCAATCGAATCATGATCATCTATTGCCAATATTGTTTTAATCTCAATCACATTCTTTGAGATTTCTTTCAACTTTCTGTTATCTGAAATGGTCCTTTGATGTTCAAACCATGGTATAAAAAACTCTTTAATTTTAGCTTGTGAATTATCTGAAGTTTTATACCTTAATCTAATCCTCATTGTCGGAGGCTCATGATGTCTGTGTGTGATTCTATGTCGTTTCTGAGTTAACAGTGAACCTATTGTATCGGTTTGTTCAATTTGCTCGCGACAATCAGTTATCCACTTGTAAAATTCTTGAATTTTTCTATCCTTTGATTTTTTCATTTCGTTGTTAAAGTCACGTTTAAAACTTTTAGAATTAAACGAAATTTTGAACTTAAACTCATTAGAATAATCCTCTGATAGATAGTCTAAAATGCTACAAGCGGAAGCTAGGAATGCATCAAAATAAAAAGTCACGTCAGGTAGAACATTATAGTTTTCTTCAATTTTGGATAGGAAAGATTCAGCCTCCATTATTTTACCTTCCACATGCATATAGTCTCATTTAGGTTTGATGTCAATTGTAATAAATCGGTTTTTCCATTAACTTTTTTACGACAGACGTACTCATGATGCTAATTGTCAGTTTACATGGCGATAGGAATCTCTGCTTTCATAGACGGAATCTTTTCAGGTTTTTATCTGAAAACAGGAGTTGACGCATCACCTTCAGGAGTGGGAATACAAGTTATTAATTTTCTTGAACCACTATTGCCAGCACAGACACATTGGCAAGCAGATTTTTACAAGTTATTGATTCTCGCCTTACCTTGGATTATTACTGCAATAACAATTATCATAGCACAAGATAGAAGAATTGCTATCATAATTTTTGTAGTGGCCTTCATACTAGGTATTTTTGCAATATATTTCACCTTACATTAAATGAAAATGAAATATTTGAAGAAATTGTCATTATCCAATTATTGTAGCCAGAAATAGTAGAATATGGTCATTAATCCCATCTGGTACACAAAAATTTACAAACAAACTAGGTCCAAAATTAAACCGTGATAGGGCTGAGTCTCAATAGAACCGGACTGCTATTTCATTCAAATGAGAGTTTTATTTCTGCCAGTCATTGCCTCTAGCATTCTCCTAACAGAGGTACGATCCTCATGTTCGAGTCTTCTCTTTAAATCGGTTAATGCTCTAGCATATCCGGAATTTCCTTTAGTGGATCGAGTGTATCCAAGAATAAAATATTCTGGATTGTTTTTTGTATCATTTATAGGAATTATTTCTCCAACATTTTTTCCTAATGTTTCTGATAGCTTTTCTTTATACTGCTCCTCAACTGTTTTTCTTTCAGCTATTTCTGATAGTAAGAATTCTATGTCTTCTTCCCCCCAATATTCATTCCAAGTTCTCTCAGTAGAATAATCACCTTTTTTCAATTTTCCATGTACTCTAAGAACTCCTTGTGAACCGACATTTATCATAAAATCCTGAGCAGGAAATGCATCGCTTAGTTTCTTTAGCGTCTTCATCTTGATTTCCATTCCTTCCGGATCAACAAACGTAAGCATAATAGGATTATCAAAATGTTCTTTCACAATGGAGATTACTTTGTCAATAGAATCGTTACAATCTCCATGAATGATGGTAAATTTGTTTTCCGGGTAAATCCGTGCGACTCTTTTCTCCAATGCTTCTTTCTTCTTCTTATCTTTTTCAACGCATAGAGCATAACTGAAATTATTCTTGTTTGCTGATAATGCGCAAATTGGAGACCCAGCTACTGTATCATAGGTGTCAGAAATATTGACCAATCCAGAACCCGCAAATAAGTCGACATAAACAGCTCCATCATATCCTTCTGTTTTACGGTCTGGATGTTGGGCAACATTCAAAAATGTTGGGACATAGTACGTAACAGATATTAATTTTAGAGCAGTATATGCAGCATATTCGTTCTTTTCTTCATTGTCATTTACACTTTTTCCAAATTCTATAAGTTTGGTTAGATACTTTCGAATCCAATCTTCCTGCTTTATTTTTATTCCCATTGTTATTCTATTTACACTAGTAGTTAATAAAAAACGGATTGAATAGTTTAAACACTTAAAATCACTTATTTATTGTGTTAGTACATGGCAATAGGTTCTGCAATAGAATGGACTGAGGCCACTTGGAATCCAACAACTGGTTGTACCAAGATATCTTCAGGCTGCAAGAATTGTTATGCTGCTACTCTTTCAAAACGACTTAAAGCAATGGGAATAAAAAAATACAAAAACGAATTTGAGTTTACTCAACACTATGATGAATTAGAACTTCCATTACAATGGAAGAAATCTAAAAAAATCTTTGTAAATAGTATGTCTGATTTATTTCATGAAAAAAGTCAGATGGAATTCATTGCAGGATGTTTTCATACTATGTTGAAAGCCTATTGGCATACCTATCAAGTTCTTACAAAACGACCACAAAAGATGGCTAAATTTTCTGAATTATTTAGAAATTATTATGGTTTCAACGTACCAAATCATATTTGGATGGGTGTAAGCGTGGAAAATAGAGATAATGTTTGGAGAATAGATGAATTAAGAAAAGTACAATGTGATATACGATTCATAAGCTTTGAACCTCTTATTGGTTCAGTGGGAAAAGTCAATCTTAAAGGAATTGATTGGGCAATTATAGGAGGTGAAAGCGGGCATAATTTCAGACCTGTAAAAGAGGAATGGATACTAGAGATAATAAAACAATGTAAGAAACAAAATGTAAAAATTTTCTTCAAACAATGGGGCGGTATAAGGCCAAAGTCAGGAGGACGCATTATACGAGGAAGAACTTACAACCAATATCCAAAAATAAACATCCGAACTAGAGAATTTGAGCTGCCAGAAGATAATGTAATGATGCCACAAATTAAGATTAAAGTCTAACCTCAATTGGTCCTAAATTAATCCAAAACAGTAGCTCTGGATCTTAACAGACCTAACTCGACGCTGAAGGTTGAAGGTCAGGAATAGGATCAGCATTAGCGAAAATTACAGGTTCTTAAATGTAGAAATCAACCCAAATTATGACAGATCTAAACTACGGATTGCTATTTGGAGTCTTGATTACAACTTTGCCCACTATCATTTACTCAGTTTGGGTAGAAACAAGATTTGTTAGAAGAAGAACGGCGGCTCTTTACGCATTTGCGTCAATAGGCTTCGGGATTGTATACTACTATGATTCGAATTTTTTAGAAATATCATGGTGGGCGTTAGGTATTTTTTCTACACTAGGAATAATTTTTCTAATAGTTGTTTGGAGAAATCCTGAGATATGGGAGGACGAACGTAGTCTACCATTTTCACATAAAACGATTGGCGGATTTCAGATAGCATTTCTTTATCAGCTATATTTAGCTCCAACACTTGGAGAGTTACCAACAATGTCTCTTCCAACATCATCGGTACAAGATGTAGTATTATGGGGAGCAATTTTCACAGGAATGTTATACTTAGCAAGTCTGATTGCACGAAAATTCAAAAATCAGTGATTAGCATTTAAAAAAAATTGTGGAAGAAGTTTTGAAAATACGCCTATAAGATTACTACATTTTTGCATCATAAAGAATTCCCAGAAATTAGAGGAACATTTACTTAATCGTTAGTTATTATTATGTATTAAAAGACACAGCAAATCATTACAATGTTAAATTTCTAGTTTTTTATTTACTTCTTTAAATAAAGATTCAAAATATTTACATGTTTTATCAGATATTTTGTGTTTACCGTTTGGATCTGATTGTATCCAACTAATTAGGACATTATTTGGTTTCCACTTCTCAAATGAATTATTTGTTCTATCAAACAATGATTTGATTCGTTTTGATATTCCTTTCATTTGTTGTTCAGCAGAATTGAAGTTTAGTTCAACTGAAGGATATGATGCCTTAACCGCATCCAAGTAAACTTGTTCTTCAAATAGATCTTCAATTTCTACAGTGTCAGAATTTCCAACCGAATTAATTAATATGCAATCCATGAGAAGTTTTTCTTTCATTTCTTTTTGTTTTTGTATGCCAGGTTGATCAGCATCCAATAAAATTGCCATTTTTATTTTATTTCCAAACAACATGCCCGCTAGTGGCATAAGATAACGCGTTCCACCTGCAGGAGTTATGACAACATCTTTGTTTAACATAGTCATTTTCTTTTTCTCTAAAAGTTCATTCATAGCTTTAAGCAAGGTATAATCAGTAAGGCCTTCTACAACTAGCTGTTTTTTTGAAAGGAATAATGTTTGAGCCAAGGCATAGCCTAAACCAGCTTGTAATGGGAATGTAGAGTCAATATCATCTGGCCATACATTATCAGACACTTTTGTAAAACCTGTATCTTTATCTTCAAACACTATTCTAGCATCTTCTAAATGATCTCCATCTATCATAAATGGTGAATGTGTAGTATACAGAATCTGGTTTTGTTCAGATATTTTTCTAAAGAATTGGACCGTTTTCATCTGTGCAGTTCCATGATACTGTAATCCAGGTTCGTCAAGCAATAAGATTGAATTTTTATGTGTCTTTTCGGCTTCTACCAAAAAAACTAGGTAGAAGGAAAAAAAGTACTGCATACCAGCACTTCTTTGATCTAATTCTATTTCGCTAGGATCTAGATCATCAGAAACCCATACTCGAAAGTGTGGTCCATCAACATCATATCTGAATTTATGTTTGCGTTGTTCCCACCAATCGGAGAATTTCTTTGTCATTGCTGCAGATGCTGAAGACATCAGGATAGCACGCTCGTCCGCCAATCGTCTTATTGCAAGTTCAGTTGTCTCTGGTTTGGTAGGATCCAACTTCTGTATAGTGTGTATATCCAAGCCAACATGTTCAAACAAGCATTTTGTAGTACGTAGGCGAGGATCATCTGGAGATTGACTTAGTCTTTGTATAAAGTTCGAGATATGAATGGCACTATCAATTACATCATATCTATCAAAATAGATGAATTGCGGTATGTTAGAGACTATCCAATTTGCAGCATCATTTATTTTACTATCTAGTTTCGTTTTTTCTACAAATTTCTTATTTTGGTCAAGTATATCTTTGAATAATTCTTTTGCCCATGATTCATTCATTTGATTTAAAATCGTAGTACTAATTTCGTTAATTATTTCAGGTTGTACGTATGCTCCACTTACTTGAGGAAGTTGATTAATTTTCGTTTGAAGATAACTAGAAATCGAGCTCTTAATTGGAGCAAGTTGTTCTCCTTTACCTTCTGGAGCTGTGAGATTTTCTATATTTTCCTTCCATTTTGTTAGACTGTTCAAATAATCATTTTTTGAGATTTTTTGTAATCCTAGTTGTGGCTCAAATTGAACAGTTATTTGATTTGAATAAGATTTTGCACAAATAACATATTTAATATTATTAAAAATAGGATCAAGTTTCGTCAATTCAGCAATATCTCTTTGACTCAATTCAAACTCAGCACTACTAACGATCCAATCTTTTGTTTTAAATTCTGAAGAATACCTTCTGCGAGGAAATTCTTTTAATCCATCATATTTTTGTCCATCAGACGGATTGAGTTTGGATAGACCCCTAAAAATGGCTGATTTCCCAGATTCATTTTTACCTACAAACGCTGTAAGTTTACCACAATTTATCCAACCAGTATCATCGATTTTCTTATAATTTTGAACTCTAAATTTTCTCATTAACATGATATTACCAATTTACCTATGTGTTTTAACTTTTTATGTATGTTAGTGTTTTTTTGACATAATTATCAAGCATAAATTATTGAATTATACCAGTTTTTTTGTACTGTTGAAGCATCCCCAAAAAATTACCCGTATCTAATTCCATGTTTTTGATTTCTTTTATCAGCATCTTGAAAAAAGGTCCAAGAGTTACATCTCTGTTACGATATGCCGTTAGATTCTCAAAATTATGTCCAAGTATTGGATATCTTGACATGGAGGTGTGGGGGAGTGTCCATATAGCTAGAATCAGAGCCTTGGATATAAAACCGTAAAACTTTTGATATTCGTTAGGATTGCTAATTGCTATTTTGACATATTCATCAAATAATTGGTCACCACTCATAAGTTTCGACTCTGATATCTGATTTAATGCAGTCGGAACAACTCTGGTAACATCAATAGCTTCTATTGCTTTGCTCAGATTTTGTGCAGTGGCATTATTTAAAAAATTTTTGAAGGCGTTTATATCTGAAATATATTTTTCGATAGTAGACTCAGTATTTGATACTGAGTTTTCTAGTTGTTTGTTAAGTGTTGGAACTATATTTTTAGCAAGGTTCACTAGGACATTGAATGTTTGTATAGGAATCTCTTGCGGATTTGTATCAATTTTTTGAAAAGTATTTTTCAAATAAGATCTAAATGAACCAGTAATCTCACGCAACATATTGGTAACCAGTTTGTAAGAACCATAATGTTGTTTTTCATACATTTTTTCATATACTGATTTTTCATTGCCGTTTAGTATTTTCAATTTGAAGTAAGCATAGATGAATTTCACTATTTTTTCATATGACTGTTCGCAGTGCCATGCTACATGTTCCATGTGTCCACCACCGTCAAGAATTCTTTCCGCTGCGTTCAAGTCTCGCTGGGATTGAATTCTTAATTCATCTATTAGTTTCTCGCCTAAATCCATTAACATATAAGAACGGTACTTGTACATATGTATACGGTTGTGGTACCGTAATTTTTAAATACAAGCGTTTTGTTGATCAGAAATAATGACAAAGCGTAGCAAAAGAGGTCAGACATGTCATAACTTTTCAGTAATGAAACGTGCAGTAGGTTTGGAAGCAAACGGGTGGAAGGTCAAAGCTGACATTCCAGGTTACAAAAGACCTGCTGTTATGAATCATGCAAGACCCGATATCGTTGCAAAAAAAGGAAAGCGTGTTAAAATTATTGAAGTGGAAACACCTGAGACTCGTTTTAGAGATAGACCACAACATAGAAAACTTCGAGAGTATGCAAGAAATCATAGGAAGACTGAGTTCAATGTACGAACCTGTGACATGTAAAATTTCATTTCATTGTAAAAGAGGCGTATTAAGATAACCATATATCAAATTGTTTGTAAGAAATTGACTCCTGATCAGGAACGTATTGAAATAGTTGGGTTAATAGAAAACGGAGAATCTCCAGACAAAGCAAGCATGTCTGCAACTCCTAAACAAATTAACATTATGATTGGTAATGGTCACAGATGTTTTATTACAAATGATGTTGGGGTAAAAGTTGAGGTTGATCAGTTTGATGACAATTTTATCAGGACGAAGCCTGATGGAGTCATCCAAGGTAATCTTCGACATTTGAGAAATTGTAGAAGTTTTTCTTAAATCATTTCTTTACTTCTCCCACAAAAATTTCCTCTGAAAATATTTCTGGATGAAGTTCCTTGAATCTCATCATCCATCTAGTCATTTTGTCTTGGTTTTCCTTTAGTTGAGCAATCTCTATACTCTTTTGATGTAATTCCTTATTTTCTATACGCAGTTTCTTATTCAGAGATTTTTCTCGTTCCTCGTCAGATATTGTTAGATGTGGAACGGCATTGATGTATTCTTCTACCAGTTCCGCAATGTGGGTCTTGAAATAATTCCTGTCTAGTTTGACCAGTCCAACATGGTCCATCATGTATTCTTTCTTGATTAATGCTGCCAGAGGCGAGTCTTTGGATATGGTTTCCTTGTTTATTTTATTGAAGAATCTCCTAAACCCGTTCATGATTGGCACCTCGTGTCTTCGCCTGCCTTTGGCAAGAGGTTTCCTAATTCCTGCACTCTCTGCAACCCTTGTAATTCTTCTTTTTATTGCATCAGGTTTTAGTTTTCTAGAAAAAGGCCCTGCTTCCTTGAACAGCGGATCAGATGGCAATGGTTCCTTGCCAACTTCTTGTATCCATTTTTGTTTGTAATCTAAAATTGCCTTGTATGCTTCTGGCGTGATAAACGCAGGATACTCTTCAGAAGTTTTCCTGTATACTGTTAATATTCCACAAACAATCTGTGCCTTTTCCTCCTCTGATTCTGTTATATCAAAAACAATCTTGTCATTAATTTGGTAAACTGGTATCAGGTCTTCCCAGTTTAATGCAAAACCTCCCTCCCTGATTCCAGAACTTGCTGCAACTAGGATCAAGGCCTTGTCAATTGGCCCTCGGATAAATCCAATCATCTTCTGGATTTCCTGTCTTGTATATCCCCTTCCTTCAGAATCAGTGTTGTCGCGCTCTGGAAATGTATAGTAGATTCGTTTCCAGGCAATTGGCACATCATTCATGTCTAAAAGTTTTCTAATCGGTTTGAAAAATCTGCTAAAAGAATTTGGGCTCAGATAATCTTTTTCAGTTTTTGCAAGATCGGTTCGCTCCTTTAGTCTTTTTGATAAAGTTAGCAGAAGACTAGTAATCCATTCTGGATCTTCTTTTGCACGATGTACCATTTCAGATGCACGTTCCTCAAAAGTTCCCTCCAAGACATCTTCAAAGAATTCGCACAAAACTCTCCGCAATGTGCGGGTGTACTTTTCCTTTGTGGCAGCAGCTCTCATCCCCTGGTAGAACAGGCCTATTGGTTCGTCTGCCACTTTTTGGATTTCTTCTTTTCTTATCTTCAATTATTTTCCTCTTTCGGGTCGGAACCCTAAAAAGGACATTATTGAGGCGGGCCCGATGGGACTCGAACCCACGACCTGATGCTCCGCAAGCATCCGCACTATCCAAGCTGTGCAACGGGTCCATTGGAAGTTTCATTTGACCCGTTATAATACATTTCAAATAATTTAGGATTTGAAATTTATGCCGCTTGCTGTTCTGCCTTTTTTACAAAGACATAATTCATTATCAAACCAGCTATTATTGCACCAATAATTGGACCTGCCCAGTAAATCCAGTGATAATCCCAGTATCCTGAAATGAGTGCTGGACCAAAGGTTCTTGCAGGATTTACTGATGCACCAGTCAATGGAACACCAACTAGGTGAATCAAAAATATCATACCACCAATGGCAAGACCATACATTCCCGCAGGTGCTTTTTTGTGAACTGCAGTCATGAAAATAACAGTAACCAAGAAGAATGTCAAAATAATTTCAACGGCAAGACCAGAGATAACACTATGGTTTAAAAGTTCACTTGGTCCACCTTGTGTTCCAAAATTTACCTTGGCACCAAGATCTGGCAAAATTGCCTTAAGCGATGCGGCAGCAGCAATTGCACCAATTAACTGAAATATAATATAAGCAATGCCATCTTTGATTCCAATTCTTCTTGTGACCAACATGGAAATTGTCACAGCAGGATTAATGTGGGCACCAGAAACATGACCAAATGTGTAAACCATCAAACCAATTGCAGCACCATGTGCCAGAGATATCATAACTATGGCTTGAATTGACAGCCCAGTTCCAAATGCGACCGCGGCTAGTATGATAGCTAGTGGTCCAAAGAAAACCAAAGCATATGTTGCGATAGCTTCTGCAAACCATGCACGTGGATTTACCATCAGTCAATCACCTTTGGAATTACCATATAAAACATTCGAATAAGGGAACTGTTAACATGGTAGCACCCAAATAAGAAAAAATAATTAGGGAATAAAAAAACGTATCTTATGCTTGCAGAAGGCGATGATGTTCCAGATTTTAGCTTAAAGGATGCTACTGGAAAACTAGTTAAAAAATCAGATTTAAAAGGAAAAAAATATGTTGTCTATTTTTACCCAAAGGACTTTACTCCAGGATGCACAACAGAGGCAGCCGAGTTTGCCCAAGACTATAAGAAATTCAAAAATGCAGATATTGACATACTAGGAATAAGTCCAGATGACGAAGAATCTCACAAGAAATTTGGCGAAAAAATGAAGGTGCCATTTATCTTGCTTGCAGATACTGAGAAAGATGTTGCAAAGAAATTCGGCGTATGGGGCAAAAAGCAATTCATGGGTCGTGAATATATGGGTGTAAACAGATCAACTTTTTTGGTAAACGAAAAAGGGAAAATTTTCAGAGTCTTTGAAAAAGTAAAACCTGCAGGACATGCACAAGAAGTCCTAGAGGCTTTTAAAAATTAGTTTAGGGTTTCCAGCCAGCTGGCAGTGTACCGCGTTTTGGTTTTGGCGGTGCTGGTGCAACTTTAACAGTCTGAGATGATACAGATTCACCCTTGTATTGTTTATCTGGAGGATGATATGACAATCTTGCTCTTGTTGCATAGTATTTGTTTCCAGTATAACCTGTAGAGCTGGTTGTTGCATATGCTGGTGCAACTTCGCCAACGGATTTTTGTTCAGTTGATGAAACTTGTTTTACTATTTCAGCTACTGTTGGTTTTGGTGGAGGAGCCATTCCTGCTGGCAATGTTCCATGAGTAGGACCTGAAGCTGCCGGTCTTGGTTTTGGTGCCGGAGGTGGTGCTGGCCTTGTCTCTTCATGTCTTGCAGGCTGTGTTTGTGGAGTATACTCTTCTGCGGCCTGTGCACCTTTTGCTTTCCATGTTGATGACGATGGTTTTGATTTTTGTTGTGAACTTGAGGTTTCTTGGTAAGTGTACTGTGGTTCTGGAGATGGTCGTGATGTCGATGTTTGGACTGTAGGTTCGCCCTTGTATTGTTTATCTGGAGGATGATATGACAATCTTGCTCTTGTTGCATAGTATTTGTTTCCAGTATAACCTGTAGAGCTGGTTGTTGCATATGCTGGTGCAACTTCGCCAGATGATGCTGATGATGTAGATGGTTTTGGTTCCTCTTTTGGTTTTGGTGGAGGAGCCATTCCTGCGGGTAATGTTCCATGAGTAGGACCTGAAGCTGCCGGTCTTGGTTTTGGTGCTGGAGGTGGTGCTGTTTTTGCATGCTGTTCTGCGGGTCTTACCTGAGATGATAATTGGCCAAGCTTTGCTTCAAGTTCAGCTATTTTTGCTTCAAGTTCGGAAGTAGATTTTTTAGTAGAAGATCGTGGTTTTTTTGGTTTGATTTCTTTTGACATGTGCTATTTGGTCATGCAAATGTAGTTTATTTAGATTTTGATCAGGTGCAAACGTGATTATTTATAGAAGTTTTATAAGAAGCGCACAGGATTTGTTCTCTGTTGGACGATTTTGAAAGAGAGTATCCTGGGTTTGACTGGAAGAACACACCTGCCTATAAGCACCCAGGCGGTAGGAATTGTCCTTGCCCTAAACATGAATACATAAGAGAGCAGATCAATGTAGCGAGGACCGTAAGTCAAACAAGTAAAGAAGTTGGTAAGATCACACTCAAGTTTTGCCCTGACCACTACAAAGTATATCTAAAAGAAGTAGTTCCTGCAATGCCTTTCAAATACAGAATGCTTACCAAAATAGCTCTTAAAATTGGCGCAATACAAATTGAGCAGCTCAAATACATGCAGTCAGACCAATGCTTTTACTGCAAATTTGGATCTGGTGGCCATGACAAGAAAACTGAACTGCCCCCAATAGGCTAGACAGGCCCAAGCAAAATTTTTGGTTTGTTAGGAGTATCGTGGTGACATTTTTTTCCACAGAGCGGACATGTAACCCTATCCAAAAAGATGCACTGACAAATATGTGACTTTAGATAACTTTCAGCGCTTTTTGTATATTCCCCAGTGCCGTTGCAAAAGGAACATGGTGTATCTAAAAGTGCAATCTTACCCTGCCCATTACAAACGGCGCATTTTTGATCAGTCACGTTGACGAGTTTCCTTGATAGACAATTAAATTCCTTTTGTTAAATCTTTTCTCTAATAGCTGTGTAAAAATCCAGTTAAGCTTATACAATATACAAATTCAGTAGTGTTGTGGCAATAGAAGATCTTGGCGAGTTTGTAGAAAAGCTGGAAAAGGTAGGCGAGCTAAGGCGGATAAAAACACAGGTTGATGCCAATTTAGAGATCGCCGAGATTTTAAGAAGAACGATGTATTCAAACGGTCCAGCACTTTATTTTGAAAATGTAAAAAATTATGACATGCCAGTTTTGGGAAATGCTTTTGGTTCACTAAAAAGATTGGAGATTGGATTAGAGACTGACGATTTTGCTCAAATTGGTCAGAGAATTGTGGATATGACAAAGATGGAAATTCCAACTGGAATTTTTGAAAAAATAAAAAAATTACCAGAACTATCAAAGATGACAGACATTGCACCCAAGCTGCAAAAAAGTGGACCTGTGACAGAAATTTTTGAAGATTCGCCTTCGTTTGACAAGATTCCAATTTTAAAAACATGGCACAAAGATGCTGAAAGATTCATCACTTTTGGTCTTATTGCTACAAAACATCCCGATACCGATGTCAGAAATCTAGGAGTATACAGAATGCAAATACTTGACAGCACCCATGCTCTCATGCATTGGCAAAAGCACAAGAGGGGAGCACATCACTATGACATCAAAAAAGATGCTGGAAATAAAATTGAAGTGGCCGTAATAATTGGTGCAGACCCAGCAACAGTATTTTCTGCCGTTGCCCCCGTCCCCGAGGGGCTAGACAAATATCTTTTTGCCGGAATAACAAGAAAGACTGGAATCAAGACAGTAAAATGCAAGACAGTTGATCTTGAAGTTCCTGCAAACGCAGAACTGGTACTAGAAGGATATGTTGATCCGTCAGATATCAGAATGGAAGGACCGTTTGGTGATCACACAGGATACTATACCCCGCCAGAGCCATATCCCGTATTTACTCTGACTGGAATAATGCGACGACAAAAACCAATCTATCTTACCACAGTTGTTGGCAAGCCAATTCTAGAAGATGCATTTATTGGTAAAGTAATAGAGCGCTCGTTTCTGCCTTTGATAAAAATGTTCCAACCCGAAGTTGTTGATTTTTCCATGCCAGCTGCCGGATGGTTCCAGGGAATGGCTATCATTTCTATTAAGAAAAGATATCCAGGTCAGGCAAAAAAAGTTATGATGGGGTTATGGGGTCTTGGTCAGCTTGCATTAACAAAAATTTTTGTCGTCGTAGATGAAGACGTCAACGTGCATGACATGAATGATGTCATATGGGCAATTACCACAAGATCTGATGCCGCACGAGATGTTATCATAATAAACAACACACCTACTGACACTTTGGATCCTGCATCACCACTAGTAAATCTTGGATCAAAGCTTGGTATTGATGCAACACAAAAGACCAAAGAAGAAGGATATCAAAGAGAGATTCAGGAATTGGTCTTAGTTGATGAGGATACAAAAAACATAGTTGACGCCAAGTGGTCTAGTTACGGAATTTAGTGCATCTGGACTGTATTATAGAAATTGTCTCTCTCTTCTACCTGATATCCAATTTGTTTTACTGCATGTATTATTTTATTTGAGGTAAGCTCAGTAGAGCGGGAACCTGTACATGAGACAACTTCTTCTCCAAGCAATGTTCCCCCAAAGTCATCAGCACCATATTGTAGTGCAATTTGTGCCATACCTATGCCATTTGTAAGCCATGAGGATTGTATGTGTGGGATCAATCCATCATACATGATTCTTGATATTGCTATCATCTTTAACAGTTGTGAACCGCCTGCAGAATATTTTACAGTCTCTTCTTTTTGCATAAGAGTATTGTTTGGCTCAAAGCTCCAAGGAATAAAGGCCATAAAGCCTCCTGTTTTTTCTTGAAGCTTTGCAATTTTGATAAAGTGTTCTGCAATGTCCCTTACAGATTCTACATGTCCATACATCATTGTTGCAGATGCCGGCAGTCCCATGGTGTGAGCTTCCTCCATTATTTTCAACCACTGCTCAGAAGAGATTTTTTTTGGACTGATTATGTCTTTGACAGCGTCTACTAAAATCTCTGCGCCTGCACCAGGTACTGATTGCAATCCAGATTCTTTTAATCTTGAAAGAACTTCTTTTGTACTGATTTTTTCTATCCTAGATATCATGTCAATTTCTGATGCGGATAGTCCATGTATGCCAATTTTGGGAAATTTTTCCCTCATCATTTTAAATGCATCTTCATAGTATTCAATTCGAAGTTTTGGATTATGTCCTCCTTGAATCAATACCTGAGTAATCCCAAACATCTCAGACGCTGTCTTTATTCGTGATTCAATTTCTTCAAGTGAAACGGTATAGGACTCCTCGTGTCCTGGCGGCCTGTAAAATGCACAAAACTTGCAGTCAGTTATACATACATTAGTATAGTTTAGTATCATGTTGTTTACAAACGAGACCTTTTTTCCAAATTTTTTTCTGGTAAGATGTCCAGCCACCAGACCAATAAGATGAACATCGTTTGATTCTAGCAATCTCATACAATCATCCAGTCCAGGTCTAATTCCATTTAGCGAATTTTCTAAAATGTCTCCAATTTCAGAACTATAAAGCTCTTTTGTAACCTGACTCAATTTGTTTTTGGGTTTGTTTCATCTTATTTAATTCTTGACAGCAAAATCATACCCGGTATTTTTAAGTAGGGCACGACGAGGATAAACTCCAATGGTCACAGGCCACCAACTCCGAATGAATCGGATTTTACGGGCAGGAAAGATGCTTTGTATTCCAATGGACCACGGAATTTCAAGTGGTCCCCTAAAGGGAATTGAAGATCCTCATTCATTAGTTTATGATTGCCAGCATTTTGGATTAACATCTGTCATAGTAAACAAAGGAATTCTTAAGACATTTCCAAAACCACCCAAAGTGGGATTACTGGTACATTATTCAGGCAGCACATCACTTTCAACTTCACCAAACAGAAAGATGTTGACTGGCTCTGTTGAAGAAGCACTCAGACTTGGTGCAGACGGAGTTTCTCTTCACATCAACATTGGCGGAAAAGAAGAGCCTGAAATGATTGAACAGCTTGGAAGAATTGCAGATGATTGTCACAAATGGAGCATGCCGCTATTGGCAATGATGTATCCTAGAGGAGAGAACATCAAAAATCCGCACGATCCTGCAATTGTAGGCCATGTTGCAAGAATTGGGGCAGAGCTTGGTGCAGACATTGTCAAGACATTGTACACTGGTGACGTGGATTCATTTGCAAAAATTGTAAAAAGTACTCCAGTTCCAATAGTTATAGCTGGTGGGCCAAAAGCAAAAACCGACCTAGACATATTAGAAATGACAGAAGATGCAATGAAAGCAGGTGCCAAGGGAGTAACATA
>JABDDN010000021.1 GCA_013287585.1 Nitrososphaerota archaeon
CCATCTCTTCGTTTTTAACCTCAGTCTCTGTTATCTTCTTGGTCTTGATCTTGTTCTCGATCGTTAGCCTTTCATTGTCATCTATTGTAAGATCTGAAATTGCCTTTACAAACTCTCCAAAGCATTCATCTCTTGTTGGAGTCAGGTATGCTCCATCAAGACCTTTTTTATGCCCCATTAATTTTTCAGCGATGTTAGAGTTTACTGAGTTGTTGATCTTCAAAATAGTATTGTATCTTTTTCTAAAACCATACGTCAATGATTTGTCATATCGATGACCAACCTTATGTCTCACTATTCCAGCTTTTCGGTATAATGCACCTAAAAGCTCGTAAAGGGTATCATTTTTCATATGAGAAGTTTTTGCTCGTTTGGACGTAGTTGCAAACAAAGGAGATTCCTCAGTGATTCTTTCTCCGTTTAGCTTGCGACTATTCAAATAATGGTCTAATGCTTTACGAGCTTCTGGTGTTAGAAAGCCCCAATAGCCTTCCTTCGTATTGTCATAGATTCTAATGGCATAACAATTATCTGGCATTTCAATTAGATGCTTCTTTTTTAAAACTGGATCTGTAAGACCAGCTGGTCTGATGCCAAGTGAACTCATAAAATGAATCACCGCCTTCATGCGAAGACTTGTTGTGACTTGTAACATATTCTGAATGTCTAGAGTTGTAAATGGCTCCCCGCCTCCTCCCATATCCTTGTCCGTTTTAATCAAACTATGAATTGATTTTTTGTGATATAATTTTCTGTTTACATCAAGGAACTTTTCAAGACCTGCTAGTGGTGTACGGATTGAACTTTTTCGAAGACCTGTCATTGACATAACCCAGTCTTCCATTTTCGTCGTGAGATCCTCCACATCTAAGCCTAGTATTTCTTCATAGGTTAGAGAAGCATATTCGCAGAACTTGTTGAGTCCATATATGTATCTCTGAACCGTCTTATCAGAATTCATACTGGATATGAATTTCTTAAATGCCCTCGATTCCGTTTGGGATTGATCGGTTCTTAGCATATCACCTCTACCCCTAAAATGTATTTATTCCAAGTGTTTGCTGGGAATAACGAAGATTTTATTGTGGTAATACCCGTATTCAGTTCTACATGGATATTGTATCCGAATTAAAACATGGTAAACGTAGGGCCATCGCCAAGGCCATTTCAATTATTGAAAATGATGACAAGACTGCAAAAGTACTAATAAAAAAAATCTTCAAAAATTCTGGAAAGTCTGTTACCATAGGAATAACAGGACCAGCTGGTGCAGGAAAAAGTACTCTAATAGACAAGAGTGTTCTTGAATTAAAAAAACTTGGTTACAAGGCTGCAGTTCTGGCAATAGATCCAACTAGTCACATCACAGGTGGTGCCATACTAGGTGATAGAGTTAGAATGTCTGATTCTACTGATTCTGGAACTTATATCAGAAGCATGGCATCAAGAGGTGCTACAGGAGCTATCTCCTTATCGCTACGAAACAGCATAAGGGTTCTAGAGTATGCGGGATTTGATATAATCATAATTGAAAGTGTTGGTGCAGGCCAAACCGAAATTGATATTTCAAAAATTGCAGACATTATAGTGGTAGTTTTTAATCCAAATACCGGCGACAGCATACAGACAATAAAAGCAGGATTGACTGAAATTGGTGACATTTATTTGATAAACAAAAGTGACTTGGCAGGAGCAAATCAGCTGTTTAATGCAGTTAGGGATTTTATTGGCATGTCGGAAAAAAATCCCACAATATTATTGACTTCAGCAAAATCAAGCAAAGGCATATCAGAATTTGCAAAAAAACTAGAAGCACTTATCATATCAAAGAAAAAAACCAAAAAAACACAGGAACAATCACGACTTGAAATAGAACTCAGGGATATTGTTTTAAATAATGTTAAAAATAAAGTGAGCACCATGCTTGATTCTAGTAAAGAATATACTAAATACCTAAAAAAAGTGCAATCAAAGGAAATAGATCCATACGAAGCTGCAGGTAAAATTTCAAAACTATTCAAGTGATTTTATGAAAGACAAGAAATCTGACACGCCAAAACAAGTAAAAACAGATTCTAACATTCCAGTAAAACCGGTTTATGATTCCAAAGTAAAACCAAGAAGCAAGAATGAACAACCAGGAAAATTTCCTTACACACGAGCTATTCACAAAGGAATGTATCGCGATAGATTGTGGACCATGAGACAGTATACTGGATTTGGAACTGCTGATCAGACAAATCAAAGATTCAAGTATCTACTTGAACGCGGTCAGACTGGATTAAGTATGGCATTTGATCTTCCTACCCAAATTGGCTATGACGCAGATGATCCTCATGCAGAGGGTGAAGTTGGAAAAGTTGGTGTTTCTATAACTTCGCTTAAAGACATGATGACTTGCTTTGGAGGAATACCTTTAGACAAAGTAAGTACATCTATGACAATTAACGCAACAGCGTCAACTTTGCTTTCACTATACATTGCTACAGGAGAATCGCAAGGTGTTGCAAGCTCTGCCTTACGTGGAACAACCCAAAATGATATTCTAAAAGAATACATTGCAAGAAATACCTACATCTATCCTCCACGTCAATCTATGAGACTAATTGGTGACATGATAGAATATTGCTCAAAAAAAGTTCAACAATGGTATCCTATTTCAATTTCCGGATACCACATGAGGGAAGCTGGATGTAATGCAGTACAAGAAGTTGCATTTACAATTGCAAACGCTATACAATACATAGAAACATGTGTTGAAAGAGGATTAAAAATTGACGATTTTGCACCAAGACTTTCATTCTTTTTTTGTTGTACAAATGAGTTTCTTGAAGAGGTTGCTAAATTCAGAGTTGCAAGAAGAATTTATGCAAAAATACTAAAAGAAAGATTCCATGCACGTGATCCAAAATCAATGCATCTAAGATTTCATGTACAAACTAGCGGAGAGTCACTAACAGCACAACAACCAGATAATAATATTGTCCGTGTTGCAATACAATCAATGGCTGCAGTACTTGGTGGCGCACAATCTCTGCACACCAATTCCAAAGATGAGGCTCTTGCACTTCCTACAGAGGCAGCTGTCAAAATAGCGCTGCGAACTCAACAAATTGTTGCCCATGAGAGCGGAATTACAAAGACAGTGGATCCGCTTGCAGGATCTTACTATGTTGAATCCCTTACTGACCAAATTGAGGATGAAGTAAACAAGTATTTGAAAAAAATTGATAGAATGGGCGGGTCTCTTGCAGGAATAGAGCGAGGATTTTTCCAATCAGAAATTAGACAAAATGCATATCGCTTAAAACAAGAAATCGATAAAGGAGAAAGAATTATTGTTGGTGTTAATAAATTTGCAGATGCAGTAGAAGCAAAACAAGACCTGCTAAGAATTGATAACAGCATTGAAGTAAAACAAACCAAGACTCTTAAAGAATTGAGAAGCACTAGAGATAACAAAAAAGTTGAAGCCCTTCTTTCCAAAATGAAAAGCGTTTCTGAATCAGAGGAGAACTTGATGCCGCATATAATAAATGCTGTAAAAAGTTATGCTACACTAGGAGAGATAAGCAATATCTTTAGAGAAGTTTTTGGAATCTATCAACCAAAGGAAACCTTCTAAAATGAAAATAGACCATGTTGCAATTGCAGTAAATAACGTAGATGAAGCTGCAAAAGAATACCAACAAGCATTGGGAATAAAAGAAGTTGAATTTGAAACTATAGAGACAGAAGGTGTCAGAGTTGCAATTTTACATCTAAAAGATTCCAGAATTGAACTGATGGAACCGACACGAGAAGACAGTCCTATTAAGAAATTTCTCACAAGTAGGGGTGAGGGTCTACATCATATCGCATTTGAAACAGATGGCATTGAAGGTGAAGTAACCAGAATGAAAGGATGCGGTGTGAGATTTCTTGGAGAAATAAGGCCAGGTTCAAGAGGTACTAAGGTTACTTTCATACACCCAAAATCACTGCATGGCGTTTTAGCAGAGCTCTGCTCTCACTCAAAGTGATCATAGATAATTTGTTTTATAGAATAACTGAGTTTATTTTTTAGTTAATTCATCAATTGCTTTTTTTAATTCAGCTATCTGTGCAAGCATCCTAAACAACTCATCTGCTTCGATTATGATGGAATATAGATTGAAAACTTGTTCATCATTCATCTTTGTTTTATCTGGTACACTATTGATAGGAGATAATTTTTCTTCAATTAACAACCACATTTGATTAACAATGATTTTTTCTTTTTGCAATTTATTTGAATTATCTGAGCTCAGTTGCTTACACCACGATTAATAATAGGTTCAATTTCTTTATAGACACAGATACTTTTACTCCAATTTTATGTATTTTTTAAATTATAAAAGTCTCGTCTGCCAAAGTTGGAAATCAAAAACCTACTTGGAAAAACATGTTGTAATCTATATGGAATTTAGTTCATGCCATTTATTTTGCTAAAATTAGTTATTCCATCAATTTTAGAGTATCAGACGCAGTGATTATGCCAATTATCTTGCTCTGCTTTGATACCAAGATACATTTTGAAAATCTGATAAGAGTAACTAAGGTTTTCACAGGAATCGCATAATCAACTATTGGAGGTCTTGGTTCCATGACTTCGGAAAGTCTGATCTTTTTGCGCTGAGTTTCATCACTATCTAACAAATGTTTGACAAGACCATCCTCTGTTATCAGACCTACTACCTCAGTTCCATCAAAGACTGGTATTTGACTAATTGAAAAATCCTGCATCTTCTTTATTGCATCATGTAGTGTGTCTGTAGTCTTTAGCTTTGCAATTTCTTTGCTACAAATATCTCCTGCTTTCATTGAAGATTGGCTTTCAAGTGACCATAGTACTTCGAATATTTTTCTTGCAGTAGAATAGCTTGGTTGACACCTCCCAGATTCTATCTGATTAATCATTGATGTGCTCACCCCTGTGAGAGAGGCTAGTTTTTGTTGGGTAAGGCCAATCTTTAGCCTGGCTGGTTTTATGGAATCAAGTCTAGGTAGCATTATAATAATTATCTAAGATTGGATATTTCAGCATTCTTCAATACTTAATAGTTTCATTTACTGAATTTATTCGTGTTAAGGGGGATTGGAATTGCAGCCATTCTTGGTGTAGCTGCAATTGGTGTATATTATTTTGGACCTCAAATGATTTCACAAAAAATGAGTGATCCTCTGCAACAGGCGTTAGATCAAATACAGACTGGCTTGACATATGATAAATTTGTAAACATGACTAATTCGCAAAGAGATACACTTGTACAGAAAATGCCACAACAAACAATCTCTCTCATAATGGATGATGCAAAAAAATTTCCAACTACAGTTTCTGAGAGCATGCAAAACATGATTTCAAAGATTTCATCTACTTCACAAAGTATAGTATTTTCAAAACAGGGCGAATTTGTAGGACTAGATCATGATGCAAAAGGCAAAGCTGAAATAATTTCTGTTGGAAACATTGCATTTCTTAGATTTGAAAATTTTCAAGTAACAAATGGGCCTGATCTACATGTTTACATGACAATTAATGGTGATGCTACTACAGGAATTGATTTGGGCAAACTAAAAGGTAGCATTGGTGATCAAAACTATGACCTGCATGGAATTGAAACCAAAACATATGATACTGTGGTAATCTACAGCCAACCATTTCATGTTTACTTTGCAAAAGCCAAATTATCATAACTAAATTTAATTAGAAAAGGGCATATTAGGAATCTGTGAGCTTTGGACTATGCCCACTCTGCAAATTACACAGGAATCTTGTACTGACTGTTCCAAATCAAGATGATAGACAAGTCTGGATTTGTGAAAATTGTTTTAGAGTAAAAAATAGATAAAATGTCTAAACTTTCTTTAGGGCATTTTCTATCATGTTTTTAAGAGACGCTTTTGCGTTTGTGCTTACTCCTACTTGTTGTGAAACAAGATTTCCCTTGCTAAATACCGCTAAGGTGGGTATGCTAAAGATGTTGTATTTTGAGGCAAGCTCATTGTTTTGGTCTACGTTTACCTTGACAAAACTTACCTTATCTGAATATTCGTTTGCAATCTCTTCAACTATTGGGGCTATTGCTCTGCATGGTCCACACCATGGTGCCCAGAAATCAACAAAGACAGGAATCTTGGATTTTACTACCTCCTCTTCCCATTGGCTTGATGAGATCTCTTTTGTATTAGCTTTGTTTTGTACTTGGTTTTCTATTTCTTATCACCTCTATTTTCTATACTAACTATACAAAGGTAAGTATATAAATTGGAAAGTGATAATAATGAAATCAAGTGAGGATATGGTAAGTTGAAAGAAGAAGAATGCAAGGTATTGCTAGATAGTATGAAAGCCTGTCCAATTGATAATACTTTTAAAATAATTGGAAAAAAATTCACTATACACATTTTGCGTAATATGCAACTTGGTCAGAGTAGATTTAACGAATTTCTGGATTCAATTGAGGGAATGAACCCAAAAACACTTTCTGCAAGATTGCGTGAAATGGAAAAAAACGGTATAATAGAAAGAAGTGTTTTTCCTGGCACACCGGTAAAAATTGAATACACCATAACAAAAAAAGGAAAAGCACTAAAACCAATACTTGAACAGATGGCGGCCTTTTCTATGCAATACTATTCAAAGGAGGTGTTCAAAGACGGCAAGCCGCGAACATTCAAACAAGTCTTTGAAAAACCGCCAGAGATTCTAAAATAAACTAATTCGCATATCATTATATCAAAATAGACACTTACTACAAGTTAATCTGGTTTCGGTAAACTCACCTTGACTGTTTAAATAGTTACATGTGTATAGTAACTATACAAATGATAGTACAAAACAAACCCCCAAAGCAAATACTAGTCCACGAGGAGACAAGCAAATCTTCAAAAATTTGTACCCAAAATAATGGGATCCACGGGCCACTAATCACTGATAGTATTCGCGGTGAGATTTTTTGTGGCAGCTGTGGATTTGTTCTAGCAGACAAAGTTGAAGATTCAGGTCCTGAACTACATTCATTTAGTTTGGAACAGTACAATGAGAGAAGTAGGACTGGCATAGGATCATCTCTATCCATAGATGACAAGGGTCTCTCTACAGTAATTGGTTCTCAAAACAAAGACGCGGCAGGTAATTCTATATCATCATCCATGAAGTATACTTTCAATAGACTACGAACATGGGATAGTAGAAGCAAAACCGACTCTACTGAACGAAGTTTAAGATCGGCGTTTGTAATTCTAAATACGCTAAAATCAAAACTTGACCTTTCTGACACAATTGTAGAAAGAGCCGCTTATCTATATAGAAAAGCACTGACAAAAAAAATCACTCAAGGAAGAACCATTGTAGGAATAATGCTGGCATCACTTTATGCTGCATGCAGGGAAACAAATGCGCCAAGAACTCTACAGGATATTGCAAATGCTGGAAACATAACAGTCAAAGATCTTTCAAGACATTATAGAATATTATTTAACACACTAGATCTACAATTGGAATCTTATGATTCAGCTGATTTTGTAACTAGGATATCAAGTACCGTAGGCCTAAATGAGAAAACAAAAAGAGGAGCACTAGATATATTGTTTCAAGCAAAAGAAAAAGGAATAACTGAAGGAAAAAACCCAATGTCACTAGCAGCTTCTGCACTTTACTTATCCTCCATAATTAATGAAGAGAGTACAACTCAGAAAAAAATAGCAGATGCATCAGGAATTAGTAGTGTAACAATACGAAATGTGGGAAAGTTAATTAGGAAAAATCTAGGTATAGAAAATTAATGAAAACACTTCTGGTAAAATATACCCCGCGTAATGAACGGTCTAGTACCAAAAAGTTATTGGATGCATTTAGAGAAAAGATAAGAAATTCTGAGACTGAAGAGCTTGATCTTTGTAGTGATGTACCTGATATGTTTTTGGAAGAGAATTTGCTAGCCTATATTCAGCGTAATTATCTTGGGAATACCCTCACGCCAGAACAGAAAAAACTAATGTCAAAAATGGATCGTATGACAGAGCAACTAAAATCAGCTGATATTGTGGTAGTTGCTTTCCCAATGAATAATTTCTCAATGCCAGCTGCTGTTAAAGCATGGTTTGATTCTGTAATACTCAAGGGTCAGACATGGGATGTAAAAGATGGCGGCTATGTTGGGATGATGAATGGCAAAAAAGCACTGGTGCTAGTGACAAGTGGTGGATTTTACAGTAAGGCACCCATGGTAGCTTGGGAACATGCATTGTCACTTACAAAGCTTGAATTTCAGTTCATGGGATACTCTGATGTTCAAGGAATACTAGCAGAGGGTATGAATGCAGGAGATGACATCAAGTCTGTCAATCTAACAAAATCAATTGAACAGATACAATCTATTGCACAAAAATGGTATAATTAAAATTTTAAAAATACATATGGTATTTTCTTATCGCTTCTTTTTTGATCCCCTTGTTTTTGATTTGTTTTTTTCTGATTTTTCCAAAAGTACAGCTTGTGCTGCTGCAAGAATTGCAATAGGAATTCTATGTGATGAGGCACTAACATAACTAAGTCCGGCCTTGTGGCAGAACTTGATTGAGTTTGGGTCTCCTCCATGTTCACCACAAATCCCAATCTCAAGATTTGGTTTTATGCCTCTTCCCTTTGATATGGCAATTTGCATTAAACTTCCTACCCCATTTACATCAAGGGATTGGAAGGGGTTTTCAACAAGAATCTCTTTTTCAAGGTATTCTGGAAGGAACTTGCCTTCTGCATCTTCCCTACTAAAGCTAAAAACTGCCTGTGACAAGTCGTTTGTACCAAAACTAAAAAATTCTGCAATTTTGGCCATCTCATCTGCAGTAAGACAACCTCTTACGACTTCAAGCATTGTTCCAAAGTTTATCTTTAATTTTATTTTATATCTTGATTCCACATCAGATTTTATATAATCATATATTTTCTTAATTTGTTCTAGTTCTGTAACAATTCCAACCTGTGGTACCATTATTTGTGCATGCGCATCTACTTTTTCTTTTACAAGCTCAGCAACTGCCTCGCAAACTGCTCTGATTTGCATCTCATAAATCTCAGGAAATGTAATGCCTAGTCTGACACCACGATGCCCCATCATAGGGTTGATTTCAGCAAGCTCTCTTGCACGATTAAAGATTTTCTTGGTAATCTCAATTTCACTGGAATTGTTTTGCTTTTCTAGCAAATGCATCTTGTTGATTAATTCCTCAATGTTTGGAAGAAATTCATGTAACGGTGGATCTAATAATCGTATGGTGACATGGTGTCCCTCCATTGCTTTTAGAATTTCTTTAAAATCACTTTTTTGTAGAACCATTAATTTTTCTAACACTTTCTTTCTTTCGTCAACTGTTTGTGCCATTATCATATCAACAAAAAGTCCAAGTCTATCTTGTGCATTGAACATCCTTTCTGTTCTACACAGGCCTATTCCCTTTGCACCATAATCTCTTGCAAGCTTTGCACCATCAGGAGTATCAGCATTTGCTCTGATTCCTAATCTCTTTATCTTTTCTGACCAGCCTAGTATGGTTCTAAAGTCGTCTGTGATTTTGGGCTCTATTGTTGGCACTTCGCCCATGAAAACTCGTCCATCACTGCCGTCTATTGTGATTACATCGCCCTCAAGTACTGTTTTATTTTCTACCTGGAATTTTTTTGACGAGTAATCTATCTTCATATCAGAACACCCAACAATACATGGCTTGCCCATTCCACGTGCTACAACTGCAGCATGAGATGTCTTTCCTCCTCTGCTAGTGAGAATTCCAACTGATGCAAAAAACGCAGGAACATCTTCAGGCTTTGTCTCTTCTCTTACAAGTATCACCTTGACTCCACTTTCTCCCATCGTTACAGCTTTTTTTACATCAAACATCACTATTCCAGTGGCTGCACCTGGTGATGCTGCAATTCCTTTCACTATTGATGGATAATTTTTTGCTGCTACAGAGTCAATAGTTTTGTGTAAGAGCTGGTCTAGTTGTTCTGGTTGTAGTCTAAGTATTGCTCTATCTTTTGAAATTAATTTTTCTTTTACCATATCAACAGATGTTTTAATCATTCCTATCGCATTCATTTTTGCAGAACGTGTTTGTAACATGTAGAACTTGCCTTGTTCCATTGTAAACTCCAAGTCTTGTGGTTCTTTGTAGTGCTTCTCAAGTTTCTCACATGTTTTCATAAGCTGTGCATAAGTTTTTGGCAATTCTTTTGCTAGATTATCTATTGGTTGTCCAGTTCGTATTCCTGCTACGACATCTTCTCCTTGTGCATTAACAAGATATTCTCCAAATACTTTTTTTGTTCCATCTCCAGGGTTTCGAGTAAACACAACTCCTGTGGCACTGTCATTTCCCATGTTACCAAAGACCATGGTAACAACATTTACTGCAGTTCCATTTGCGATATCCTTTGTAATCTTGTATTTTTCTCGATATACTACTGCTCGCTCTCCCATCCAGCTTCTAAAGACTGCCTCAATTGCTAATTCTAACTGCCTGTAAGGATCCTCTGGAAATGGTTTTCTGACGTGATTTTCACATATTGATTTGTATTCTGAGACTATTTTTTTGAGGGAATCCTCGTTAAGGTCGCTGTCTATTTGGACACCTTGAACATGTTTTGCCCTATCTAGAATTTCGTTGAATTTTTCATCATTAATTCCAAAAACAACCTTTCCAAACAACTGGAGGAACCTGCGATAAGAATCCCATGCAAATCGTGGATTATTGCTTTTTTTTGCAAGACCAATTACTGTTTTATCATTTAATCCCAAGTTTAGAATGGTATCCATCATTCCTGGCATGGAAATGGCAGCACCTGATCTTACTGACACCAATAATGGATTTTCAATAGAACCAAATTTTTTACCCGTTTTCTTTTCTATTTTTGCAATATTTTTCTTGACATCACTCATTAGTGTGCGTGGCAATTTTTTTCCATTCGCATAATACCAATTGCAAACTTCGGTAGTAATTGTAAAGCCTGGAGGCACTGGTAGGCCAAGCTTTGTCATCTCTGCTAGGCCTGCACCTTTTCCGCCAAACAATTTTTTATTTTTGCCATCACCTTCGTTGAAAAAATAAACACTTTTCATACTATGTATCTCGTAATTTAATTATCTGGTGTAATATATGATACTGTGATTCAACGAAGCCTGGCACTTTTTGAAAGCATGATAAAGTCGGAAGCGACACGAAAGACGTATTCATACCATCTACGAAATTTTCTATCCTTTTATAAAATTAAGGATCATGATAATCTTCTTTCCATGCCTAATGAAGAACTACAGGTAATGCTGGAAGACTATCTCTTACATATACGAAAACACTCATGAACTTTGTACGACCTGTTACGTACAGATAATATCAAGCAGAATTTGCAAATACTTACAAAATAAGCTAATTAAACAATATCTGTCACCACTAATAATCTAAATGATATGCATTTATTAGAAAATGAAATTACTGGTTATTTGAATACAAGAAAGAGTAGATTAGCTTGATTAGAAATCTATCATGGCTTATTTTTGTCACAGTTATTATGTCTACATCGTGTTGGTTACCAGCTTTTGCGGATAATTCATCTCCACTCAAGGCATCCAGTAGTTTTGGTTTTGTACAAATTGACAAAAAAGAATACGGTGTATCATACACTGCAATAACTGCAGTCAAAGTTGACGGCACCATTTACAAGCCACAAGCAGGAAATGATAAAGTGACAATCGTTTTCTCGTTACCAGACGGCAGTACCAGAAGCTTACAGGTTACTATTACTTCCAACGGTGATTTTCAAACTCAACTTCCGTTGGATTACTGTTCATTAGAGGGGAATTACTTTGTCACTGCATCTTATACTCCTAATGCTCTGGCTACACTTTCATTCACGGTAAAACGAGTTTCCTCTAATTTTGTACCAATTAGCTTGCAAACAACACAAACCAATCAGAACCAAGCATCAGGCACCAATGATCTTCCAAAAATATCCCAAGAAATCAAACCATCAGACATATTCTCTCTTGCAAGACCTGGGACTGTCTTAGTAACCACGACTATCAATTCTAGCATCACGATGGCTGTACCTCAATTTGATGAACAAAAACTAACAGATTTCCTTTATCGAATGATAAATAGCGGAACATTGGATCCTAACAATATAGTAGCTAAATTAGATGCTGCTCAGAATGAATTGATAAAAAATCCTAGCTTGTACATAGTGCCAGGATCTACATCGGATACAAAACCAATAGGAGTCGTTCTAGAGGGTTCAGGATTTTTGTTAAATAAAGATGGATATATTGTTACAAACGCTCATGTAGTTGGTGGAACTGATGAGGAACTTAGGACCGAATTTGAACAAAATATCGGAGATGCGGTCGCCAACTACACAATGGAATACTTTTCTCAAAATGGCGCTTCACCGGATCTTGAAAAATCATTATCAGACTTTTCCGCCACTTATGTTACTAAAAATGCACATCTGGGAGAAATAGACAAACATATTTCTGTAACAATAGGAAGTGGTCCAGAGCAAAATATCCCACAATCTTATACTTCCAAAGTGATAGCATCAGGCTGTAAAATCCCAGATAAAGATGTAGCAATTCTGAAAATTGATGGTTCCAATTTCCATCCTATTCCCTTAGGCAATGATCAAAATATCAACGTAGGCGACAAATTGTATGTACTTGGCTTTCCAGCAATGGCGTTTAACACAGCTTTGTCCTCAAAATCCTACAATGAACCAACATTCTCAACTGGATTGGTAAGTGCAAAAAAGACGATGTTAGGAGGATGGTCCATAGTTCAGACAGATACTCCCATGACTTATGGAAACAGTGGTGGCCCGGTACTTGATAATACCGGAAAAGTCATCGGAATTGCAACATTTGTTACAATTGATCCTGATACAGGAGCTCAAGTTCCGGGTTTGAATTTTGTTATTCCCACAAGCGTGATAAAAGAATTTATCAATTCATCAGGAACCACATACATTCAAGATTACAATTCTACTAACATCATCTCTAATAATGTAAGCAGTAATTCCACCCAAACGCAAAGTAAACCTGTAATACCAAGTTTGGTAAAAAATACAGCCAAGTGGTGGTCAGATGGAAAGATAGGTGATTCTGACTTTATACAAGGAATTCAATATTTGATTCATAACGAAATTATGAAAATACCACAGAGTAATTCAGATGGTTCTAATGCAGAAAATAACCAACAGATTCCAAAATGGATAAAGAATAATGCGCGGTGGTGGTCCGATGGAAAAATATCAGATGATGATTTCATCAAAGGAATTCAGTATTTAATTACTGATAAGATCATTAAAGTCCAATAATTATGCGGTTGGTCTAATGACCTTCATAATCCTATACAAGATTACACAAATAGAGTTGCATAATTCATTAAATTGATGTTTTATGTATGTTGAATGTATTTTCAAAATGCTTACTAGGATACTTCTTTTTGTCTATAAACTGGTGAAGGTACGAAAATCTCTTGATTATCTGAGATAAAATAGTCTATGGGATGGTTTTCAGAAATAGGTATCTTCTACTTATAAGCACAAATATTTGTAATCTTAGCTAAATTTAGCTTATATCAAAGAATGTGTGTTCATGTTTATGACAGAAGAAAATAGGAGAAATCATGATAAAAATAAAAAAAACAGGTTGGGGAAGATTTTTAGCCAAAGGATATTCAAACGAAAATTTTGAAAAGAGTAAGGAGAGCATAGGACCTGAAATAGATTATTACCGAGATACATCAATAACTAAAGAAAAAGATGATCAATTCAAACACATTGATTATGTCAAGGTGTTAAAAGATATACTACTACGATCTGAGACCCCGATAAATATAGGATTGTATGGTAGGTGGGGGGTTGGAAAGTCATCCATCTTAAGCATGTTAAAAGAACAAATTGAAAAACCAGATTTATCTCAACAATTTAGATATCTGTATGTTGATACATGGAAGCTATCTCCTCAAACGCTTAAACAAGAAGTACTTGTAGAACTTAACACACAACTAAAAACATTCACTGCATCACAAATTGAAGATAAGCTGTATAATGTTAAACAGGAAATGTATTTTGATAGAAGCATAATAAAAGCCGGTTGGCCTTTATTGATAGTACTTGGTGGTGGCATCCTTGGTTATCTATTATATGGACAACAAACAACAGAATTATTGGCTGTAATTGGTATTTCTTCAGTCATATCAGTACTGTCAACATTAATTCAATCTATAATTACTCCTGCCAAAAGAATCACTCCGCAAGCTGTATCATCTCACCAATTTGACGTCTTGTACGAAAAAATGATTTGCAATGAAGGGAAAAGGAAACTTGCAATCGTAATAGACAATCTTGATCGATGCAGTGATGAAGTCGCAGTAGAACTACTAGGACTGATTCAATCCTTCATGACTAAACCAAATTGTATAAACATTTTAGCCTGTGACGATGAAGCAATAATAAATCATTTACGACAAGTAAAAGGCGAATCTTATACAGACAAAGAAGGCAATGAATTTTTAAGTAAATTCTTTCAGGTGACGATCAGAATTCCACCATTCATACCGGAAAATTTGGATTCATATGTTGCTGGACTAATGGGGAAACGTCATAATATTCCATTTCATCCCTCTGTTAAACCTGTACTGATATCTGGTGCAGTTAAAAATCCCAGAAAAGTAAATCAATTTCTAAATAACTTGGTTGCATTATATAGATTGGCAGTTCTGAAAGAAGGTGGTAAGAGCTTACCACCTAACTCGATTACGAAACGTACAGATTTTCTAACTAAGATAATAATTTTACATCATGAATGGCCACAATTTTATGATGAATTAGATAAGGTTCAGGATCCTCGATTACTTGATAGTAAAAGTGTGGAATTCACAAATTGGTATTCAAAAAATGCGGAAAAGCAAGGACAAAATGAATATGAAGAACAACAATATGATGGATTAAAAGATTTCTTAACTGATACACGATATTGTAAAGTTGATGACATCAAACCATTTCTACGATTAAATCAACCATCCTATGAAGGAGAAATACCAGATATAGAGAAATTTGATAATAATGTACGGGGAAATAGGACTGTGTCAATTTTAGATACATTAGATAAGGCAGATGAAAAAGGAAAAGAAAACCACATTAAAAAAATGCGTGATCTTAATGATCAATATGAAAAAGAAGGTTCCTTCCTAGGGTTACTAAATACTACGCAAGCAATGATTAGTGCCTGCGAAGTTATAACAAGTCCTTCTACCAGAGAAATAGCTCTTAGAAGCTTAGGAAAGTGTGTGGGTTCAGAACTTATGAGCGCACATTTAACAGAATACGATCTAGATAAATTATTTCCACTAATAAAAGAAATGCCACCTTATTTTGCTGACATACTATACAGGAATTTTATGGGATATGCTGATATTGAAAATGCTTTAAATGAAAAATTAATAACAAAAATTTTGGAGAACAGTTCCACAATTTCAGTTGATGTTTTGGGTGAGTATGATACGATCATCTCTAATCTGTTTGATAAATATCAAGAGAAAATTATAGATATAATTATGAAAAATTGTAATTCTACTAATTGGAATAGTAATAAATTCGCCAAACCGATCCAATTCATCACATTTCTTATAAACAAAATAAATTTTGATAGTTCTCCTCTAGATGACAAACGAATTGACACCTATTTAGCAATCCA
>JABDDN010000022.1 GCA_013287585.1 Nitrososphaerota archaeon
GACTGCCATGGAACCTATCGATATGCTTCCACGACCAATTCCTGTAGAATGTCTTACGCGGGAACCAACACGGATTGCCTTCTCAAAAAGTGTGTTAAGATTATTTCCTGATGCCTTTAGTTCTCGTGCAGTTGTAATGGACTCTTTTATTTGTCCCAGTATCTGCTCTTCTCCAACAACAAGCGAATCAAGTCCAGATGTTAATTTTAAAAGATGCTCAAAGACATCTATTCCTTCACTTATCTCCAAGTTTTCCTTGAATGTGTTTTCTTCAAGGCCTGCTACAGATGCCCATGTCTTTTTTATTCTTTCAATATCTTTTTCATTTCCTACCCCAAATAGTTCTACCCGATTACATGTTTGTAGTATTACACATTCTTGCAAACCAGAATATTCCAGAAATGAGGAATATGCAGAATCCACATCTCTAAAGGTAAACCTCTCAAGCATGTGAATTGGAGATTTATGGAACGTGACTCTAGCGTTAATGATATTACTTATTTCAGATCACCTAACATCTTCATTACCCTCATCTTTGCATTTTTAAAATTTCCTTCTTTTATTAACTGTTTAACACGATTGTCATTCATAACGCTATAGAGGAACTTTTTTCTCTCTGGAAAGGTCCCAAGTTTGGTTTTTACTGCATTTCGTGCAAAGTCTTGTAGTTTTATCTGATAAATGTCATCTTTTTTAATTATTTTTTTAAACACCCTTTCTGCTTGCATTCGTATCTTTCTTGCCATAGCTGGACTCCTTCCTCCAGTTGAGACTGCTATCTGCACAGTATCCTCTATGTTTATGACAGAACCAAAGGCAAAATCACTTACTGCAGGATCATCAGCTGCATAAGCATAACATCGCATCTTTTTTGCTTGCTCAACAATTTTTCTGTTTAATTCCCTATCATCAGTTGTTGCCATCACCATAAACGGTTCGTATTTTTTTAAAAAATTGGTATTTTGTAATTTTATTTTTTTAAAAGTGATCTTTTTTTGTTTAACATATCTTTCTATTTCCTTGTTGGTTTTATCACTTATAACCAAAATTTTGCAATCTTGGGTCAGTAATGCATTGACCTTTTTGAGCCCCTCGTTACCTCCCCCTATAACTAGCACCAAGTTTCCTTTTAGGTTTAGGTCAACTATCAATGATTTTTGATCGACGTTGCATGTTATTTATAGATTGCATGAGAATCTTGGTAACGTTTTTAATTGAATAAATCACCGATCCTGATATCCATGGATAAACTCGATAAAGAGATTTTAAATGAAATCCAATGGACATTCCCATTAATTCCTAAACCATATCCCCAAATCGCTAAAAAATTTGAATTAACAGATGAGCAGCTAATGCAGCGACTGCAAGATATGAAAAAAAGCGGAGTAATCAGACAGATGAGTGCTATCTTTGATACACGAAAACTAGGTTACAAGAGTGCACTAGTTGCAATGGCAATAGAATCAGAAAAACTAGATCATGTTGCAAACCAAGTCAACAAGCATCCAGGTGTTAGTCACAATTATGAAAGAAACCACGAGTACAATCTTTGGTTTACACTTGCAGTTCCTCCAGGTTCTGATCTGAAAACGGAGATTGACAAGTTTTCAAAACTACCTGGCATAAAAAAGACTAGACTTCTTCCAACGATAAAGCTTTTCAAGATTGGAGTAAAGTTAGACATGGTAGACGAGAAAAAGGCAGAAGTCAAGCCAACTGAAGAAAAGAAAAAAATTCTCGAGGTAAAATTTATTGCTACAGAAGAAGATAAAAAATACATACGTGAGCTGCAAAAAGATTTAGAACTTGTAGAAAGACCATTTTTGAAATCTGCCCAAAATTTGGGCATAACAGAAGAACAGCTACTTGAAAAAGCAAAATATTATGAAGCGATTGGAGTCATGCGCAGATTTGCTGCCATTCTCAGACACAGAGAAGCAGGATTTGTGGCAAATGGTATGATAGTATGGAAGGTGCCACCAGAAAGAATTGAGGAAGTAGGAGCAAAACTAGGTGCGTTTCCGCAGATAAGTCATTGTTATGAAAGACCTGTATACCAAGACTGGCCGTACAACGTATTTTCTATGGTGCACTGCAAGTCGTTTGATGATGCAGAAATAGTTGCAAAAGAAATTCAAAAACACGTAGATGTTGCTGAATACAAGATTCTTTTTAGCTCACGTGAATTCAAAAAGACGAGAGTAGAATATTTCGTAGAACATGAATTCAAGATAGAAGATCCTATCACAGCATAGATCAGATCAAAAGGATTCCTAACTCATTATTTCTATTTGTGGCAAAGACATTGTATTTAGCGTTATTTTTATCGAGTTTACCTTACTTTTATACATAAAGTATTTTTTGCCAGATTCATTTGTTGCACCTGAAACTCGCAAAAACCCATATTTGCTCAATTTTCGTACCCATCGGTATACTTGAGTTAGTGGAATTTTAGTAGACGAACTAATTTCAAGTACAGATTTTGATGAACCTATTGTTGTTTCAAGTATGTCCATGGCTTGTCCATTTGCCATAGTCTTCAAAATTGTGTCTCTTACTGTTTTTTCTAAAATGTATCTGCCAAGTAACAGTACTTGCACAGGTATCATATTTTTTGGTTAAATATAACAAAATTGATTACAGTGCAAACAAATGCAAACATCTCGGGTTTGATTTATTCAATAAATTTGAATGAAATCATTCTAGCATTATATTCGAAATTTATGTTCTTATCTAAAACTTCTCTAAAAATTAATTCCAATACTGTCTTATGGTATAATGACCAGTTCTCACCAAGATCATGTTTTAGAATTATAGTATGAGTGTCATTTTTGACATTGTGATTTATTTCAATAGACGAAGCTTTCATCCTTACTTCAAACCATGAAAGAAATGATTCTAAATCTATATCACCTTTCATAAATAATGCAATATCTCGTACAACATTTTTTCCTATACGAATAGCCATATCTGTTACTTCATCTTTTTTCATTTTTCCAAAAAGCTCTATAACTATAGGTTTGGCAATTGGAATCATTCCAACCTTGGATTCAAACATGTCCCATTCTACGTATCGTTTAAAAATTTGGTTCACAAAAGTATTGAGACTGGTTTCTTTATGCTCTGACTCTGCGCGTAGTTTGTTGAGAACATCTTCATCAATCCTAAATGTCATTGTAGAAGTTTTTTTGGAAGTGACAACCATCCGTATTTGCAATTAATCGCTGCAGATAATATAACATTATGGAGTTTATGCAGTTTGTGCTGATGCTTTTAACTCGTATGCAGGCCATTGACTAAATAATGTGGTTATCTCATTTACGTCAGATGAGCTAAGATACTTTCCATCAGTCATTTGAGCAAACATCACTATCTCTTCTTCATCCACTATTGTTGGAAGTACAGATGAGACGGCATTTTGTGACAAGATGAACTTTATTGCAAGTTCGGTTATGTTAAGGCCGTTTCTTTTTGCAATTGGCATTAGCTGGTCTACTTTTTTTAATGATTCTTTTATCCAGTCTCCACTTCTAACTGACCTGTGGTCTTTTTCACTTACCTTTGTGTCAGCGTTTACCTTGCCAGTCAAGATTCCCGATGCGTCAGGAACTCGAACAAGTATTCCAACATTATATTGTTGTGCATGTTCAATTAGCTTGTTTCCAGGATTTTGTTCCAAAATGTTGTACACTGTTTGTACTGCTGTAGTGTTTCTTTTTTCCATAGCTTCAATTCCCTCTTGAGCCCATCCTATTGCAGGACCTAAAGCTACTTGATAGCTCTTGATCTTACCTTCCTTGATTTTTTTGTCTAGGGATTCAAAGATCACATCGTCTCGTATTGTGTGGATTTTTGGATTGTGTAAACCATAAACATCTACATAATCAGTTTGCAATCTTTCCAGACTTTTTTGTAATGCAAAATCAGTAAATTCCGGAGTAAACTTTTGAGGAAGTTCCTTGTGTCCAATTTGTTCGTTGCTGTATATGTCATATCCATATTTTGTGGAAATCACTACATCATTTCTCATTCCAGAAAAGACTTCACCTATGAGTCTCTCGCTTTTTCCTCTACCGTAAATATCTCCACTTTCAAAATAATTAATTCCAACATCATATGCTTTCTTTAACAATCTTTTTGCTTCATCATCTTCGATTTTCTTTCCCCACCAATCAAGACCCAATGTCCATGCTCCAAATCCTATCTCGGAAACTTTAATCCCACTTTTACCAAGGGTTCTGTATTTCAATTTACAATTCTCCTAAACTCTGAGAGTTTTTGTTGAAGCTCTGCATCACTTAAAACCGATTTTCCAGATTCTGAATTTACATTTAATTCTATCCAAGATTTGCAACCGTGATAATCTGGAAGAACAGGTACCTCAATTGGGTTTATCTTGAATACTTTGAGAAACATAACTTTCATGGGTTTTTCAGGCATCCAGTTCATCCTTTCTACAACATATGAATCACTTAGAATGTGAAATAAAGACAGTTCCTCAATTTTTTCCATTGAATCCACGTCTTTCTCTTCTACAACTTCGGCAAAAGATGTAATTTGGTTGGTTCCCTCTTTTGGTTTGTTTTCTCTTACATCTGCTAAATATCCATAATATTGTGATTTGAGTGAGGCATTATCTTGATGTTCATATGTAGGAAAGAGAAAAAATTTTTTTGACTCTATATTAAAACCAGAAGCAGTCTCAAGTATACCACCCTTCCTTAGAAGAATTGTCTGGTTGCCATTTTCTAAGGCTTTGACAACAATTGCCCATTCCTTTAGTGCCTTCATCACCCAAGACTCTTTATCAGTGGAATTACATCTTTTTTTACGCAAACAATCATGGGTGTATCAACTTTGATGTATGCGCTGACTCGTGTTTCTCTTAGATCCATTATTAGATCTTGAAATGCATGTAGATCATCTGTTTCAAAAGCTAGCATAAAGTCTTCATCATGGATTCCAAAAGAATAGGTGGTGTTTAGAGTAACTTGGGGATACTTTTGTCCAGCTTGGATGTGTTCTGCCATCAGATCTTTTCTTTTTTCAAGTGGTAAGAGATACCATTCTCGTGTTTTAACAAAAGGGTATACTATTACGTATTTTTTTTGCTCCTCACCACCAAGCCAGCCTCGCGTCCCAGATGTTTTTGCATAAAGAGATGGCCTAGTACTGGAAAGATACACATGTGTCGGATTGATATATTTCCCAAATACAGTCAGATATAATTTTGAGACAACATCTTGAATTTGTTCTACAGATTCAGCAGCAAACCAGAACAAAAATTCTGCGTCATCTCTTAGACCTAAAGTCGAATACGATCTGAATTGGATGCCAGAATGATTGATTATGTTTTCTACCTCTTTTGCAGATTCTTCCTTTGCCATATCTGCCATCCATCTCCATTTTGGATCCACTTTAAAAAATGAGAAATTGAAAAAACGTCGCTTTTCTTCTTCCATAATGGTCAATTCATTACAACCTTTATTTAATAATATACAATAAGGAATTGAACAGTATAGAAAAGAAAATAAAGATTAAGCCAAACTACTTCTCTGAGTACCCTTTGAGTTTACTTTTTGCCATATCTTTAAGATGATTTATCACTGCTTCTGCTTTCTCTTTGTCTTTCATTGCCTTTTTCTCTACAGATGGGTCTTTTGCAACGTTGACATTGATTTTATAAAAAAAATTGTCACCATTTGTCATTGATTTCTCGTGAGATGTATTAATTGCAAAGGCAGAATTTGTTAACGAATGACTTGCAATGCTAAATAGCAATACAAAAATTACAAGTCCTGCTAGTCTTAGATTCATTTTTCTTATAATCTTTTGTTTGAATCTATCAATTAATGCTAGTATGTCTTTTTCTGATATTACAAAACCATGCAAATTGAAAGTTTAATTAAACTGGACTTTATTACGAAAATAATGCTATTTGGAGTCTTTGCAGTTCACAGTCCTGAGTCATGTCCCTTAAACAATCAAAAAAGCAGAAGAATTTTCCTAGAAATTCAAAGCAAGCTAAAAGCAAATGTAAAGAAATTCAACATAATCAAAATCATTGGCTTTTACATGTCTGTACTTGAACATGAATGGATTATAATTTTGGATGCTAAAAGTGCACATGACATAGAACAGCTTTGTATAGCTGTGGGTATTTCGTCCATCAGCACAGTGAAAATTGTACCCATGAATGACTTTAGCGTTACATTAAAGAGATTACAATCTCAGAAATAAGATTAAAGTATAGACAGTGTGGTTTTTTGCGCTAATTGGAGTTAGAACAGGAATTAATCAAAAATCACATCAAATTGGCTTCAAAAAATAACAGTTGTTGTAATATCATATTACATGCCACTATTATTTTCACTTCAAAATATTTGACGATGAGACGGGGTTTAGATGGAACACGATTACGACATAGTAAGAAAAGCATTAGTGAGTTTGGCTGTTGAAAACGCCCTTTTTGAGATTGGAAAACCAGCTTATGAAAAGGTAATAGAGTCACTATACAAAGAATATCATTGTTATCTGCCAGATTGTTATGAACATCCTGAATACCTTAATGAAACACTCAAGCGATTATACGGCAATGCACATGACGTTATTGTAAAATCAATAAAAAAACAACTAGACGAGTTTTCTAATCACAAACATATTGCAAGGTTTCTTTCAGTCATAAGCCAATAAGCCCGCAAAGATATACAAGTTTTGGATAAAATGCATAAATCTCCACAGGGTATAGTCACAATGTGAATTTGAGATCAATCATAGCGGTTGTTGTATTTGGAATTTTCTGTATATTTCTATACGGATTCCTTTCATCAGGACATGGCTTAGTGAAGCCACATTAAATCCCATGGGATTAAATTAGATTTAGGATATAATAAAATTAGAATTTGATTAATTTGGTAACTATATACAAAATTAATTGTATTTATTGGGTATGACACACCGTATCTAATTAGGTTACATATCTTTTACAAACTAATGATAGGTACGTCTAAAGGAGGATATCATCAAAATGCTTGATCACTACGATACCATGAAACCACTGACAACTATTGTCATTGAGAAGACACTACTTGACATAGGAGTATCTGTATATGACAAATTAGTCGATAGGTTATACGAAAAATACCACTGTTACATACATGATTGTTATGAAAAACCAGAATATCTAATGGATGTGTTAAAGGAACTATATGGAACATCACATAAAGTGATTATCTATTCCATTGAAAATGAACTAAAAGAATTTACTCATGATAAAAAAACTGCACATTTTCTACAGATCTTGGTTCCTGAAAAACTGAAAATGGATATACTAACTCCCGTTATTTTAACACCCAATTTTTCAAATCAAATTGATATCAAGAACGACTAAACGGAATTTTCAGAGATAGGGAAAGGGTAATGCGTGGAATGGATAGTAAGGATTCTGCACAAAAGCTAATTGATGCTTATCGAATACACTACAATTTCATAAGAAATCATGGATCTATAGGTCAGACACCAGCGGAGAAAGCAGGAATCAAACTAGACTTGGGAAAAAATAAGATTGAAAGCCTTATCAAGTTGGCTTCAAACAATAAATGCAAATAGTTGTAAACTTAGCTAAACTAATTTAATATCAGAGAATCCACATTTATGATTGTGCCAGAGGAAAATAGACTTCGTAAAAGGGAAGAAACTAGGGACGGGTTATTATTCACTCTTATTACGATCGTTTCCTTTTGTGTAGGATTTGCTTTCGTTTATTGGTTAGGTGGTATTTTTCACAGTGAATGGGGGATTGCTTTGTTGTTTGTTGGTGGTTTTTCACTCTCTAGTGGAGTAGCAATCATAGTATGCAAAGTGTTCGGAGTAGATTTCCTTGAAATTCTTTCATCTGAGTATCGTTATTAGCCAAACCCCGAAAGTTAGTGCGATGAATTTCTGATGTATCAAAATGTCCAACTCCCGATAAGTTAGTGGAAGTTGATATCAAAACACTTATTATTTGAACATGAAAAATTTGTTTGATGACTAGTATAAACCAGCTAAGAAGTGGTATGACAAAACTTGACACAGTAGAAGGCACAATTGAAAGCATTAGCGAGCCAAGAACTGTAAATCTGAAAGCAGGCGGACAAGCCCAAGTTGCAGATGCCATCATAAAAGATGAAACCGGTCAGATCAAACTAACTTTGTGGGACGCGCAAATCAAAATGGTAAAGGCAGGCTCCAAAGTTACAGTTGAAAACGGTTACATCAATAGCTTCAAAGGCGAAAATTCTCTGAATGTAGGAAAATACGGCAAACTAAACGTAGTAGAATTTTAGATATATCGTGATTGATTCTTTCTTTTTTTCCAGTCCACTATACTGAGAATTATTCCAGCAATCAATACAATAATTCCCACAATCACAAGGAGACCTGCAATAGCTAACGGTACTATGCTTTTGTGAAATGTCGAATTAGGATCAGTTAATGCTTTTGACTTTTCTGGATTTTCAGTAAACATCATGGTTACAGTTATCTGATTTTTGCCTTTATTTTCCACATCAAAACTGTAGGTATCGACCTTTGGTATCATAAATGACTTTATGAAAATTGGGTCGCCCTCATCAAATGAGCCAAATTTGTCACCAAAAATGTTTGATACCGTAACAGAAACTTGGTCATCTTGCTGATAGTCCAGAATGTGCAATCCCCACATCAGAGGTACTTGGGATGTTCCCGTAGTGTGAGAAAACGTAAAAGATGTGCCCGGTTCAATTCTTTGGTTTTCGGTTACAGAGTCAAACATGTTTTCTGGTGAAGGAAAAAAATTTTCTCCCACACCTGCAGTTGGAGGAATAATAGAATATACGATTGCAAATGCTACAATTATCATTACTACTCCAGTTATCATGACAATTGGTCCTCGTCTTATCATGTCAACTAATGTATCCTAATTTTTTATCTTGTTGTGATAATGGTAGTGGTTCACCAGACGGTCTTTGTCCCATCTGATCCTCTATTGTTTTTATCAATTTTACAGTATCCTCTGCCTTTTTGTTAAGACTTGTCATGTCAAGTTTTATTCCTAACATCTTGGAAAGAATTTCCAAAACTGCCTTTGATGCAATTGCATCGACAACATATCCAGAAGTTTCTCCCAACAAACAAATTCCTGTAATTCCTTTTGTTTTTCCAACTCCAATAAGCAATCCGTTCATGCCAGTTATGCTTCCGTTATTCATAGTAAAGATACCTTGTTTTGAAAATTCATTGACAACTTTTAGCGATGTGCTTGTTCCGTAAACCTTTGGTATTTTTGAAAAAGTTCCTGTAATGTAAGCAGCTAATGTATAGATTGTTTCAATTCCAAGTTTTTCACAAATTTTTGTAATTTCTTCTGCCATAGCATATTCGCTTTCAGGAGATACTGGTTGAGCATCACCTGCCAATAGTACAATATCATTTGTTTTGGATTTGCAATAGTACAGGGTATTTTTCATAAGGTCTGTTGTACCGTCTGGTTGAATTAGAACTTGTGGTGGAAATGATGATGAGAATATGTTTGCAAACTGGACTCCTTTAAGTTCATCAATGAGATAGTCTACCGCTAGTTTTCCCACAAAACCACTTCCAGGTAAACCGCAAACAAGCTTTGGATTTTTTAATTTTGGCATTTCAGAAACCTCTACAGTTATCTTTTGAGGAAGTGACACGATCTAAAATGTGTGGTAATACAATATTAATGAAGCGTAGATTTGCTACCTTCTTGTTCTTTTAGATTTTTTACTTGACTTGTGTTTTGCTTTCCTTTGAGCTTTCCTTTTTGACGCATTTCGTTTTGTTGTTTTCCTTTTTGGTGTTTTTCGTTTTGCTACTTTTTTTGTTCTAGTCTTTGATCTTTTTGGTGTCTTTCTTCTTTTTGCAGCTGCTTTTCTTTGTGCATTTCTTTTTGCAGCCATTCTTCTTTTTGCTTCAGCTCTTCTTTTTGCGTCTGCGCTTCTTTTTGCTGCTTTTGCAAGATCTAGTCTTTGTATAATTTTAGCTAGATCACTTTTTGCATTATCTTCACGTTTTATCAATGATTGAACATATGGACGAAGATGTGCCTCTTCCTTGCTACTTGATTTTAACTGTTCCAAAAGGGATGGTTTTGAATGAGATTGATTTCTAAGTTCCCCATCATTTTTGGTTTTTTGTTTTTCTAAATCAGCAATAATCTTGACGAGTCGTTCTTCTCCATGATTTCTTTGTTTAATTTCAGATTCTAATTCTGCAATTTTATCGTCTGCAATTTTTAGTCTCTCAAGAGCACGTGCCCTTTCCTCTGGTTCAGCATACTCACTTTGTTGTTGTGATTGGTCTCTTGCTTCTTGCTCCTGCCTTAGTCTTTCTTCTGCAGATATTTTCAGCCTTTGAATACTGTCTCTTTGAGCCAAATACTGGTTAAGTAGCTGTCCAATATCCTCCTTTTTACTAGTAGTGTTCTCTTTTCTTCTTTCCAAAGAGGTAAGTCCGGATGATGATCTTCTTTTGATTGAAATAACGGATTTTAGTTTATTTTCTGCCTGTCTTCTGCGGTTTGTAGCCTCAATTTTCTTGTTTTTGTATGATTTAACGAGGTCCGAAAGGGATGTCATAGGAGTTTAGAGATTCTAAAGCAGATTAAGTTTATGTTATGATCAGTAGTTGACATAAAAGTTAATATTTTTAACATATTTTGTGACTTTTTAGTAAATTTTTAAAATATGAATCGTTGCAACCAAGTAGATTTTATTTGGCAAATATAAAAAAAACACATGGAGTTTCATCCATCCCAGATTCCAGTATCTAAAACATTTCATATTACTGATGAAAACCAATCAGTAGAAATTGCATCCGAGATGGTAAAAACTGGATTTACCGCCCAGAAGGGGGCTTTTTTATTACTGATGACAAACGATAAGAAAATAGCAAAAAAAATAGGTTTCACTATAATGAATGAGTTAAACTTTGGATTACGTAAAACAAAACAGGAACGCGATGTCAGATATTGGATTTATACTTATGACAAAGAGCATTATGCAATGGTTTTGATAAGCTCAAAGGTTTTTCAAGAATTAGGTTTTTGATTTGCAAATATCAATTCCAATTTAAGAATTTTTGATACGATATTTGCTACAAGCAATCCAAGAAGAGCACCTCCAACCAGATCCAGTGGAAATTGCTCCATCAAGTATACCCTGCTTATTGACACTAAGATCGGATAGATCCATAAAAGATAACACCCCCTTGGAAATCTCTTTGAAAGTGCAAATCCCAAAACGAATGCAAAAATTGTAGTTCTCACGGTATGGCCTGCTGGAAAAGAACCATCAATGGTACAAGGAACCCCAACATCAGCTGCGTATTTTAAACTCAGGTGTACTCCCTCAAATTTCAGAGTAGGTGCCTCATATCCTATATAACATCTCAGGTATGCCGAAAGCATGCTTCCTACTATTATAGCAAGCAGCAGGACAAGCCCTAACCTTCTAGTGTCTTTTTTAACCAATAGGATAAAGCTGATAATGATAAGGTACAAAATCCATCCAGTTTCTGTAAAGATTTGCATTGCTAGATCTATCATAGTATTATTTCCTAGCGAATGAACATAATTTTCCATACCATTATCTAGTGATGCAATAATTTTTGCATAGGCAAGAGAGGTTAGGATTAAAAAAAATACAAGAAGTAAGATAAATTTTCTAGATCTTAGATCAAAAAGCCACTGTTGCATCTAAATCACATCTCTTTCTGGCATGCATACCTAAACCCAATTATTCCATATTAAAATGAGATGGAAAGTTTTACCTTAAAATTGTGCCCAAGTAATCCATTATAGTCAAAACTGAAATTAAAAATTAGATCCGTCATCCGACTAAAAGATTTTAACTATACCAAAAGATAGGATCGCCGTGAGGATCCTAACCCTTGATGAACTAGACACCAAAGGAAAGACTGTCTTTTTGCGTGTAGACATGAATAGCCCGATGGATCCTAAAACTATGCAAATCTTAGAAACAAGTAGAATACGAGAATCAACTGAGTCATTAAAAGATCTTGAAGATTCAAAGGTCGTTATTGCTTCCCATCAAGGAAGAGTTGGCAACAAAGACTATACTGGAATGGAAAACCACGCCAAAGTTCTTTCACAAATTTTGGGTCGCGAGATAAAATATGTCGAAGATGTGATTGGTTCAGAAGCACAAAGGGAAATAAAAAATATGAAAAATGGGGATATAATTTTGCTTGACAATCTGAGACTCTGTGCAGAGGAAAACTATGAATTTACTCCAGATAATGCTTCCAAGACAATCATGGTCAGCAGACTTTCAAAGTTTTTTGATCTTTGTGTGATTGATTCTTTTCCAAGCTCTCATAGAGCACACCCTTCAATCATAGGATTTTCCCATATACTTCCTGCATGTGCCGGAAGGCTTGTTGAAAGAGAGGTCAGAAGACTAGATGAGATAATGACTGTAGCCAAATCCCCACATGTTGTGGTATTAGGAGGTTCCAAAGTCAACGATAGACTTGAGGCAATTGAAACATTAATTCAAAATGGACGAGCAGATCAGGTCTTGCTTACTGGAGTTATTGCAAACGTGTTCATGCGGGCACAAGGAAGAATAAAGTTCCCTCTTGGTATAAAACAAGAAGAGGAAGTAGTTTCAAAAGCTCATTCTCTTATTGGAGAATATCCAGATGTTTTTTCACTGCCAGTAGATATTGCAATAGAAAGGGACGGTTCCAGAGTAGAGATGGATGTACGGGAATTAGGAAAAGGTGACCAGATACTTGATCTTGGACCAAAATCAGTAGACTATTACATTAAATCAATAAATGGTGCAGGAACTGTTTTTATGAGTGGTCCTGCAGGATTTTTTGAAAATGAGAAATTCAAGTTTGGTACTGAGAGCTTACTCAAGGGAGTTGCAGGTTCTTTTGCTACCACCATTGTAAGTGGCGGTCATCTTACTGCAGCACTCAAAAGATACGGCTTGACAGATAAGATAAACCACATCAGTACTGCTGGTGGCGCATTGGTGCTATACTTGGCAGGAGTCAAGCTTCCAATGATTCAATCCCTAGAAGAGGCCGCAGAAAGATATAGATCTAAAAAGTAGCTTTACATTCTGAGTTTGGACAAACTCTTGGTTCCAATTTTCCCAAATGTATTTCTAAATTACACGAATTGCACTTGAATTTCTCGACTTCTGCAAAAAGTTTGTACCACTGGGTGGTAAAATCCTGCGCGATTGGTCTTAAAAGACTGTCATTGTGTAGTTGTTTAAAAAATGGCGGCATATCATCAATTGTCAAGGACTGGTCAATGTCACCCTTGAGCATCTCAAAGATCTCGTCGTTTGTAAATCTCAGGTCTGTATCATTGAACTTTTCATAAATTATTTTTCTAATTTGTAGTGGAATATATACAGATTGAGTAATCAACTTAGAATAGACCTGACGCTTCTTCTTTTATTTTATCAGCAGAAACTGTGTCTTTTAGCTTTTCAGAGACATATGAGTAGATACCATACTTTAGAACTTTAAGAGATAACAAAGCACATTTTATTCTTGCAGGTCCTAGTTCATGCAGACCGAGGTTTTCAAGTATGTCTTCTTTTGTTAGTTTTTTTACAAAATCAAAATCTTTACCCATGATAAGTTCTGTTAGCATTGAAGCACTAGCCTGACTTATTGCACAGCCTTTTCCTGTAAATTTCACATCAGAAACCTGGTTGTTTCTAAGATTGATGTGCATTTCAAGCTCATCACCACATAACGGATTGCTATCTTTTTGTGAAATGTCGGGGTTTTCTATTTTCCCATAATTTCTTGGATTCCTGTAATAATCTAAAATGATCTCTCGATAAATATCTGCACTACTCAAAGTCTAAACAGCTCCCTAGCTCTATTAAGTGACCTGATAAAAACATCAACCTCTTCTTTTGTGTTATAGATATAAAAGCTTGCTCGAGATGTTGCAGAAACATCTAATCTTTCCATCAAAACTTGTGCACAATGATGACCAGATCGTATAGCAATACCATCTTCATCTATTATTGTAGCAAGATCATGTGGATGTATATCTCCAAGATTAAATGAAATGACTCCTCCTCGTTTTGTAACATCTGGTGGTCCGTATAGAATTATTCCTTTTACTGCAGAAATTTTGTCAAGAGCATATTTGGTTAATTCAACTTCGTGCTCACGCACTTTGTCCATGCCTATCTTATCAAGATAATCTAAAGCTGCAGAAAATCCAATTACATCTGCAATGTTTGGAGTTCCAGCCTCAAACTTGTATGGCAGATCATTCCAAGTTGTCTCATACTTGTGTACCTCTCTTATCATATCTCCTCCTGTGTTAAATGGAATCATGTTTTCTAGCAATTCTTTTTTTGCCCACAATACTCCGACACCTGTTGGGCCAAGCATCTTGTGAGCTGAGAATGCAAAAAAGTCACAGTCTAGTTTTTGTATATCTACTTTTAGATGTGGAACCGATTGAGCTCCATCAACTAGTACTCGTGCTCCCTTTTGATGGCACTTTTTGATTATCTCTTCAGTCTTGCTTATTGTTCCTAAAACATTTGACATTTGACTAAATGTTACAAGCTTTACCTTTCCAGTATCTAGGTATGTATCTAGTTGGTCAAGTATGAGCTCACCATTGTCATCTACTCCAATGTATTCAAGTTTGGCTCCTTTTTCTTTTGTCAAGAGTTGCCATGGTACAATGTTGCTGTGATGCTCATATTCAGTTGTCACAACAATGTCATCTTTTTGTACATTTTGTCTTCCCCAAGAATATGCAACAAGGTTTATTGCTTCTGTTGTTCCCCTAACAAAGATTAATTCCTCACGATGTTTTATATTGATAAATTTTGCAACTTTGTCTCTTGTAAGTTCGTATGCAGCAGTAGATTCTTCTGCAAGCTCATGCACTGCTCTGTGTATGTTAGAATTATAATTAAGATAATAATTGCTAATGGAATCTATTACTTGAATTGGCTTTTGTGTTGTTGCTGCATTGTCAAAATAAACAAGAGGTTTATCTTTGTGAACCTTACGTTTTAGAATAGGAAAGTCATTTCGTATATTTTCTATATTCATTACACTAGCTTGCAAATTTATTCAACCTCGACATAGATCTCATTTTGTTCTATTTTAACATTGTAGGTTTTAAGAGGTATTTCGGCAGGAAGGTTTTGTGGTACTCCTGTCTTAAGATTAAAAGTTGAAAGATGCAAGGGGCATGTCACTCCTTCATCACTTAAAATTCCACCTGAGAGATCAGCATCGGCATGTGTGCATATTCTGTCAGTAGCATATATTTTGCCGTTGAGATTTGCTAAAAGAATTTTTTTATCATCATGATCAAAATCAAGCATCTCGCCCTTTTCCAGTTCTTTTGTACTACAAGCCTTTATCCATTTTGACAAAAAATTCTCACCTGTATTTGTAATGACTTCCAAAGATGTCTGTTTCACGATATCTTGTCTCCTCAACTTCTAGGAGCTCCTTTAGTTGTTCATCTGATTTTATTGAAAGTTCACGGCCAAGCCATTTTGAGTCTATAAGATATGTTATCCAAGCCCTAATTTGATATGACATTTTTCTTGAAAGTGGTTCAAGGAATCCCTCAACTATA
>JABDDN010000023.1 GCA_013287585.1 Nitrososphaerota archaeon
CCACCACTAGAAAAGGCAATTGTTTTACAACCAATTTTTTTTGCTGATTCCAAAATTGATAAAGTTTCTGCAGTATTGCCAGAGATACTTGTTGTAACAACTAGGGTATTGTAATCTACTGTTTTTGGAAGTGTGTAACCTTTGACTACACTAACGTGAACATTAGTTTTGGATAGTATGGAAGAAAAAATATCTCCAATAGCTCCAGAGCCACCCATTCCAGAAAACACAATGTGATCAATATCATGAAAATCAACTACATCTATTTTTGATTCATAAGATTCTTGTGCTAATTCAGACCATCTGTCATAAATTTTATACATCCCACTAGAGTCGTATTTCTTTAAGGTGGCTAAGTCCATGATTCATTATAAATCGGGTCTATAGATTATAAAGATTGATCTGTTATTCTACTCCATTACCACTTTTGGTATCATGGCTTTATGTGAAGAATTTCCACGGTTGGGAATATGCGAACATTTGTTTTATAATCTCATGAATTCTTATATTTTATCAAGTAAAAAAAATGATTTCTAGTCTTAATATAGCAAAGATTCTGGGTAGAGGAAATCCGTCTGCATTGATAATATCTTCTGCAGTACTTGCATTAATTTTATTTTTTTATGCTTACACAATTGGTTCTTACTTTCAAGCTGACGTATCTCCATTAGAAAATCGTGTAAACTATCACCATCCCTTTACCACTTTTATAATTGACAAATATTTTGATCATTTAATTATTGCATCTGGAATGGTTTTGTGGCTTGCTTTGTCCGTAATGGGAAGAGCAAAAATTGTCACATCTGCAATTTATGGTATCATAGCTATAATTGCCGCATCGGCTAAAATTGAAACACTTTTTGATATTGTTGCCTTGATTTCAATTCCTATCGTGATATCGTTTTTAATTTATAACAAATTAACACCAAAAAAAATTCTACATACTTCAAACTTGCCACTAGCTTATCTTGCAATAATTGGCATCATAATTGGTTTTGTTGGTATTGTAATATCATCTGCACCACTTTTTTCCGTTACTCAAAAATCAATTCCAATACACGACTATTCCTATGAAATATTCTTGTTACTTTCCAGTCTCTCTCCTATCTTGATATTTTTTCTAATATTAGGATCTCCAATCAAGTTGTTTATACAGAAATGGATTGTTAGAATAAAAATCAAAAATATAGTCCATCCAGTTTCTAATTATAGTGTAAAGTCAAAAACTAAAACTCTTTATCTTTTGCTTTTTATGCTGCTATCTATTACAATTGCACTAATTCCGCATCAGCCTGCAATTAACTCTGATAATCAGCAGGTGGGCTCTGACAGTGGGGATTACGCTATCATGATAAACAAATTGATGGAATCAAATAATCCTCAAGAATTTGCTCACAATGTTTTTACCATAACATATTCCAAGGACAGATCGGCATTTTCCTTATTTTTATATACAGTTGTGAAAATCGCGCATGCCAACACCTCCTATGTGGTAGATCGAATGCCAATAATACTTGCCCCGGCCCTTGTTTTGGTCATCTTTTTTTTAACACGCGAGCTGACATCTAATGATACTGCCTCATTGCTGGCATCGTTTCTTACGGCTGTCTCGTTTCAGACTTTAATAGGGATGTATTCAGGCATTTATGCAAACTGGTTTGCCTTAATTATTGGATATTTATCATTGGTATTTCTTATCCGATTCCTCAAGGCAGCCAATAAACTGAATCTACTGGCATACTCCATACTCATGATACTTTTGGTGTTTTCTCATGCTAACACCTGGACCATATTTGCAATGTTTGAAGGACTATTTCTTGCTGTAATGTACAAAATGAATCAGTATACAAGAAAAAACATAATTTTCCTTTTAGTAGTTGTTCTATCCTCGGTTGCAATTGATGTTGCTAGATCTAGTTTGACAGGTACTAGCGGAGGCATAACAAGTGATGTTGCTCTTGCAGGTGGTGCAGGGACAGGACAATTGCCTTCACTGTGGAGTAACTTGACAGATACTGTACAAAATTATGGCGGCGGCCAATTCAGCGTCTTTATAATTTTTTCACTTGGACTTTATTGGCTTTATCGTTCTAATTCACGGGAACTGTCTAGCATTTTTATCATAATTTTTTTAGCTTTAGCAGTTTTACCGCTTTTAGTTGGCGACGGCATAATTCAATCCAGAGTGCTCTATGATATTCCATTTCAAATACCTGCAGCAATTGGATTGACTTATCTTATGAGGCATACAAACGGAATGCTTGTGACTATACCAATTTGTATTTGGCTTGTTGCAATCTCATTAAGAATGCTCACAAATTTTTATTTTGTATCTCCTTCATGATATGATCCAAACCATCACTCTTCAAGAAAAAAACACAACCTTTTCAATCATGAAAGAAGGTACCATATGCATGAAATTATGCGGATTTGTATTATTGCTGTCTTTATTGGTAATGTTTTCCAACTTTAATCAAAGTGATGCACAAGTATTTTCAAATAAATCCTATGCCCACGCACCATTTCATGCGTCTGTTTATGAATCACCTACTATGAAAGATACAATATCTCTGACTCTGTCAAATAATACGTCACCTGTTAAATCTCCAACTCTGTCAAATAGCACCTCACTTCCTGAATCTCTTACTATGAAAGATACAGTATCTGCAACTCCAAAGAACACCTCACCTGTTGAATCTCATACTGTGAAATCAGTACCAGTATACAACGCAACCACGCCCGCTGGTCTGCCTGAAGACTTTTACAAGCAAGGAAATGCCCTTTTTGACCAAGGCAAATACCAAGACGCAATATCATACTATGACAAGACACTAAGCATAGACCCTGCCAACATAAATGCACTCTATAACAAAGCTCTTGCACTTGATAGACTGAACAAGACAAACGATGCAATCTCATACTATGACAAGGTTCTTGCTATTACTCCAAATGACACAGACACATTAAACAACAAAGGCGTTGATCTTGCAAATTTGGGCAAATACAATGAAGCAATCTCATCTTATACCAAGGTTCTTGCTATTAATGCAAATGACACCGATGCATTGTACAACATAGGTCTTGCATATGATAATCTGGGCAAGCATAATGTAGCAAATTCTTATTATGGCAAAGTTCTTGCCGTTGATCCTGCAAACGTTGATGCATTAAACAAAATGAATCTTACATATAACAACGCAAATAAGACTACAATAGCAGGAATTCAAAAAACAGATCAAACATTGTTAATTTATGTTGGAGCTTTTGTTGCAGTTATAGTTGGTATAGTTGTAATTAATCTGATAGCAAAAAGATCCAAGTCAGCGCAAAAAGTTTCAGAAACCAGCACTCCAATGAAAGAAGATGAGGAAAGCACAAGAACAAAAATTCAAGATGAAGATAAAAGTGCAGACATGAAAATTCAAAAGGATGACGATGATGAATGGAGTGGAATTTAATTTATCGACCAATAACAAATAGCAATCATCTTTTACAACATTGTAAATTCCGGTAATTATTTTTATCATTTATTGTGCAAACTTGGTTGCATGTGATACACTTTGTACTAATGAAGATAGATTGACAAAAGTAGAGAAATAAAAATTCTGGGTACAATGTATGACAGAGAATCTGTTCATGGCAACAAGTAAAACCAATCACATGTTCAGGGAATCCTAAAAGATTTATCGAAATTAAAATATTTGAAGAAAAGAAACTGTACCAGAAAGTGAAATTAATTATTTCATATACAAATGTAAACTAATGATGGTAAAAAAATTCAGAAAAAGAATATGAAACAACTAATAACTAAAACCAAAGCAAGAAAATTTATTATAATTTTATTTTAACTGGAATGAACATTGCAAAAGAATTAAAAAAACTAGAAAGTTTTCAAGTGGTATGATTAATTTCCTACATGTGTAACTGATTATGTGATTTTTCAACTATGGGATAAATTTTAAATATAATGGTAATTTCCAAAAGTGGAAATTACCCCTGTTTGTTTTTTTTATTACACAATGCTTTAATATAGCATATTTGATCGATCGGTAGTTGTCTAATAATAGCGTAAGAGAAACAAGAAAGTTGTATATCGGTTTAGCTGCAATGATGATGGTAATACTACTAGGCTCTGCATTATTTTCACCAATTACAGCATATGCAGCTAAAGGAAATGATTCTAAAAATAATGTTAAGAATGATCAAGCTGCAAAAGATGCAAAGGATAAAGCTGACAAGGCCGCAGCAGACAAGGCAGCACAAGATGCAAAAGATGCAAAGGATAAAGCTGACAAGGCCGCAGCAGACAAGGCAGCACAAGATGCAAAAGATGCAAAGGATAAAGCTGACAAGGCAGCAGCAGACAAGGCAGCACAAGATGCAAAAGATGCAAAGGATAAAGCTGACAAGGCAGCAGCAGACAAGGCAGCACAAGATGCAAAAGATGCAAAGGATAAAGCTGACAAGGCAGCAGCAGACAAGGCAGCACAAGATGCAAAAGATGCAAAGGATAAAGCTGACAAGGCAGCAGCAGACAAGGCAGCACAAGATGCAAAAGATGCAAAGGATAAAGCTGACAAGGCAGCAGCAGACAAGGCAGCACAAGATGCAAAGGATAAATCTGACAAAGAAGCAAAGGACAAAGATAGAAAAGACAAAGACAATGGCAAAGACGATGGCAAAAACAAGAATTGTGATAGTGGAAAATACGACAAACGATGTGATGACATTGCCCAGGACAGAAAAGATATTGCAAATGACCAGGCCGCAATAGACAAGGCCACAGCAGACCTTGCAAAGGATACCCTTCACCATGGAGATGTTAAATCAGACGTGAAAGCATTAGCCAAAGCAAACGCTGACTTGGCAAAAGACTCAGCCGACTTGGCTGCCGACCTGAAAGTGTAGAGAACAGATTCTATTTTCTTTTTAAATTTATAATTATTTCTTTATGATTTCATTTTGAATCTGTAGTATGCTTTGATCAGGTTTTATTCAAACTGTGGGACATAATTTTATTTGTTTCTTGTCGGGTTATGATTTTGGTTCTGTTAAATATGATGTTTTAAATGGATAAAATTTGGTTGTTATCCTTTACTGCCAGCCAAGAATAGTCCCTGTCCTAGCATTTACATTCAGTGATCATTTTTTTGTCATTATATGATGTAGTCAGGACCTCAACTGACCAAACCCTGCCTTCATCTTCCAAGAATGACTTTACTACCTCCATCATAGAATATTGTTGTTGCAGAAATTCTCTTGCCATTTTCTCTGCATGCTTTGCACTTATGCTGTGCAATGACATTCCTGCACCCATGTACTATATCCAGGAGACTGGTATTTAGGAACACATGGTAAATTCTTACTGGACATTCTTCTATTTTTTTATAATTTACTTGCATTTTGAATTAAGGTTGCCCATTTGTTATTTCCTATATTGATTCCACAGGCTTGGAGTTTTTCCCAGTCCTTGAATGTATGATTCTCACCTGATAGAAAAAACCAAAATTATAGGTGAATCACACCAGTAAAACCATTATGTAATTAAAAAAAAAGACGCGTCTATCCCCCTTTTTAGATAGCATTTACCATTATTCTCATTCCCAAAAGTGGGAGTGGTGTGTAGTATATTATTACAATATGACACTTTAGTACCCCTTGTTCTATTTCAAATTAACTTGAATCAAGTGACTCCAGATAAAACAAAAAAGACGTCAATCTCATTTGCTACTCTTACAGTAGTATTGCTTTTGAGTGCGGTTCTTGTTGTTCCATCACTTGCTTATGCAGATAGCAATAATGGAAAAACAAATTCCAAAGACAATGAAAAGTCACATGAAAAAGATAGAAAAGACAAAGACAATACCAACAACAATAATGATAACAAAAGCACGGACTGTAATAGTAAAAAGTATGACAAGGAGTGTGATGACATTGCAGCAGACAAGAGAGATGTTGCACATGACCTGGCAGCAGTAGACAAGGCCACACAGGATCTTGCAAAGGATAAACTTCATCATCATGGAGATATTGCCTCTGACGTGAAAGCATTAGCCAAAGCAAACGCTGATCTTACAAAAGACTCGGCCGACTTGGCTGACGACCTAAAAAGTGTCTAGAGCGCCAACCCTTTTTTTATTTTAAAAATTAATTCTTGTATCTAAAAACGCTTTATAATAGATCTAGAAATTCTTTTTTTGTGATACCACACTCCGGTATTATTTGAAGCAACAATCCTTTTCCAAGTTCATCTTTTCTTGGAACTCTGGTTTCTGAAACTTTTTTCCTTAACGCTTTTAGTACTTCTCTCCAACCTAGTACTGGAAGGCTTACACTGATACAGTTACTAATTTAGAGGAAGACTTTCTTTTTTTATCTGCCAAATAAGACAGACATATCTTGATGGCTTCTTTAGTATCATTTATTGCCTCATCTTTGGTGTTTCCCTGGCCTCTAGCTTGAGGAATTTCAATGCAGTATCCAACATAGAATTTACCGTCTTTTTTTACCATTATGCTGTAATCTCTTCTTTGTGCCATGAATAATGTAAGATGTGTTATTATATAAAATTGATACTTGATGGTACCACTAAAGATTTTATTTAAGTTCAAAGCCAACAAGTTTTGTAAACTAGTTATACTTCATAACGAGGCATCAAACATTTAGTTCGAATCTACAAATTTTCAATTAAAATTACGCACAAATTTTGAAAAAATTTAAATAAAAATCTCAAGGCGCCAGGTAAGGGATTCGAACCCCTGTGTGCTGAAAGCACAACCGCTACCTTGTATATTTGATCTCGAGGCGGTCGCCGTACCGCTTGGCTAACCTGGCAGCCTGTAACCATCTCTTACTTTGGCAAATAAATACAGTTAGAATTTTAAAGTGATCAAATATATAATAAAGGATATAAAGTAGACTATATATCATAAAAACACTTGGAAGTACTAACAAAAAAGACAGTCTCGATTGAGTTTGACGGTAAAAAATATGCACTTTCAGATGATACAACAGTTGAAGAATTTTTGATGGATTTGGGGCTGCCAAAAGACAAAACCATCACACTAAAAATAACAAAAGATGGCTTTGTGCTTGTTTGAGTGTAAAAATTGATAATAGATAGTTTATTATTGATATCTGCCACTTTAATATAATAATCAAAGATCTGAATGGTATAATGCCAAAGTCCAGAATTTCTATAACAATTGATGGAAAAGTTGCAAAGGCAATTGAAAACTATTATCGGGAAAAAGTAAAGATTGCAGCTGAAAAAGGAGAAGCTATACCAAAACTTTCAAACATTTATGAAGAAATCATAGAGCGAGGCTGGGAAGCAAAGTCTGGAACTCGCAAGAAATAGGAAAGCAAAAATTCTCTAGTTTTGATATGATTTTATGGGTCTAGATCTAAAGGCGCTTTGCAACAGAGAAAAAACAAACCTGGAATCATTTTCTTCCAGAGTTGTTGCTATTGATGCGTATAATGCAATTTACCAGTTTCTATCCATAATACGGGGCCCTGAAGGACTGCCACTGACAGATGCAAGAGGAAGAATCACGAGTCACATCACTGGACTGTTTTATAGAAATATTAATTTTTTATCACTTGGAATAAAACCAGTTTATGTTTTTGATGGAAGACCGCCATCACTAAAATCTGCAGAAATTGAAAGACGAAAGCAGATAAAAAAAGACGCGACAATCAAGTTTGAAAAGGCACTCACAGAAGGAAAGTATGATGAGGCAAAAAAATATGCCCAGCAGACATCCATATTAAAAGACGACATGGTAGAAGACTCTAAACATCTTTTAGGATTATTTGGCATTCCATATATCCAGGCACCGTCTGAGGGCGAGGCTACTGCGGCTAATCTTACCATAACAGGACAGGCATATGCTTCTGCAAGCCAAGACTTTGATTCGTTACTATTTGGGGCAAAAAAACTAGTTAGAAACTTTTCAAACAGCGGCAAAAGAAAGTTGCCAAACCGAAATACCACAATTGAGATAGAGCCTGAGATAATTGATCTGCAAAAAACACTTGCAGATCTTTCCCTAACAAGGGAGCAACTAGTTGATGTGGGAATTTTAATTGGTACTGATTTTAATCCAAATGGCTTTGAGAGAATAGGACCAAAAACTGCACTTAAAGCAATAAAGGAGCATGGCAAGCTTGAAGATATTCCACAAATCCAAGAAAAACTGGACGAGATAAATTATAACCAAATCAGGCAAATATTTTTGCAACCTACAATTGCTACCGTATCTGAAATAAAATTTGGGGAAACTGATTTTTCTGGAATCATAAACTATCTTTCCTCTGAGCGAAGCTTTTCTCGCGATAGAATAGAGACATCAATTAACAGGTTAAAAAAATCAATTGAGAAAAAAAGTCACAACCTAGAGCAATGGTTTACGTAAAGTGAACAAAACACCCAGCATGTCTAAAATAATATCATTATAGTAGCTGGGCCTTTAGGTCTCACACCTATCACGTTAAATAATAATTTCATCAATCATATTCGATTTGAAAGAAAAAATATTCGTACGCGGTGCTCCTGATTTTATGAAATTCTTCAACTCGTTAGATAAACAAAGTGTCAGCTACAAGGAGATCAACGAAGCACTAGATCTTCTCAAGAAGGATTATGCAAGAGGAGACAAAATTCCAAGAGATCACTGGCCTAAAAAATACATTAAAGAGCATCAAATTCATACATTATTTCGTTACAAGCTAAGATCAGGTTGGAGACTCGTATACACAGTTTATGGTACAAAACATGAAAAGGCATGTACAATTTTAGAGGCCTTTGACCATAAAGAATACGAAAAGAGATTTGGGTACTAGATTATCTAAGTACTTTTGATTTCATGTGCAGTTTCTTTAGCTTTGGATTGTCTGCAAATATCCAGAGAATGGCACCTTTCTTGTCGTACATTATCTTGTTTGACTTTTCCAGATAATCCAAAATCGTAGTAAATGTCTTGTACTGTACTTGCTTTGGAAGAGCTCTCCAGAGTCTGTTTTTAGAACTAAATTCCTTCTTATCAGAAATTATATCTTCTACCATCTCAATGGTATCAAGACGTGGCATGTGTGATGTGGTTCTGGAATTATGTTTCCCAGATCCTTTCTTTTGCAAGATAACTTTGCTCATTTTCTACCTATAGGTAGGAATTTATTGTATATATACATATTTGTATAATACAAATTTATACATATAATACGAGGGTCTAAATTGACTTGACAGGGTTTACGTAAAACAATTCCACTTTACTTTCAAATATTAACTTGACAGATAGTACATAATGATGACAAACCTGTATGTGAAACAGACACAAATGTAAGCGCGGCTTAACTGTCTTACCGACATAAATCAGCAAATGACAAAAAATAACATGAAAAATTATTTTATAATGTCAGTACTGATACTTTCAGCTTTAAGCATGGTACAAACTAACGCTTTTGCAGCATCTTCACCGAATCTTGGAACAGCTGGCAACTTTGCAGTCCTGGGTTCCTCGACTGTAACCAATACTGGTAACACCGGAATTACAGGAAATCTTGGCCTCTCGCCTGGTACCTCAATTACCGGCTTTCCTCCAGGGGCTGTAACAGGAGCAACACACGCAGCTGATGCAGTTGCAGCGCAGGCTCAAAATGATGCCGCTTCTGCAAAGAATGCTCTAACAAGTGCTGCGTGCACAACCAATGAGCCAACTGTTGCAGACATTGGTGGACAGACACTTTCACCAGGAGTCTATTGCTTTCCTTCATCAGCTGCCATAACTGGAACACTTACTCTTAGTGGCAGTGGAGTTTACATTTTTAAAATGGGAAGTACACTTGTTACGGCAGCAGGAAATAGTAATGTAGTCCTAACCAACGGTGCCACAGCAAACAACGTCTTTTGGGCGGTTGGCAGTTCCGCAACTCTTGGAACATACTCTGGCTTTAAAGGAACCATAATTGCTACTGCGTCAATTACTGCTACCACCGGTGCAACGGTAAACGGCAGATTGATTGCACAAACTGGTGCAGTTACATTAGATACTAACAATATTACAGTTACATCAGATACTAACACTGTTGCACCACCTGTAACATTGTCCAGCATAGCAATCACAACCCCCGCAACCAGACTCACTTACACTGTTGGAGACACACTAGATACTAGTGGCTTGGTAGTTACTGGAACATTTAGTGATGGCTCTACTAGAGTTGTAACACCTGACAGTGTTACAGGCTTTAACAGCGCAGCTCCTGTAAATAATCAAGTTTTAACCATACATGCAGGATCACATACTACAACCTATACGATCAATGTAGTTGCTGCACCATCAGTAACATTATCCAGAATAACAATCACAACACCAGCAACCAACTCTTACACTGTTGGAGATACACTAGATACTAGTGGCTTGGTAGTTACTGGAACATTTAGTGATGGCTCTACTAGAGTTGTAACACCTGACAGTGTTACAGGCTTTAACAGCGCAGCTCCTGTAAATAATCAAGTTTTAACCATACATGCAGGATCACATACTACAACCTATACGATCAATGTAGTTGCTGCACCATCAGTAACATTATCCAGAATAACAATCACAACACCAGCAACCAACTCTTACACTGTTGGAGATACACTAGATACTAGTGGCTTGGTAGTTACTGGAACATTTAGTGACGGTTCTACTAGAATTGTAACACCTGACAGTGTGACAGGCTTTAACAGCTTTGCTCCTGTAAATGGCCAAGTTTTAACCATACATGTCGGATCAAAAACTACAACCTATACAATTAATGTTGTTCCATTATCAGTAACACTATCCAGAATAACAATCACGACACCAGCAACCAATTCTTACACTGTTGGGGACACACTAGATACTAGCGGATTGGTGGTTATTGGAACATTTAGTGACGGTTCTGCCAGAGTTGTAACACCTACCAGTGTGACAGGCTTTAACAGCTTTGCTCCTGTAACTGGTCAAGTTTTAACCATACATGTAGGATTAAAAACAACAACTTACGCAATTAACGTAGTTGCGGCATCATCATTAAGGATATTTTCAAATACTTTTTGGCAGGCAAGTATTGGACCTGTTGGAAACCAGATTTCTATTAACGGCTATGGCGATACCTCTAGAGATATGAACTGTGTAACGGGAGATTCGTATAACGTACTAGTTCGACTTTCAGCATCAGCAGATGCCTCACAATATGCTGTCATAAATCTCTATGAAAATGGTAATACGGTAAGAATAGCATCGGCACAAGGATCAAATGGAATGGCATCATTTTCTGGGCAATGTGGTGATTGGAAATCTTCCAATTCAAACAATGGATTAATTTCTGTCCAGACTGATAAATCCTCATACAACTATGGTGATACGTTGCATATGTATGCTAGTCTAATACATCCAAATTCACCAAATTTTAAAAATCCTATTGGAACATTCAGAGTAATTTCTTCAACAGATGGTTCTGTGTTATTTGAAAAATCTGAGACAAGTGGATGTTGTGCGGAATCAGTTAACATTCTTGGAACTGGCTGGCAAAAAGATAGCACATACTTGGTTGAATTTATTTGGGGAGATCCTAACTACAGCTGGACTGTAAGCACGCCCATACATGTAGCTTGGCAAGAAATACCTACTCAAACTGTGGGTTCATTGATGACTGATAATAATCAATATGTGGTAACAAATGGAAATCCTACAGTGATAACATTTAGCGGTCATGTTCCTGCTACTGATGGATCCGCATGGATTGGGATCATATCGCCTGATAACACTAAAACTAGTGTGGGCTTTGTCCAAGTTTCAAGTAATGGATATTTTAGTAAAAGTTTTGATTTAGGGTTAGTTCCGCAATTATCCGAATCTGGAACTTATTACACATATGGAACTTTTTCTCCATGTTGTTTTGCCACATCTAGTTTTAATTTGCCATCTTCTTCTTTTGCAGTAAATACTTTTACTCCACAAACATCATCAATATCACCTCAGGTAGTACAGTATACCACTCCTGAATTTGGCTCTCTAGCAGGAATGATTGTTGTAATTTCAATTATTGGTGTTGTGATTATGTCAAGAAAATCCCAATTTCATTTTTAGAAAGGTAATATCTCCGTCGTTTTTTTAAACCGTTAATAGTACTGTGAGGTTCTAGCCAAAAAGATCTAAAAGTGTGCCTATTTTTTGTGTGTTACTCTAATTTAGGCTATAAAATGGGGATTGAAATTTTTCTGATTTATCTAGTGGCTAAGTTCCTTTAAAATGGAATTAAAATCAATTTCCTCTGATTTGTTTGTTTTATTGTCTTGTGATTTTTTCACTATCATTAATAATCTGTATTTATTTGCAAGGTATCTAGTCTCCAATTCTGGTACAGGCTTTCCTTGCTGTAACAATCCTTTAATTTCAGATAGTCTCTCACAATGACCTATCTCCATTTCCTGCAATTCATTTACCATGGATATGGTCTGCTCTATCTTCTTTTTGTGATCTAGTATTTGTTTTAACATCTTGTATTCTCCCTTGAGATATTTGACATCGCTTTCTGGAACAGGTATTTCATCTTCTAGCAATTGTTTTATATCGTCTAGTCTTTCAAAATCTCCTATTCCAGATTCTTTTAATTTTTGAATTGTGGATATGGTCCAGTCAGCCCTGTTTTGCAAGTCTAGTGCAGATTGCAATTTTTCATAGCGTGCATTAAGATATATAAAATCTCTTTTGGAAACTAGTTTTCCTGTTTCAATTGCATGTATTATTTTTTCCACTCTTTTGGAATGATTTTGTTCTCGGTCTTGTAATTTTCTACTTGCGTCTTGTGTCAGTCTGACCTTTGTTTTACAATCTACTATTTGCCTGAGGTGAATGTTATTTTCTTTTAGATATTGTTTGTCACTTTCTTCAATGGTTTGTCCGCTCTTTAATAATTCACTGATATAGTTTAGCTTTTCAGCATTTCCTATCCTTGCTTCTTTTAATTGAGAAATGATATCCTGTGTCCATTTGACCTCCTTTTCAGATTCTATTACGTTTCTTAATTTTGTAGATGCATGTTCAAGAAATTCTCTGTCAATTCTATACGAGTTTGTTTCCTTTTCTTTTTCTCTTAATTTTTGAATAAAATCCACAGCCCAGTCTGCAAGCATCTGGTGTTCAACTGCTTTTTTTAATTGTTCAGCCTGTTCTGATAGGTACTGCTTGTCAGATTCTGGCAATTCTTGTCCTGTACTTAGGGATTCTTTTATGGATTCTAATCTGTCATGATCACCTATTCTTGCCTCCTCTAGTTGCAGTATGACATGGATGTGCGGGTGCTCTTTATCTATCATGAATCAAGTTTTCCTCCCGTGTAATTGATTTTTATTTCTTCGCTTTTCTTTACAGGTACAAAATGCATCATTTGAACCAAATTTGTTCAATTGAGCATAAAAGTATGCTCTGCCAAAAATGGAAATATTGCTTTTTTCTTTTTGAATAAAATCCATAGCGCTCAGTCCTGGACAGACAACTGCATTTCCTTGATAATCATCATATCGGAATTTAGTAGAGGATTTCTGATTGTTCCCACGAATAATCAAACAACGTTCGTAGAGAATCTATCATGGAGCTAGACTCGGACCAAACCGCAAAGACATTGTGTGAGGGATGATTGGCGTTTCTTAAGAATAACAATGCTTCATCAAAATCTTTAATCACAAAACACAGATTGTCTTTTTTTCCAGTGGGCAATGTTCTAATTCTTTCTCTGTTTATTTCCTCTGTATTTTCAGGCATGGTCTGAGATGGTGATATGATGACTCGCTCAAAAGCAGGAGACTTGACCAATAATTCCACAAGATCTGCATGATAAAATCTTGAAAAATCCCTTG
>JABDDN010000024.1:0-11352 GCA_013287585.1 Nitrososphaerota archaeon
CTAAAAAAATCTCATCAGAAAACTTCTACTCTATGGCAACTGAACTTGTGGAAAGGCACAGAGAAAAATATGAAGTATCATCAGGTGGCCAGGAAGGAATCATTATGCGAGGATTAGTTCATGGTTATGTGAGGAATGTCTAATGTATGCATATCAATTAGAAAACAATCCATATCCAAGTAGTCCAACTCCAACAGAAAAGGATGCAAGAATACTAGGAGGAAAAAGACACAAAGAGGCCAAGTCAGCTATTTTAGAATGTATCAAAGAATTATACAACAAAGTTGGTGGACGAGATTCAAATGATGGTGACTTTAGAATAATTACATTGATTCAAGATGTTGGATCTGGCAAGACACATTTGGCTTTACATATAAAAAACCTTCAAAGCAGACATAATACAGTCTGTACGTTTCTTGATTTATCCACAATATCTCCAAAGACCATACCGAGTCTTTATAATGCAATTGTCAAAGGATTTGAAAATGATTTTTTTATACATCTTAGAACAAAACTTGTAGAGTATATACAGGATAGGGCAGAGCAGGGAGATAATTCTGCTAAAAAAGCACTCGATTATTCCTTTATGAATAAACTTTCTGGATTGACAATAAAACAAAAAGCAGAAGAGATAATTTCAGGTAAGGCATCTGTTTCTGTAGAAAATATAAAAAAGTTTCTTGTACAGTGGTTTAATTATTATGAATCAAATTTAATCCAAAATATACTCACAAATTCGTTTGATACTGTTACAAATCTTGAAGAATTACTTGGTATGATGGCAGCTATTTCAAAACTAACTCATAGATTCTTGAGTAAAATTGTTCTTTATGAAATTGATGAATTTGATGGAAATCCAGATTCTATAGAATTTATCAAGGGAATAATAAATGCACACCTTCCAGCATCTGTTGTATTGCTTATCTCAACACCTTCAGGCTATGCTGAGATCCAAGGCAAAAGCCCTTCTGTTTTTGACAGATTAGAAAAGGCAAACTACAAGATAGACCTTGTAGGATCAAACTCTCAAGAAGAACTTTTGGAAATTGTCTTAGAATACATTAAACACAATGACAAAAAAGGTAAATTCACACAAAAGACACAGGACGAACTAGATGAGAAAATTAGAGTACTATATGATGAATTTCCAGAGTTTCGTAGTGTACGTTCAATCATAAACATACTGTACCATGCCATGGAAAAATCATCAGAACTTGATTTAGAAAAAATAGATGAAATTGCTATTGATGAAACAATCAAGCATACATATCCTGGCCTAAAAGTTCGTGGAAGTATAATGGCAGTACCAATATCTGATTTTATATCTATAAGAAAAACATGTGAGGATGAATCAACTGGGACACAGTTAAAGAAGGCAGTTACAAATCTTGTTAATTTTGCACACGAAATGGGAAATATAGGAAAATTGGAAAAGCAAAACCAACCACTTGACGTGGTTTATCAAGATCCATATGGCTCAAAAATTGGAATAGCCGTTGTGATAAATGAAAATCACGCCAAAAACTTTGAAGAGATCTCAAACATTTCAAAATCTTCAGCGCTTGTGGATAAGCTTGTAATACTTACAAACTCTAATCTCCCAAGCTCAGAATCTACAATTATAGTTAATGTTGACAAATCTAAGATGGTAGATCTTCTTTATTTTAACAACAGGTATGCTGATCACAAGATTGGTTCCTCCGACAACGAAAAAGTACGGATGCTTGCAAGAACAGTAAATATCATTTAATCCAATGTAATCTTTTTTTTATAGGAAGATGCAACGAAAATAATGTCAAACGACGAATTTGAACGCCTATTGGCAAGAACACACAAGGACGTAACCCTGTTTGATTATAATGAAATCAAGGTACCATGCATCATTCTTGAAGAAAAAAGATTTGATGATATGATGAAAATAATCGCTGGCAAACCAGTTTCTGTAGAAACAAATTTGAATATACTTCAAGATGACTTGGGTCATGTATTTGTAGATATGTCTTTGAATTTTTCACAAGTAGATATTGTTGAAAAACTATTGTTATATGCAAACGATTGCTTTGAATTCTTTGAAGCTCTTGCAGAATCATCTTTACTAGCCCTTTCTTCACCACGTTCTGAATATGGAAAATCAAATGTCTTTATGATCCAACTTCCAAAGCCAGACAGAGCAGTAAACGCACTAGAAATTATCAAAAAAGGGTTAAAGAAATAATTGAATGCGGTTGCCGGGATTTGAACCCGGGTCGCGGAATTGGCAATCCCGCATATTAACCAAGCTGTACTACAACCGCTCAATCGATTTAGAAAATTCTAGTCTATTAAAGCGTACTGTTTGGTAACACTATTTTTTAACTTCATATTTCTAGATAAAATGTGGACCATAAGGTAGAAGAAAAAATAAATCAAAAGATCAAAGAGGTTGCAGAAAAATCTGACGAAATTTCACAAATAATTAATTCATTAAAAGAATTAGAAACACACTCTGATTCGTTTGGTTACGGAATTGCAATAGGGAGATTATACAACTCATTTTATTATCAATGTAGAAGAATTCTGAAACGAAATCCTACTCCTGAAGAATTTTCTGAATTCGTAGGTATTCTTGATAAAAGACAAAAAGATATTCTTAACGCACTAAAACTAAGCTGATGCAGGTTTGATTGGTATTATCTTTATTACCTTTATTGTTGGTGTTATAGGTAACTTTACACATGCTCCGTGCAGTGCTTTTTTTGCAAACTCTAGGTGTTCCTTTTTCACAAATGCTTCCATGATGACTTGACCCTTATCAACTCGTGCAGCTAAACTAACTGCTTTACCGAAGGCTCCTCTCATACCTTCCTGCAATCTATCTGCACCTGCTGTTGCAATCATCTTATTTTCTCTTAACAATATGTGTGGGTAAACCCGTAATTGTGAGAAATAACCGGTTTCACCTGCTACCTGCTCGATTTTTTTGTTTGCCGATAATCTTGCTGATTCTATTGCCATATGTCTTATCTGCATTTTCTCATTTGAACAAAGTTGTACGCAATAATCATAATCGTCTCTTTTTCCGCCAGAGAATTTTGCTATTTTTATCTGAGGTTTACCCTTGATGTACTCTTTTCTCGTATACGGTTGACCATTACCGGTTCTATAATTTGCGCCGTGCATAACTACACTTTTGATTGATTATTGGACGCCCATATTTTAACCGTGAGATCGCATTTGAGTCGAAAATTACACAACAACAAAATCTAAGATTAGGTTATAGAATTGAAATATGAAAGTGCCTGTTCTATGTTATTAACTTCAATGACTTTCATTCCATATTGCTTTTCAGTTATTGGAGAAAGCGGTTTTTCTTGTGCGGTACATGATCTATAGGTGAATATTCCTTCTGTTTTTTCATCACATGATTGAATCTCTACTGTTGCTTGCCCTTGTGGTACAAGAAATATTTTAGCTCCGTATTTGCCTGCCGCATCAGCCTTTTCTGTGACTCCGCCAATTTCTCCAATGGTGCCATCATCCTGTATTGTTCCAGTCATTAACACTTTATCATTTAGCGCCTTTCCTAATATCTCAGATGAAAGTAATACAGTCATTGCACCACCTGCACTTCCTCCATCAACTGCTTGTAGTTCTTGATTGTTTTCAGAAGATATGGAAAAAATCACATCTTTCTTTGACAGATCTACATTGGTGATTTTTTGGGCCACCATGACTGATGTTTTAGCCGATGTTTGAAAATCTACTCCTGTGGGAATGGCGGTGTTAACCAATACTAAACCAGAACCATCCCGAATATCTACAGTAATTTTCATTACAGTACCCTGATAGGTAGTAGTTTCAAAAACACCATTACTTTCTAACACTGGTCTTACTGCAACAGCTTCTATGGATTCACTAGAAGTGTAATTACTGACATGTGATGCTGTTTGAGTTATGGTTTGGTTATTGAGTAAAGGAGCTATTGATGTTTGTTTTGGAGTAAGAGTAATTTTTGAAAGTTTTTCCAAATTTTCATTATTTTGATTTTTATAATAATCTACTGTATGTTCTAGTAGTTGTGTCTTTTGATATAGAAGATAATTACTAAAAATTGAAATTGAGATTATTCCTATTAGTACATAAATTATTTTATGGTTTGACATGATTGTAAATTAAATCAAAAGTAGTTAATAGTTTTTCGTAATTTGATAATTGTTTAATTTTCTAGATTGTTTTGATTTGTACTTTATTTTGGAAAACTATTGTACGTAATGTTATATTGCCAATGTTTTCTATCATGAAATAGATGTCTGATATAGAGTCCAAAGTTGAAGGAATATTGATCAAGGATCATACTCTAGTTATTGATAAAAACATGCAACACAGTTTAGAACAGAAAGGCTTTGGCGAAATAATAAAAAAGAAGTTTTTTCTCAAACCGTTTGAATCTCTTTATCTCTTGTATACCGGTAATCTCAAATTACTGAAAGGAAAACTACAAGTTAACTTTGACTCTATGATGCAAGAATGTGTAAAATATGACGTTGATGCACTTACAAAATTTTTGATCTATCGTGATTTGAGGTCTAGAGGCTATATAGCAAAAGATGGGTTTGGATTTGGTTCTGATTTTAGGGTTTATGAGAGAGGTCAATTTGGTGAAAAGGCTGCAAAATATGTTGTATTTGGACTAAACGAAGGAAGACGCCAAAAAATGGGTTTGCTACAAAAACAAATAGAGCAAATAACTACAATGGGTAAAGAACCAGTCCTTGCTGTAATTGAAAGGCGTGGGGAAGTAATTTACTACAAGATCTCAAAAATACAATTTCATGAAAATAAGGATCAGCCAGGCATTTCACCCATAGAATTTTGACTTTATCTTAAAATATTGTGGAATCTTAGTGTCCTGTGTGGAGTTTAAAGAAATATACTGTTTTGATTGCAAGAAAACTTTGGGAAGATATAACGAAAAATATTTTTCAGACTTGAAGATGGGTGAAATGATAAAAGTAAATCATTCTTCTCATATACATGAAGGACACGAGATTGTCATAAGAAAAATAACTGTCTGAATTGGTTTTTTATTCACCCGAATGAATGTATAGTAAATATTTTATAGTAAACGTAACACGGTAGCGTTAATGAAGCCGATTTATCTGGCCATTGCATTATTTCCATTAATCGTATCAATTATACCAAATGCTCTTGGTTCATTTGGTGATACCACATTAACATCTCCTAAAATGGTGAATACCTTTGGGCAACAACTGACTAGCTTTCAGGTTGGTCAACAAATTGGAATTGAATCAGCACTCACGAATCATGCTAAATCTGAGCAAAAATTCACATATGTTGTACAAGTATTGAACAAAGACGGAGGAGTGGTATTTCTTGGACAGTTTTCAGCATCCATGCTTTCTAATCAATCATTTACTGTATCAGAGGTTTGGGTCCCAAATACACCAGGACAATATACTGTACAGGTATTTGTATGGGATAGTTTGACATCTGCAATTCCTCTCACAAATGTATTGCAAACTCCAATTACTGTAAATCCGTAGTTTTTCTGCAATTTACGGACAAAAATTTCATATTGCTTTACAATTATTGAATTTAAATTTTTAGTATGAATCATTAGTACCAATTCTTAGCATTGCTTAATTATCATGACAAATTTTGGTTGCTAATGCCAGATGAATCATGTAGAACTTGCGGTGGGACTCTTGTAAACTGTTCATTGTGCCCAAGTTGTAGGAAGATGACGCAACGAATTTGTAATATTTGCGGTTTTAAAACAAAGGAACAAGTCCATTCTAATTGTCTGTATGTGGAATCATCTCAGACAAGAAATGGAATGAAGATTAATCTCATTGTTCCTATGTCTGGCAAGAAAAAAGAAATCAATCAAAAATCAGAAAAAGTACATACTATGCGAAATGCACTTTTAGTATTTGGAGTTATTGGCTTTTTTGTCTTAGGATTTGCAACTGCTAATTATTTTGATCTTTTTCAAAGTCAGACAAGTGAAGCTCAGACAATGAAAACTACCATCCCACAACCATTGTCACAAAACCATGATAATTTACCACGTGGTTCTTTTGACAATTGTCTTGCATATGGAAGCGGTCAATCCATGACAGTTACCTGTCCAACTGAATATGGTTATGTGTACAAGACTATACTGGATATGCCACAAAAACTTGCATCTGAATTTTCAGGTGAGGTTTTCTCCATAAGAGGACTCTCAGTTATAGAATATTCTGATGGTTCAGTTGTTTTACAATATCATAAAAATTTGTATGCTACAAGTTTCTTTGCAAATTAATCTAGACATAGTTCACAGTCACATGTTGTGCTAGAATCATTCTTAGCAATACATTTGGCATGTTGACCTGCCTGACACTGAACGCATATGGCACTGGAATTCTCTAAAGTAGAATATTTTTTTGCACCATCAAAACCAAAACCGCCATCTTGGGGGCCAACCATCGAAATAAGATGTAATTGCCAGTATTTTAGACTGTATTTGCTGTACAAAATGCCAATTGGGCTTCAGATGAATAACTATTAGTTATTATGTGGATAAAAATCCCAAAAAGTCATGGACGCAGACAGAAAAATGTATCCTGCCACTTGTGCGGATTGCAAAAAAGAAACCCAAGTCCCATTCCAACCAAAAGAAGGAAGACCGGTATATTGTCGCGAATGTTTACCAAAACACCGTGGCGAACGTAGATTTTAAGCTGAAATATGCTTATTTTACTTTTTTTAACTTAGAATTATTTTCAAATAAAAAATTTTGAACTGTTTTAAAATAATAAAATGCTCCCGCCGGGATTTGAACCCGGGATCACCGCCTTGAGAGGGCGGTATGCTTAGCCGGACTACACCACAGGAGCTTGCTAAAAACCATAAAGAATAGCAATTTAAAGGAACTCTTTGATTTACTTAAACTTCCAAACTTTGTAATTTAGAACCTTGTATTCTAACCGAACTCGTATTATACGTGAATGCGAACCTTACAGTTTTTGAATTGACAGTAAGTTAGAGCACCTTTTACAACACATTAGCTAGAATACAAGAAAAGTCAACAAACCCTTCTAATTGACCTTAATTGACAAAAACTGCAATAATTCCTAACTTTATAGATCTTTTTGGTATTTTGTAATTTATGCCAGTTGAAAACCTTCCCGCTTCTACTAATAGGGATTATAGCTATCGTACTTTCTAGTACATTCATTCCATATTCTAGTGCAACCACCGCAATCGCTACTCCACTTCAATATGATATTACCGCATCATCATCAGGGCACAGTAATGTTTGCGGAGATCATCTCTGTGGTCCTGGTGAATACTGGAAATTGAAGGAGGAACTTAATGCCATTCAGCATAAGGGTTCAGGAAGTAATATGACAAAAGCTGCGACTACAACTACAACACCAACTACAACACCAACTACAACACCAACTACAACACCAACTACAACACCAACTACAACACCAACTACAACACCAACTACAACACCAACTACAACACCAACTACGCTAAACATGACAATGTGGATAAATCACTTAGAATTCTTGCAAGGCGATCCAAGTGTGAATTTATCCTTTAATGAAAACAATTCTAGAGTCGGTAGTAACATGAGCGGTCTTATAATTGGGTCAAATACCATAGGAGATGTGGCAACTAATGGTGGCGATAAAGTCATAGCGACAGGCCTACAAGTACCTCCGCACTACTCTATTACCAACGTGGTCGTCTGTTATGAAGACTCTAACAGTACAAGAAGCTTTATTGATCAAATAAGACTAGATCAACTACAGAATCCTTCAAGCACAGTACTCATACTAAATGATACACATTTGACAAATACAGGACCCAACTGTGTGACAAGCCATCCAACACTAGTTAATCCAAGCAAAGGCGAGGTAATGCTTGATTTGCGATTAAACTTTGGAAACACTTCTGACAAGATTGTAATAAGAGAAGTAGGTTTAGTTCTAATACCAAGTTAGGCTCTGCTAATATCTTCTAGGTGTTAAGTTTTGGATGGCAGAAGATCATTTTCAGATTAATTTTCACAGATTTTATCTAATTGGAATTGTTTACCGGTTATCTGATAAATTACTACTTTTTATACTAAAATAAAGGAATGTTTTGTCATTGGATAAATTTGTAAACTTTAATAGCTTAGATCCTTTATAGCAAAAAATTAAAATGAAATTTACATGGATTCGAAAATTCTACCAGAAAAACTTTCACTTTCCAATTTTCCAGTAGGATTGGGTGGATGTAGAAATGACGGTACTAATTTTCAGTGTTGTGAGTATAATATCACTGTGTTTGATGACAAACAAGAAGAACCATCTATACATGAAATAGATGGAAATATTATAAAATTACATCATGGATCATTCTCTGAAACTAATGTTGGTGTTTTGAAACAGTTAGAGGACATGAAAGTTTTGATAGATGAACAATGGAATCTTAGAATGTTTCTAACAAAGATAAAAACAAAGAGCAAACAAATTTCAAATTCATATATACAAAATTGTCTTGTAGATGCAGGTGTCTATGCAACAAAAGCAAAAGAATTTGTTAAATCATCAGATCCTCTGGCAGATGTTTGGATAAAATGCGCATCTTATTTTCTTGCAGATGCAATATTCTTGATAAATTCAAAACGACCTAGTCCAACCCACATGTTGGAAATAATTCGTGGATTTGATAAAAATAAGATAAACCAAAGCTTTTCAGTTGTCCACCAATGCCTTGGAATAGAAAGAGCATCAACATCGCTTCTTTCGAGAATGGTAAAATCCACCATTGGATTTTCTGATATGGTTGAAAAAAATAATCATTCAAAAATTATTCAACAAAAATATGATTATCTGGTACAAAACTCGCTTCTTTCAGATTGTTACTTTTACCTTGGTTACATAAATCGAAATAATGTAATTAAAACAAAAGATGCATTGCATCGTAACTTAGAATATGCTCATTTGCTTAAAATTGCTCTTGATACAGAAAGTGATCCGTTGGTAGTTGAACGCCAAGCGACAATCCTCTTAAAAACAACAAATGATCTTCTAACTACAATGAAAAATTGAAGCACATAACACTGTTTTCCAATTTGATGATTTTTTGACAACCTTTAAAACCCTGTAAGGAGAAATCCCAGTTATGACAGATGCAGCATGCGGATGCGAGTCTTCCGCAGAAAATAAAGTAGAATGCGATTGCCAACTGCAAGGAGAATGCTATTGTGATGCTAATTGTACTTGCAAACATTCCGTCTGTAAGTCGCAAGTAGCCACATTCAAATAAATTTAGGAAACTCCTTTTTCTTTTATTTTTAAGATTCTAGTGTTACTTTTCGTCTTCTTCCTGAAAGCCCCATGTTTTTACCAATTCTTTTTGGAATTTGTCTACCTGCTTTTCATTTAGGGCAATTCCACAATTTTTGTGCGTTGGTACAACAACCATTCCATCTAATTTGAAGTCAACTTCATACATGTGTACCTTGTCACATTCGCACATAGTCAAAATAATATCATGCCATTATATTTGCCTATTTGAAAGATTTAACTATAGGATTTTTTCTTATACAGCCAATGCAAAAGTATTTTCTTTTAGCATTTTTTGCCGGTTTATTTTTAATTCCCATTGGACTACATTCTGCATTTGCCGAGACTTGGTATCCAGGTGAGGGACTCAAAGTAGGTGATTATTACAGATACAGTGTTTGCTTTACCGACTGGCATAACTGTACTCCGATAGAACTTGACTTTTGGATTCAGAATAAAACTAACGATGGCAGTGGTTATAATGTGCAGTTTCTTGCTATTGATGGAAACAATGTACAAAAAGGTCATACAGTATTTGGAATGGTAACGCCAGATCCTACATATTCTGATCCAAATATTGCAGATTATACCAATGTTTACAGAAATACAATAATCTGGCTTGATGCGTTTGCAACTTCTGACAGCCCTAAGGACTTTAGTTATCCAGCATGGGGTAGAACAGGATCAGTTGGAGGTCAATCGGTAGGACCAATTGATCAAGAACAAGTAACTGTTCAAGGAGGTACATACAAAGCATGGGTTGTTGGTTGGCACAAAGGTGTAGATAACAAATTGTGGGTAGTACCTAGCATGCCATTCCCAGTAAAAGCAGTAGTCTATACAGATGTTACACAAGGAACACCTCCGCCTCAATTTGTTGTAGAATTATTAGAGACCGGAAATAGCCAAACCCCGCCTTCATTTCTAAATATAGTTTCTTCTGCCATAGCTGGAGCTGGAATTTGTCCTACAGATGATACATCTGCAGTTCACCATTCCATAAATACTGATACAAGTTCAATGATTATTGAATATAGGTATACTCCAGCAGTTCCACATCAAGGATGTCCAGTTCAGTGGTCATTGTACTTTGAACAAAACTACGATCCAAACCAGAAAATTCAAAATATTCAATATGATATCTATACTGTAGATGATCAAGGAAAAAAAGTTGGCTCAGTTGCAGAAAGCCTTGGTAAGAGTACTTTATTTGCACCAGTGGGAGATGATTTTAGAACTATTATAATCAACCAACCTCCTCCGACTACTCATTATATCATAAATGTTGCTGGTACTGGACCAGAAAATTCAGTTCCTGATAATACACTATCTGGATTAATCAAGGTTGATGTCACAACAGCACCTCCACTTGTTAAAACTCCAGAATTTCCAGTCAGTGCTATAATGATAATGGCTCTAGTTGTATCAATGGTTATTCTATTTACAAGATTTAAGACAAACTTTTCTAATCTTAAATTCTAGAACGCGTTATACTGGCTGATAATAAATGATAATCAAGCTAATGCTTGGGATATGTGTTATAGCTGCAAGTGTAATAGGAATACTTTGGTTTACATATTTTGCAGGACCGCAAAATGGAGAGGTTGTTCCACGTGAAGCTAGTCAGTGGCATATAGGAAAAGGAGCTCAATACAATCCAGTGATGCAATATGATATTTCAACAAACACAACAAAATTTTCTGCAAAGATTGAATTTTTATCTGCTACAAATCCTGGAAATCAAACACTTTTCATTCAGATAAATCCTAATACAAACGAGGAGATAAACCAAACAGTTCCAGTAAACATAGTTTATGATTTCAATCAGGTCTCAGATAATGCAAAACCATTTTTTACCATCTTGGATTCAACAGTTTTTTCAGTGAGAGATCTTGCAATTGAAAACAAATATCTAGTAAAAGGAGCAACCTGGGGCGATATGTACATTCATGATATTCAGGAAGAAATTAAAGTAACAGATCATAGCAAAGTCTCACTCAAATTTGGTTCTCTTGATTCA
>JABDDN010000024.1:11362-11807 GCA_013287585.1 Nitrososphaerota archaeon
TTATTTCATATAAAGAGGGTGAAAAGGAAAACAAATTCTGGATAGTAGACAATTTACCTCTTCCAGTAAAAGCTGAAGTATATGATCTTTCTGGAAATCTTCAATATTCTTATGAACTTACTTCGCTTTCTGCACCTTTGACACCGGGTTTAAGTTGATAACAGTTTGCCAAAAGCCAATCACAAAACTCTATAACTTTTCTATCGAACTTACCCCATACATGTAATGACGCTGGTAATACATCTAATCTACCAGAATCTAAAACAACTCTTACACCTTCTTTTCCTTCATACATGTATGCATCTTGAATTTGTACATCGCCAAAAATTTCCGATGCTCTTGATTTTATTAATTCCCTTTGAATCGGAAATGTCTTTCTAAATCTGTCAATTACCATGCCTATGTTCTCTGTTCCATATGATTCGAAATCTTCTATCTTTTTGCG
>JABDDN010000024.1:11833-12662 GCA_013287585.1 Nitrososphaerota archaeon
AATATCATATTGCATCACTGGATTGTATTGAGCTCCTTTTCCTATTTTTGCTGCAATTTCATTTATTGTGGTAAAAGCAAGTGCAGGAGATTTTTTTAAAAGAAATCTTATTTGCGGCATGTTTGAATGTAATTCATTTTGAAGATCTTGTGTAATATCTGAAAAACTCACAATTTAAAATTTAAAATTTTTGCCATATATTTATTGGGTTTATTTACGAGATATTTTAATAAAAAACATGCTTCCATTAGATAAAGAAGGTCTTCCTTATGATGAAGGTTCAGAAAGAGCGTCTAGTGTAGAAGACTACAAAGTAACATGCATCCAGTTTATCAAAGATATCAGTAATGATTATCTTGCATGGGTGGATTACTATAAACTTCCACCTGAAGAGGACAAAAAAAGACGTGATAGAATATTTGCTATTGTAGAACGGACAAACGAATGGATTGCCAAAGTAGCTACGACCATAAAAGGAGTAGATGTAGTGATGAATGACGGAATACAAAAAATGGCAGAAAGCACAGCAGGTAATCCTTTTCAAATTGGCGTCTTTGTAAATAATTCGTCTGGCTATACATTAGCAAAATCAGGAATAATAGACATTAATGTTAAAGCAGTAGGTCGAGAAGGGTACAAAGTCAAACTTGGTTGGCACCAAAAGGACAGACGCTTCTTGATTAATTCGACCGCTAATATTTCAGTAGATGAATCCACTATTGTAGAAGGACAAGAATTTGATTTACTTGATCTGCATCTGAAGATAAATGCTCAAGAATGCAAACCACGTGACATAATCTCATTTACAGTTATTATATCTGAAATGAGT
>JABDDN010000025.1 GCA_013287585.1 Nitrososphaerota archaeon
TAAAGATCCAACTAGAAAAATTGCATATGATCTAGCTGCATCAAGGATTTTTAATCCACTAATTCCTTTTGAGAAACACGTTCCAGCATCAGAGGAAGTAACCTTTGAAGAGAATTCATTTACAAATCTTACAAACACAAGCAATATCGTAATGTATGACGGATTTGAATTCAAACAAATTATAGCTAATGCAATACCACAGTCAGAGTCACAGTCAGACATGTTTCATCTGATTTGTACAGACAAGCTTATTTGCACATATGACTATGACGATTACAGATACCATGGAAGAGCAGTAATTTGTTCAAATCCAGGAATCATATCCACTACAGGAATGATTGAAGCCCCGGCAAAACCTCGCGAATATTATCTAAAAATGTTTGAAAACATCTCACAGGGACTTAATTTGGATGTTTTGAAAAATCAATTCAAAGGAAAATATCTAGAGTATCATGATGTAAGATTAAGCGAGATAATCAAGGGATATGCAATGCAAGCATTATTTTATTATTTAACTGGCCAGCCATTTTGTGAGTCAAGAGACTGTAAACTATACAATGCACATTGGCAAGAAGATCTGTTACATTCACAGACAATATCTAACAAGCTTTGCAGTCAGCATCAAAAAGTTCTAGATGATATTTTCAATTATTTAAAAAATTGTAGTGACCAAGCGTCTCCAAAGGTCAAAGGATTGCCATAATTAACATCATTCCGTTGGAGTTCTATGGTCTTCATTACCATATACCTGATATGATAAATTGTTTATCCACAGAACTTGAAAATATACTAATTTATTGAAATACAGTATAATGACTATGCACGCTTTTCAGGATTTAATTTAAATATGAATCTCAAATCAAATTGATCAGTGCAAGCTGAAATCAAAGCAGAGTCCAAAAAACCTGAAACAAAGAGAAAATATGATGTGATCATAATTGGTGCGGGTCCAGCAGGATATACTGCTTCAATATACACATCGCGTGCAAAACGTGATACGCTGATAATATCAGGAGTATTGCCAGGAGGTCAGTTAATGCTTACAACGGAAGTTGAGAATTATCCAGGATTTTCAGATGGAATATTTGGTCCAGAGCTCATGATATCTATGAAAAAACAAGCTGAAAGAATGGGAACTACTATTATAGATGATGAAGTAGTCAATGTGGATTTCAGACACAAACCCTTCAAAGTTCTCACTTATTCAGAAGAATATGAAGCCGACTCTGTAATAATCTGCACAGGTGCAAGTCCAAGAAAAATTGGTGTAAAAGGGGAACAAGAATTTAGTGCAAAAGGTGTTTCATATTGTGCCACTTGTGATGGACCATTCTTTAAAAATCAAGACATAGTAGTTGTTGGCGGAGGAGATTCAGCAGTGGAAGAGGCTACATTTTTAACTAAATTTGGCAAATTGGTTCATCTAGTTCATAGAAAAGATAGCCTCAGAGCAAGCAAGATCATGCAGGAACGAGCATTTAACAATCAGAAAATAAAGTTCTACTGGAACAAAGTTATAGAAGAGATTTCTGGGAATGAAAAAGTAAATCAGATAATCATCAAGGATGTAGTAACTAATGAAAAACAGACATTAAGTGTTGGCGCACTTTTTGTTGCAATTGGACACGAACCAAATACCAAGTTATTCAAAGGTCAAATTGAGCTTGATGAACAAGGATACATAATTCTAAAAGACAATACCAAGACTAGTGTAGATGGAGTCTTTGCAGCTGGAGATGTGCATGATCACAGATACAGACAAGCAGTTACTGCGGCAGGATTCGGTTGCATGGCTGCAATAGATGTAGACAAGTATCTTTCTGAAAATAAAAAATAATTACATGTAAGATGCAACAGACAAATGCGCTGCTTCTTTTAGTGCCTTGTCAAATTGTTCCTCTGTAAACACTTTTTGTTGGACATACAAGCTTTTGAATTTGCGACCATCATCTGCAAATATCCCAACTACACATCCTTTATCTAATGAAAGTTTTTCCATTGCAGCATAAACAGCACCTGAAGATGGGCCCACTACAAGTTTTTCTTTTTCAAATAATTTTACTACCGCTGCAAAAGCTTCTTCGTTAGTTATTGTCATCCAGTCATCCACTAGACTTTCACGTTTTTTGAACAAAACCGGTTTGTCTGATTCTACAAAGTTACGTAATCCTTGAATCAAGTGATTTTGTTGAGGTTGAACCGCAATTGTCTTAATTTCCGGATTTTGTTCTTTTAGATAAGCAGAAATTCCAGTTATAGTGCCGCCGGTGCCAACACCTGTCAAGAAGTGAGTTATCTTTCCTTCAGTTTGCTTCCAAATTTCAGGTCCAGTACCTTTGTAATGACCCATGAAATTTGCTTCATTTTCATATTGATTAGGCATGTAATAGATCTCTGGTCTTGCAGAGGATATCGCTCTGGCAAGTGCTATACTTTGATCTGTGCCGGCACCAACCTTTGGACATAAATCATCACTTGTTTGAAATAATTTTGCACCTAGTGATTCAATTATTTTCTTTGTTTCTTCGCTTGCTTTTTCAGGAATTACTATTTCGACTTTGTAGCCTAGCAGATTAGCTATGCCAGTTAGTGCAATTCCAGTATTGCCAGAGGTAGGCTCTATAATGATACTTGTATTTTTTTTTAAAATTCCACGCTCTTCCCCATCTTTTATCATCCAATAAGCAGCCCTGTCTTTTACAGAACCAAATGGATTATGTGATTCTAATTTTGCATAAGAAATTACATTACCTGAAGAAAGAGAATTTAATTTTACAAGAGGAGTATTCCCAATTTTCTTTAAGATTGCAGAATCATTTACAACTTTTGTTGCCAAGTATTACTTCACCTTTTTTATGGTAAACTCTAGATCTTTTTCGTTCTTTTTTAATTCTACAAGCTGATGACCACTTCTATTTACCCATCTGGATATGTCTTCTTCAGATGCAGGATCATCTGCAATCACTTTTAGGACATTCCCTACTGTCATTCTTTCAATTTCTATTTTTGTTCTAAACACAGGTTCGGGACAGAATAATCCACGTACATCAATCGTCTTAGCTGGTCCTAATTCTGACATTCAGTTCACCTTATAATTTAAAATGACTGCAACGTGATATTAAAATCTATTCTTGTGTACAGAAAATGTTTTGTCAAGTGAGGATCATAGGCAGTATTGCCCTCAAGTTACGTTCATACAAAATTGTATGATCATGATTTTTGAAATTTATTTTGTTAGAAAGTTTTGTTGTCAGATGTACTGCAATTTTATAAACAGCTGTCCACATTATACTATTTGGATTGGATTCAAACGTTCTAATTAAAAATGTACAAAGTCCTGTCATATGCGGATGAGTCTGCTGAAAATATTTTATAATGTCATCTTTTGAATTTTCAATTTTATATTTTGCGTGCTCTATCATTTCTTTACTTGTAACATAGCCTGTTTTCCCAATAGAGATTTTCCCTTTACGCATTGCATACAATACATCATCTAACGTATTTTCAGAATCAATCAGATTGATGCATCTTCCCAGTGTAGATACAACATGAGAATCACTGCCTACCACTTCTATCATGTTGTTACTTTTAGCAAAATATGATGCGCGCAGATTTGAATATCTATCAACATTATTACTGTTAAAGACTTCAATTAGATCGCAAAATATTGCTTGTTCACGTAAACCATTACTTAGAGCAAATGGATGCGGTGCACATGAGATAGCTCCTTGTGATTTAATCTCATCAAGGATTTCATCTAAAGTCTGTCCTGATTTTATCGTTTCAGAAAGCCCATATGCAACAACATGTATTCCAGCATCAGTAGTAATCTCTTCTGCTGGATAGACTTTTAGATTCTTGAATTTTTCATGGTTTTTTTTATATTCAAGCAAGGCTGAAAATCCATCCAAAGTATTATGATTTGTGATAAAAAAGGCATCCAATCCAATCTTATGTGCCTGTTCTAATTGTTCAGAGACACGTATTCCACAATCATACGGGGTTTCTTTTAGACCAAGCTGAAAATTAGAAAACTCGTTATGACAATGTAGCTCTACTTTTAAAATACTCAACGTCTATTCGTACTGCTTACTTTAGAATATATTCTTTATTTCAATAATTGTGCATATGGTTTACCTAAAGAGATCTTCATTTTTTGGCCTAAGTAGATCATTCATATTGCTTTTAGAATCACTAAATTTGTAATTTCTTACAATAGTAATAGGAGTATTGAGAGATTTACCCATCACTAATTCTGATGCAGAACATATCTCATCAACAATTGCAATTTCAGTAACATGAAGAATTCTGCCAAAACTATCTTTTGTTCCAATATAATCAGCAATTGCGGAAATACCAGCTAATCCAATAGCACAGTTTGTTTGACCCATTCTGAACGGTCTGCCAAATGTATCTGATATTATTACAGCAACGTTCTTTCCTGTTTTTTTCATTATCGACTCTCTTAATTTTTGTGCAGATGCGTTTGCATCTTTTGGTAATAGTGTAACATATCCCCGCTTGACATTGCTTTCGTCAACTCCAGCGTTGGCACAGACAAATCCATGAATAGTTTCAGATATTATCACACCATCATTTAATCTCACTATACGTTTTGATTCATCAAGTATTTTTTGTACAACTTGTGGATTTTTTCCATATTCACTCCCAATACCTGTTGCAAGAAGAGATGGAGTTATTGTGGATAATTGTACTATACGTCCTTCCTGTTTAGATATTATTTTTTGTGTTACGATTAGAATATCGTCGTCTTTTATTTCTGGTTTTGATGTAGATAATAAAATCAATTCAGAAATGTCGTCATTTTGCTCTATTTCTTTATCTATCTTAACTGGGATTATTTCTAATGACATTTGTAAATTCTATTACCTTTGGATTTAAAATAATATCTAATTACGCAACAGTTTGTAATTCAAGATTCATTCCATAATGTTTGTTAATGATATCAATTAACAACGAGAGATCCTTTTCCTCAAGAGTTACAGTAGCCAAGTCTTTCACAACATCCTGTGCCCTAAAAGCCACACCAAGACCGCAGATATTGAAAAGTTTGATATCATTTGCACCATCTACTACAACAACAATGTTTTCTTTTTTTTCCTTCCATTCATTTATTTTTATTCTAGCAGATTTTGCCTTGTCAGAATCCACGTGAATTATAACATCATCTAATTTTCCATCTTTGAAAAGAAGTTCATTTGAAAAAACATAATCAAGTCCTAATTCTTTTTTTAGTCTGTCAGTCATTATTGTAAATCCTCCTGAGACTGCAAGTAATTTCCATCCAGCCGCCTTTAGTGCACGACAAATTTCTTTTGCACCCGTCATAATTGGTAGAGAATCAGCAATCTCTTTGCATGTTTTATAGTCTATACCTTTTAGTGCATTAATTCTAGTTTTGAGACCTTCTTCCCAATCTATGACACCTTCAATACCCTTTCGTGTAATCTCCCAAATTTCATCTTGCTTGTTTATTTTTTCAGCAAGTATTGGAAGAAATTCTGCATCAAGCAAAACACCCTCAACGTCAAAAATTGCTAGCAACTAGTTTCAGTTTGACAACACAAATCTAGATTATATTAAGTTTTGATAGATCGGATTTTGATAAAACCACTAGCAATATATTTCGCAATTGCTGGAGAGCACTATGGGCGAGCTTCCACACAAATATGAGGTTACTATCAAGGTAGCCACTGCACCATACAAGCTTTCAGATAAGATCAAAGACGAGTTGAAAGCTTCAGGTATGATGGATGATAAGGGCAAATTAAAATTGAAAGGCGTTAGCCCAAAAATGCTCAAACGAATGAAAGAAGAAGCCGTAGATTGCCCAGTTCTTAAATCAGAGATAGGATTTGTCCAATGTTTTGTTTGTCCAAACTTTCAAAGTAGAATAATGGGAAAAGTACTTTGTAAAGGCGACCCACTCTAAAGACCAGAAAGCTCATTAGTACATATCCCAAATTGATGTAAATTGAGTAAAGAGATAGGTATAACAGCCAAAAAAAATGAAAATTTTAGTGAATGGTACACGCAGGTTGTAATCAAGGCAGAGCTTGCAGACTATGCTCCTGTCAAGGGCCTTATTGTACTTAGACCATATGGATACTCAATTTGGGAGTCGTTAAAAAATTCACTTGATGAAAAGCTAAAAAATACTGGTCATCAGAATGGTTTTTTGCCAATTTTAATTCCAGAATCACTTCTTAGTAAAGAATCAAAACATTTTGCTGGATTCAATCCAGAAGTTTTTTGGGTAACTCATTCTGGAAATTCTGAATTAGGAGACAAGCTTGCATTAAGGCCAACTTCGGAAACGCTTGCATATTCTATGTATTCTAAATGGATAAAAAGTTGGAGAGATCTACCATTAAAGATTAATTTTTGGAACACTGCACTGCGTGCAGAAATAAAAGCAACAAAACCCTTCCTTAGAACATCAGAATTCTTATGGCAAGAAGGACATACTGTGCATGCAACAAAAGAAGAAGCTGAACAGGAAGTCATGTTAATACTTGAAATATACAAAAAAACAGTGGAGGAAGAATTAGCCATACCAGTAATTACTGGTAAAAAAACTGAGAAAGAAAAATTTGTAGGGGCAGTTTATACCACAACTATGGAGGCAATAATGCCAGATGGTAAAGCTCTCCAAATGGGAACGTCGCATTTTCTAGGACAGAATTTTTCAAAACCGTTTGATGTCAAGTTCTTAGATAAAGAAAACGTGGAAAAATTTGCATGGCAAACATCATGGGGTGTTTCATGGCGATTGATAGGGGCATTGATAATGGTTCATGGAGATGACAAAGGCTTAGTTTTGCCCCCTCGAGTGGCACCAATTCAAGTAGTAATTGTTCCAATTTATTATTCAGAGTCTGATAAAGAGCAGGTTATCAAAAAATCAAAAGAAATTGAGGACACACTATCAAAAAAGAAAATCAGAGTTCACATTGATACAAGAGATGAATTTACACCAGGCTACAAATTTCATGATTGGGAGATGAAAGGTGTTCCTTTAAGAATAGAGATTGGGCCAAAAGATCTAGCTAAAGACAAGATGGTATTAGTAAGACGAGATAGTCAGAAAAAGACAGATCTTTCTTTTGATAATATTGAAATTGGTATAGAGTCAATGCTAAATGAGATACAGCAAAGTCTTTTTGAAAAAGCAAAGAACCTCCTAGCTGAAAAAACAAAGGATGTATTAGATTTTGAGAAATTTAAATCAGAGTTAGAAAAGGGTTTGTTTTTAAATTCTCCTTGGTGCGGTGATCAAAAATGTGAAGAAAAAATAGAAGAAACAACTGGTGCAGACATACGGGTGCTTCCTTTTGATAGTAAAAAATCAGATGCACCATGTATAATATGTAAGAAACCTAGTAAAGAAATGGCTATATTTGGCCGTGGCTATTAATTTCTAAAATTCGTTTTATTGATACTATCCTGAATCTACTATCAGGCTACTTTTCATTTCAGGATGGAGTGTAGAATAATACTTGAACGTGCCAGCTTTATCAGCAATGAAATTGATTGTCTGTGCTTGGAAATAATTCAATTTTTTAGTATGTACATTGAATTCATCTATGTTTAGATCATGTTGTGTTCCAGTCTCTTTATCCTCATTGATTATGTGAAGAGCCACTAGTTGTCCTTTTATCACATGTATGGAAGCATCTATTGCACCTGATGCCAGAGTTTTTTTGCCCTGTCTAGTTGATTGTTCTTCAAAATAATAACCATTCTGACTATCATGTGTAGCCAGGATGTAAATATTAGTCGGAGGTGCAAAAACTGGAGTGGTTCCATTAACTGGAATCATAGTACCTAAGGAAAAATATCCACCAACTGATGCCGCTGCTGCAATAACGGCAATACCAATAATTGTGCCTCTAGTAAAGAATTTATTTTTATTATTGTTTTTTTGATGTTTTCGCACTGATCAATAATCTATGATTGTGTATATTTAGGTAACTAAGGTGCGTTGAAGAACAAAGATTCGTAAAGAATATCTATTACTTTCAAAACATTTCACTTGGTGATAAGAAACGAAAAAGACCGAGATGATTCTTATAACTGCAGTAATAATTCTTGCAGCCGTAGTTACAATTCAAGTTACTAATAGTAATCCCCTTACGAATAATTCTCTTGCCATAACACAAGGTCCACCGGGTCCACAAGGAATACAGGGAATACAAGGTCGACCTGGTCCTCCTGGTTCATCAGATCAAACATCAATTGGACAACCAGATCTTACATCAGTATTTAAAAAAGTGGAAAATTCTGTTGTTCAGATAACAAGCAAGGTCTCAACTGTAGACAACAGTGTAATCGTAAACGGAATGCCGCTTCAAAGTCAATCTACTAGACTTGGTTCTGGATTTGTGTATGATAAAGAAGGACGCATTATTACAAACAATCACGTAGTAGAAGGATCAAAAACGGTAAATGTCACTTTTGTTGATGGAAATACATACACTGCCAAAGTAGTAGGAACTGATCCTGATAACGACATTGCGGTTATACAAATAATTGATAATTTTTCAGATGAAAATATCACACCCCTAATATTTGGAGATTCATCACAACTTGAGGTGGGCCAGCAAGTAATTGCAATAGGCAATCCCTTTGGTTTGAGTGATACAATGACGCATGGAATAATTAGTCAGGTTGGTCGCCTCCTACCAAATGAAAACTTGGGATTTAACATACCTGATGTAATTCAAGTAGATGCACCCATCAATCCTGGCAATTCTGGAGGACCTTTGTTAAACATACAGGGAGAAATCATTGGCATGAATACTGCCATCAATACAAGCACAGGTGAATTTTCTGGAGTTGGATTTGCTATCCCATCTAATTCAATTCAAAGAATAGTTCCACAATTAATCAAAAATGGAACATATGCCCATCCATGGCTTGGCATAGCTGGGACTAGCATGAATCCAGATGTTGCATTAGCAAATGGATTAGTCAGAAATTACAAGGGAGTAATTGTTGTACAAGTTGTAAAAGATGGACCTGCGTACAAAGCAGGATTAGTACCAGCTACTTTGGATAACAACAACATTCCTCATGGCGGAGACATAATCACTGCAATCGATGGGCACCCAATTAAAACAATCTATGACATTATTGCATATGTAGATGACCAGAAATCTGTTAGCGATAAAGTAGTTCTAACAATAAACAGAATTGGTAAAACAATGGATTTGACTTTGTTATTGCAAGCAAGACCTGCGGCAAATTAATTTTTTTAAAATTGAAAACTATAAACTAAAATTCCAAAGCTTATCGGTTGCTTTTTTAATTCCAATTCTTGGTCTTGCCTTAATTTCAGATTTTTTTATTTTCTTACCTTCAATAACAAATAGACCGGAAGGTTTTGTCAAATCCTCGCCATATTGCTTCTTTGTTATCTGTAATGCCTGTGTTAGTTTTCCAGGTCCGTTGGTAAGGTTTGAGATTAGTGTGGTTTTTCGTTGTTTTATCATAAAATCAATCCCCTTCATTGGCTCCAGCGCTCGAAAAAGAACTCCCCCTGCTTCAAAATCATTATTTTTTGCAACCGCGTTTACACAATAATGCATACCATAAGTGAAATAGACATATGCTTTTCCTACTTGCCCAAACATTGCTTTGTTTCTTTCTGTCATACCTACAAAAGAATGACTAGCCGCATCGTCTTTGTACCTATATGCTTCTGTCTCAACTATCATACCAGAGGTTATTTTTTGTCCAATTCTTCGTACAAGCAGTTTGCCTAACAAGTCCTGAGCAACATCGACTGTATCCCTATCATAAAATGAACGCGGGATAATTCTCATGACAAAGTCTCTACTTGAATTCCTTTTTTTATTTTTCCAAGTATTTCTACAAGTGTTTTGATATCATCTTTTAAGACTTGTTTAAGAGTTGGGGTGTATATTACTGCAGCTGGATGTATGCTAAGAAAATACAACTGATCATTTTTTTTAATTATTTTACCCCTGTTCTTCGTAATAGAGTCACCACCTAAGATAGAACTATAGGCAGTATTTCCTAATATACAGATAATTTTGGGTTTAATGATATCAAGTTCTCCAGATAGGTATGGGTGACAAGAATCTCTTTCTTCTTGCAGTGGAACCCTATTGTTTGGTGGCCGACATTTTACAACATTTGTTATAAAAACATCGTCTCTTGACAGACCAGCATATTCTAATGCTTCTGATAGAATTTTTCCTGCAGCACCTACAAATGGCTCACCCTTCAAATCTTCGTTTCTTCCTGGTGCTTCCCCTATGAACATTATTTCTGCATTGTAATTTCCTTTTCCTGCAACGGCGTTAGTTCTTGATTTTGAAAGATTGCATTTTGTACAGGATATTACTTGTAACCGTAATGTATCCATTAAATCTGACATTTATGTTCCCACACTTTTTACTGTAGCAATCCCCCTCACATGTGGTCCACCGTTACCCATTCGCATAATTTGCATAGGATCACCTTTACCGCAATTTGTAATCGGTCTTACTGTGAAATCTTTTCCACATGCATCAATTGAGTTGAAAAAATCAGGGGCAATTCCCATAACAATTACATCCCTAAGTAATTCTGTTAATTCGCCGTTTTCTATCTTTTGTGCAAATTGACATGATATGCTCCAGTTGTATCTCATCATGTCAATAGATGGAACTTTCATGTTAGAAATAAGATAGCCATTTTTTACTTCTTTTATCATTTCTTGAGGATCCCAATCTCCTCCCTTTATGCACGTACATGCCATTCTAATTAACGGCATAAACCCATAGCCCGTAGCTCGCATTCCAGAATTTGGTTCAGTATTGAAAATTGATGCAGTTTCTCTGCTTTGCATGTGATTTACTAGAACGCCGTTTTCTATCAACGATTTTGATTTTGCAAAAACTCCTTCATCATCATATTTGTAATATCCAAGACTTGGCAATGTAGGATCATCTATTACATTTAATTTCTCAGAGCCAATTTTTTCCCCTAATTTTCCTGCCCACCAAGCACCCCCCGCCCAGGCCATTTCCTTTCCAAGTACTCTATCTGCTTCTGATGGATGACCAAGAATTTCATGCGAGAGAAGAGCAACAAAGTCAGGATTCATTACAACGGTTGCTTTTTCTTCTTTAGCAGTTTTAGCATCTAAAAGTTCTGAAGCTTTCTGTGCTACAAATTCAGATGTATTCATAATGTCATTTTTATCTAATATCATTTCCAATCCTCCCCTACCTCCTTCTGTAGCATTAACAGATTCTGTCAAACCAGATTCATGTGCAGTTGCAGTAACATTGGCTATTGTGTCTTCGAATCTTTGAGTTATTTTTGCACCGTCACTGTTTACAAAAT
>JABDDN010000026.1 GCA_013287585.1 Nitrososphaerota archaeon
TTATAAATCAGAAACGACACTTGAGGATCTAAGTCTTGACTTTCAAAACCTAAATTATAAAACTCATAATTTTATCAGAATGGCAATGAAACACATAGAAGAATTAGAAAACCTTGTAGAAAAATACGAATTTATGAATAATAAAGCATCTCCAACCAGTCTAATAGAATATTTTCATCATATTACATAAGACTAAATATTTTGCATGTTTTATTTATTAGGTATTTACTTGTACTGTAATATCCAATGTGATTTCCCTTATTAATCTTGAAGTACAAAAGAACCAGTGAGCAAATTTTTATCTAGTGTTAGGTAAAATTGTAACTTGTGAAAGAAATTAAATTGATCTTGATTGGGACGGCATTATTTTTAGTTGGAACTACCTTTGTACCAGAAGGTCAGTCATCCATGGAATCTAAATCTATATTGCTCAAAACAACACCCATAAAACCGACTTTCGTGATTTTATCCGCTGACAACAATTCTGGCATTATCGATATTTACAAAGAAGGCCCGAATTATGTGGTAAGTCATTATCTTTACAATGATACAGATGCTGATCTAGCTATACAAATCGCCATGAAAAATCTTTCAAACGGTGGAGACATTTTTGTTCATAATGGCACTTATACCTTGAATGAAACTATAATTCTTGGAGGGGGTATGCATTTTCATGGACAAGGTAACAACACCGTACTTGATTTTTCGAATATTGGACATAAAAATGCAATAGTAATGGGAAATGGCTCTTCGCTTACAGATATTAAAATATCTGGATCCATAAATCCATTACCAAAAGAATTTACTCAAAAAATATACACTGGAAATAATACACGTATTGATAACATCGTCGTTTCAAATTTGGGATATGGTATAGAGCTTGAGTATTCAAACAATGTAACATTATCGAATATTAGATGCGAGGATGTTCGTAGCAAACAGGATTGGGCTGCATGTATCCATACAGGACAAAATACACTAAACGTTAGTATTAATGGTTTCACGCTAATAGACAGCGATAGGGGAATCGAGATGGACGCTGGTGCAAAAAATGTTACTGCACAAAATGGATATGAAAAAAATATAAAAAATTACGACAATACAGGTCATGAAGCCTTTTCATTAGATGTGCACAGTCACGACAGAGAAGGAGGTGATGATAATATAACATACAAGAATGTCTATTTGGAAAATAGTTTTGCTCCAACAACAAAAGATGCTGGAAAATTATTTCTCATTCAGGACCTGCCAAGGAACGTACTTTATCAAAATATCACACTAGTCAATCCAATATCGCCATGGCAAGTTGACGGTGTAAATGTAACCATTAGAGACTCTAGAATAATAAATTCCACTCACAACATTTTTGAAATGCATACAAAGAGTAGAAATATACTGATTGAGAGGGTAGAAGCAGGCATTCTTCACAAAGGTCAGTCGTTTGTAGCAAATTTTGTAAAAGATATTAACATTACAAATGTTAAAGTTGCAAACTCAAAGATTATCGTTAGTGCCGACAACCCAGATGAACAAGTATTTCATTTTACTAGTGTAGATAATCTCATACTTGAAAATAATACGGTTGTAAAAAATGGTGTCGTTTCTAACGCTGCAGTTCCCGAGTTTCCAAGACTTGATTGGATTGTTTTTGTAATCGCATTATCATGTGTTCCGATGACAAGATTACTTTTTAAACAAACTTGTAGAAAATTATAGATTTGTGAATAATAAGGCATTTTCCATTTGATCATATGGAGTATCTTTATGATATTACATAAGACTAAATATTTTGTGTGTCTTCATCTAAGAAATGTTGAAGCCAGACCTTGTTTTTGTTATAAAGACAGCTGGACTGTATTGTGCTCTTGCCTTTGGTTTCTCGATAATAGGCATCTTTCTGCCAGAAAAAGTACACCAAGTAAATCCACTTTACTCGTTTAGCGCAGAAGAGGTCTTAGGTCACATTTTGTGGGGTCTTGTGGCAGGTGCAATAACTATTAGCTTGAGGTATTTCCTTCTAGCAGGATCTTTTGCAATACTAGTAGACTCGGATCACTTGATTGGATTGTTGAATATTGAAAGTGTATCAAGAATGAGCCATTCTATTGTATTTGGAATAATTTCCTTCATAATTATAATGTCATTTTTTGGAAAAAAAAATTATCTTTTAGGTGCTACTGTTATTGGTGGCTTGCTTGCACATCTTTCTTTTGATGCGTTTAGAGGCAATGATTCTAAATTTCCAATTTTTACTCCATTCTATAGTGGTATGATTCATTTCCCACATGTTGATTGGATTTTCCTACAGGTGGCAGCAGTTGCAGTTATTGGGTTTGCTACGTTGTTAACAAGGAGAAAAACGATGAAAAAAACAGAACAATAGCAGGATATTTCGTAAAATTATGGCAATTGAATTCGTCTATATCTTTCGGACATTCAATATTAGAAGGACAAATTTAGAAAATTGCATAATCTACAAATAATTATTAAAAAAGTCTTCAGTACAAAATAGATTTCTAATTTTTCTAAGGGCTGATACAATCCATTTATTCTATAATGGCACAAGTGTACATTTTCCGAAGAAATGGAAGGAATATTTGTTATGCGGTTACTTATGAGAAGATACAATTTCTGTTAAAAAGTAGCCCCAACAAACCGACAACAATTTATTATAATGGAGAAGTGTAGTGTCTCTAAGAATGAAAAATTTCCTTGCTATATTTCGTACTATGATCAATGTCCCAACAGTAATTAGTGTAGTAATTCATATTTTAGATTCAAAAAAAATTCAACCTTCCTACAACATAACAATGCTGAAGAAAATTTTATTTGCACTAAAAATATTAAGGATCAATAGAAAAATTCAATCTGGCACTAGCTTCAGAGTTCATCTTGTCATGCTGTTAAAATTATTGGAAATATCTCCAGAAATTAAGGGTGATGTTATAGAATGTGGAACATGGAAGGGTGCTACAGCTTGCAGTCTTTCATTAATGTGCAAATTGACAGGAAGAAAATTAATAATTTGTGATTCTTTTGAAGGTTTACCTGAACCGAAAAAAAGTGATAGACAGGCACGAGATTACAAGAAGGGTGATTACGCTGGCACATTAGAAGAAGTAAAAAAAAATATCTCAAAATATGGTGCTATAGAATGCTGTGAGTTTGTTAAAGGATGGTTTTCCGATACGTTGCCTCAGTTAAACAGATCCATACTTCTTGCGTATGTAGACGTTGACTACGAAGACTCGTTGTATACTTGTATTAAATACATTTGGTCGAATCTTACTGAAAACGGGTTTATTTTTATAGATGAGTGTTTGGACACAGATTACATAGCATTATTCTATTCCGAGAAATTTTGGAGAAAAAACTTTAACAGAACACCGCCAGGCCTAATAGGTGCTGGTACTGGTCTTGCACTTGGCACTTTTTACATAGGTCCTTGGAAAGAGAGATTAGAACATCCCAAACAAGCTGCAGTGAATGGAGCTTATACCATGAAATCCATGTCTGGTTACTGGTCATACTACCCTGCCGAAAATCAGTGAATTCTTGATTGGTTCAACAATATGAATGCAATATTCCTTTTTTGAATACAATACGTTCAACATTTCATATCGTGGCAAATTGCTTCACTGCATCAAGGATGGCAAAATTTGATCAAATCTAGATGTGTTCTTAAATTACATTTATTTATTTCAATAAATAGTAGAATATTCTGGAGAGTTTGTATATATGAAGAAAAAATTACTGATTTTTGGTGTAAGTGGATTAACTGGCTACAAAATAGCTAAAAACGCAATTCAAAAATACGATGTCTTTGGCACATTTAACATTAGGAGTCTAAAATTAGAAAATTGTACAACTTACAAACTAGATCTAACCAGCAAAGATGATGTGAGCAGAATTTTTCACGAAATAAAACCTGATGTAGTTGTAAATGCAACAGCGCTGCATAATGTAGACTATTGTGAGGACAATAAGGACGTGGCAACTAGAGTTAATACAGAAGCGGTCAGGACTCTTTATGAAAATTCGGAAAAAATTGGTTCTAGATTAATTCATATATCTACTGATTATGTTTTTGATGGAGAGAAAAATTCCCCATACTCCGAGCATGATAAGGCGTTGCCATTAAGCTATTATGGTAAATCAAAACTAGATGGTGAGAAGATATTGGAGAACTCGTCGCATGTAGTTGTGAGACCCAGTGTTGTATATGGATGGACTCCACTGGAGTTGGCAGGAATAACCTCGAGTTCTGGAAAACCAATGAATTTTGCAATGTGGCTTTTGACCAAACTTCACAAAAATGAACCGCTTAAAATTGTCACAGACCAGTTTGCATCTGCAACACTAGCAGATTCACTTGCCGAATCCATACTCAAAATTGCGTCATCACATAAATCTGGTCTCTACCACCTATCAGGACTGTCTTGTGAGAGCAGGTATTCTTTTACTGTAAAGCTAGCCGAAAAGTTTGGTTATGATACTAAATTAATTTCTCCAATAACGTCTTCAGGCATAGTTCAAAAGGCAAAACGTCCTGCATATTCATGTCTTAATTGTGAAAAAGCTAAGAAAGAATTTGGATTAAGATTACTTACCACAGACGAAGCTATGGATATAATGAAAAGTCAAGTGGAAAAAGAAGCCCCGCATCTTATATCAATTATAAAATAACACATTTTCAAGCATCACAATAAATGTCAAAAATTGAGGAAGTTTCCTATCAAAATAAATTATGAAGGTATTTATTTTGTCTTTCTCACACATTATCAATGCCCTTTAAATTCAAAAAAATGGATATCCCAGAAGTAATTTTAGTAGAAGCTCAACCTTTTCCAGACGAAAGAGGATTTTTCATGGAAAGCTTCAAAGAATCTATATTTGAAACCAACGGCATAAACACAAAATTTGTTCAGGATAATTATTCTCACTCAATTAAGGGAGTTTTGAGAGGATTGCACTACCAAAAGGATCCAAAAGCTCAGGCAAAGCTAGTGATGGTAACAAGAGGAGAAATATTTGATGTTGCAGTTGACATTCGCAAAGGCTCGCCAACATATGGAAAATGGATTGGCGAAATACTTTCTGATCAAAATCATAGGCTGCTCTACGTCCCACAAGGATTTGCACATGGCTTCTTAGTTTTGAGCAACGAATCTGACGTACTTTACAAAGTCAATTCAGAGTATTCTGCAGAAAACGACAGGGGAATTCTTTGGAATGATCCTGAGGTAGGTGTTAAGTGGCCTATTGACAAACCTATTGTGTCTAAAAAAGACATGGAACAACCTGTCCTAAAGAATTCTGACAACAACTTTGTATATAGATAATTAAAATTCCAATAGAGTTAAATAACAAATTTCGATGTTCCGAAATGTGCATGTTTTAGTTACTGGTGGCGGAGGATACATTGGTTCTGTCCTTGTTCCCAGATTGTTAAAAGAAGGTTACAAAGTCAAGGTCCTAGACAGATTTTTCTTTGGTAAAGAAACACTTGAATCTGTTTCAAAGAACCCACGCCTTACCTTAATTCAAGATGACACCAGATGGTTCGATCCAAAAATTCTAAAAAATGTTGACGTAGTGATGGATCTTGCCGCTCTGTCCAATGACCCAAGTGGAGAACTTGATCCACAAAAGACGCTGGATATCAACTATAAAGGAAGAGCAAGAGTTGCAAGACTAAGCAAAGAATCAGGTGTTAAAAGATACATTCTGGCCTCAAGCTGCAGCATATATGGTTTTAGAGATGGGCTTCTAAGCGAGAAATCTCCAATAAATCCTCTTACAACTTATGCAAAGGCTAACAGACTGGCAGAAATTAGCGCAAAAAAACTCGCAAGCAAAAAATTCATTGTAACGTTGCTCAGATTTGCTACTGTGTTTGGTTATTCTCCAAGAATGAGATTTGATCTTGCGGTTAACGGAATGGTTCTAGGGTTTTTCAAGAATAAACAAATTCCTATAATGAGAGATGGGACACAGTGGAGGCCATTCATACACGTTAAAGATGTTGCAGAGGCTTACGTTAAAGTAATTAAAAGTCCAGCAGATAAAATCAACGGAGAGCTATTCAATGTAGGTTCTGACGAACAAAATTACCAAATACTTTCACTAGCAAAAGAGGTAGCAAAATCCATCAAGATACCTTTTAAGAAAAAATGGTACGGAGACCCTGATTCTAGATCATACAAAATAAGCTTCAAAAAAATAAATGACAAACTAGGTTATAAAACAAAATTTACAGTAGGAGATGGATCTAGGGAGATCTATTCAGCGCTTCAGAAAGGAACACTTACAGATTCAATTAAAACAAGGACCGTAGAGTGGTACAAATATCTACTTGACTCAAAAAAGATTGCAGACTCGATTGTTATCAAAAATACAGTATTGTAAAATAATATAAAACAAAATTGTTTTGAAAAAAATTGGAAAAAACAAATAATATAACAATAATTGGTGGCGGGATTCTAGGTATTTCCATTGCATATTTCCTATCATCTATTATCAAAAACAAATCTATTCTTGTAATAGATCAAGCGCCCACTGTCGCATATCACACCAGCTCAAGAAACACCGGGAAGGTACATGCACCATTTCTTTACGATCCAGAGAAAAAGAAACTCTTTGCAAAAGCTGCATCAATGGGGTTTGAGATGTGGGAAACTTATGCAAAGATAAAAAACCTGCCTTTCAAACGAGATGGTGTCTTAGAAGTAGCTACAGATGAAAAAGGAATCGAACGGCTAGAAAAATACAAAAGATGGGGTGAGATAAACGGTCTAAAAAAAGATGAACTTCAGTTGCTTGATAACACCGAAGTCTCAAAGATGGAACCTGAAGTAAAATGTAAAAAGGCAATTTATTGCACAAAAGACGGTTCTGTAGATTATGGCGCCTTTACAAATGCATTAGCAAATGATGCAAAGGCAAATGGGGCAGCTATACTACTAGAAACTAAAGTCACCAAGATATCCCACAGTGACGATTTCATTAAGATTGATACACTTAATCATGACACAATAAAAACAAAATTTTTAATCAATGCAGCAGGTGGACAGGCAATTGATATAGCTCATCATGCGGATGTTGCAAAAAACCTAACTGATATTCATTTTAGGGGCGAGTATTGGGAAGCTGGATCTGAATACAAAGATCTGACCAAAGTTAGTGTTTATTCTGTGCCAAAACATTCGCAGTATCCGTTTTTAGATCCACACTGGATTGTTAGAGCTGATGGAAGACGCGAAATTGGACCTAACGCAGTACCTGTAACAAGTCCTTATGCGTATGATTTTCAAAGTAATCTAAAATCACTATTTCCAAAGATTATAGAGATACTTGGATCTGGTGCAAGAAAAGTGATCTTTGATCCTCAATTCCTGTCATTGGCATCAGAAGAATTTCTTTCTTCCTTGTCAAAAACCGTCATGATAAATAGAGTAAGAGAATTTCTACCTAAGATAAAACCAAGTGCGTTTAAAAAAAGAGGCACTGCAGGTATCAGATCATCTGTAGTAAATGAGAATGCTACCTTTGTACCAGATGCTGTTTTGAAAGAGGGTCCAATGTCATTTCATATTCTAAATTATAATTCTCCTGGCGCGACAGGGGCTTTGCCCTTTTCTGTGTATGTAATCATGCAGATGCACGAGAAAGGAATTTTACAGATAGATGATACACCAAATAAGTGTGGTCCGTGGAATTTCCACGATATTGCAGAAAATATTACCATGTAACTAATAAAACAATGAGGGAATTGAAGCCTTCAATTATATTACATATTATTACTTAGTTCAAAAATGAAAGGAATCATACTTCACGGTGGTCACGGAACAAGACTTAGACCTCTTACTCACACAGGACCAAAACAGCTTTTACCAATTGCAAACAAACCAATGTCGCAATATGCTCTAGAGGATCTTAGAGAGGCAGGAATTACAGAGATCGGAATCATAATTGGTGATGTCTATCCAGAAAAAGTTCAAGAATTCTATGGCGATGGTTCAAAGTTTGGTGTAAAAATAACATACATCTTTCAGGACAAGCCAAAAGGAATATCACATGCAATTAGACTTTGCAAGGAATTTATCGGAACTGACAGGTTCATCGTATATCTTGGTGATAACATTTTACGAAAGGGATTGGTTGATTATACAAAAAAGTTTCAATCATCAAAATCAGATGCAATGATACTTTTGTGTGAAGTTGATGAGCCATCCAGATTTGGAATAGCAGAGCTTGACAAGACTAATTCTGGAAAAATAAAAAAAATTATGGAAAAACCTAAAGAACCACAATCAAATCTTGCCGTTATTGGTGTCTATTTTCTTACTCCTAAAATATTTGATATCATTGACAAGCTAAAACCATCATGGCGAGGCGAGCTTGAGATTACAGAGGCATTACAACTCTTAATGGAAAATGGCAACACTATAGAATATGATACAGTCACTGGTTGGTGGAAAGATACAGGCACTCCAGAAGATATCTTACATGCAAACCAGCTAATACTTGATACTATAGGAACACAAAATCAGTTTGTATTAAGTGAAGGATCCCAAGTTAAGGGAAATATAGTGTTGGGCAAAAATAGCACCATATCCAGAGACTCTTTTATCACTGGTCCTGCTATCATTGGAGACAATTGCAATGTCGGCCCAGCTGTTAGGATAGGACCGCATGTTTCCATTGGAAACAACTGCTCTCTGAAATACTGTGATGTAGAAAACTCTATTCTAATGGATGATTGCTCAATTGATACAAAAATACAAATCTCAGATAGTATTATTGCTCATGGCTCTCAAATCACAAATAATCATCAGGCAAAAAAGCACCAGTTTTTGCTTGGAGAGAGATCTCAAGTAAAACTATGACTGAATTCTTTTGTCTGTAAAAATTTAAAAGAAATCATTTCTTAAAACTTACTAGCGGATAGTATAATGGCACATGTTGTGAAATATTAACTACCAATCATGAATTAAAAAAACAGTAGTTTTTGCTTGGAGAAAGATGCAAATAAAATTAAGGATTAGTCAAATGTTGAGGCACCTTACCAGGTGGAATTAATGCAGATAGACGTTTGTCTTCATTCCATCCTGTTGTAGTAGCCCATTTCTGCAGATTGGTTAGATTTCCTTTTGCTACTTCAGGATATGATTTTTGCAAATAACTTCTCTCTTTCCAGATTGATAAAAGTATATCATTTGATACGGGAAAAGATGCCTTTTGTAAATATGATGGGACTTTACCTGGAGGGATTAATGCAGCTAGACGTTTGTCTTCATTCCAGCCAAATGTTACAGCCCATTTCTTTAGATTATCTAGATTACCTTGTGCAACTTCTGGAAATGCTTTTTGAAGATATATTCTTTCATTCCAGATTGATAAAAGAACCATATCTGTTATGTGAAAAGACGAGGATGGATCTTCGTGAGGTAAGTAAGCTGGAGTTAGTACCACTAAACGTGGATCCTCATTCCATCCCGTCGTTGTAGCCCAGTTTCTTAGTTTGGTTAGATCACCTTTTGCTACTTCGGGATATGATTTTTGAAGATATGCTTTTTCTTTCCATATGGATAATAACGAGTTATCAAGATATTTTGGAACTTGACTGGGAAGAATTAATGGAGCTAGACGTTTGTCTTCATTCCAGCCAAATGTTACAGCCCATTTCTTTAGATTGACTAGATTGTTTTGTGCAACTTCGGGAAATGATTTTTGTAGATCAGTTCTTTCCTTCCATATTGACAAGAGTGAGTCATCAAGATATTTTGGAACCTCCCCTGGAGGAATTAGTGCAGCTAGACGTTTGTCTTCATTCCATCCAGTAGTTGTAGCCCAGTTTCTTAGTTTGGTTAGATCATTATTTTTCACTTCAGGATATGTTTTTTGAAGATCAGCTGAATTTTTCCAGATTTGGAGCAGTAGGTTTTTTTGATAACTCGGAACTTCTCCTTGTGGCACCAATATTGATAAACGCGGATCTTGATCCCATCCTGTTGTTACAGCCCATTTCTTTAGATTGACTAAATTATTTTGTGCAACTTCGGGATATGATTTTTGTAGATCACTTCTTTCTTTCCAGATTGACAAGAGTGAATCAAATAAATAATATGGAACTTGTCCTGGAGGAATTAATGCAGCTAGACGTTTGTCGTCCTTCCATCCCGTCGTTGTAGCCCATTTCTTTAGATTGTCTAGATTACCTTGTGAAACTTCTGGAAATTCAGATTGAAGATCAAATCTTTGTTTCCAGATTGACAAAAGAATATCATTAGTTACATTAGAAGTTTCAGCATGAGCTGTAGTTGCGCCAAGAATTATCAATATAGGTAAAAGTGAAATTTTTTTCAAATGCCCAAACCCATCTTGCATAAACGTACCAACTATTAAAAATATGGTGTCCATATTTGGAAACGATTAGATTCAGAGGATGGTCGTAGTACAACTACGTTTATTCTAGATCAATGTTATAGATATCATGAAACTAGACTTTCTTTTAATCATCACAGTCATAGGAATTATGTTTGCAATATCGTTACCTGCTACATATTCTGAAATGCAGTCTAACAGTAATCAAATATTACAAGAAGATAATACGATTATACAAAAACAGACTAATCTTCACGTATGACTTTTCTTGCGACTAAAGAATCTATAGCCAAATACTCCACCAATTGCGATAATGACTCCAACCGCCAGAATAGGTAGGATTGATGTATAACTGTCACTTGAGTCAGACGATGTTTCATTTTTTGGGAATTGAGGTTGCGTATAGGCAGGAACATTTCCAGGAGGAATTAGTACAGCTAGACGTGTGTCTTCATTCCATCCTGTTGTAGTGGCCCATTTCTGTAGATTAGTTAGATTTCCTTTTGCTACTTCGGGAAATGCTTTTTGTAGATCACTTCTCTCTTTCCAAATTGATAATAGTATATCATTTGATACAGGAAAAGTTGCCTTTTGTAAATATGATGG
>JABDDN010000027.1 GCA_013287585.1 Nitrososphaerota archaeon
TTAGTTTTTTCTGATTCTGCCCAGATTTTACCACCATGGCTCTCAATTATACCCTTACAAACAGACAAACCAAGTCCTGTTCCGCCATGTTCTCTTGTGGAAGAGGTGTCTATCTGATAGAATTTGACAAAAATTTTATCAAGTTTACTTTTTGCTATTCCAATCCCATTATCAATAATGCTAATTCTTGCATGTGTATCGTCCTCAAGTCGTAATTTGATGTTTATTTTACCGTTATTTTTTGGGCAGAAATCCATAGCATTTGATATTAAATTGATTAAGACCTGTTCTATTCTGGTGTTATCACATAAACAAGAAATGTTCTCTTGAAGATCTGTAGTGATCATTATACTATTATGTTCTAGATCAGGTCGCATCCTTGCAAGTACATCTTTTATTATTTGAGAAAGAAAATGTGGATTCTTTGTCATTGCCAGCTGCCCAAGTTCAATTTTTTGAGCATCTAAGAGATCAGATATCATCTTTAGGAGAAATCCTGTACTGGTTTTGATGATCTCAAGCTTTTGCTTTTGAGTATCGTTTATTTTTCCCAGTTTTTGCGAGAGTAAAATATCAACGTAGCCTATTATCGGCACAAGTGGTGTCTTTAATTCATGAGTTATCATAGCCAAGAATTCTTCTTTTATTACATCTGCTTTTCTAAGTTTTTCATATAATTCTCTCTCTAGATCTATAATAGTTTTAACAGAATCACTTACAATATTGGTTGACAGAGAAGACGTGTCCAGTTCATTAGATTCTGTTGTTTCTACTTGTTCAGTAAGACCATCTCGTAAGACTTTTCTTCGTCTTTCATATTCATCACTTTCTAATAGCTTTACTGCCAGACTTGCCTGTCCATTGTTAACAAGTTCAAGTGACTTGGTTTCGATCTCCACAAGATCAAGATTTGCTTTTTCCATAGATAAAAAAAATTCTTTATCTTTTTTGTCTGCAATTTTAATAGCATTTTTTAATAATTGATCCGATTTTGGTTTAAGTATTTGGTATCGTTGTTCCCATTTTTTATCGCCGGTAAAAGCATAATTTCGTGCAGATTGTGCTAACACTTCTTCATAATATCTCATAAGTTGAATGTTGTATAATCGCATACTCATGATATTGTTTGGTCGTTTATCAGTTCTAAAGTTTACTATACATTTTCATGGATTCTTTCTCGAAATCGAATTATCACCATAAAAAGTAAGAATCCTACAAATGTTGCATTTACAACAAATGTAAATGGATTATCAAGAGATCCTTGCAGAGTTCCAAAAGAAAGCGGATTAGTCCATGTAGTACCTGCAGAAAAATAAAATTTTTGCCAGCCCAGCAAGGCGGTCACAGAATGGGCAAATACAAAACATATCACAAAAGCAATTTTTGTTTTGTGATATGTTATACCATTGATGAAATTCCAGAATCCATAAGAGGCAATAAAAAGAATTGAAATTAAAAGAGGCAGCAAATATCGTTCTAGAGCGAAATCCTTTGCCATCAAAAGTGTGAAAATAAAAGTGCTAATGAACCAGATTAGAACTATACCATCCTGCATATGATTTTTGAATTTTCTGACTCTGTATATGAGACATCCAAGTCCAACAAAGAAAAAGACGCTCAATGGAACACTTGAATATGTCAAAGGTGAAGTCAGACTAAGATTTCCAAACTGGTTGGAATTTGGTTCAAGTATTTGCTTCTCTATGAAGCTTGGAAACACAACATAATGAAAAACTGTTATCATGTTTTTAATCTGAATGCCATGAATAGTTGGATATCCTATATACCAAACATCACGATTGTAATTGTCCATATCGCTTTTTGTCACTGCAATTTGGTGCAACGGGTTTTCATAAAATCCTGGCAGAGTTAAAAAAAACGACAAAACTGTTATCATGCCAAAGAGGAAAATAGACAGAGCGATTTTAGATATGTGTCTTTTGCCAAAAGTAGAACCAGCCTCTCTTTTGAACATACTACCAAACAAAATAATGCCAAGAAATAATCCAGAGAATTCTATAGACAACATCTTTGAAGTAAAAGCTAAACCAAATGTAATGGCACTTAAAATTAAATATCTGATTTTTAAATGTCCAGTTTTGAAAGCATAAAGTAAAAGCAATAACGACAACATGCTAAAGAAAACATAGTAAACCTCAGTCATCACGGTCCTACTGTACCATATCCAAAGATCATAAAATAAGAAAAGAAGGGAAAAGATTATGCCTACATATTTGTTAAAAAAGAATTTTCCAATTAAAAATGAAATTACTATAGTCAATGATCCAAAAAGTGGTGAAAGGAGACGGCCTGCAGTAAATTCTGAAATAGTAGGCAGATTGGTATGAGTGACGCATTGCCAGTAACAGGCCCAGATGTTAAAGTATCCATTGTCTTCGTTTCTCACATCCATTGGAAAACCAATCAAAAGATTTCGAAGTGGACTATAGGTCAGGCCATATGCAGGTATATGATACAAAAGGTGACAGTTATCAAGAGATGTTAAACATGGATTTGAAAAATCACCCTTCATTATCAAATGGATATAATTTCCAGCCCAGCTAAGATAGACAACCTCATCTCCATGCCAAGGCTGTCCTTCTAGATTATACGAATAAATGAAAAAAGATCCCAGAAATAGTATGACAGGAATTATGTATTGTGAGTTTGTCTTGATAAAGTGTACTAGTTTCATTAGTTTGTATTCTCTATTTTATTGCTAAAATGCCGGTATAATTTTAAGTTCGTTTTTTATCATTTAATGTTTGATTGTTATGTATAATGATATGATTAGAGATTCAAAAAGAAAAAAGGATTTGTTTAATCTTGCAGTAATATTATCTAAAAAGTGTGAAGATTTCAAGACACAGATTCGTTCAGATTTGAATTGAAAGATGTGTCACTTTGTTTTTCCTTTCTTCGCTTTATCCACAAATTAATTGCTGCTGCAGTCATGCCTCCAAGTAAAACCATTCCTAGTATGACATATTGATAATCCATGAAATCAAGACAGGGATTTGAATTTCTTTACTGCTTCACGAGTTAGCCTTTCCTGCTCTTCTTTTGTAATTTTAGTTGGGTCTTCTGAAGCCAGAGCCTTATCATAGTCCTCTTGTGTTGTTTTTATCTTCTTTTTCTCGTCCGACATTATAAATTCAAAATCATACCTTGACTGATATCTTTTTTCATTATGTCTTGGAATAATATTTTTTTATTTTAGAGCCACATTTTGGGCAGGCATTTTCATTGTGGTAATAGCCACACTCTATGCAGACAAATTTGGTAGGCTCTCTTGATTGAAATTTTCTAAGAAACTCAATATTATTTTTCTTGCCAAACAAAACCATTGTTATAATACAAATAGCAACTGCTGCAATTGCTATTGGAATTAATATTCTAAATAAAAATGCCAGTCCAATTAATACTGGAATAAAGATTGCAAAAAATTTTACCTTGTCCATAATACCACCATATTTCTTAACATTCCATTACAGGAAACATTTTGTAACAACATTGTATATGGAGGTCATTGCATTTAATGGTTGATTTCTAGTTTATTTTCATGTTTTGGGGATCATTGATTTTTATACTTGGATGAGACAGGTAAGGCATGCAGAATCAAGAATTGGACTCGGCGCAAAGGAGTACAAGACAAAGAATTGTCTAGCGGATATCAACAATATGATTTTGTACACAAATTTGTAAATCAAAAAGGATCTGGTTCTCATGTCATAATAGGAATACTAATTCTAATCATTGGTATCAGCATTGGTATTTCCTATCAAAACGAGACAATAATCTATCTTGCAATAGCTGCAGGGGTTATAGTTATTGTTTCAGCATTTCTTATGATAATCAAACAATATGAAAGAGCGATAATACTAAGACTGGGAAAATATCACAAACAGGTCGGTCCTGGTGTTCAAACTAGACTGCCTTTTGCAGACAATATTCTCGTAGTGGATGTCAGAGAAAAAGTAAGCGAGTTCAAAGCAGAAAGGATGCTTACAAAAGATAATGTTCCAGTAACCATTGATGCCATACTTCGTTACAAAATAATTGAACAGCGAGCAAAAGATGCCATATTAAATGTCGAGAACTTTAACAATATGATCCAACAGGTTTCTCAGACCACACTTCGTAATAACATAGGTTCTTCATTATTCCAAGATGTGCTTTCAAAAAGGGAGGAAATCAACACCCATATTAGAACCACAATAGAAAGCGAGGCAAGTAACTGGGGTGTCGAAGTAACCGGTGTTGAGATTCGCCAGGTCATAATACCACAAGAGTTGGAATCTGCAATGTCAATGCAAGCTCAAGCCGAGCGTGAAAAAAGTGCGAGAGTGACATATGGAGAGTCCGAAGTTCTAGTTGCACAAAAATTTCTAGAGGCTGCAAAAGTGTATGCCGATAATCCTGTTGCATATGCATTAAGACAATCCAACATGTTGTACGAATCAATCAAGGTACAAGGCAATACCATAATTATGGTTCCATCAGAATCACTTAATTCAATGGGATTTGGGAACTTGGGAACTACCATAGCATATCTAGAAAGTACAAAAAAAGCAATTCAAAATGAAAAGTCAAACGCCAACAAAACAAAACAAGAATAATTCTTCAAAGATTGTTATTGCCATCAATAGAATGAAAAATTAGCTAATCTTCCTCTACTTGATCTGTTTTGGTGTCATCATCATAACTTTCGTCTAAATACTCTGTATCTTTTTCATTTTTATCGGCATTATTTTCTTCAGACAATTATTGTATTGAAGATGTAATGCCTATAAAATTGACTGGATTTTTCACAACTGTAAATTCTGCATCACGCCAGTTTATTAGAGAGAAGCGTGTATTAGATAGTGTAATGAATATTTATGATCAAAAATCAGTACGTTGTTCCAAGTGTGACAGGTTCATTGGAGAGATTGATTATGACGCGGTAATTACTTTGCCAAAATGTGGACACTGTGCCAATCCCTTACCAGAAGGCGATGATAAAGTACAATACATAGTCAGTAAATTCAACAAAAATCCAAAAAGTTTAGCGCGACCGCTGGATTCCACTAGTTAATTATCATAGTTTTCATAAGATTTGAAAGTATGGAAAGAATACGAATCAAATCCAGTGATATAAGATCAGTTGGCTATGATGAATCAGCCCAAATATTAGAAATAGAATTCCATCATGGTGGAATCTACCAGTACTTTAGCGTGCCAAAAAAGATCTTCGAAGACTTGGTAAAGTCGATATCATCTCACGGACAATTTCATACCAGATACATTAAGAACAGATACAGACGTGAGAAAGTTCTCTGATTCGTTCAACCTTTTTAAAATGAATGTATCTGACACACTTATTGTAATATTATGAACTTGCCGATTTGTGTTTCTGTCCAATATTGCACTGGAAAGTAGATATCTTGTTGACACATATCGTTTGTTTGTGTTCCAGCTGTAACATCATACGAATTCAAACAACTCCCTTCAATCACAACATTCTCAAATGGTGAATCTCCAATCAATGAATTTCCCGATGTGTGTTTTGTAGACAGGTTGTTTCCATCTAAATAAACAACATACGCATCTTTAGTATGGTCTATTGGTAGATTTTTATAATTTGGATCTATTTGGTCAATTGGCACACCTGCGATCAAAGTTATCCCTGGTGTGTAATTTTTCGGATCACTGGCATACGCATTTATAAGAAAAACAGGAGTCATAATTGAAAACCCAATTAATAACAAAATTTTATGGTTTGTAATAATCATCATCGATTTACTTTGTTTCTTTTTATCTAAGTGTATTCTATGGTTTTTCTGATAATTCATAGAACTATGAACCCAACATAGAAAGACGATCAAAAAACGTTAAATTATAATTGATTCACAGATAGAATAATTTGCATTTAATCTTTAAAATCAATTAACACCATACCGAAAAACAAGTGTCAGAGCTTACTCCCGAGCGATTACAGACTCTAGCCCAACTTTATCGGCTAAACAATATCATCGCTACCTCTATGTTTATCATTTACAAATAGGCATAGAGACATTATTTTTTGATTTGATCGCATTCTACCATTTGTTATCATACAAAAAACGGATCAAAGGCATGGTTTCAACTCTTATGGCTGTTGGTTTTAATTACCAACTATTACCAATAGGTATATATGCTGATACCAATCATAGGAATATATGAGTAAATCAACATCGGAATCAAAAGAATTCCATACAGAATCAAAAGAAATCCACTCAGTATACAAGCATAACGCAGACAGATTTTTTGATGAGGTAGAAAAATCAATACCACAATACCATCAATCAATAACAAATCTACAGCGTTCATACGTTGCAGCATGGCAAAAGGCAACAGAATCAGCCATTTCCATGAATCATGAATTTGCAACAAAAGCTGGCATAAACACAAGTGTTCCAGCAGCTATGGCAAAGATGGCAAACGACGTAACTGAAGAAATCATCAAGGCACAAGCAGTACAAAATAAAGTAGTGCTAGCTGCAATTGATGCTACTCAGCAAGCAATCAATACATTCAACGAGAATGCAAAAATGTTTACTGGTCTAAACCAAGGCGTACTGCAATACTGGATTCAAGCATGCACCCCTGCACGAAACTAGTGTAAAGGAGCTTTTCCTTTTTTATTTTTAAATTTTATTTTTTCTGCCTATTGTTAGGCATGTCATTATAACAGACGTGATTAAATGATATGGTATAATTCAGACAATAGTTATGGTATGAGATCCGAAAAAACCTGTTAATGTAGACAGGATGCCTTCTTTGACATTGATTTTCAATTAAATTGGGTTTTATATGATTTTAAATTCGAGTAAATCTGAACCTCAAGGTTAGAGTCTGTAACCAACAAATACACACTTGGCTTTTTGTTAAAGAGGACATATTACTAATATCATGAGTTGCTACCCTCAAAGGTTGAAAATTCACATAACTGAAAAAGAATCAGAAATGCCAATCTCTGAAAATGGTTCCCAAGAATGAGACTATTCTAGATTAGTCATATACGACTGTTTGTACAACTATGATACACCCTAGTTCTTATACGAACAAAAAAGATTATCCTTCCATGGCTATAAGCGTACCAATAGGCACGGAACACTATATGTGGCTAAAAGAGATTTCTGAGAAGCTTGATCTGAGCCTGAAAAAAACAATGGAGCATCTAGTGTCCTTCTATTACAGTGAGATTATGGAGGGGTCATCTGAAAAAATGAAGGAAGAAAAGGAACATTCTACAAAAGGAATTCATGATATAGAAATGACAGCCCCGTCATTAATTTACCAACAAAGACCAGCTACAATTCAGGTTCAACAACAAAGACCAGATACAGTCCAAGTTCAACAAAGAAACGTTTTTGCCACTCCACAGATCAGAAACGAGCCACCAAAGCCAACCAAGGATATAATTCCTCCAAAGATCGTTTCATCAAATTCACCTCTGTTGGAAAAATATGCAAATACGTTGGTTGAAAATAACCAAACCATTTCAAAGCCAGAGATCATTACAATACCATTATACAATCCTAATTCACATGGCTGTCCTTCTTGTGGCGCATCAAAAAATTCGGATGCCAAGTTTTGCCATAATTGTGGTCATTCGTTATAGAACATAAAAATCAATATCTAATTTTTCTATATTAGTCAATAATACTGACTAACAAATTCGTATGTAAGGTTGACAAATTTGTATTAAAAACTGACAGAAATGTTAGCGCGGCTTAATAGTATTATTGTTATTGAAAAGACATGAGCAAACAAGACCCATTTTTAATGTGCTCCAAATGCGAATCTTTCTTTGACACACCAGTGACTACATGTCCTGACTGCGGCTCAAGATGATTTGTCTGCCATGCTTCGAATTGTTTTCTCGATGGTATTCATATCAGTTGTCTTATGTATAGATCCGTAGACTCCTTTATCTTTTAATTTTTTTATTTCATCCTCTTTAACATCGTCAGCTGAAAACACAAGTATTTTTTGTCCTTTTATTTTGCCTGTCTGTACAAGGGATTCAATAATATCAAACCCTGAGAATTTTGGCATTGTTAGATCTAATAATATAACGTCAAATGGCTGCTTTAAAATCAAAGACAGTCCTTCCCTTCCATCGTTTGAAACTACACAATTGTGTCCGCAAGAATTCAGATATTCGCTAATCATGTCAGTAATTGTCTTGTTGTCATCTATTGTCAGAATTCTCAATAACATATACTCCTATGAATATCTAATAACTATGTGTTTTAAAGTAATTACCATGGCAGACCTTGGATATGATGAAAAGAGCAACAGTTTGTATATCAAATAATAATCAAAAATAATTTTAGTTCTGGTAAACTCTCACATGCCAGATGGATATAGTAAAAAGCGGGCCCGATGGGACCTGAAACAAAAATGTCCTAATTACGATTCCACCTCTTTATGGTAAAACTAGAATTTAAAGTTGTAGAGTTTTCATTTTATAATCTCAGCAATATACGCATTGTAATAGTCTTCTGTCTGGTATTGATGTTGTACTATTGCAGCAGTCTTGTTTTTGTCTAGCCAGTTTATTTTCATACCAGAATAGATTGGAGTTCCCATGCCTCCTGAATCAATCATCTCTGTTATCTTGGGTTTTGTAAATTGTGACCAGCATAATGTTGTTGAATTTGTTGTGCCATCTGGTAGCATAACGGTAAAGTGACGAGTCTCGTTTACCTTGTAGTAACCACCATACATTACTATAACAGGTGGATGATGACTCCAAGTTACATTAATTGCTCGTGGAAACGCTGTGTTGCAGTCAATGTTATCATTTTGTGGAGTGCTGCTGCCAGTATAAACAAATGTGATATCATCAAATTCTACTGGTCGATTCAGATCGTTAAAGACAGGTGCTTCGTCATAGTCTCTGTTGTCGCCGTCTATATTCATACTAGTGCCGTGGCAGATTGTTGTATTTGGATAATAATCGCATCTCTGCGGCTTGATTGGCACATATTGTAATGATAGTACCATGAGAAAAGAGCCTACAATTACGATTGCAATTGCAGAACCAATTATTATTGAAAGATGTAGAGTTTTCATTTTGTCTGATTTCTAACTTCAATTATCTTTGATTCTCCCAAATCTACAAACATTATATTTTCT
>JABDDN010000028.1:0-1561 GCA_013287585.1 Nitrososphaerota archaeon
GTGACATTCCTGATATTATTGCAGGTAACTCTACATTTTTTTGTACTGTAGTTCTGTTAATCAAATTAAAGGACTGGAAGATAAAGCCAATCATATTATTTCTCATAGTTGCGATTTCAGTATCTTTTAGAGAAAAGATGTCAATTCCGCCTATGTAGACCTTGCCTACAGTCGGTCTGTCCAAGGCTCCAATTAGATTAAGCAGTGTAGATTTTCCGCTTCCAGAAGGACCTACAATTGATACAAACTCACCTTTTTTTATTGTAAAGTTAATTTTTCGTAATGCAACCACTTTTCCTGCTGCTCCAGAATCATATATCTTTGAAAGGTTTTCAATTTTCAAAGCTATGGAATCATCATTTGTAGATCTTGTAGATGCGGCAAATTGTGTAGGAGATTCTACTGTATAGTCATCATGATATTTAGGATCAGAAACGGGGTTGTTTATTTCATGATCCATTAACTTTACACTAGTGTTCAAAAACTCTCCACCTAACATATAGTTATTCATAATAAAACGATTGTCGAACCTTGTTCACTAACAAGGTTACTGAAAGGCAGTTATACTTGTGCACGTGTGTTAGAAAAAACTTCAAATAAATTTAATACTTGTATTAACACACGATAAGACGGTATCCTTGTCACATGAGTATAGAGATAGAATCTACATAAGAAAGGATATAATATTAAAATTGACAGAACACGGTGAAATGAATCAAACATCCCTTCTAAGCTATTGTGGTTTGAATCTGATGAAACATAAAGACATACTTGATAGTTTAGAAAAAAAAGAATTCATAAAAAAAACAGAAGAACCTTGGGGAAGTAAAAAGATGATCAAATATGCTGTAACTCAAAAAGGAAGAGAATTTTGTAAGCTAGTTTTAGATCCATATGAAGAGATGTTCCCACGAAAGGAGAGAAGGAATGAAGAACAAAGTTAGCGAAGCATTTTATTGGGACATTCCCAAGTGATATCAAAATGTCAGAACCAGAAACAAACCCAGATGACAAAGAGTTCAAGAAAAAAAATGAAAATAATGACAAAGCAAAGTCAGAAAATCTATTTAAAGTTCTAGATGAGCTTCTTGCTCATACAAATAGTTCTAGACGTTTGTTTTTAATATTTATTGCATCTGCACTTCTTTTTGCACCCATTGCTTTAGGATTAGGAGGAGTGTTACTAGGACATCCCACCTACAACATTAGGCATTTAGAAGGAGCTGGTATGATGGGAGGATATACAGCCAATATGCCACTGGAAGGCGCACATCTTCAATTAGTTTCACAAAATGGAACAGTCATAAAAGATATACCTATTCAGCAAATGCAACAACGTCCACATGGTACAGGAACCATATTTTTAGGAATTAGTATTTTTATTATAATTTCCATCATATTTGCAGGAATATTGTTGTTTATTGCGATAAAGGAGTATCGTTTCTTTTCTAAATGGAATAAGAGATTCATAAAATACAAGTCATTAAATGACAAAATCGATAAAGAGTTAGGAGAAGACTAGCCATAACTACTAGATGAGAATAATAATCATATCAACTAA
>JABDDN010000028.1:1571-7749 GCA_013287585.1 Nitrososphaerota archaeon
CCAGATGACAAAGAGTTCAAGAAAAAAAATGAAAATAATGACAAAGCAAAGAGTAGCAATAGCTAGATGAGAATAATAATCATATCAACTAAAGATAGAATCTGACAAGGCTTTATCTCAGTTTTAAAAATATCGCGACATCATTAAAAATTTAGAAAAATAAAGGTTTAACAATCTTAATATTTAATTCAAAATGCAACACAATTATGAACAGATACTACATGGTTGCCATACCTGCAATTATTACAATCGCAGCTTTATCTTACATGCTTTATCCACATCAACCCCAGGATAACAAAGTTACATCACAGGCGCTAATGCAAAACGGTTCACCGGTATTGGGAAATCCAAACGCTCCAATTACCATAGTAGAATGGGGAGACTACCAGTGTACTTATTGTCATGCATTTTATAAAAATAGTGAAGATTCACTTATCAAAGAATATGTTGATACTGGAAAGGTCAATTTTGTATTTCGTGACTTTCCTCTTAATGGTCCAGATTCCGTTCTTGCGGCAGAGGCATCGTACTGTGCAAATGATCAAGGCAAGTATTGGGAATATCATGACGAGTTATACAAAAATTGGGCAGGAGAAAAAACTGGCTGGGTAAACAGAAACTCGTTAGATCAATTTGCCAACACTGTAGGAATAGACACAACTCAATTTGATAAATGCCTTGACGATAAAAAATATGAACAAAAAGTTTTGGATAATCAAAAATTTGGAGAGAGTATAGGAATCAATGCAACCCCGTCATTTTTGATTTTTGATAGTAAGAATGGAACTAAAATTGAAGGTGCACAGCCATTTTCTTTCTTTAAACAAGTTCTAGATTCATTCTAACCAAACTTAATATTCATAATCTCAAAAGGTCATTTAATGGTCAAACCCACAATTCAAAAAAAAGATTCTGTAAAGATGTACAAATTACGAAAAACGCTAGAGGAACTTTCAGACAAATCAGGCCGCGGAACAGAACTTATTTCATTATACGTACCACCAAAGAAAGCATTACACGAAGTGATAAACGGATTACGTGAAGAACAAGGAACTGCAGATAATATCAAATCTGATCTTACAAGAACTCACGTTGTTGATGCACTTTCACGTGTAATACAAAGATTAAAGCTATACAAAAAACCTCCTGATAACGGCCTTGTTGTTTTTTGCGGTGCACTTCCTGCAGAAGGAGGAGGTCCAATAGGTAGTGAGGTAATCAAGCTTTACGAAATAGAACCGCCAAAAGAGCTGCAGACATTTCTTTACAGATGCGATGATCATTTTCATGTTGATTTGCTAAAAGACATGTTAAAAGATGACAACATGGTTGGGTTTTTAGCAATTGATGCAAAAGATGCTGGGTGGGGTTTGTTACATGGCGACAAGCTTGAGGTATTATCAGAAACATCGTCAGGAGTAGCAGGCAAACACAGACAGGGTGGTCAATCAGCTAGAAGATTTGAAAGATTACGTGAGATGGAGCTTAACTCATATTATAACCGAGTTGCAGATACCACAAAAGAATATTTTATTGACATTTACCCAATAAAGGGACTGATAATATCAGGACCAGGTCCCACAAAAGAGACTTTCATAAGAGAAGAATATTTGGAATATCGTTTACAAAACAACATTATAGCAACCCTTGATGCATCATATGCAGGTTCAGAAGGAGTTCGTGAAGCATTTGCCAGAGCACAAGAAGTATTATCAGATTATAGAATGGTAGAAGAGAAAAAACTTGTTGAAAAGCTCTTCGAGGAAATTAATTTTCGAAGAGGGCTCGCAGTATATGGATTGAAGGATATCATTGATCTTTTAAAAAGAAATGTCGTAAGCATGATACTTATCACTGATGATACCAATCTACGAAAACTTGATGTCACATGTAGAAGATGCCAAAATGTACAAACCGAGATTTTGGAACGACCTAAACTCATACAAAGAACTCAGGAACTTTTAAGCTCACCATGTCCTAATTGTAAGAGTATGGATTCTGAATCTGCAGAACATGACATTGTAGACTATCTGTCATTAGTTGCTGGCGAAACAGGTACAAAAATAGAGGTAGTATCAGGTTCAACTGAGTATGGTGCAATGTTATCCAGTATTGGAAAAGTAGGGGCATTTTTGAGATATAATCCAAATCAATAATAGGATATGTAGAACCATATTTTATAATAAAAAATCAATTTCGGTAGCTCTAAATATTTTATAAAATCAACTTACTCTATGGAACATGTATTACCTGAAGAGTTTGATTCCAAGATTTTAAACAATGTAGAAAAAACACTAGTCCTCTTTTATGCTGACTGGTGTCCTTATTGTGCAAATTTTAAACCAACTTTTGAAGAAATTAATTCAGACAAGGCACAGAAAAAAACAGCGTTAGTAAATGAAGATGAAAACCCACTTTGGGATAGATTCAACATACAGGCCGTACCCACGATGATTGTTTTTCAAGATGGAAAAATCATTACAAGAAGAGATGCCAAGAAACATGTTGGTTTGACAAGATCAGACATGGAATCCATAGTAAAGGAACTTTAAGACCATTCTTATTGAACGTGCACACTTAGAATGCATGCAAGCAAAGTGCAAGGTTAGATTTGATTTTACAACAACAGATTCTGCTTATTACATAGGTGGAAGATATGATCCTTTGATCATACTGACAGATATTGAAGGAAAATTGCCTGCACATATTCAAAAATCCCAGTATAAAAATGATAAAAATACTGCAAAAATATCTGCTGAATATTTCATTATTTATGATGATGTGAATCTCCCAACACAAGAGGCAGTGGGCTCTTTTGCAAGATTTGTGGGTGAAGATCCATATGAAAAGTTATTTGAAAACGATATTGAATTGGTAAAAAACCTAATAAAATCAACATATGGGGTAAGCAAAACCCAGAATAATAAAATTGAACATAAAATAATACGCGATATAGCAATTTAATCAAGATTTAATTTCAATACAAGGTCAAAATCTTCACGTATATCATTTTACAAATTTAGCGGATAATTATTGAATTAATTCTGCATGTTTTCTTATTTTTGCTGCTAGGTTTTCCAAATCATTGTCATTTGGAATCATTCTTTTTGTCCATGCTGTGCCAGTATTAGAATATCTAGGCACTATATGAACATGAACATGTGGGATTATCTGATTTGCTGCTTTTCCATTATTTTGCGCTATGTTAAATCCATCTGCGCTAGTAACTTCCAATATTGCATGTGCAATAACAGGAATTTTTGAGAATAATGAAGAAACATCCTCTGTGTTCATATCAGTGATTCTTTCATGATGATCTCTGGGTATGACAAGCGTATGGCCTCTTTGTATTGGATATTTATCCATTATAGCGACGTGAGTCTTATCTTCATAAACAAAATGAGCTTTTACTTTTCCTGCAACAATATCACAAAAAAGACAATTCATAAAATACTACGTTTTGGCATTTTATTTAAATTAATGCCAAAATGATGTGCCAGACTAGTCAGAAGGATTTGAAATCAATTCATCTGAGGCTTTCTTTATTATCAAAAGTATTTTTTTGATCATGAGATTTTTTGAAGATTTTAATATGATCGTATAGACCAAATGAAAAAACGACGTACATCCAAAAAAATAAAATATCAACAGGATTTCCGGTATACATGTCGTTATTTAATGAAAAATACTGAAAAGCAGTATCTGCAATTACCTCAATTATGAATCCAATTAGTAACAATGACCACAAAAAGTTTACCTTTCCTCTAAAAAATAATACTACACCAATCATAGATGGAATTAAGACAATCGCATCTGCAATTGGATAAATAGCTCCTAAGATAATCGCAGTTTGAGTTTCATCTGAATTATTTTGAAATGTCATGTACAAATTTGGTATCAGAACAGCAATAGCAATCAATAAAGTAGAAATTATCAGTTTTTTTGAGATTAATTTTTTGAATGGTTTAAGATAAAAAATTAGGAATACAAAATAAAATGGATAGCCCCCAATATAAAAAATGTCTGCACTAGAAGGAAATGGTTTTTCATGATAGAAGAGCTCAACAACCGTCCATATTTGTTCAGCCATAAACCAGATTACTATAAATATTAGAAAAAAAATCCAAGATTTTCCATGATCTCCCACCAAACCATTTCTTTTTACCAGAATACCAGACAAAATTACAGGAACAATAGCTAGAACAAAAATCCAATTTCCAAACACAATTGCAGTTTCTTTTCCAAACGATTCAGCAATTAGAAATGCAAAACCACTAGCAAGTAAAGAAATTAAGAAATATTTTTGTGATTGCAGTTTTTCTAATCGTGTTTCCATTTTATCATTTCGCCATTACAACAAAATTTCCATATGTGCTATAAATTAACATTGCATCTATGATCATTACTAAAACAATTAGCATGTGTAAATCAATTAAAAAGTAGGTTTTATTCGCCTTCAGGAAATTGATAAAATGCAGGTATTTTAGTTGGAGGATTACCATACACTAGTGCAATTTCGTCATGAGCATGTAGTGGTGTATCTTTCAAGCTCGTAGTCACAGCTTGTCCATTTACATAGATTATCGGGGCGCTATCAGTTGGTGGCATTCCTGTACTGGTGGACTTCCAAATGTCAAAGAATTGTCCTAGCGTGAATACCTTCTCTTGAGGAGACTCTATGTGTATTATACCGTCTGGAAGATGGGTGTGCAGCCAATACAGACAGGTATTGTCATTTATTCCAATAAATGCAGGAACTTTTATGAGATTACCGTTAACAAAAATATCAAGATGTGCATGTATATGAAAAACAAGGGATTCTCCTATATCACATTCAATTGCATCAATAAGTGGAACATTATCTGCCCTGGTGGTGCTGGCGCTATCTAATTTATTACTAACAACTGCTAATGTTGCTACAATAGCTGCAATTATGGCTATTATAATTATCTTATTTTTGGCCTTACTTGGTCGTTTTTCGTTAGTTTGTTTTTTATCAATACGTTCATCCTTATTTTTGCCCATTGTCTAACTGTATTCTATTTTTCAACTTATTAATTCAATCGAAATTTTTATGCGTAAAGTTTGTATCGTGAGTTTACCTGATTCAGTAGGATATAGACTAATGGTCATTACTAGATACTGTTATTTAGGGTAAAAATTTGACTTTGATCAATTCATGGGCAAAAAAGATCGAGAAGAGCGAGTAAAGGAACGAGAGAGTTATGTTGAAAAACATCAAAAACAAAAGATGAAGTACAAACTAATAGCTCTTGGTGTCTTTGGAGGTATTATAGCAGTTCTTGCAATTTCAAGTTATAATTTCTATGTATTATCAACCACTGTAACTCCAACTGGTGTTCCTCCTGGAGCAGGTCCTCTTGGAGGGATTCACATTCATGCAGGATTATTAACAATGATTTATGGTCAGATGTTTGATTATTCTACTCCAGCTTATCAGATAAAAAGTCCATACATATCATTTCAGAAGGACAACGGTGAAACTGTTCACATGCTTGCTGCAAATGTTACTATGGGGTATTTGTTTCAGTCACTTCACATAGGATTAACTGATAAATGTTTCATCTTTCCAGACAAGAGACAGTTTTGCAGTGATAACACATATACTCTAAAGTTTTACGTCAATCATCAACAAATACCAAGCATACTTAATTATGTGTTCAAAAACAATGACAGAATTTTAATTTCATATGGTAATGAGACACAAGTTCAGATAAATGATCAACTAGCAAGAGTTGATTCCTTCAAATTAATTACCTAGGGTTCTTTAAGAGCATCTTTTAGTCTGTTGAATTCTTCAATTGTTATTTCTCCTTTGGCAAGTCTATTTCTTAAAATCATAAGTGAATAATCCTCTTCTACAAAATCATCATCCTTTTCTACAGATTTTGTAGGATCATCAACATTCTTCTTATTCATTGGTTTGAAATCAAAATTAAACCATAGTTTATTTTTCTTTGCATAAAGAACTGCAATAATTATACCGGCACCAGCTAAAATAATCAGAGGATACAATATATTGTTAAAATCAACAGATAATAGTTTATTTTCAGATATTTTTTCCATATTAGATGCGGAAACATTACCAATGGAATCTCCAAGATTCATATTTTCACTTAATAAAATTTTGTTAGATTTTCCTTGCATTAACTGTTGC
>JABDDN010000028.1:7759-9074 GCA_013287585.1 Nitrososphaerota archaeon
TGGTAAACCTACTCTCAATTTTATTTGCATTTTCAATTCTTTTTTGAATTTCTTCATAAATTGCTTGAGCATCAGTAGTTTGTGTAGATCCAGTATTGTTTTGGGCGGATGCACCAGGTGAACTTGGTGTAGTTGGCACTGGTGTAGACATGGTTGTTGCATACGCTACGTTAGAGGGATTACTTGCACCTGCAGAGTTTATTGCCGATATTCTATAGGAGTATTGTTTACTTGGAGTTAATCCAGTATCTTGGTATGTCAATGTCAAGGTGTTTTGAATCGCATTAAATCCATTTCCATTATTTCTTTCAATTTTATATCCTGTTATTGGTGAACCTCCGTTCATCGTAGGTGCCAACCAAGAAAGATCAATTTCTGTTGATGAGAAAGGAGTTGTTGTCAGACTAACTGGTGAAGATGGTGTAATTGATGAGCCATCAGGGGAAAATATAAAATTCACAGTTTTACCAATTGCTTTATTCATAACGAATGCTGTAGCGTTGTAAATTCCCTTAACTGAAAACTTTTGTTGATTACCTTGAGTACCAGTATCAACCACGATTTGAAAATTGTTAGTATTATCTGCAGTTCCAGATGATAAAAGCACAAAGTTGTTAGGACTATAGATCACAATATACACATTTTGTGGATCACCGGATGCAATTTTGCCAGAAAAAATAATCTGGTTTCCCCCCCTGTAAAATCCAGAATTGGTTTGAAACGATGTGACTTCAGCATATGCAGGTAAAATTACCGATGAAATCAATGAAAATACAAATAAAATTGAGAGTAGGTTTACCAAACTAATCCTCATAGACTGTTTTTTACTTACATAATTATTAAAAACGCGTAGAATTGATACTTTTCAATGTAAAGCTAAAATTATGCCAGTTTTCTTCCAACTGTGTTCAAAATGGAAATATCTAGTAGAAATGTTGTAGTAGGACCATCAAGAGCCCCCCACAGAGCAATGTACAAGGCAATGGGATTAAATGATGAGGATCTTGGAAAACCCTTCATCGGTGTATCTCACACTGGAAATGAGGCCACTCCATGTAACATACATCTTGGAAGATTAGCTCAAAAAGCAAAGGAGGGGGTAAGTGATTCTGGAGGTACTCCAAGAGAATTTGCAACAATTGCAGTAAGTGATGGTATCGCAATGGGTCATGAAGGTATGAAAGCATCTCTAGTCAGCAGAGAAATAATTGCAGATTCAATTGAGATAATGGTAAGAGCTCATCAATACGACGGATTAGTTGGAATAGCAGGTTGCGATAAAAGTTTACCAGGTACTATGATGGGAATGGCAAGA
>JABDDN010000029.1 GCA_013287585.1 Nitrososphaerota archaeon
TTTCATCTGACTTTATAATCCTTAGAATATCGAGATTTAATTCAGAGACTGATTCGTCTCCAACGTTTGCAGAGTTTAAGGTTCCTGTTCAAAAATGGACTACAGTTTTAGAAGCAATTCTATTTGTAAAACAAAATTTAGATCATTCTGTTGCAGTAAGATATTCTTGTAGACAAGCTTCATGCGGTTCTTGTGGAATGCAGATTAACGGCAAGCCTTCACTTGCCTGTTATACAAAAATCTCTGAATTAAACTCAAATGTAGTAACTGTAGAGCCAATGCATAACTTTCCAATAATTCGAGATTTAGCAGTTGATTTTAAACAGATGTTTGCAACTCATAAAAAAATGAAACCATACATAATAAGGGAAGATTCAGAAATAACTCCAGGAACCAAAGAATTTTTGCAAACTCCTGAAGATGTAGAAAAATACCTACAATTTTCTTACTGTATAAAATGCGGATTGTGTAATTCATCATGTCCAACTATGGCTACTGATACTTCTTTTATCGGACCACAAGGTCTTGCACAAGCTTATCGATACGTAGCAGATAACCGTGATGATGGTAAAAAAGAGCGACTCAAAATAATCGACCAATCACACGGGATTTGGAGATGTCATTTTGCAGGTTCTTGTAGTCATGTTTGTCCAAAAGGTGTTGATCCAGCTATGGCAATACAACTTTTGAGAGGATATCTTTTAGGATTTAGAAAGTAAAATCTAAGGCTTTTTTGGATTTGGACTAGCGTTTACCTGATTGTTTATTGCCTCTGCCATGAAATGATTAGAGACATTTAACTTTACATCGTTAACTCCGTCAATTTTTAGCAAATAATCATGTATGTCCTGTGCTATTTTAAAACCAAAAATAGCTGGACAAAAAGGACTGGTAAGATGTATGTCTACTTTAACTGTAGAATCTGTAATGTCTATGTTGTCTATAAGCTCAAGTTCCATTATAGATACATTGATCTCAGGATCCACAATTTTTGTTAGTTCATCAAAAATCATTCTTCTTAATCCTTGAGTTTCTTGTGCCACAACAAAAAACCGTCTATGCTATATATAACCATTCTAATTCCTAAATTGATGTATAGAGCTAGTAGACTCGATGGTAAACTAGATGAAAACACTCTGAATTTTCTCTCATCGATTTCTGAAGATAAAGAAATTGCAATTTATGATATCTTAGGTAGTCAAGCTCACGTCTTGATGCTTTTTGAAAATAAAATCATTACAAAAAGTGAGGCTTCAAAAATTTTATCAGCACTTGAAAAATTAAAAAAAGAAAATTTTTCAATAAAATCAGAATCTGAAGATATTCACGAGCTAATCGAATATCTAGTAATAAAAAAAGCTGGAATAAATGCGGGTGGAAAAATGCATACTGCACGTTCTAGAAATGATCAGATCTCACTTGACATTCGTATGAAAATTCGTGATGACATCAATGTTCTATGTTCTTGTCTTCTAGGTGCGATAGAGACTCTTATCTCATTGGCAGAAAAAAACCAAAATACTGTAATGCCTCTTTACACGCATCTACAACAGGCTCAGATTGGTTCATTTTCGCACGTTTTACTTGCATATGCTGATTCCTTGTTTCGAGATCTGGACAGATTTTATGTTACTTATGGTAGAGTAAATGAATCACCATTGGGGGCTGGACCAATTGGTGGAACAAGTTTACGCATTGATAGACAAAGTACTGCAAAAATGCTTGGATTCAAAGGTTTAATAGAAAATTCTATTGATGCAACTGGATCTCGTGATTTTGTTGCAGAATATGTTGGACAAATATCAATTCTTATGACAAACTTGAGTAGAATGGCAGAAGATCTAATTATTTGGTCCACCTCAGAATTTTCATTTATTGAACTTTCAGACAAATTTGCATCCACATCAAGTGTAATGCCACAAAAAAAGAATCCAGACATACTGGAGCTTATTAGAGGAAAGACAGCGCAGGTAATTGGATATCAAATGGGAATACTTTCAAACTTGAAGGGTCTTCCATCTGGATACAACCGAGATCTACAACAAATCAAAGTCTCGATATGGCCTGCTTCCAACATTGCAATATCCTCACTTTTAGTGATTAATGCAGTATTCAAAACAATGAAAATAAACGATCAAAAAATGAAAAAGGCAATAGATTCTGGTTATTCTATTGCACTTGATATAGCAGAACATCTTGTAAAAAGAGGAATACCATTTAGGACTGCTCATAAGATAGTTGGGCAACTAGTACAAACAGCTTCAAACTCAAAAAAATCGCTTCCAGCACTTTCTGTTCAAGATATAAGGAACTCGGTAAAGGAGGATGTAATCAAAATTAATGATCTATACAAAATAATTCATTCTAGTACTGTCACTTCTTCTCTCACTCTGAGAGTCTCTCAAGGCTCGTCAGGTAGATCAGAACAAAAACGCATGATTTCAGATAGGAAAAAGAAAATTCAGGCATATCATATAGGGATTAGTAAAAGGACAAATGAGATCAAGCTCGCATTTGAAAATCTTATTAAGAAGATAAAAATTATAATAAAATAAGAGAAAATCAGAACTAAACCATTATTTTTCTAAATTTATGAATAGAAAAACATGATTTTAATGTAGTAATCTTGACTTTTGTATTGATTTTGATTCACATGCCCGCAGATAAAAAGTTCTCGTAATGAGATAAACAGTATGTATCAATTCGTACAACCACAATCCGACAAACCTAACTACACTGCAGGCCAAACCTGGGGGGCGTTAAAAAAAGCATGGAGAGGTTACAAGATTGCTAAAGTGCAATCAGATGCCTCAAAAATGATCGAGTACGCTAAAAAAATAAGAACCCTTCAGCATGATTTGGGAGTAAAACAAGCAGAATTTCCAGAATTAAACCTGAGTTAGTTAGACCTCCTTTTATTTTTGGACTGATAGAACAACTAATGTTATTTGGAAAAACTTTGAACAAATGACTAATCTATTTTTCAAACACGTTAAACTTTATAATGATAAAAAAGCGGGTTCGCGGGGATTCGGACCCCGGACAGCCGGATTAAAAGTCCGGTACTCTACCTGGCTGAGCTACGAACCCATAGCGAAGGTTGACAGGTGTGTATAATTTAGTCTTTTACAAAATTTTTTGATTAAAGGAAACCTTTAAACTCGGATTTTCGTCCAAAATATTCCGACGCCCTTGTAGTATAGAGGGGATATGGAGAAATCCATTCCTCGTAAAACCCGGTCTAGAATGGGGCCCTGTCACGGCCTCGACGCGTGTTCAAATCCCGCCAAGGGCGCCATAACTTTTAATTTTAAAAATTGTTTCTATCTTGAGATAATATCTTAATCAATAGTTAATTATTATCTGATTTTTAATTTTTTTACAATATCGTCCAAAAATTCTTTATTTGCAGCAGCAATGAATGATATTCTACTTTTATAACTTAAATCTGAATCTAAAAATTTTCCAGATTTGTCTATGATGTATCCTCCTGCTTCTAATGCAATTAAATATCCTGCAGCAACATCAGTGATTCTTAATTTATCTCTCAAATCTACAAAAACATCTACTAATCCACGTGCAAATATTGCAAGTTCGAGTGCAACTGCACCAAAATGTCGTATATGATTTGATGCTGAAATTATTGGAGCAAGTTGTTGAAGTGAATCTTGAGAAATTCCTGACATGTCAAGACCAACTACAAAATAGAAATGCTTTTTTTCATTAGCATGAATTCTTTTTCCGTTCAAAAATGCACCTTTGCCTTTTATTGCATGATACATTTCTCCATTAGAAAGATCCATTACAACACTATCTGTAATAGAACTAAGCTTATTGTCAGTTGCAAACGCAAGAGAACAGCAAAAAAATGGAATTCCTCTTACAGCATTTGTTGAACCATCTATTGCATCCATAATGATAAACCCTTTTGGATTTTTAGAAAGTTCTACACGACCACATTCCTCACCAAGAACTGTGCAATCAAATTTAATTTCTTTAAGATAATCCAAAACTGTTTTTTCTGCTACTATGTCTATTTTCCTTGAAATGTCCCCACCAGCACCTCTTCCAAAGTCCCCACCGGATTCTTCTGTTCCTGCTAGATGTTTTACGTTGTTGTAGACTCTCAATGATGCTTCCTGTAAAACTTCTATTACTCTCACAAATTTTTCTATTCTATGTCCTAATTTATTTCAAATAAATCACAAAGGAGCTCAATGCATAAATAGCAAAGTAAGATTTGCCATTATGTGAGTAGCAAAGACAATTCAATTTTTAGCAAAGAAGCACTCTTGAGCACAAAACCTGGAAAGGAAATAGTAAAACAAGCTCTCTTCAAAAGTAAAGGCTACAAGCAATTTGACAAGTACAAAAAAGAAGCAGAAGAAGAATTCCCAAATTTTGTCAAAAGATTCACTAATGATCTATTAAAAGAAATTAAGTCAGACTCCTCTCCTTTTGAAACACAACAAAAATTTTCAGAAGAAATTGGTTCTTCTGATATAATACTCGAAAAATCACAGGTAGATAGTGTCAAATCAAGACTTGAAAACTATGAAACTTTACAAGATAGGGTTTCAAGAATTCTTAATTCTAATTTTGTTAAAATGACATTCCCTGTCTTTAGTGCTCTTTATGATGCATCTTCTGAATATTTTAAAGATAAACAAGATACACAATTACGGACAGACATAATTGACGGACACATTATTGCCATAGATTTGAGTGAACCAATGGATAGAATAATGGATAAGGATGAAGATCTAGAATATTTGGATGACTATAAACTGATGAATCCATATCTGCTAAAACTTGCAAGAAACAAAATTGCAAAAGGAGGTGCTGCAGTTCTTGAAGAATTTGAACGCGGTTTCAAAGATGCACGAATTGGTCAATATCTTGATTTCAAACTTAAAACAAAACCAACTAAAATATCTGAAGAAGAAATGATACAATGCTACAAAAAATATCGGGCAGTTATGGGAACTGCAGGAAGAAACATGGCACTAGCAAGATTTCCACTTGGTGAAGTATTCCATCTCGGAATGGCAAAGGCAGCAGAATCAGTAGGATGTGGAAATGAAATAGAAGATTCAATAAAAAACAAATTTGTCAAAATCCCTTCATGGCCTCTTTACTATGGTCTACTTATGAGGGATGTAAAGAAAGGGTTTGATATGACTATGAAAAAAAGTGATATCTACCTAAGCGAAGCTAGGATGGCATTAGAATTATTACCTGAAGATTTTTCACATAGAAGTTTTCTTGAGTTTTTATTTTTAACTGTAGAACATTACAATATTTTTTGGTTTAACCAATTACAAAAGGAAAACCTTTGGCAAACTTTCTCTGCAAACTTGCCCCAGTGATCGAATTGATGTGGTCAGAAAAATACAGGCCAAAAAATTTGCTTGATATGATTGGTAATGAAGAAGCAAAAGAAACAATAGTAAACTGGTTTGGTAAATGGATGAAGGGAAGCAAACCCATACTACTTGTGGGTCCTCCAGGAATTGGAAAAACAACTCTTGCGACAATCTGTGCAAAACAATTTGGATATGATCTCATAGGACTAAATGCAAGCGATATACGCAATAAACAAAGAATTCAAGAGATACTGGGACCAATACTTGGCAATGCCAGTGTCCTTGGCAAGCCAATGATTTTTGTAGACGAAGTAGATGGCATACATGGAAGATCTGATTATGGAGGAGTTGAAACACTCATTGATATTCTAAAAGAGCCAACAGTACCAATAGTTTTAGCTGCAAATGGTGACAAATCTGATAAAATGAAAAGTATCAAAAAAGTCACAAAAATAATCCAAATGCGACCTATCCCACCAAGGCTTTTACGATTTTATCTTGAAGCGATTCTAAAAAAAGAAGGAATAACCATCAGTTTAGGTACAATTGTAAAACTTGTCTTGCAATCACGCGGAGATATTAGGTCAATACTAAATTCAGCACAAGCTCATGTTATGGGATTTGAACCACAGATTGACAAATCCTTTGTGACACTAGATGTGGAAGAAACAGTAAATGCATTCTTCAAAGCTAAATCTGCTGAGGAAGCAAGAGCCATCTTATTCTCTCTTAGAATTGATCCAAGAGAGAAAATAGACGCATTTTATTCTAGTGTGATAACAAGTCCGCTTGAAAAAGAAGACATGCAAAAAATGTTAGGAATCATCTCAGAGGCTGACATGCTATATGGTAAAATTATGAAAACTCAAGAGTGGAGGCTTTTGAGATATCTTGACTCTATATTAGTTGGATTGTATAAAGAAGGAATCGCTGTACGATATTCACAATTCAATTTGTCATGGCCAATTATTAACAGGTTAAGATGGGATGGCAGAGCGATAAAATCACTTGTCACTGTTTTATCAAAAAAAATGCATGTCTCACGAAGTGATTTTGCGACTTTTTATTTTCCATATGTTTTGTTTTGTATGAAGAATAAAACGTTGGATTTAGAACTTGATGAATCCGGCAATGAAATTATGCAAAAGGAGATGACCATGTTAAAATGAGCTGGAGAACAATGTCAATGAAGTTTCCAGGTACTTGTATAGTCTGTAAAAAGAAAATTGAAATAAATGAAATAGGCTTATGGGCAAAGGGCATTGGAGTAAAACATCAGGCATGTGCAGATGTGGTAGAACTACGATGTGCAGTGTGTGGTGGACCTGCGGGATGCCCAAAATGTGAATTTGCAGCTGATTGTGATCTTTCAAAGGTTTCACAACTATGTATATGTAAAAAATGTAATGATGACAAGGATGCCTTTATTTCATATCAAAAGGCAATTGCCAAGAAATTTCCAATACTAAATCTTAAAATTTAACTAAAAACAGGGAAAACTGATGTCTGATAACACTACAAAAATTACACCCGTAGATCCAATATATCATGGGGAATCTAACTATGAGGTTGGATTGGAAGATCTTCTTGCACAAACAAAAGAAAAACTGAAGAAAATGCAGTCTGATCCAACAATAACTAAGGAGCAATTACGGCTAGTTGAAGAGGATTTACAGACTCTGGAAACATTGTGGGAAAATTATCACATAGGAATGAATGTGTTTAGAAATGCCAAAGGCGGCCACGATGGATTAAGAGAAGTAAAAACTGATTAAATTAATATAGGTTGGGACTTGTTTCTAATTCGCAATCATGCACTCTGATAAGATAAAAAATTTTTTACATAAAAAAAGAGAAGCAAATCAAAGTGGCGGACAGGATAAAATTTTATCACAACATGAAAAAGGCAAACTTACGGCTCGTGAAAGAATAGATCTTTTACTAGATGAGGGAAGTTTTACAGAAATTGATGCACTTGCAACTCATCATTATCATGAGTTTGACATGCAAGACAAAAAATTCTTTGGAGACGGAGTAATTACAGGATACGGAAACATCAATGGACGACAAGTGTTTCTTTTTGCATATGATTTTACTGTATTGGGAGGGACGCTAAGTGAAATGGGTGCTAAAAAAATAACCAAGGTGATGGATCATGCGGTAAGAGTTGGATGTCCAGTTATAGGAATTATTGACTCTGGTGGAGCTAGAATTCAAGAGGGCATTCTTAGTCTTGACGGATTTTCAGACATTTTTTATCATAACCAACTTGCATCTGGTGTTATACCACAAATTACTGCAAGCATTGGTCCTTCTGCAGGTGGTGCTGTATATTCTCCAGCAATGACAGACTTTGTAATAATGGTTGACAAGTTGGCAACTATGTTTGTCACTGGACCTGAAGTAGTAAAAACAGTTCTTGGTGAAGAAGTATCATTTGATGAACTTGGCGGTGCAATGTCTCATGCTAAAAATAGTGGTGTTGCTCATTTTGTAGCAAAAAATGAATATCAATGCATGGATTATGTGAAGACTCTTCTATCATATATCCCACAAAACAATACTGAAGGACCTCCTATCGTATTAACAAATGATGATCCAAATAGACTTGATAGTAATCTAATAAATATAATTCCAGAAAATCCATTGCAACCCTACGACATGAAGGAGATAATTTATTCAATTGTGGATAACCATGTATTTTTTGAAATTCATGAATTGTTTGCACAAAACATTATTGTTGGATTTGGAAGATTGAATGGTAGAACTGTAGGTATTGTGGCAAATCAACCAATGTCACTTG
>JABDDN010000030.1 GCA_013287585.1 Nitrososphaerota archaeon
GAAAAAATGCAAGAGTGGCTTTTAGATATTATTACAAACTTTAACAGATTAATTGACATCTATGCGGAACCAGAGTACAAGGAAAAATGGAAGGTTAGCATTCAAGATGGAAGCGTTTCTTTTGGCTCTGCAAAGGACAAGTGGGGATTTAATGCAGACGTGATGAAGAAAAAAGGAATATCATTCAAGGATATCTATACCGCATATTCTGAAGGTGGGGATATCAAGGCGCTTGCAGAAAAAGCACCGCTTTATGACGCAGTACTTGGAATGGTTGTAAAACATCATCCATCACCTGATGTTGCACAAAAATACAGAATTCCAAAAATTTGGAAAGGTGATTTAGATTCTGACTTGGGTAAAGCACTTTTGAATTGTGATGACAACGGTCCTACCGTAATGATGATTGTAAACATGACAATGGATCCTGCTGCAGGTCCTGTAGCTATAGGCAGATTATTTTCTGGTAAAATAAAAGATGGTGACAGAATACACCTCATAGATACTAAACGAGAGGGAAGAATACAATCGGTTAACTTTTTCATGGGAAACCAACGTGAAATGGTGGGAGAGCTTGGTGCAGGAAACATTCCAGCACTTTTAGGATTAGAGCATGCAAGAGCAGGTCAGACACTTTCAAGTGTAGCTGGAATTCATACCTTTGAAGGAATTCAATATGTTTCAGAACCTGTTGTACAAATTGCCGTAGAACCAAAACATCCAAAGGATCTTCCAAAACTAGTTGAAGCTTTACGTCGTATTACAATAGAAGACCCCAACCTTGTTGTGAAAATCAACGAGGAAAGCGGAGAAACCGTAATTGCAGGAATGGGTGTATTGCACCTTGAGATTGCAGCCTCACTTATTGCAGACGCAGGAGTACAAGTTGTAACATCACAACCTCTTATCAATTACCGTGAAACAATTAGGACAGCAGCTGGTCCTATCATGGCAAAGTCTCCAAACAGGCACAACAAGATCTTTTTGAAAGTAGAACCACTTGACGAAAAAGTTGCTGAACTAATCAGAAATGGAACATTAAACGAATACAAGGACACAAAGGAAGTTTCAGAAATTTTACGAAATGCTGGCTGGGAGAAAGACGAGGCAAAGCGCGTTATGCGATTTGATCCAAGAGGAAATGTCTTTGTAGACGGTACCAAAGGTGTCCAGTTTGTTGGGGAATCAACAGATTCTATCTTGTCTGGCTTTGAGGATACAATGAAAGAAGGCCCTCTTGCAAGAGAACAAGTCAGGGGATGTAAATTTACATTCCATCATTTTGTACCCCACGAGGATCCAGCTCACAGAGGTCTATCACAACTTGGACCTGCTTCAAGACGTGCTTGTATGGGTGCAATGCTTTTGGCAAATCCTGTACTGCTAGAACCAACACTTGGAATTGAAGTTAGGGTTCCACAGGAATTAATTGGAAACGTTGCAGGAGTAATATCAGGTAAAAGAGGCAAGGTACTAAGCATGGAACAAAAAGGAATTGTACATATTTTGACTGGAGAAATGCCTGCATCTGAAACTTTTGATCTTTCTGAAGTAATGCGAGGACAAACTGCAGGAAAAGCAATGTGGAACACACACTTTAAAGCTTGGACACCGGTTCCAAACTCTGTATTGCCTACCATATTGGCAGAAATCAGAAAGAGAAAGGGACTAAGCCCAGATCCGCCAACAGCAAACGAGTTTATCGACAGCGAGTAAAAAGACAATCCCCCCCTTTCGTGCGTAAAAAATCCGTTATGACTAGAGTCATTATCAGGAATGTTTTTAGCTTCGAGTCTACCTAGGTAAACCAAGGTAGACCAATGCCAACAATATCTGCAAAAATAAACAAAAAAGAACTTGATGCAATAAATGAATATGCAAATGCTTGTGGAGAGACTGTATCTAATTTAATTAGAAAAGTAATGATCAAAGAAGCTACTTTCATGAATTGTTTTTCCGATTCAAAAGAATACGAGTGTGGTATCTCTATACCTGATAATGTGTCTGGAGAGGAAGAAAGTAAGATTGTTTTAGGATCTATTAACAAGGTGAGAAGGATTCTGGGACTAGAAGAACAAGATTGGATTTAGGACAGAATAAAATAGAAATAAGACATCATGTACTGCGCGTAAAAAGTTGGTTATGACTAGAATAATGATGCGGTGTGATTTGTTGGAAATAGTTTAAGGTTATATCTTATTAAGGTGTGGATAAATGATACTATATTTTTTTAAACATGGATCAGGATGAATACAAAGATGAAAAAGTTTCTTTATGTTTTTTTTGTTTAATTCCAAGTATATTTTTCGTAGGGATAGCATATGGACAGAGTGACTTTAACCCAATATTTTACAGGTTTGTTGGTAGTAATCAACTCCAAAGCATAGATAATTTCTTAGATATTCCTGTCCCTGCAACGTTAGCTGGCATAGCAATCATCGCTGGAAATTTTCTTGTCGCATATAAGCCACATGATAAACATATTCTAAGAATAAAAAGTGCTGCAAGGGATTTTTTTAGAGCGTTCTTCGTTCTTCTAATTTGTACAGTGCTTATCTTACTTCTTAATGTAATCGAGGTTTTTCTCACACAAGCTATGATAGTGGAATTTATAGACATAATTATCAAATACGTTTTGTTTGGTATTGGTCTTGTCTATCTTTTCAAAGGAAGTAGAAATGTAATGGAAGCAATAACAGAATCTAATGAAGCGACTAAATCCAACCTTTGATAAATTAATTCTTTGAAATAGACTAGATTCTTTTTAGATTTTATCAGGATCAAACTCTGGATCTTACCAATATCACTATGCCTATAATTGAAATAGAAATTCCTACTCCTGATATTATGTAACTAGGTTTGTAGGCTTCATCCTGTCTAGCCTGTATTTCAGCAAGTTGTTGAGGACTAAAGTTACATCCATTTGCTGGACAGTTATACACAATCTGTGGAGTTGCCAAGTAGTTCAAGTATCCATAAATCGCAATCAATATCCCAATGATTAACAATATGTAGCCTAGAGTTTTCCTTTTCATTGTTGTTATATCTTCAATCATCTGTATTTATGAAATTAAACCCCTAAAGTTAGTGCAAAAATTCCCACAACTACATTATGTAATGCGTTATGATTTACTGGAAAATCCTTAAGATCATAATGAAAGTAATGATGTTATGAAAAAAATTGTCATAATTGTGTTAATTGTACTGATACCTGTCATAGCATACGCAGTATCAATTACTGTAGGAAGTGGTCTGACTGTAGTTAATGTAACTATGAAACAAACTGATAATGGAAATTTTGCGTTAGCCGTATCCAACCAGAGTTTTAAAACAAGGCTAGTTGATATAACAATCCATATCGATGACAAATTGGCACTTCAAGGCATTTTTGACGTAGCTAATCAGCATAATTTTCAACAATTCCAGTTTTCCCTACCAAATGGAACACATAAGATTAATGTGGAATCTATAATTGGTGGCGCAAAACTAGAGAAGGAATTTGAAATTACCAGTAAGCAATATGTCGGCATATTTTGTTGTGATGATTCTACTTTTGGATTTTCGATATATAACAAAAGAATTGGATTTCAATAAATGGCTCTAAAAGATAAGAAGAACAATACATGAAACTCTTTTACAAAATTCTGATAATCGGTGTCATACTGTTCATCTCAGGAATTATACTAGAATTATTCATTAGAACCATGTCTGGCGATATAATAGAACTTAGAAGTCTTGAGCCAGTACTAGTGACTATTGTATTATTGTCTAGTGGGCTGATAACAATTGGAGGCTCTTTCATGTATCTCTGGTTTGGTAAAAAGAAATGACTCTGAAAGGAAAACAAAATCATTACAACGTAAAATTCCTAAAGGGTTACGGATTCTCAATAAATGTAAAAGATTCAAGAATTTACTTTTGAGATTTAAAAAAGAAAAAGAGGGGTTTGGTTTAGTTGTTTATGATAATGGTATATCGCTGCAAAGGACACTTCCAAAACATGGCGGATTTGCATGTGTAACGATGATAGGTGAGAAAGGGTTGTCAGTTACACCAGTGAGGTTTGCACCACTAAGGTTTGCACCACTAAGGTTTGCATTATCAGTGAATATTCCACTGAGGTTTGCATAACTGAGGTTTGCGTCTGCGAAACTCGCACCATGTATATGTACACCACTGATGTTTGCACCAACGAGGTTTGCACCGTTGAAGTTTGAGCCTTGTAAGCTTGCACCTTGTAAGTTTGCACCAGCGAGGTTTGCACCAGTAAAGTCCATTAATTGCAAGTTAGCACCATGGTAATCACAACCTGCAAGATTCGAAAATGCAAGTTTAGTTGGATCGGAACTTAGCGCACTTAGAGGTGGACAATATGCGCTAGCACTCGGACCTACTGGACCTTGTGGACCTGTAGCTCCTTGTGGACCAGCTGGACCTTGTGGACCTGTAGCTCCTTGTGGACCAGCTGGACCTTGTGGACCTGTAGCTCCTTGTGGACCAGCTGGACCTTGTGGACCAGGAGTTAATGATATGTTATGTATTTCAGTCTCCAAGTTAGAAATGGCAGTACAGACAAGTGCTTCAAAGCTGTTCCTATCGTCAATTGTGGCACAGAATGAAGCAAGTGTAATTGGATGATGTGTACCATGTCCATCTCTGTCATCTGCAAAAGCATTTCCAGATGCAAGAGGACTTGCAAGTAGAATAACCGCGATTGGCAAAATAGTCATAATAAGTGATGAACGTTTTAATCCTAAATCCAAACCTTTGATTACACAGACTCTGTAAATATATAAAATTGATCTTTCCATTTTTGGAAGTATTCAATGATCTTGGATTAAATTAAATTTTTTTCAAAATAATTCATAGAAATTGGCATTGATTCATTCATTATGATTTATTGGAAAGTGTTTAAGATCAATACGAAAGAGTAACAGACAAGCACTTGAAGGATTCGTTTTATAGACTAAATAATATCCAGCTAAATTAAGTGATTAACAAGCTATGTTACCGCTTACAACATGTCAAGAACCGGTTGAGTTGAATCTACCCTGTGATGGCTGCATTATGAACACTTTTTCTTGTATGGATTTGTCTTGAAATCCTGTTTTTGTTGCATTAAAATCTACATCATATTGAATCTGATCAGGAGTAAAAGTTAGTCTCCAAGAATCTGAATAGAGTCCATAATTATCAGTACTTCCCTTGAATTGGTGTAAGACATCTGAACCCTTATGGATTGTAACTATGAAGTTGACGTTTGGAATTGTTCCATAGAAGGTGTCAAATCCTGAATCTGTAATTTTTTTTGGATCAAATACCTTTACTGAAAATGCGTATGAATATTCAACATAAAGCCTGTCACTAGTTCTTAGTAGAATTATCATTTTTTGTGGCGGTGGTTTGATAGTTTGTGTTGGTTTAGAATTTTGTGTAACCATCTTGGATTTTTGTGTAACTATCTTAGAGTCTTGTGCAATGTTCAAGACAGTCTTTACACTTATCATTTGAGTGGGAGACAGTATCATACCTTTGAAATTGTATTGTGAACTGTTGATTGGAATTCCAAATAATATTAGTTTTGATTTTATGTTGTTATGAATCACACTTCCAGTAACAGAAACATTAGTTTCTTTTTTTACTTGTAATGTTATAATTTTATATTGAATTCCATTCAGAGTTATTGTTCCTGTAGCATTTTTATCATTAAATCTGATACTAGTACCTGCTCCAAGAATTGAATCAGAAAAAGCAGTATGTATAATGGGAATTAACAATAAAAAAATAAACACAAAAACAAGCTTGATCATTACTCTTTTTCCCTATGAACTTTTCTCTTCAATGCTAATAAATAATCTAGTTACACCGTTAGTTTTCATGCGTAAACGGGGGTTGCTCTTTTTACTAGCTGTCGATAAAAAAGTAACGCCCCACTCCCACGAATAAAAAGTCCAGACAACTACGTAATATGAAACGTTATGATTTGTTGGAGAGAAGTCAAATCATAATCATCGTGATCTTTCCAATCTCTGATAGGTTATACTGACGAATAGGAATTGCTAAATAATTAGTCTGACCTAGTAAAGTAATGAGTTTGGAAGGAATAGATGATCAAATAGAAAGTTACACAAAGAAAATTAATGAAAAAAATGAACAACTTAAAAATCTGAATCTAAGTCAAGACGCAAAAAGGATTTTAGAATCTGAAATTATGGTTGCAAACAAGGAAAGAACAAAATTGAAAATAAGAAAGAATGATCAATTTACAACAAGGCATAGATAAAAACCATATACGTCAAATTCCTAAAAGGTTATAGATTTTCTGTTAACGTCAAAGATCGCAAAATAGTTTTGAAAAACTGTTACTATCCTCACCGTTTTTGTCTTTAGTAACGCAATTTCTTTCACAAACCAATGGTGCTTTCTACTTTTTTAGTTCCATTTTTTATCAGCTTAATTCCATTAACAAAGTAACTATTGGTGACTAGCTTCATATAATGACTATACATACTATAATCCAAGTATGAAAAAGCGATCACATGCATCTTATGTAGCAGCAGGCAAAAAAGGTGCGAGAACTAGAAAAAGAAACGGCAACTAAACCTTTCTTAAATAGAAATAGATTGGACTTTGAACGTAAATCTTAGCAATAGCAATTCTTTTTTCATAAAAAAGAATAGTTCATTGAAATAGATAGACTCGTTCATTATTCTAGAATAAATATTCTCAATCTTTCTTAACTACGATCTCTTCCTATCCACATTTAGATTCATTTTTTTTCAAATATTATCTGATAGACTGATCCACAATACTGACAAACTTGTATGTGAAACAGACACAAACGTAAGCGTGGCTTAATACCATTAAAGATGATTAAATCCATAATGACATACATGAAAAATGTAATCGTACAAAGCTAGAAACTTGTAAGAACATGTCAAAACAGCAATATCGATCAGAAATGGGCATAATTTCAGAGATTTTAGGCGTAACTATGGATGGTGGTAGAGGCGGAGCAATAATTTCGTCAATAGCCAGAAGAGCCAATTTATCACATTATACTGTAACTGAGAAATGTCAGAAGTTAATAGATGCAGGAATGATAGAATCTACAAGTAACAATAGAAATCATACTCTTGTTGTTACAGAAAAGGGAATACAATTTTTTCAAGAGTTACAAAAATTCATAGAAATTGCACAATCAATAAAAGTAAGATTTTAAGTCCATTTATAAAATCCTTCAAAATGGGATTTACCAAAACAGTAATTTTGTAATTGTTTTAGCTAATTTCTTGTTAGTTCTTTTTTCTATTTATCTGCATTTAGATTCAACTCCTTTTCAAATATTAGCTGACAAATAGTCAGTAATGATGACAAACTAGTACATGATACTAACACAAACGTAAGCGCGGCTTAATAGCTATGTCAATAACAAATCCACAATGACAAAAAATAACATCAAAAACTATTTTCTCATGTCTGTGCTGATACTTTCAGCTTCATACATGGTAGGAAATCACGCTTTTGCAGCAAGCGCACCAGATCTTGGAACATCTAGCAACTTTGCAGTATTAGCTGGCACAACGGTAACCAATACCGGTCTGACTAGCGTCATAGGAAACCTTGGTGTTAGCTCACCAGGTGTAGCATGTACTGGCTTTGTTGGATGCACAACAACAGGACTAGGAACTGTATCGGGAACAATACACGTAGGTGATGCAACCGCAAATCAGGCTCATGCTGATGCAGCTACCGCATTCACTAATCTGAATACCGCAGCATGCACAACCAATGAACCAGCAGTTGCAGACATTGGTGGACAAACACTCACACCAGGAGTCTATTGTTTTCCATCATCAGCAGCCATAACTGGAACACTTACTCTTAGTGGCAACGGAGTTTACATATTCAAAATAGTAAGCACACTCGTCACAGCAGCAGGTCCAGGAGCTAGTAATGTAGTCTTAACCAATGGAGCATCAGCTTCAAACGTCTTTTGGGCAGTAGGCAGTTCTGCAACACTTGGAACTCAATCAGTTCTTAAGGGAACAGTAATTGCTTTCACATCAATCACTGATACTACCAGCGCAACGGTAGACGGTAGATTGCTTGCACTAGGC
>JABDDN010000031.1:0-765 GCA_013287585.1 Nitrososphaerota archaeon
TTGGTTCTTGCAAGTATTTGAGCAACTCTAAGTGGTTCTGGTATAGAACCCTGGAGAGTAAAGGCATCTAAGAGAGTTTTAGTTTCTTGTATGGTACAACCTTCAATTCGGACATACAAGTCATGTCCAGTATGAAGTGTTAATTTTGTCCTTTCACCAAGATTATGATATTCTTCAATCTTGGATTGATAGGAATCTGGGAAGTGAGATTTTATTGCATCTTCAATTCCCTTTGAATCGTCATAGGTTACACCAATAATTGGAATTTTTATTTCATTCCAGATTTTTTATATCCACTATGTTATACATTGAAATAATCAATCCTGAAATCATAAGGAAGCTAATATCATCTCGGTGCAGTTTTTTGTACATTTGTAATATAGAATCAGTCGCGTCATTTCCTTCTATAGTGGTTTGACCAAAAACAAAACCATCAATAATAAAATCGCGTCTCATAACAACGCCTGCCAGTGTTGAGATTTTGTCCTCTTCTTGAAAACTTTCTGCTATAGCAAGTCCTCGTAAACCTTTTTTTTCAATGTGAAGGTGATTCATCTTTTTGTTGTCTAGAAAACTTTCTATAAGCCAGACTTATCACTGCAATAAAGATTGCCGTAATTACAGACCAGGAACTAAACGCCACAATATCATTAAGATTCATGGACTTGGATGTGGGATTTTATCGTCATGGCAATTTTCTTTGTTACATCCATGACAATATTGTTTGGAAAAAGATGGATACGAATATCTCCAGCAGGGCCAATA
>JABDDN010000031.1:775-6202 GCA_013287585.1 Nitrososphaerota archaeon
GATCATCGCTATAGAACATTTCACTCATATCAACTTCGCCCTCAAATTTAGGAAATGTAACACATGCATCTTTTTCATTTAATATTACAGTAACTTGCACATTTTCTCTCATCTTTCTTTCAATATGACCTTGCTCTATGAGTTTTTTAAAACCAAATTTTTCTAGAGTTTGTTTCCTATCTTTAGGAATTATTGCGGATTCAGAAAATATTGAATTTACTTTTACTCCGTTACCCACCTTCTTTACTATTATTTCTAAAAGATCTGAGTCATATGGAACTTCAAATAAAATATTATAGATGTATTCATTGGAATTTTTGTAAATGTTCTTCCATTGTTCTAATACTTTGACAAACCCTTTGATATGTTGACTCTTTTCAAGTGCCCCAATTCTTTGAATGAATTTTTGTGGAAGATCTCCAAAATCATGGTTTCTAAAATATTTTTTATTTTGTGATAAAAATGCCAGAGAAGAAATTTGGCCACACACCGTTTTACCATATGTTGTAATACTATAATCACCATCGGTATCTTTTACGATTAGATCTGCCTTTACAAGGCGTTCAAAATTTCGGTATACCTCAGGTACTGTCGCGTCAAGATCTTTTGCAATTACCGAGACTTTAGATTTTTTGTCTAAAAGTCTTAAAAGTATACCAAGACGTTGTTGGCTTGCCAGCTCTAAAAAATCATCTGCAGTTTTTTCATAATCGTAATTCACATGATACCCTTACAGTATTAGAATCTAAATCTTGCTTGCCCTATGATTCAGGCCAATTTGAACCACATCTTGGGCATGTACCTCTCAAGCCCCTATATTGTCGCACAAAAATTAAGAGTGCTTTAGGACATCCGCATCCCATACATTCAACAGTCCCATATCGATTCATGCTAACGCTTTAGGTTTCGATATATATGAATAAGATTTTGTGTATTAGCTAAGCATTTACAAAATTAGCTAAATTGATCTTATCAGCCCAGTTTTACCCTTCTACAATATTATGAGTAAATTGCCTAACTCACAAACCGAAGAGTACAACAATAATATAAAATCAGAACTTGCTAGATATATAAAAAATACATTATATAATGAAATCACATTTTCTGGAAATTATAAAAGTTGTTGTGTTGGAATAGTGGATGTAGTAGATTCTACCAGTACTACAGCTAAGCTTGTCAATGGGAAATTGTGTAAGTACTATAGTATTTTTCTAAATGTAATGTCTGTAATAATAAAAGAATTTGGTGGGGAGGTGATCAAGAATATAGGAGATAGTCTATTGTATTACTTTCCGGGCACTTTGGATGGTTGCAGTAATTCTGCATTAAAAGACACATTAGAATGCAGTATAGCTATGATAGAATCAAATATAATAATTAATGAAAAAATGCGAGATGAAGATTTACCATTAGTGAATTATCGTGTCAGTGTAGATTATGGTAACGTAATGATAGCAAAATCATTAAACTCAGTAACTGATGACATTTTTGGTTCTACAGTAAACCTTTGTGCAAAGATAAACTCCAAGATAGTGCCAAACAGTATTGCCATAGGTGGAGACCTGCATCAAATTGTAAAAAATTTTGTCGGATATGATTTTAATTTAATTACATCGTATTCAGCAGGATTGAAGCTTGATTATCCAATCTATTCCGTGACACGAAGTAAGACCAAAAAATGGTTTTCATCATAATCTGTAGAAAAGGATTTGATTTATTGTGTTATTTTTCCACTACCCACTATGCGAATAGTTTGTGACTCTGGTTTGAGAATTACACAGATGTCACCTTCATCAAATACAGCGGGTTTTCCAAGAGATAGTTTTAGTGGCTTTAAGGAAATTATCTTTGCAGGTCGAATTTGCAAACCTATGTTTACAAGATACATCTGGTTTTCCGCTAGTTCACCTTTGAAAAACTTATTCTGTGTATAGTCGGTTGTAATTTCCTGTGATATTTTAGCTGAATCAGGTAGAGATAACAAGTCACCTCTTTGAACATCGTCTGTGGAGATTCCTTTAACAGAAAGACCTACACGTGCAGGTGATACGGCCTCATCCACAGGATCATCATGCATTTGAATGGATTTTATCAAAACATCAGAGCCTTTAGGTAGAAGTTTTAGGTTATCGTATGTCTTTGCTTTTCCTTGAAGCACTTTGCCCAGTATAACAGTTCCAACACCCTTGACATCAAAACAGTGATCTATTGAGATTTTGGTTTTTCCTTCCTTTATTATTGGTTGTAATGCATCCGCTTCTTTTTTTAGATCAGCAAGCTCAACTAGCTTGTATTGTTCTACTACCGTACCCTTTATCATGGTGAGAAGCTTTTCCCTGTCTACTTCGTATGAATGACATAACAATCCTTGTGTTTTTTTAAGAACGTCTAGTGCAACAATCTGTTCACCGGTGAATTTGTCAAGCTTTGTCACATAAAAAATTACATATTCTCCCATGTTGATTGCCTGAAAAAGTGGTTGTATTTTTTCCGGAAAACCTGTCGGGGCAGTCCAAGTTTTTACAATGTCTGATTCCTTTCTATCATATATTGTAAGATCTGTCGAGGTTCCTTTTTTGCCAAAATCTTTGGCGATTGATTCGTCACCAAGTAATGTATAATTAATTGATTTCACCATAATCAGAAATTCATTAAGTCGCTTCTAAAAATCTTGTTACTTGTTTTACCATTCAAATCTAAATGCATCATAGGCATGCAAATTAGAAGCTTGCCAAGTAACCTCCGTTTTATCTTTTAGATATTTTGTTTCAGCAGCTGGTGACGCATGAACTTTGTATCTTGTTGCAGGATCAACTTTGAGAACTCGTTGTTTGATTTCTACTCCTTTAGGCATTGTAAGCAAATATTTGAATCTCTTACAATCTGTTGAGAGGGTATAAAGAAAGTTTCTTTCTGGTTCTTCCCAATCATATTCTAATTTTAGAAATCTTCTTTTTTGGTTTGGTTTTAACGGTTTATTTAATTTTACAATAAATTCTTTGTTATATGGTTTATTCACATTTACACTCATTATTTTCAGTTTTTTATTTTCTTCATCTTTTATGGAGACATTAAGATCTGCAAAGTCTTTTGGGGTATCACCTTCAAGATAATACGAGACTTGATCTAATGGTCCATCTGTGATGTTGACCAAATGCCAAATCCAAGTATGATGAGTCATCATATTTTTTGCATTTGTAACCTCAAGTTCTAACTCAATTTTAGGAAACATGAATTTTATTTTTGGTTCATCTTCCAGTTTTCTTGCATCTATTTTTCCAGCCGGTGCAAGTTTGTTACCCCAACCATCACCATATATATTAAATAATGATAATTTTTCGCCATGTTTTATTTTATATTCTCCAATGTAATGCATCACTGATTTATTTTCAGGCGATAACTTACGAATATCTTCTGCAATTCTTGAAGATGCCAGTATTTGCATTGGTCTTGCCAAATCCATAACTCGTCTTGCCATTATTATGCCAGGTCCCCAGAAATTATCCTTGCCAGTTAAATCTTTTATAAAATAAACAGGACCGGTATCTATTCCAATTCGTATATTGAGTTTGGTCTTTCCTTTTTTTATTTGATTATATTTTGAAAGTATCTTATGTAATTCTATTGCAAGGCGTAAAGGTTTTTCAGGACTATCATTAAAACCAATAACCATGCCATCCCCCGTGATAGTCATCACATCAGACTTCGTATTTCGTTGTCTAAATGTTTCAGTTCTTCCAACCAATTCATTTAATGCCCAAACTTTACGAGCTTGATCCTTAGTAAGTATTGTTGGATTAGCACTACCAACAATATCAGTAAAAAACCATTGATATGTTTTTGTCAAAGTTTTAATGTCTGGAAAATTTTCAAATCCGTCATTTTTTAATACACGTAAAAGATATGAGATAAAACCATCAGGACAGCATTTTAAAATTTCAAAACTGTTCATTGTTGTTTTTATTTGAGTTTTGAGCTTGTTCTTCTTTATTTCTTGTAATATCCAGCCTTTTCCTTTTCCCGATTCTTCAAGTAACCCAAGAATTTCTGCAATTTTGGAATTCTTATCAGTCTGATTTGTATTATTTTTTTTGTTTGTTCTACCTTGAGCTTTTAACAACCCTTTTTTTGTTCAACACTCACATATTCAAGGTTAGTGGTGTATGATCATACAAAAACAGAATTTTATTTCCAAATGAATATAATCATAATGCACAAAAAACTCCGCCCTCTCCAAATCTTGGGGCGTAAATTATTGCATGGTGATTTGCCCTAAGATCTTCCATCCATTGTTTACGTTTACTAGATTCCATTCCAGATAGGTCATATGGACATATCAGAGAGCCTCCAAAATCCTCAAACTTGTCATGTGTGGTACATTCAAGCTCCAATTCAACTGACATCCCATCAGTAGTACTAACATCTTGTACTATTCTTGAGACCATTCTAAACGGTGGAATTAGATCGAACAAAATCATTTCAACATCTCTTTTGCATCCTTTCATTATTTCGTCACGACCACCGCAAGTACGATGAATTTGATAAACCTTCAATTGTCTGCTCTGAAAGTATCTCAATGGTATTCCATAATTTAGCATCTTAAGTACTATCGAACCCGAGTCTTCTTCTGTTGCATATACACAATACTCACCAATTTCTAATCCATGTTTTATAAATCGAAACTCTATCAATCTTGCATATTCTGATTCTTCATAAAATAGTGCAATGTGTTGTTTAGGTTCAAGTGAGTCGACATATTTGAAAGGTATTGGAGTTAGATCAGACATGGTACACCTTTCCTTCTATTGAATCAAGAAATGATTTTGATTGCTCACAGATTATTGTTGTAGTTGTACGAACTTTTTGGATTTTTCTAATCTTAAATTCAATAGTTTCTCGTAATGCATCTACTGATGGAACTGCAATTTTTGTAACAATATCATATGGTCCTACTGTGGTTATCATCTCTTTAACACATTTAATTGATTTTAGCTCTTCCACCACGTATTCCTGGGCACCATCTTCACAGTTGATCATGACGTATGCCTGCTGAGATTCATACTCTAATTCCTCAGGGTTTCTAAGCATGATGATAGGTTCGTGACAATATGATATTACCACTGCTTGATAAATTAGCTAAAAGTTTCAGATCTAGCTTAGTTGTTGTAACATAAGCTAACTCCTAGAATATTTTCCCATCAGGGTAGCTTGTTCCAAAATGTACCCGTTCATCGCTTGTACAAGATTATCTTTTGTAGAGCCATCTCCAAGATCAAGTACGGTATCTAGCGCATATAGTTTGAAAAAGTATCTATGAGTGCCAGATGGTGGACAGGGTCCCTTGTAACCAGTAGTGCCAGCTACTGTGATTCCTTGTGGAAAATTTATTTTTTCACCTTCAGCAAATTGAGATTTTTGCGGCTGAAT
>JABDDN010000032.1:0-652 GCA_013287585.1 Nitrososphaerota archaeon
TGATTTTACTATGCTTTTGACAAGATACGTAAAAGAATACTTGGAATGTCCAACCTGCAAAAGTCCTGATACTAGAATAGAAAAATCAAACAGGCTCACTTTCCTAATATGTGAAGCATGTGGTGCAAAATCCTCACTTAAGGGTCCATACGCGTAATGGCGTTTGCAGTACGAATAGTTACTTATCAACAAAAAAGGATGCTGAATATTTGTGATGCAGATCTAGTTGGAAGAACTCTCACAAAATCAGATTTAACATTAAACATTAGCAGAAGTTATTTTGCAGAACGAATTGTTGAGGAGGAGGAAGCAGAAGAACTTTTGAAAACATGTTCAATAATAAACATGGTAGGAAAAGAAACTATTTCTTTATCTACCAAAATTGGAGTAGGATCTTCAAAAGGTGTAAAAGAAATTGAGGACATTCCATTTCTTTTAGTTTTTAAATTCTGACAAAACACCACAATTATATACGTTCTAGAGGATCATTTTTTGATCATAGTGGGAAAACGTAAAGTTCTAAACGAAAGTGAGCTTAAAGAAATGAAATTACCAGAAGAATATGAACTTCTTGGTAGAGTTATCAAACTTTTAGGTAGTGATCATGTTTTGGTCAAATGTACTGATGACAAAACACGAATGGGTAGAATTC
>JABDDN010000032.1:662-5668 GCA_013287585.1 Nitrososphaerota archaeon
TGGAAAGCTAAAAAGAAAAATCTGGATACGTGATAATGATGTTGTTACAATTGCTCCGTGGGATTTCAAAGCAGATGAGAAAGGTGATATTACTTGGAGATATACTCTATCCCAAGTTGACTGGTTGAAAAATAACGGTCATTTGCCAAAAGACTTCTAACATATCCGTAACTAATTTTACACAGTAAATTCAATTCATGATGTTGTCAGACGAACTTGAGAAGAAACTAGCAGAACGGATTGATCTTAAAGTTCTTGCAAATGAGAGGAGAAGCAAATCACACAAAGGTGTATTTGATAGAAATAAAGTTGTAGATGATGTTCTAGACAAGACCACCATAATGATCTTATCAAAGATGATAAATTCTGGAATTATATCATATGTTAACGGAACAATTGGTTCTGGTAAAGAATCCAAGGTGTATTGGGCAGTGGATCCTTCTGGAAGAGATATTGCCCTGAAGATATATCTTGTAACTGCTACTAATTTTAAAAAAAGACTTCCATATCTTATAGGGGATCCGAGATTCTCAAGTATCAAAAAAGGAACCCGAAATATGGTGGAACTTTGGGCCAAAAAGGAATTTCGAAATTTGAATCAATGTGTCAAGGCTGGTATTCCAGCAGTCAAACCTGTTAGCCTGATAAAAAATGTATTAGCTTTAGAATTCGTAGGAAAAGGAGGAGTGCCTGCACCTACTTTGGTAGAAACCGAAGTCACTTATGATGACTATAAGCAATCAATTTCGATTATTTCAGATCTTTATACCAAGGCTAAACTAGTACATGCCGATTTCTCTGAATATAACGTCTTTAAAACCGAGAAAGGTTTGATTGTGCTTGATTTTGGTTCCTCAGTTGATATAAGACATCAAAATGCAAAAGAATTCCTTGAAAGAGATGTTAAAAATATAACTAATTTCTTTGTTAAAAGAGGTTTGACAGTAGAGAATCCATCTGATATACTTGCGAGGATAATGAATTGAGTTTTGAAAAAATTATTCTTATTCCACTTGATAGAATTGGTGCATTAATTGGTAAATCAGGAAAAGTAAAATTAAAAATAGAAAAAATATGTTCAGTTACAATTGATATAGATAGCAAAACAGGCGAAGTAACTATTAGAGGAACAGGAAAAATTGAAGATATGCTTCCTTTCAAAGCTGAAGAAGTTGTTATGGCAATAGGTCGTGGATTTTCTCCTGAAAAAGCAATGCGACTTTTACAGGGTGAAAATGCATTACATATTATTGATTTAAGAGAATTTGGAGGTAAATCTTCTTCTCAGATTGAAAGGATAAAAGCAAGAATAATTGGAGAGGGTGGTAGAGTTAGACAAAATATGGAACAACTTAGCGGTGCTAGTATCTCAGTCTATGGACGTACAGTAGCAATAATTGGAGAAGGAAATCACCTAAGAACCGCAGTAGATGCCATTACCACACTTTCAAATGGAAGCACACATGGAAAAGTTTACAACGACTTGCAGGAAGCAAGACGCAGAGAAAAACTAGAAAGATTAAAGCTATGGGAGAACGGAAATGTCTTTGACTAAGGAAACCTTTAGCCAGATCTCACCAAGTGAGTTTTTTTATAGGAATAGAGATCTTGCAGGTTTTAGTAATCCCACAAGATCACTATATACCTCAGTTAGAGAATTTGTTGAAAATGCATTGGATGCATGTGACCAAAAGAAAATTTTACCAGATATTCATTTGTCAATTAAAGCAGTAGATCCTGAACAACCTGATCCAAAACCATACATACTTTCAGTAAAAGACAATGGTCCTGGTATTGAACCAAAACATGTACCGCTCGCATTTGGAACTGTTCTCTATGGCTCAAAATTCGGATTAAAACAAGCCAGAGGTATGTTTGGACTTGGAGCGACAATGGCTATACTATATGGTCAGATTACAACAAACAAGCCAGTTATTGTAAAAAGTTGTGCCGATGGAAAAACACAGGATGAGTTTGTAATGTTACTTGATATACAAAAAAATAAACCAGTTATACAAAAACATACCACAAAAGAAGCTTCAAAAACTGGGCTTTCAGTTAGCATTGTTCTAGAGGGAGACTATTCAAAGGCAGGAACTAAGATTAGAGATTATGTGTCGCAAACATCCCTGATCACGCCATATGCTTCTATAACATTTGAAGATCCTTCCGGAGAAAAATCTCATTTTCCCAGAATTGTAAAAGAAATGCCACCTCCACCTACTATCATAAAACCACATCCGCATGGCATTGATGTAGAGACAATTAGAAGAATGATAGTAGACACTCACTACCAAATACCAATTGTTGATAATAATATGATTACAAAAGTTAGAAGTGAACTTGGATTGCAGAAAAAAAATCTTAATTCAAAAGGTATCATGGAACGAGCGCAGAAAAAATGGTCAGGTCTTTCTAGGCCTGTAAGAACGATTGTTGCAATGATGTCATTTCTCAATTTAGATTTTGATGGATTGAGCAAAATTCGTATAGATGATCTTGATGTTGCAAATAAAAAACTCACATATTGGAATTTTGGTGAATCTAAATCGCATATAGTTGAATTAGATTCAGAGAGTCCATATTACAAACAACTAGCAAATACTGTACAGGGAGATACCTTACATGCCTTTTTGACAAAAAGATTCCAACGAGTTGGACCAACAACCGCAGATAAATTCTGTGAATTTGCCAAATTCAAGTCTGAAAAAAGAATTGGCAGTATGACTAATGACGAACTTGTTAAACTTGCTGATGCACTTCAAAAATTCGAAGAATTTTTATCTCCAGATCCAAGTTGCCTTGCACCCCTTGGAGAGGAGCCGTTATCAAAAGGAATAATGAAATTTTTTAATCCAGAATTTGCGTCTGTTATTCAGAGAAGTGCTTCTGCCTACTCTGGATTTCCATTTGTAGTTGAGATGGGAGTTGCATATGGGGGAGATATTCCGGCGGCAGGACTTAAGGTATATCGCTTTGCCAACCGTATTCCACTTCTTTATGATGAAGGAAGCGACGTTGTTCTTAAGATTATAAATGAAATGGATTGGAGTCGTTATAAGATTAAGGGAGATCCACCGCTTGTTATTGTTTCACATATCTGTTCTACTAGAATTCCATATAAAACGGTGGGAAAGGAAAATGTTGCAGACAGACCTGAAATAGAACGCGAACTTAAAAATGCATTACAGTATTTGGCAAGAAAATTGGCAGTACATATGTCAAGACAAGGAATGGCAGACATGGCAAAAAAAAGAGCCAACCTATATTCAAAATACATTCCACTTATTGCACAATTTGCAACGGAGCTTTCTGCAAACAAAAAAGAACCAAATTATAAACAACTAATAAAGAAGGGAAGTGAACTTGAAGAACAACAAATCTAAAACAGCTAAAACTGCGGAAGCAAGAAAGGAAAAATTACTTTCAACCCTAAAAAATCAGGGTCTTACAATTTATAATGATTTGGAGAATGGTAAATTTCCACAATTTTCAATTCCAAGCAGATCTGTTAGCAATATAGTATATGATAAGAAATTAAGACAATACATTCTTGGTAATTCTAGTGCAGTTCGAAGCGCAAGAAATATGTCACAACTTCGTTCATACACACAACTTTCATGGCTTTCATTTTTTGTAAATAGATTAGTAAAAGAAGGAAAATCCTCCACCTTGAGAGATATTTATTATTCATCACAAGCTTTTGAAATTGATTTTGAAGATCAGCCAGAATCTGATAATATAATAGTTGATCTTGAGGCTTTACTTTCATTTCCTCGGGAAGACTTTCATATTTTTCCTGAAGAGCGAAGCAGTGTTTTTGGGGATCTAACAATAGAATATACTGTACCTGGATATGAAGGAAAGAAAGTTAATCTTTCTGATCATCCTGATGGATATCTGATAGGACCAAGCCTTAGTAGTGCAGAATTGATAGATACGAGTGCTGAGCTTGTGATTGCAATAGAGAAAGGTGGTCTTTTCACAAGGTTTGTTGAAGAAAAAGTTCACAAAAAATTCAAAGCAATAATAGTTGATACCGCAGGTCAAGCACCACGTTCCACCAGAGCTCTTCTGAAAAGACTTAACACAGAACTGGGATTGCCAGTTGTTATCTTGGCAGACGGTGATGTATATGGTGAACACATTGCTATGGTCATAAAATCTGGATCTGCAAATGCTGCCCATCTAAGAGAATTAACAGTTCCTGATGCAAAGTGGCTTGGTGTATGGGCTACAGATATAGAAAAATACAAACTTCCAACAATACCTATGACTGAATCTGACATTAAGAGAATATATGATTTACAAAAGGATCCTCGTTACCAAGAGGGAAACTGGAAGACACAGCTAGAAGTATTCTTAAAACTAAAACGAAAAGCTGAACTTGAAGCCTTTTCGAAATATGGGCTGACAAATATTACTGATAAATATCTACCAGAAAAATTAGAGTTATCAAAGAGCCTCTAATTTTTTAATTCTTAGTGTTAGAACTCCATTTCTGTACTTAAAATCATGAATTCCCATATCTGGAGTGGCTTCTATAGGAATTTCTTTAGAAAATTTGCTTGATCCCCTTATGTATAAAATCCCATCAATCAATCTGACTGTAACTTGATCTTCTGGTCCTGGTACTTCTGCTACAAATACTAATTCTTGATCTCCTTTTATTAAGTCATATACCCAATTCTTTGTATCGCTTTCTTTCGTAGTATATTGTGGCTGTGCATCCTTTGTCATCTTCTTTAGTACTCTTACCCAGTAAATCATAATGGCAGCTGTAACGCCTATCAAAATAAAGCTAACATATCCTCCTGAAGCTCTTAAAGACATAATGTATACTGCTCCAAGAAATAACAATACCATTAATGGTATTATGAAATCAAGAGATTTGTCATTTGAATATCTATTTTTGTAGCTTGCCAAGGTTTTCTGTATATTCCACCATTACACCAAATATAAAGGATCTTTGGTTTTTACATCTGGTAAACCTATTGTATTCAAGT
>JABDDN010000033.1 GCA_013287585.1 Nitrososphaerota archaeon
TTTAAAATCATTTAACGCAAGTAAAGTAAACTCTGGTTTGTGTGATTCAAGCTCTGCTTCTGACGGTCTGATGAATAATTGTCTGACAAAAAGATTTTGCCAGGCATGATCAGTTATGACTCGTATAGGTAATCTGTTATCAGGATCTGCTCCAACAAAACCATCAAAGACAAAGATTTCTTTTCCTTCAATGTGTTTTTTCATTTTTTCATAGAGCTTGTCAAATTTGTCCTCAGGAAATGTATGATTTACTTTGCCCCAGTCTACATTAGTACGGGTTTCAGAATCATCAACGATATAGCGGTCATCAGGAGATCTTCCAGTGTATTTTCCCGTACGTACAGAAAGAGAACTGTTGGATGTAAGAATGCCCTCATTTTTTTCAAGTATAATATCAACAAGTAATTTTACTGGTAGGTTTCTGTGTATGTTATTTGTAGTAATGCCCTGCTCCTTTAGCTGTGTAATAAATTTGCCAGTGATAGTTGCCTTGAGATCCTCAATCATTGGGTAAAACGATCCGCCTCTAATTTCCTTATTATCTCTTCTCATTAGGTATTTTGCCTCCAGAAACGTATTTATTTTAAAATTCAAGCAGGTTCTTCTACATGCCGATCAACAAAGACCTGTTAGAGTTAAGAAAAAAAGTAGCAGATCACAGACCTGAATTTGTCAGAGAAGAGAGTTGGAGATACTTCAGGTTGGCAGAAAACTGGAGAAAACCAAAGGGAATTGACAATCATCAGAGAAAGTCTAAGAAGGGCTGGCCTGCACTTGTCAAAGCTGGTTATGGTGGACCAAATATTTCAAAAGGATTACACCCATCAGGATATACCGATAATTTAGTTCACAATGTAAAGGAATTGGAAAAACTTGATCCAAAAACAGATGGCGTAAGACTTGGTCACAGTGTAGGAAAAAAGAAGAGATTAGAAATAGTATCTAAAGCAAAAGAGAAAAATTTCAAGGTATTTAACGCAAGGGTGTCAATAAGTGGTAGTAAATCTTAAAACCAAACGACGCCTTGTTGCAAGGATGTTGGGAGTAGGTGCAAACAGAATAAAGTTTGACTCACAATATTTGGATGATGTTTCAGATGCGATTACACGAGACAACATTAGAAGTTTAATTACTGCAAACATAATTGAGGTCAGACCGATAAAAGGCACATCCAAAGGCAGAGCACATCATAAAAAATCCCAAAGGCGCAAACGCGGAACAAAACAAGGTTCAAAGAAAGGAGCCAAGGGATCACGTATTGGTAAAAAGCAAGTTTATGTAAGAAAGATAAAGGCTTTACGACATCGTCTCCATGTTTCAAAGGGCAGAAAAGAGATAACCAACCCAGAGTATTGGAAATTATACAGACAAGCAGGTGGAAATCAAATTAGAAACGTGGCACATCTTCGAACTTTGATTGAAGAGACACACAAAAAACGCACTTAGAATCTATAGATCATTTTTAGATCAATAATTTTTCCATTCTTAATTTTTATGCCCTCTTTTGATAGCATGTTGGTCTTGATCTTTTCTCCCCACGCATATCCACCAATTTTTCCATTTGAATTTATGACTCTATGACATGGAACTATGACAGGGTATGGATTTTTGTTCATAATTCTACCAATTACTCTTTGTCCATTTTTAAGACCTACCGCCATAGCAAGTTCTCTGTATGTAGTTACCATACCTGAAGGAACTTCTAGCAGCTTTTTGTAAACTTTATCTTCAAGCTTCAAACTCGTATCATCTCAAGATTTGTTGTTTCTAAAAGTGAAACTATCTTTTGTTTATTTTTCCCCAAACTACTCCAGTCTACTAGAGCATACTTTGCTTTATTGTTTCTTTCTAAAATGTGTGAAAACAATTTCTCATCTATATGATCTAGAGCATGTTTTGGTATAACAGTACCCAAAGCATATTGACCTTCAATTAGTTCTTTGGTGAATTTTTCTGGATAATGAGTTCCTCCAAAACATATAGCCACGTTGTTTTTTAGTGGAGTCATTGACATCACATCTTCTACAATTGTAGCCACAGAATCACATAGTATTTTATCATTCCATTGCTTTTCTGTTGTCCCAACTTCAATAAACAATACAGGTTTGTTTAATGCAGTAGGACCGTGATGTGTTGCCTCTATTATGATTTCAAATTTTGTAAAATTATTTCTTTTTTCCCACAAGGCTTGCATATAGGATTTCTGCAAGTGTGGATGCGGTATTGCAACTTGTCGCGGTTTTCCTCCAAATAGTGCTTCTGAAAAATTTCCTGTACTGTGGCATGTAAGCGCCAGTGTACCGGTCTCAGAAGCGTGCTTTGATAAAAACACAAATCCGTCATAATGATATTTTTCTTCAAGCCAGTCTGCAGATATGGCTGGTGTTGGAATTGTTACAAGATCATAATTTTTTCCGCGATAAATCTCGCCGTCTTGCTTCATGTTTTGCGATATATGATGCGCCAAGTTAGAGCCGGCGGGATCTGATTGATACGCAACAAGCAATTGCACAAGATAAGAGATATAAGTCGACTTTATTAATTTCCTCCAATGGCAAACCCAAGACAGATGTTAAAGGACATGGTAAATACAATTAAGCTTGCCAAAAAATCTGACAAGGATGATTATATGCAACATCTAAGATTAGTCCTTCTTGGAATGGCAACCGTAGGTGCGGTTGGATTTATAATTCAGTTCGTATTTGCGGTAATTAATCTCGGACACAGATAGCATTGACTCAGGAAATAAAATCACATTTTTTTGCTGTAAGGACTACTGGAGGACAAGAAAAAGTGGTCATGGGGTTATTAGAAAACAGAATAAAACTAAAAAAAATAAATATTCAAGCAGTTTTACTTTTGGATAATCTCAAGGGGTATGTGGTAGTAGAAGCAATCGATGCAAATGCTGCCTTTGATGCATTACAGGGAATACGACATATCAGAGGTCAACTTAGAGGTGAGTTACAGTTTAAGGATATAGAAGGTTACTTGGTTAAGAAATCAACAGTATCTGAGCTTGCAGTAGACAAGATTGTTGAAATTATAGGCGGTCCGTTTAAAGGAATGAAAGCAACTGTTACCAGAATAGATCATGAAAAAGAAGAAGCTACTGTTATTTTGCTTGATGCCCCATATCAATTACCAGTAACTGTTGATGCAAACTACCTAAAGCTATCAACACAGTAGCAAGGATTAAATTTACAGATTCTAGGAAAGAAAAATCATGGCAGATATACAAACCGTTTCCGCACTTGTCACCGGAGGACAGGCAAATGCAGGACCTCCACTTGGTCCAACACTTGGTCCACTAGGTGTTAACATTTTACAAATTGTGACTGCCATAAATGAGAAGACAAAAGACTTTGAAGGAATGAAAGTTCCTGTTACAGTTGCAGTTGACAAGAAAACAAAACAGTGGACAGTAGAAGTTGGAATTCCATCAGCAGCAGCACTCATATTAAAAGAAGCTGGGATTCAGAAAGGATCAGGAACATCAGGAGCAACGTGGGTTGGAGATATCAAAATGGATTCAATAATCAAAGTTGCAAAGTTGAAAATTGATTCTTCATATGCTCAAGACATCAAAGGTGCAGCAAAAGAAATTGTGGGCACATGTTTACCACTTGGAGTAAAAATCGACGGCAAGAATCCAAAAGAGATTACTGTCGAGATAAATGCAGGTAAATGGGACGATAAACTAAAGTAAATTATTCTTTTAATTCGTAAGATTGGTCTTTTTCTGTTCGTTGCAGTTCCACAAAGGTTTCTGTATTTTGAATTCCCTCTATTTTTCCAATCTTTTCTATTGCTACAGAGTGTAATTCCTCTAGATTTTTGGCACGTACTGTAAGTAGCATATCAAATCTCCCAGTCACTTCAGACATCATAATGACTTCTGGAGTTTTCAGTAATGCCTTATGGATTTGCTCTTTTTGTTTTGGATCACGATTTATTCCCATTGTAGCTCGCACACCTATACCAATGAGTGATTCATCTACTACAATTGTAAATTTTTTTATCAGTTTCTTTTTGAGTAGTCTCTTTATCCTACTATACAAAACAGACGTGTTAATTTCCAGTCTTTTTGAAAGATTCGGTACTGAGACATTACCATCTTTTGTAAGTTCGGTAAGAATTTTCATATCAAGTTCATCGAATTTGTGCAAACTTAACGAATTACTTTTTATGCCTAGTTAAAAATGTAAGTTCAACTCTCAAGTGATTTACACTCTTGTAGCTCAAATTTTACTACAAAGGAAGAAATTATTCCATGCACATCTGTAAACGATTTTAAATAGGCTTCTCAGAAACGATTTCGTAATGATTACCGATGTTCATCTAACACAGATGATAGGAGAGGCAAAGAAAGGTCAGAAACAACGCAAGTTCAAACAATCCGTAGAGCTAATCATGGTTTTCAGAGATATTGATGTAAAGAAGGGTTTTGCAATAAATGAGACAGTTCAACTTCCAAAAACACTTAGTCAGCCAGCATCTGTCTGTGTTGTGGCTTCAGGAGATCTTGGTTTGAAAGCAAAAAGTGCCAATGCAGATAGAATAGTAGATGGAACCGAAGTAAACAAAATAGGTGCAAACAAACGCGAATCACGAAAGCTGATTAACGGTTTTGATTTTTTCCTTTCAGATACTTCACTTATGGCTACTGTAGGTAAGACTCTAGGTCAGTTCATGGGTCCAAGAGGCAAGATGCCAACACCAGTTCCTTTCAATGCTCCAATTGATTCAATTTTAGAAAGATTCCGATCTTCCATACGTGTCAGACTACGAAATTCACTTTCTCTTGCATGTAAGATAGGTGATGAGACAATGTCTGATGAAGATCTAACTGCAAATGCTAATGCGGTGATTAGCTTGGTAGAAAAAAAGTTACCAAGTGGAGATAAGAACATTAAAAAAATTATGATAAAGACTACAATGGGAAAACTCATCAAACAACCGCTAGTAGAAAAGAAGTAAAATGCACCAAAATAGAACAAAATATCCACAAAAGAAATCGTTGATGTATCAACAACTCCAAGAGCTTCCAAAAAAATACAATGTAATTGCTCTTGTCAGAATGGAAAAAGTGAGATCATCTCAATTATTGCCTTTAAGAAAAAAATTCAAAGGCGAAGTAGAAATCGTTAGCATAAAAGACAAAGTTGCACAAAAAGCATTAGCTGGGCTGAAAATGCCTTCTATTGACAAGATGGTAGACAAGCTAGTTGGCCAGTGTGTATTGATGTTTACAAACATGACTCCTTTCAAACTAAACATCTTACTTGGTAAAAACAAGATAATGATGGCTGCTCGTGGCGGAGACCTTGCAAGTATTGATGTTGTAATCAAGGCAGGAAATACGGGCATTACACCTGGTCCCATTCTTACTGACTTTAAAGAAGCTGGTGTAGCCACAAAAATTGATCAAGGAACAATTTGGATAACAAAGGATTCTATTCCTGCCAAAAAGGGCGCGGTTATTTCTGAAAAGCTTGCTACATTACTAAGTAAGCTTGATGTAAAACCAGTAGAAGCAGGCATAATACTTGACGCAGCTGTTGCAGAAGACATCCTATATGCAAAGAACGAATTAGTAATTGATGTAGAAAAATATCGCAATGCATTTGCACAGG
>JABDDN010000034.1 GCA_013287585.1 Nitrososphaerota archaeon
GAGGGAATGGTTGGTTTATGGAAAGGGGTTTCTAAAGAAGATCTTTTCCAAATAAAACTACATTAAATCCGAAACAAGTGCTGTAATAAAACTTTCAAATTCTGAATCTGAAAATTTTATAACTTCAACTTTATTTTCTTGCCTGGCAATTTTTACTGATTTTAGGTGATAGCACTCTCCGTTATTTTCCATGGCATTAAAATAATAATCCTCACAAGAGCAAAATCCCAAATCAGGGTCAAGCCAGTGTTCGTTATCTTTTCCTACTACAGTCCAGATTTTTCTATTGCTTGGCTCAAAGTAGTGAAGCTTGACACCTCTTCCTGATATGATCGCATCAAGATTGGCAGAATCTTTTTTCACAAGGATTTAATTCAAAACTGGTTCGTATATCTTTGATGGTTCAGACAAGACCAATACAATCACAGCCCGCTTTGATACTAGAGGAAGAAAAAAAGCGCTATCTTGTTGTAACGGATTTGCATATAGGATTTGAAAACACGTTTTTGTCTAATGAAATCCATGTGGAACCAAAAGAACTAGTTCAGGAGGCAGTGGATTCTCTTTTATCCATAATAGAATATGAAAAACCAGACGCACTTGTATTATTAGGTGATGTAAAATCAGGTATTGATTTTATATCAAAAACAGAGTGGCAGGCAGTTCCGTTATTTTTTGAGATTGGCAAGAAAATTGAGACAATCATAATTCCAGGCAATCATGATTCTAACATACAAAAACTGCTTCCAGATGGAGTCACCCTTGTAAGCTCCTCAGGGCTTGTAATTGGCGATACGCTTTTGACTCATGGGCATACCATGCCTTCAGAAAACCTCTCTTACATAAACAAGATAGTTATGGGTCATGTACATCCAGTGTTTTTTCAGGAAGGTTCTGTAATTGATGGCCAGAGGGTATGGGTCTCAATTAGAGCAGAAAAAAACCAGCTTTTCCCATCATCAAAGGGGATTTTAGAAATAATTATTCTTCCTGCATTTAACAAGTATTTTTATGCTACACATAAAAAATATTACAAAAAATCAATCTCACCAATTCTTCAATCAATTAAAAATTTCCAGTCTGCAAAAATCGTGACACTTGATGGCTCTATCATAGGAAATGAATCCATGCTTGAAAATGTAATTTGAAAAAACACGTATTAAACACTGCAGATTTCAACCTTCAGGATTTATTGCCGTAAGAGGCTTTTTTCCTTGAGAAATTCTCTCAATATTTGTAGCAATGATTTTTGTTGCACCATCTACAGACTCTGCGCTCCATCCAGCAACATGTTGTGTTAAGAAAAAGCCATCAAGCTTTAGCATTCTATCATTAGGATCGGCAGGTTCCTGCCAGAATACGTCAAATGCAGCACCGGCAATTTTACCGCTGGTTAAGGCATCAAATAATGCATCTTTATCCACTACTGCAGCTCTAGCCACATTTACAAGATAGGCTGTTTTCTTCATAAGATTAAATTCTCTTGCATCTATCATGTTTCTTGTTTCGTTTGTTAGAGGAATGTGAATCGAAATATAATCTGCCTCTGGAAGTTTTTTTAAAAAGTCGTGAGGCCCTATCAGATCATCCAAGTACCTTTTATCAATTTCTGGTTTTGTTGGGTTTCTTGTCATTGCTAATACTCGCATTCCAAAGGCTTTCGCACGTTTTGCGACTTCACTACCAGTGTATCCTAAACCAATAATGAGAAGTGTTTTTCCTTGTAACTCTGAACCCATAATACTCAAAACCCTTCTTTTCATAAGACTGCCACTTGCACTTCCCATATTCTTTGCCAGATATATCATAAGAAATAATGTAAACTCTGCTACAGAAACCGCGTTATTTTTGGGTACATTTGCTACATAGATGGATTTTGAGGCGCAATAGTCAAAATCTATGCCATCAACACCAATTCCTATTTGATGTATCATTTTTAATTTTGTACATGCGTTTATCAAAGATGCGTCTACATTTCCTAGACCATTAATGAGAACGTCAGAATCAGCAATTTGTTCAAACAGCGGTCTGCTATAATCTACAATCTCTGCTGTGAGTCCCTTTTCACGTAATTTCAAGGAGAATATCTCCTCAAGTCCGTCTGCAAGTTTTAGGATCTTTACTTTCATACATGTACAGGTTTTGTAATATTAGATTTAAGCGTGAGTTTTGGCGAATTATTGTAAATGGATTTTCCTAAATGACAATACTTGTGTCCATTGGTTGACATCATCATAGTCTTGTTTTGAACCCACATTTGTAGAAAAATCAATTCATTTTTCATTTTGTAGGAAAATTATGTGACTAATTTCCATTTTTGGGAGAACTATCTTTTATAGGAAAAAACGAAATAAAATTTGATTAGAATTGTCAGTACAAGAGAAGAGCTTGACTATTTTTGAATCTGAACCAGGTTCACCTCTTTACCAACAACGAACCTGGCTTGAAAAGATACAAAATGTGCTTTTAAAATTTGGCTTGACGCCAAACCAAGCTAAGGTTTACATTTACTTGGCTAAAGTAGGACCCAAACCCGCTGTCGAAATTGTCAAAGCTTTGAAATTTCCTAGAACGGAGACCTACTTTATTCTTGGCGGATTACAAGAACGCAGAATAGTTAAGGAAACCCTCAGTTCGCCAGCAGAATTTGTTCCCTTGCCTCTTGAGCAAACAATTTTGTCAATGATCAATACAGAAAAAGAAAAACTTGACACATTATCAAAACAAGCAGAAGCACTTTTTGAGTTGTGGAAACAAATTCCTATTTCTGCTCTTGAGATCAATGAAGATATTAGCGAAAAAATGCACACACTTCAGGGACAATCCCAAATATTTAGCAAACTTTTGAACATGATCAGCTCTGCCAAAAAAGAAATTCTAGTTTTAGGGTCAACAAAGGATCTTTCAAAATTAGTTCAATCGGAAGTATTTGATACATTATCAAACTCAACCCTAGATGTAAAGATAGTAATCTCTCTTACCAAAACTATTCCCTCCTATGCAAAAATGATAGACATAAAAAAAATAAGGTTATTGCAAGAGAGTCCTAAAGACGATCAATGCTTTGTGATAAAGGACAATGAAGAGATTCTCATGCTTTTGAGAAATACAACATATCCTTCAGATGACATATTTGCAATATGGTCAGATTCCAAGGCACTTGTGGATTCCGTGTACAAGTTATTTGATCATTCTTGGGTTAAAGGGGAGGTTGTCAGTTGAAACAAAATTTATTTGGTTTACGCAATTATAATGCAATCTACAAACTAGGAGAGTTTCAAAGTGTTAGATGAAAAAGCAATATTAGCAAACAGAAAGGCGCTATTTGCTATGGCCGTAGAGGATGCGCTAAGTGAAGCAGGGCAACCATGGAACAAGATTGTTACAAACGAGTTACTCAGAGTATACAAGTGTTCTATATCTGACTGCATTGATCATCCAGAATATTTGAAAGATGTGCTAAATCAGACATTTGGTCATGCAGATATTGTTGTAATATCAAAGATCAAGAAAAACCTAGGCGAGTTTGGCCAGGAAAGATCCGTAAGCGAATTCCTTCAAGTATTGGCAAAGTAGAATGCAAACAAATCTTGATGAGATAAAGAGTAACAAGTTTCTCTTATTTTGTTTACTTGCCGTAGTCTTTGTTGTGATAGTTTCAAATCTTGCTGGCAGTCAGGCGGCAACCGTAACAACAGACCTCCTTTATGTACCAGCATCTGGCGGGCTTTTGGTCCTGTCCATAATTATTGCAATTAGATTTAAGGGAAAAGGCGAGACTGGAAGGGCATATCTTTTGTTTTTGACTTTTGTCTCGTTCTGGTTTGCTGGTGAAGTGGTATGGTTAAGGGCAGAACTTGTCTTTCATCTTGTGCCATTTCCTATTGAAACTGACTGGCTGTATCTTGCAGGCTATCCATTTTTGTTTGCATTTATGATTTATTATCTAAAGCCATTTCGTATAGCCATTTCCAAGAAAATGATTTGGAATTCGTCTCTTGCAACCATGATTTTCTTTGTACCAACAATATATGCAATGTATTCGTACAATCCAACAGCAAATTTATCAGAGATATTATGGGCTGCACTTTATCCATTATCTGATGCCATGATTTTGTTTCCAGCAGTCTTGGGAGTGGCATTATTCCTAAATGGTAAAGTGAGTTTGTTGTGGTCACTTTGCTGCATTGCAATCATACTCAATATAATAGCCGATTCAGGATTTTTATTCTTAGATACGGATAATTCTGTTCATAGTGGAAATCCTGTTAACATACTATATCTGTGGGCTTACATTCTATTTGCATCTGGAATCTACAGTCAGGTCAAGTTGTTTACCATTCCAAAAAAGAAATCGTTTGGCAAAGTTGATGATCTTAAATAAAATTCAAACATCTGAGTTATTTCTTTATTGACGAATCAATTTGAGCTTGGCATGATGCAAAACTACCATCATACCTAGCTATAGCATCAAAGCTTGTTGTGGTATGTGCGCCAACATCTGAAATGACACCATTTCCAGTAGCCAAGATATGGCCTGTACTATCAAGCAATATCATTTTTATGAAGATTACCTTATACGAAACACTTCCACTAGAATACTGTCCTGTCATGAATGCATATTCTGTCCCTTTACTGCAAGATATATTGCTAAAACCTTGTGAAGTACCTGCCTTGTTGAGTGCACCTACAGTTTTAGTGGAAGTGGTTTGTACGGAATTATTTGCCACTGTGCCATTTGTAGCCTCTGCCACACCAATGCCAGGAATATTCCTTATGACCGTTCCTATGCCAAACTGTCCGGTATCAGTATTTTTTATAGTGCTAATGTGTCTCATGGAAAATACAAATTTGGAGAGATGCTGAGATTGTATTGTTACTTGACATTGAGTTGGACTAGTTGATGTAGAGGATATTTCACCAAGACCGTTACTAGTCCATGAACCTAAACTAAGAGTATATGCGTCAATCATAGGACAACCCGCAGAATCATTTTGTATAAATTCAGAATTTGTCTTGTTTACTACCAGCGTTAGTGTAGGTGGTTTGGCATGGTTTAGTGGATTTCCCCAGTTAAAGCCAACACCAGTTTGTTCAAATGGATATTGTACACTAAGGAAAAGAACAGGAGTATCCGGTATGCCGCTAGCGTTAATTGAAGAAGGAATTTTGTTGTCAACTTCTGCAACAAACCATTCAGCTGGAGCAATTCCACCAGTAGAGTTTGCCGTAGGGGAGGATTGCACATGTATTTCCTTTAGTCCACCAAAGCTTGGAATCAAGGAATCTGCAACTGGGATTATCATTTCCTGACCGGTAACTATCTTAGATAACAGAGGTGTGGCTACAAATTGGCCTGATGTTTGATTGACCGTTGTAACTACAGTAGGTATTACGGCTACAACCGAGGTAGAATTTGGAAGAGTATAGTTTGGCAGACCAATGGCATGAACTATTGTTATTCCACTTGCTAACGGGGCAAATGATGTATTCAACAATACTGATGATTGAGAAATTATTGCTGCATTGACAGCAGTAACATTTGATTTTTCTGCAATGATAATTTGCGGCAACTGAGTTACGTTGTT
>JABDDN010000035.1 GCA_013287585.1 Nitrososphaerota archaeon
ACATTTGCATCACTGATAAAAAATGACCCTTCATTGTTGTCAGCAATGCAAACAGCGGGGATAACAGTAGATACTTCTCATCTTGATTATATGGGCATAGTTAATAATCTGCTACCAGTTACCTTGGGGAATATTGTTGGAGGTTCCGTCTTTGTTGGCATTATGTACTGGCTTGCATATATGAGAAATAATAAAAAATAGAACCAGATCTAAACAAAAAACAATTAGAGTTCTTTGTACTAGAACAATAAAGAATCACATCAGCTAAAAAGGAAACATAATCTTGAATTCTTCAATTTTTAATACGTTTATTATTGTTTTTCATTTTTTCAACATAATCTCTTAAGCGCGTGATCGTTTCATGGTCTCTTTTTATTTCCCTATTTTTCTTAATCATGTTATATAATTTCAAGATTTCATTGTTGGTTGGATGCGATTGTTCCAGAGACTCTCGATCAAACCCGTATTGTTGAATTGTATTCCATATTTCCTCCATCGAAACGTTTTCAGAAGTCAATCTTTAACACCTTATTTTAAGAAGATTTGTACATTTATTTGCGTATGTAATAAAATATTACACTTATTTGTAAAACGTAAATAATTCTATTTCTTGAATTTTTTATTTGTAAATCTAGTTAATCCGAGTTTTTTTAATTCATCTGATTCTTTAAGCACAGAATGGTGTTGTTTTTGTTTGTGTTGCTTGAGTTTTCTTTGAAGATCACTAAATTCATTAGCGAGTATTTTTAGAGCATACAGTCCTGCATTTGCAGCTTTGTTTACTCCTACAGTTACAACTGGAGAACCTGTTGGCATTTCTGATATGGATAATAATGAATCCAATCCGCCAAACGCAGAAAACTTGAAGCGGTCAGAATTACCAGACTTGTCATTATACACCATTATTGGCACGCCTATCACTGGGATTATGGTGTGAGATGCAATCATTCCTGGGAGATGAGCTGAACCACCTGCTCCTGCAATTATGACTTTGAATCCATTTTTTTCTGCATGTTTTGCATAATCTAATAGTCTTGTTGGAGTTCTATGAGCAGATACTATCTGGTCTTCATGCTTTACTCCAAATTCCTCTAGAACAGCAGCTGCCCCATGCATTATTTTGCTATCTGAGCTTGAACCCATGATGATACCAACAAGTGGTTTTTTTGAATAACTCACAAAATCATTCTAGTTTGAATTTTAATAAACCCAGCGAATTGAAATTTAGTATGTTTTGATAATCAAAATATATATCATGTTTGATATGCCTAAGGCTATATGGTTGAAATAAAAGCTGCTATTGAGATTAATGCTTCTGTAGACAAGGTCTGGGAAGTTGTATCTGATCTTGATAAAGATCCAAAATATTGGACCTCGATTACTTCGATAAGGAATATTTCTCACGAAAATAACCAAGTAAAACGTGAAGTCACACTTGCCAAGATCAATAAATGTCTACAAACAATCACTCTATATCCAAAAGAAAAAGTTCACACAGAGTGGACAAAAGGAATAATCAAGGGCATAAAAGATGTTATCCTTACACCAAGAGGTAGTGGTACGTACCTTGAATCTGTTTTAGATTATAAATTCACAGGAATGGCAGGTTTCATGTCTGGCAAGATTACAAAAGATGTGACAATTGAAGCTCAAAGAGCGGTTGAATTCATAAAAGAAAAAGCAGAAGGTGTTGATAAAAGTCTAAGCATGGAAGAAAGAAAACATTGGGCAGACATGTATGATAATAAAGAAAAGTAATTTTTAATTAACAAATTTCAAACTTTTAAATTATCATAAAAAGGAAAATTGAGTATTATCTATGCAACAAAACCCTCTTGAAGTAAGACGAGCGTTTGGGATTCTTTTTATCGGTGTCTCAATTGCAGTTGGTGTTGCATCTGTTCTGAGCGAAATTGCTTTTGTAAATAAAACTCCCATCTTTTATTATGGAATGATTTGGTTTGGTAGTTTTGGAATTACATTTGGTATAATTTTTGGCAGGTTTCGTAAAATAATCTCATCAATTAAAGGAAGAATGAAAAACAGTATAAAATGGACACGAAATGTCAAAGCTGTAAATGGTTTGTGTTGGGCCGCGCCCTTTGCTGCAATAGGGGCAGTTCCAAGTTTTTATCAATATTTAATATTATTAGGAATAGGTTTGGGAAACCTCTCGACTTATTTGTTTATGAAAAAATATAGTGGATTAGATAACCGTGAACAAATAATTGTTGCAATAATATCACTTGCTGCTATTCCTATTGCAATAGTAATTGATACCTCTGGATTCATTACAAGCCAAACCATAGCTGTAATTACATCTAGAATTTTAATTGCAATTGCATATGGTGCAGGAGGAATTTACGCATTAACTACAAAAAAATAAAATGCGTCATAAATTTTATTGAGAACTTCTCATATCTGTGACCTTTTCAGGGGGTCCTACTTTGTAAAAAGTATTAGGAAATGCTTGATTGTTGTATTCGGTAGCAATCCAAGAAGCAGATCGAGCAGTGTTTGAGTATCTGAACTCGTCTATGGTACCTTTAAAAAATTCTGCTAGTGTATTAGCGTTATTATCAGAAGTAGAAGCACCTACATAAAGTGAGTTAGGCGTGCCACTTGGGGGAACAGTAGTTGAGGAAGTTTGTCTAACACCATCAATATACAATATGTTTGTAGTTCCATTGTAAGTGTAAACAGCATAATGCCAACTGTTTGCCAAAGGTACAGGAGTTTTTGTCAGCATATTTGTTGTACCTGCAGATGAGAATTTCCATGCGTCCATACTAGTTGTTGTCTGAAAACCTGTTCTGAAGGCAGTTGACGTACTAGCTGATGGATATGGTGTCGCATCCTGCTGTAAGGAGGAGAAATCTTCTTTTGCAACTGGTGTTGGCGCGTTATACCAAATTGATACTGTTTTTGGATGATTAAGTGAAGGCATTCCAGTAAGAGTGGAGTTATTAATGAAAAATTGATTTACTCCATTAAGACTTGCACCTCCACCTATTTTTCCTAAAGTTTGTCCACAACTGGGTAAATTAGCTGGAGCAAAAAAATTCTTGTTAGAGGTGCTGTCTTGAACTGTAGTGTCCCCACTTGAAGAGTTGGATTTTACCTCTACTGCCGCATCTGTCCATTGCTTCGTAGTAGAGCCTCCAGAGGTGTAGTAGATACTCCATTGAAATGTTGTAGTTAGACATGGTAATGCTGGTAAATTTGTACTTGTGGCAGATGTAACATGATCGATATCAATGGCATGTCCTCCGTGTTGTGTCTGTCCTGGTCCTGCTGGATTTTCTATGTCCCAATGAGGATGATAGAAAACACAACATCCTGCCTGGGCTCCATATCCTACTGATACCTCATCTATGAGCAGGCTATTTGGGTAAATATTTGTCACCAGTACACTTGCGGGTGAACCAATGCCGGTATTTACTGTTGAAAGCGGAGCTATTGGCGTGGTTTGATCTACTCCGTGTATTGAATATGCAGAAATTGTCATTACGTTTGTATGGCCACTAATAAGAGTACCAACTATATTGGCAGTTCCAATTGGCGGATTTACTAAATACCAAAGCTCGGAATCTGTATTGATCAATTCATGGGCGGGTAGCTGTATTAGTGGTATGCCGCCATAAGTTATACTCAGGAAATGGTCAGGGGTGTCAGTAGCTGCTCCGACTATTAATAGTCTAGAGTTAAAGCCTCCGACAACAAAATTAGAAAGAGTAATTGTATTTGCCATTGGTCCTCCTGGATCACCTGTGTAATTTACGAAAGCTTGTTGAAAATTGTCTATTACAGGTGCGGTGCCAGTAGCAGAGGGACTATTTGCAAAATGCCACACGCCTGCAAAAGTTGGATCCCACGTACTTGTAACATTTTGTTGATTTGCTGCAGCAGTATTATTGTAGTACATGTAAACAACATTGTTAGGTGAATTGTAAATATTAGGGACTTGAACCCATGCTGTCAAAGAGCCTGTAGTAGTGGTATAGTTTTCAATTTCATGATCTAATTTTGTTTGTCCATCGCATGCCGTAAATAGAACATCATATCTATTGCTCTTGGCCTTATTTTTTAGATCAGCGTCTGTTGTCTCATTTATTAAAAGAGGAAAGTTGTAGAAAGCACTAGATTTTATCTCAACTGCAACCGATGCATAATTTTGACTACTGCCCCCCCAATTCCATATCATTGTTTGTGTTGTTGGTAAGGGAGTAAGAGCATAACTACTTCCTCCAGTGAATGTACTGGAGATTACTTTGTTCCATTCAAGGGTTTGCCCAAGATTTTGTATAGGAGTATTACCAGTTCGTACCGCAATAGAATCTATTACCCAACTGTTAATACTTGTTGTATTTGCCTTCACCAAACCACTATTTCCAGAACCAGTCCTGTAGGCACTAAAAGAAATTGGATATGTCTGATCAACTCCAAAAAAAGAATATGCCCCCATTTCCACATTTGCTGCACCTGTCATTGTCACTGCAATATTTGCTGTACCTGTTGGAGGATTTGTCAAATACCAAATTTCAGAATCGACAGTATTCGTTGTTCCGTTTGCTCTTGTTAGAGATTTTCCAGAATAAGTTAATGATTGTACAGTTCCAGTATCTGACTCGATGTTAACTAGTAATAGTCTATTTGAACCTGAACCAACAACAAAATTAGGAAGAGTATATGAGGATGTTCCTGATCCTGTTGTGTTTCGCACATTGTCTAATTGGATGGGGGTGGGATTGCCAACTATCTGTGTATAGTTCAAAGTTATTCTTTTACGAAATTGCCAGTGATTGTCATACCAACCGACATTTGGTGCCACTTGAGTTGTAATTACAGTGCCTCGTGATGTAGTTAACGAAATTGTAACTGGATCAGTAAAGCATGTGTAAGGAATTCCAGTGGTGAAAGATTGTTTGGGAAGAATTGTTGAGCTAGCACCTAGGGTAGATACTGTAAGAATTTTTGAATAACTAGGTGTAGAATAGACAGGTATGGTAGTTAGACTCTGAGCATTTGTTATAGATTTAGAAAGTACGCCAGTTACATTTACAGTAGGACTATCAATTTCTATTTTTGTAACATTAATTGGTACCTGACCTGTATTTGTTAAAGTAAAATTAAATTCTTGTGTAGAAGAATGATACACAGAATTCTCTATTACTAGTGATTCTTGATTTTTACTTATTGCGGCTGTATTTGTAAATGTTTCATATAGTATGGTTTTAAATAAAGTAAAATTATTTGTACTTAAAGCAAAGCCTATTGTGCCCAAAATGGCTACGGCAGAAAGCATTATCATTACAGTCATAATTGTACCTAGACCTAATCTACGGCGTACATGCATCCTCATATTTAAAATTC
>JABDDN010000036.1 GCA_013287585.1 Nitrososphaerota archaeon
AAATTATCTGACAATATCACTATTTTTTATTGTATTTTTAACATGGATATTTTCAGTTCAATATTCTGATGCACAAATTAATGCAGGCAATTCTAGCTCTAGCCAAAATCAAAATGGCTATTATGTTCAACCAACTGTTTCTAGTGGAATACTAAACATAGCATCTGTTACAGTAAACTATCAAATGAGAGGAGGCTTGATTCTTAACGCAACATTAGACAAAGATATTAAATCTATCATTTTAGAAGTTGAAGGTTACAACACTACGTTATCGCCTGATGCATATGGTCCTCATTATTTGGAATTATGGATTCCGCACAAGCTATTAGATACTCAATCAAGAGGCAATTTCACAATATCTATCAATGGTCAAGTTGTTGCAGCAGATCAGGCACAGGAGAATATTGAACCTCGCTGGATTGTAATGAAATATCAGACAGGAAATAACATAATAGGTATTATTGGGACTAGAACTGTTTATGATCTTACTAGTTCTGCAAATCCTGCACCAAATCAACTTGGACCAAGTGCGTCTCCAACTATAAACAATCCACAATCAACTACAAACAATAATCCATTTTCTGTAGAACTGATATCTGTAATTGTTTTTGCTATCGCAGTTATAGTTGCTGCAATAACACTGGTCCGTAGCTTAGTGAATAAAAAGGCAAGACTACATTTGGAAATTGTAAAATCATATATCTCCAAATCTAATGGTGATAGTGCTACAATTGTTGTCGAATTGAAAATACATAACAAAGGAGGAGTTCGTACAACAATCCATGAACTGGCATGTAAAGTCAAGGTAGACGATAAAGAAATTGAAGTAAGAGATGACAACAAATCAATAATGCAAGTAGATTTTCATTCAACTGCCATTTCTGAACCTATAAAATTTTCACTATCAAATAGTCTGCATATTGACCCAGATTCTGTAGATGAAATCACTTTAATTGTAAGGCATACTTACGGTGTAGAAAATATGGAACATGTACACATGGATAAAGACGACAAATCAGACAGTGGCGTTTATCACAATAACGACAAAAAATAAACAAAATAAAAATTAAGTAAGGAATTTTGGACACAAAAGAACCCTAGACCAGTTCACATGAAACACATCAGAATGTCAGGCGATATGAACAATAACAAAATGGAAAGATTGAACGGAGAGTTTAGAGACAGAGAAAAGGTGGCTAGAGGTCTAAAGAAGGATGATTCACCTTTGATTAATGGTTATCAGATATTTCATAACTATATCAGACCGCATATGAGCTTGGATGGGAAAACACCTTCGGAAGCTTGTGGTATTAAAATCGAAGGAGATAACAAGTGGATTACATTAATACAAAATGCACGTAAGCATGGTAAAAATTAGTCCACTTCAATCTTGTTTTCTTCAATTAAATCATATTTTGTTTCGACTAACATGGGCAAACGATCTACAAGAGAAATTAAATCAGGAAATGGAAAAGGTATATGAAACAAATAATCCATTAGAAGAATCTAATCGAATTAACGCTCAATCTGTGATGATTCTTGATTATATTTTATTAAATTTAGATCAACTATTAGAAATACACGATACACAATTAGGTAAAGTTTTGAAAGAAATAGATTTTGTAGATTTATTAAAACATTTGAAAAATCTTTGGGTTCCGATTAATGGGTTAAGGGGAAAAATTGTTTTGTGGAGAAATAACTATGTTGCACACAGCGTAAATCAAGCTATAAATTTTCATTCTTTAAGTGAAATAGATCCAGACTATAACAACACGATAAAGAAAACTTTCTTTGCATCAAGATTAGCAACTTTGTATATATCCACAATATTCTCTAATCTTAATTCTGATTATAAAATTGCGATTTCTTCAGGAAAATTAAGAATAGAATTGCATGGTGGCAAATGGGCATGGAATGATTTTACTTCAGATTGGGAAAAAATGAAGAAAAATGAACGTGAATTGAAAGAACAAACTGATAAAATATTACAGAAAAACGGTTACAAACCAACGGTTAGATTAGAATTTCGTAGCGTACCAATGTAGAATTCATTATGTCCCGACAAAAAACAGAGAGAACTATGTCCCACCATCAGAACAGAACCTAAAATAATTATACTTATTACAAACCCATATCATACTGGCAAAATTAAACTGGATTCAGACCTGTGAGAGTCCAAGATCATATGCCAATTGATTTTATGGATAGGGATTCGTTATTTTTATCTGAGATGTTACGTTCTTTATATCAGCGGTGACATTTTTTGCTCCTGCTACAACATCCTTACCTTGGACCTTGGAAGCTGCATTCTCGGTGGCATTAATGTATTTGTCAACTGTGGGCTGTGCTAGTTGAAATATGTTTGTAAAGATAGCTATGACAACTATCGCAGCTACTACGACTACTATTCCTATAGCTACTCCCTTTTTGCTCATAGTAATTTGTCACCATTTTTCTATTATATACTTTGATGAATCTCATCATAGAAATAAAGACTGGACGCGTGAGGAAGATGTTTTTTAGAATTGCCTTCTTCCAATCACATATGAAGATCAAGAAGCAAATTAAGGAATTTACTATTGCTCATTTTTGGATCTTTGTTAGTTGCAATTTTTGCAGCTTTTACAAATCTCATAAACGTTTTCAAATCTATGGTTATGGTTTTGTATCCTTTTCGCGGCAATTGATCTTTGAGGGAAGAATCTGCGTATTTATCAGTTTAATTGCATGAAAAAAATATATGTATATGTATGTGTATATGTGTTCTAATGCAAGTTTATATCAATACAGTTCAATTACTTTCCCAAAAGCCAGAATACCTCAAGACGCTTCAGCTGGCAGTACAAAAAGAAGAGGAGAACCTGTCCAACAAACAATACCTGGGATGGCAGTGGTTTGACGTGGAGACTCATCCAGCAAAACTCATGAATCTTATTACAAGCAGCATTGCCAAAGTGAATTTCAAATCAAACAACTCCACATGTTACCTTCTTAAGAATATAGAATCTGTCAAACGAGCTATTAAGCGCTAATAGGCTTAACATTCGTGTTAGTTTCATAGACTGGTTAGTCATCTGAAAGTGTTGATGCAAATATTCTGCCTTTCGTAGTCAAACCAACATTAATCTTGGATTTATCAATTGTTGATTCAACAAGACCTTTTTTCTCTAGCCAAACAATATGCTTTGCAAGTCTGGTATAGTTTACATTGATATTAAGTGATAAACTGGTCTTTACATTCGGGCCTTTTTCTGTCATGGTTTTTAATATGCGCGACAAAATTTTCATGCTTGGTTCAAAGCCAGGTTCAATTTTTTTATTCTTAACGATGTCTATAGTTTTCGAATGTTTTTCCATCTGATCTAATATTTGTCCCGGACAATCTTATATTCGTACCGGACAATTTTATATAAGTTATATGTTCATAAAATGTAAATTATTTAAAAATAGAACTTTAATTTTGTAAAAATTTTCTTAAAATAAAAAATTGGGAGAGTTTTGTAGTGAGTCTTTACAGGACAAACAGCAGGATTCAAATCCGTAATGGTCTGCATCTAATTTCTTGAAATCAATTCAAAAATAAAGTTTAGAAAACTTTGTGTGGACCCAGGAGGATTTGAACCTCCGCCTCCACGTTTGCACGCGGCATCACTACTACTAGACCATGGGCCCAGAGTGCGTCTTCGTTTCATCAATTAAATAAGTGTTTGACTATCTTTTCCTGAGAAATTCTAAAGAATAAAAAATTGGGAAAGGCGTTTTGTAGCGAGTCTTATTAGTTCCGAGCCTACAATTTATCAGCAATCCCTAAAAGCATACTATACAACTTAAACCTAGATTGCATTTTTGGTCAGGATATTATTGTCTAGATGACAGAGAAGATGGCGTATCGGATCTTTCAAAGTATATGGCAATATCGGATGTTATTACGATTGTCTCAGATTTAGGAAATAAAATTCCAGACAAATCATGGATGCTTTATCTTCTTGAATTATTTAACAAACAGCACATTCCTGTTGAACTTAACCTCATTTGTTCATTTAATGATGACGGTAAATTTCATGCAATATTTGAAGGTGAAAACAAATATGAATTTAAGATAAAACCAACAGTAGGAAATTCATATCTGCGTCAAATAATCATAGAGTCATCAAAACAAAGAATTGGTTACCATCTAAAAGATGAAATTTCTGGTCAGACTGATTCCTTCTTCTTTGATATGGATGAAAACTCATTTGATTTTTCCATATCAAAACATTTCACAGGTCTTGAATGGCACAACAGAGTAGGAAACATGCCTTATCCAATAAGATATGAAGTTGAAATATCAAATCTTGCCTATGGCATAAATGACAATGCTGATTTAGAATCTGTAGCATATTTTCCATATAATCAATTACTGTCTGATAATGGAGGTTTTGCAAAAGAATACCCTGTATCTTTTCACAATTTTGAGACTCGAAATGGATTTATCACTTACAGAATTGGCTCTGGCAAGCATCACATGGGGATCGTAAATAAATTCTTCAAGTCACATCTATAACAAAATGAAAACTCTACCTCTCTTTTAAGAGAGGGTACTAAACCAAGTAATGAAAAACACAAGAGACTGCAAAAGATGCAAGACAGAATTTGGTGATCAA
>JABDDN010000037.1:0-3765 GCA_013287585.1 Nitrososphaerota archaeon
CTAGATCAGACCAACATGGGATTTGCAGCTTCCTACACTTTTGAGGGAAAGAATTACACTGCATCTACACCGCCCCTGACAGATCTCTACAATGATACCAGAACATGGCAATATGACGGAAACAAGTGGACTTTTGCTGAGCATAACACTATAACAATTCCAGAATTTCCATTTGCAGTTCCAATTTTATTGATCAGTACCATTTCGGCAATTGTATTTTACAGGATGAAACTTGGAAAATGAAAACTCTACATCTTTCCATAATTACCGGCATAGCGGTGATATTTCTTTTCTCAACTATCCTGGTATTACCAGCTGCACAGGGAACAACTGGCAATGTACTTTTTATGAAATCAAACTCTACTGGACAAATCTATGCAGATTATACATTTCGGGAGCTAAGCAACCAAACTTGGAATTTTATGCCAGAAATACTTGCAAGTATACATGATTCTAATCCGCTTGCCCCAAAAGATCTGATAATTACTGCATTTCCAGAGACAATTATTAAAAACAAAAACAATACTTTTGTCACTTATTCCATAATGGCAAAAAATAATATCAAAGGCGTTTATGCATTGTCAATATTTTCTTGCGGTTTGACTCCACTAGTGGTTGGCCTCAACGAGTCACAAGTAAGTCCTGCAGTTTTTAACGACTTTTTTTCAGCGACATACAACTGTCCGGCAATGACTAGTTCCATACCAGATCTGAACATTGTTGGCTATTCTGGTATGATTTTAAAAATCATTTCCATAAATCCAGATAATACAAACATTACTAGTTCAGTCAACCAGTTAGAAATTTCAAGTCCGTTAAAGCAATTCAAATCAGGCATTATGCCACAAGATGTAAAGTGTGAGCAAGGTCTTCAACTAGTCATAAAATCAGAAGATCATTCTCCTGCATGTGTTACAACAAATACTGCTACTGCATTAATGAAACGTGGTTGGTCAATGACATATTCTCTCAATCCTGATCACAACTAATTACAATTTGTAAGTAATCCCTAAAAGCAATGTGCCATACATTTTACACGTGAAAACTCTGTATCTTTCAATAATTGTAATTGTGATATCCTTTGGCACATACTATGCATTTGCACAGAATCCTGCTATGCCGTATAGTGGGCCTTCAAATGATCTTGGTGATGGTAATTTCTTGGTAATGCAGACTGCAAAGGGAAGCTATCTTGGAGGAGATATAATTGAGATCACTGGAAATGCTCCACTTAAATCAAATGTTAAAATAATTTTAACTGATCCTAATGGGACAACAAGTGATTCTGCAATTACATTTAGCGACAGAAACGGATACTTTACTGCACAGCTAAAAATGCCAAAGGATGCATATGGGGGAATCTGGAAGATTGTTGGAACAAGCGGAATTTATCAAAGAGAATTAAATATTGATGTTTTTGCAGCTGATGAGGCTCATACAACACATTGTTGCCTGATTTCCAATTATACCAAACCTGTTGTTATACTGCCTCCACTAAAACAATTCAGCTCAGGAATTGCAGCAAATGATGTAAAATGCCAACAAGATCTTCAACTTGTAATCAAATCAGAAGATGGTTCTCCTGCTTGTGTAACACAGCAAACAGCGCAGAAATTTGTTGAGCGTGGATGGGGATGGGCAATGCAAACAATAGGTTCTCTTAAACGATTATTGCCAAACAAAATCCCAGGCTTTGAAAATGATACAGGAATAGTTACTTTGGGAAATCACACCTATTATTTTGAAACACCAAACTATACCAATACTGCTTATTCTAATCCAGTGCAAATTTCGTTTCATGATGTACTCTTTACCTTGTTTCCGGCAGGATTTAGAGGAGGACTGCCAACTAGTGTTGGTTGCGGAAACATTACTGTAGGTGAAATAATTACAGGTAGTGGTAGCTACTATTGGACTGATGCCAAGTTTTTAGATGGCACTCGTGAATTATTACACATATTTGCAGTTTCTCCACTATGTCCTGAAAATCCAACACCGACCTATTTCAGCAATCATACAAATCCACAGGCAGGTTTGACATTTTATGATGGAAAAATGAAATTACTAGTAAGTGCAGACAATCAATCATCATCTGCACTCCGACTGGTACTTTCTACAAATTCTACCACAATTCAATCTGGTCAGGTAATAGGGATAGATATTTCACTTAACAACACTAGTTCTAAACCGCTAACTTTAGCTGCCCAAGATCACTGGCCAATCAATGGTATAGGATTAGGCGGATGCTCCTTTCTTCCAATTGGTATTGTCATAGTAGACGGTTACTATACAGAGTATAACATGACAGATGCAAAGTCACTATCACTTTACTTTCTTCCTCCATGTCCTCCTGGACCGGGAATGATTAAGAGTTTTACATTTCAACCTATGAGTAATCAGATTACAGTAGAGTGCGAGTCCACAAATTCCCCAGTTCCATGTCCTCAAATGACGGAAGCAAGAGCTAATGTAGCATATAGCAGCTTTTTAGAAAATGAACATTTTCTTAACTTCAATACCGGTATCTATACAATAATAGGTGGAGATGAGTGGGGTCACATTGCAATACAGCATTTTACAGTTACCAATTCAACTAGATAGAAAATGAAAACTCTACACAGAACAGTAGTTGGCGGAATTTGTTGTATTATGTTTGGAATATTAGACATTGTAATTGTCGTAGCAGACTTTCAGTACAGAAACTATGTCTTCTTCCATGTTGGAGGCGTATGTAAGTCAGGAAGTGGTTGTCCAGTTCCTGCCATGCATGATGAACTTGTGTGGTTGGGAGTTGCAGCAATTATTGCAGGATTTTTTTTGTTGTCATATAAAAAAATAGTAAAGAAGGACAAGGAATGAAAACTCTGTATCTTTCAATAATTGTAATGTCTGTAATATCTGGAATTGTTATGATTGCCAGTACTAATCTTGCATTTGCAGAGCAACCGCCAATCATGATAACTCAGGTTGAGTTGTGGGGTCCAACTTCGTTTTATACTGACGGGGTAAAATTATGTGAGTATGATGGAACATCGCTTGGACCATGGGCTATAGGCTGGATAGAACTGTACAACACAAAAAATGAAACTATGATGATAGCTGACATCGGCATTAGAGATAGCGGCGGGGAGGGAAGCTATCCCTCAATAACACTTGGTCCACACGAGTACTGCTATTTTCCAACTCAAGACAGATTCACTACTCGCATTGGAGTTGGCGGCAGCTTAGGCAATGGTTTGCCCATACATGACAACGCTACGGTAACCTTGTTATACTCAATTCAGCCATTTGCAGGAAAAACGCTTTACAATTATTCAACACCAAAATTGAGCGATGATTTTGGAGATACTAGAACTTGGCAATTAGTTGACGGAAGTTGGATTTTCAAGGAAGCAAACATCAAACATGAATTCCCTACAAAAACAACTCTGCTGTCACCATCACACCAAATCGAGTCAGGAATTAACGTAAAAGATCTAAAATGTAAAGAAGGCTTTGTAGTTGTAGTAAAGAAATCAGATCCTACAAATTGGTATCTGCAAGATGTTCCTTCATGTGTGACACCGTCTTCTGCGTCTAAACTTGTAGACAGAGGCTGGGGTGTACCAGAGCAGACTATTCCAATACAAAATACAAATTCTACCGTCACCTATTATGTTGAAGGAAGTAAAATTGATCAGATCATGCCAGATTTGACAACTCGTGGATTGACATTATCGTTGGAGACAACAAGTGATAGCAAGATGACTCTATTTGTTCCTAGAA
>JABDDN010000037.1:3775-4286 GCA_013287585.1 Nitrososphaerota archaeon
GGATCTGATTTCTTTACTACAACTACAAAGCCTTCTTTACATTTTAGATCTTTTACGTTAATTCCTGACTCGATTTGTTCCTAGAAGTTTTATTGATAGCACAGCAACCGGAGATTACGCTTCATTTAACGTAACAGCTAATGGAAATAAAATTAATTATGATGCACACCTGACACCTACTGACAGAATGCTTACTATTTTGTTTCCAAACGGAACAAAAAGTATACAGATAATTCCACGACCATTTACAGAAAATCAAGGATAGATGAATAGAAAATGAAAATTCTATATCTGTCAATAATTGCAGCTGCAGGAATTACAGTTATAGCATCTGTTTCATTTTTTTCACAAATACAATATGACAACAAACCTCCCTGTGAATACTGTCCTGAGAATCTATCACCTAATCAGCCATTGCAGATACTTGACATAACAACAGAGCCAGCTATTGTCAGTATTGGAACTAGTTTTCTAATATATGCAGATGTATCAAACCCAAACCCCTATTCCA
>JABDDN010000038.1 GCA_013287585.1 Nitrososphaerota archaeon
CTCAGAATTTGCGTTTTCATTTTCGTCCGAGTTTGTAAATGGAAAATACAAAACTCTGGCAAGAAGAATGAAGGATTGCATCTATAATCTTGTCTTGATTGGAGAATGTGAAGAAAGATACTTTCTAAATTATTTGGGTCATTTTCATGTTGCAATAAATTTCAATACCTCCTCAGGAATTATAGCGGCGAATAGGATTGCGATAATTGCAGAAACATATCTGAATTCGCCAATTTCTTTTGAGATGCTCGAACTTGCAAAGCCAGAAGAGGATATTCTAAATCATTCAAGGTAATTTTTTGACAAGGGGTGAAGACTGATTTCATTTTACAATAAAAAAACCCACATTGAATCCCACCGTTATATCATAAATCCAAACAAGGCGCAGACTCTGTTAATTTTGGGAATCAAGGGCGGAGGCAAGTCAGTAGTAGTCGAAAAGGTCGGACAGGAATTACTGGATGCCGCATGGACAATTCTCGATCTTAATGGGGCTCCAAATTTGGAATCTGCCTATTGGGTTGTCAACAAAGATTGCAGGTCAGCATACCTGCAACAACTAGAGGAAAATAAAATCTTAAGAGGCGCACCACATTGTAACTGTCACAAACAATATCCGATTTTGTTAATTTGTCCAGAGACGAAACAATTTGATCAATACTCAATCGATTCGTATAATGGGTTTGTGATCAAAAGTAGGCAGTGGTATTTGGATTATTGCCGTGAAAACGAAATCTATCCTATAGAGTTTCAAAACTCAATGATTGGAAAAAAAATCGAGACAAACAAACTCCCACTAATTGAAGTAAAATATCTTCCAGAACCAAGCTTGAATTCGAGCAACCATGTTGCTTTTAAGAATTTAATGACCGACGCGATATTACATTGTCGAGACCAAGGGCGCGTCCTTGTCTTTAACCCGATGTTGTGGCAGAGGGAATTTGCTAAATTCAAAGCTCTGGAGTTGATAATTAAAATGCTGGAAGAAGTAAAAAACCAGCACTTCTTACCTCAGCCCCCTGAGATTGTTAATCCCATCAAAGCAAAAGTCCGAGCGGGTTCCAGAATTAGTAAGGAGGAGAAAAGACTCTTGTCTTGGCAACACATGGGTGTCCTAATCAGAGAAGCGTCCGACCTGACCGCTGGTGTACTGAAGGTAGAAACACACAGCACTCTGACAAAAAAAGCACTGCTCGGATTTATCAGACGAAGTCGTCACATAGGCTGTACCTTGGTACTGGATACGCAAAGACCAGATGACGTGTTCGTTGGAATCCGTGATAGTTTTTCAATTGTTTTACCTCGTATGGAATTCGAGGAAGAACAGCTGACCAATTAAGAATGTAAGGATCAGTCAATACGATATCACTTTGTCTTGATGAAATTGCAAGACTTGTTGCTTGTTTTTTCTTTACGGTCATGGATTATACACTAGCAACACAAGAGCAAATTAAAAAGGCGGCGAAGAGGAAAAACAAAAAGCATGTGATGGAGAGAGTGAAAGAGTTTCGATAGTGATTATGCTAAATAAAACAGGCATTACAAATTATTGCATAGTATTATTATCTATAAGATTCTCAGTCTAGTCAATGATTTTGTTACTATTTACTTCCAGCCAGCGTTTGCTTTGAAGGTAATTAGGCATGAATTTTTGCAATAATTTCCAGAAACGGTATGAATGATCCTTGATCTTAAGGTGGCATATCTCATGCAGTATTACGTAATCAATAGCATTTTTTGGGGCTTTTAACAAACTTTGGTTTAAATTTATCACGCTATCCTTAGTAGTACTTCCCCATCTACTTCGTAATTTTTTAACATTAATTTTTAGAGGATAAACTCCAATTTTTGACGCATAGAAATTAACTCTCTTTATCAAGAATCCTTTCGTATATTTTTTGTGAGCATATTCCCCGATTGTCCGCTCTTTAAATTCTAGTTGTTTTTTAAAAATCCATCTTTTTTTTATCTGAATAATTCTTTGGATTTCAGCAAGTGGTTTGTTGTATGGAGCACGAATCATAATTCCATCTTTATCTACAATAATTTCAGATGTCTTTCTACGTCTACTTTTAACTATAGAGTATTCTATTACACTAGTTCCATACTGGAACTTGCTTTTTACAGGTGATGTTTTGCTAAATCTATTATTTTGCGAGTCAGTTCACCTATTTTTTCTTCCTTGAATTTATTTTCTGATAAGATGTCATATATAATTACACGCAGATTCTTTTCGGAACCTGTTTTTGTTTTCCAGCCAATAATTTCTGTCTCTTTTTTTATCTTTTGATACATTGTTTTGGTAATTTGCTTTGAATTTTCTTCATTGTTTTGATTGTTTTGTAATTCACCAAAGACTGCAAATTCAAATGGAGTTTCAAATCCTAGTTTTTCTCTTTCCTTTTTCTCATTTAGAGCTGCTTCATAAATTTCCAAGTATTTATTGAAATAATCTGCACTTTCTTTACGACGAATCTCTTCTTCGGTAATTATTTTTTCCAATCTTTCTCTTAATCTTTCATAATATGCAGGGTTGTTTGGTGCAAGTTCACGAATTATCTGCCTTGCCTTGTTTTTAATTAAGGCAGTTCTTGCCCTGTCACTTTTGAATTTCTTTGCATATGCAATAAAATTATCATATGTAATTTCTCGTGGGTCCATCAATTCAGAAATATTTAATGATCTGATATGATCATCAATTAGTTGCTGTACTTTTTTACCAAATTCCCTGATGCTTGGCTTTACACCTTCATAATACGTACGAATCATCTGCCTGATTTTGCTTACAAACCTAAAATCTGCAATGTATGGGTCTGCATCTTTGCTTGGAAGTACTACATCCAGAGCCTTTGAGAACATTTTAAAATCATACTCAAATTTATCCCGAATATCTACAGGTTCAAACTTGGCTATTATTGCATCATCATCATTTTTGTCTACATCCTTAAAATGAGAAATTACATCCAAGTGTCTTAGCCTAAGTTCTTCTAGTTCTCCTTTTAGAGGCTCTAGTGCGCCCTGAATATCTTCTTCTTCAAAAATGGCAAGTGCCTGTTGTAACTCGTTTGTTACTCCGCAATAATCTATTATCAGTCCATAGGTTTTTGCTTCATCATATGGTCTGTTTACCCTTGCAATTGCCTGAAGTAAACTGTGTTCTTTTAGTACCTGATCAAGATACAGCACTTGAACAATTGGAACATCGTATCCTACAAGAAGCATGTCTACAACAATTAGGATCTTTGTTGAGTCTTCTGGTTTTTTAAAATCTTCAGATTTTATTTCACGCTGTTCAGGAGTTAGGAAGTATTCATCCCAACTAGAACCATCTTTTCCTTTTTCACCAAGTTGTGAAGTCATTATGATTCTTGATGGTGGCGCATTTAATTTGTCTAATTCTCTTTTGTAAAGAACCGCAGCTTCTCTTGATGATGCAACAACTAGTGCCTTGTAACCGTTTGGCTGTATATGTTTAGTAAAATGATCAACCAAGTCAATACATATTTTTCTAATTCTTGCAGGTGCTTCTGCGATTTTTCCTTTTGTAACATATTGTGATTTTAACTTGGCTTTAGTTTCTTTGTCAAGATCAGAAAATACTCTCTCAAATATTTTGTCTATTGTATCTTCTCCCTCAACAAAAAGATGTGGCATACGTCCTTCGTATAGTATTGGCAAAGTTGCACCATCTGCTTTAGATTCTTCAAAGGAATACTTGTCAAGCATCGGACCAAAGACCCTGTAAGTGCTCTTGTTTTTCTTGTCAATCGGAGTACCTGAAAATGCAAAAAACACCCCATTTGGAATGGCTGCACGCATATCTTCTGCATTAAACTTGTACTGGGTACGGTGTGCCTCATCTACTAGTACGATTGCCTTCTCATCCGTATGTATTTGAACGCCTTCTGTAGCAAATTTCTGAATGGTTGTCATTATGGTCTTTCCCCTTGCATTTTGGAATAGTTCTGCCAAATGCCTTGAGCTCTTGGCTTTTTCAGGTTCTGCAAAGCCACAGGCTCTAAAGGTGTCATGAATCTGCCTGTCTAGTTGTTTTCTGTCTGTAACGATAACGATAGCTGGATTTTTGAACTTGAACATTAGTTGCGTTGCAAACCAGAGCATTGAAAGTGATTTTCCTGAACCCTGCGTATGCCAGATTACTCCGCCCTTGTCTGCAATGTTTCCTTCAAGGTGTAGTCGGTTGACTGCTTTTGTGACTACTCTGTATTGTTGGTGTTTTGCTATTTTTTTGATCTTTTTGTTGTTTACATCTTCGTAC
>JABDDN010000039.1 GCA_013287585.1 Nitrososphaerota archaeon
ATTTATAATTTGGAATTCTATTACAACATTTGACATACGCTTTGATACCGAAAACTTTGCTGTCGTGCCATGGTATTTCTATCCTTTACGATTCGGAGTTACTGGACTTTTAGGATTTGCGTTTATCCTTTCTTTAATTTTTAGAAGGTATGAAAAGGAAGTAATCGTCCTAGGAGTAATAGGCATAGCTGCTTTCTTAATGGGTCCATACTACAATGAGTTTAGATTCAATAAATACATCATGATCGCTTTTGCAGGTTTTGCATCATTACTTCTTTTTAAAATTCTCACATTACAGAGTTTTCTCAAACCCCTTCGAAATGGGATGATAATAGGAATTGTTCTCACTCTAAGCAGTCTTTCAATACTGATGTACATTGGTGATACGGCGTTAGCTCTAGAAACGACACATTATACTAATTTCGATAACGACCTACCTAGAAGACACTTTCCCACTGATGTGCCAGTACTTCAATTTCTTCATAGTAACCTTAATCTAAAAACCGACAATGTTGCTTTATCTCAAACTGAAGCCGTTCGTTCTACTGGATTTGTATCACAAATTGAAGCTTTTGTAGGTCTTCCTCTGGATAAACCGTTACAGACTCCCCATATTTTACAAGGCACGAGTCTCGAAGGATTTTATACGCTTCTTGATTACAACCATATGCGATATGTTATTTTATCAACTACAGATATTAAAAATGGATTATCTGAAATTTCTAGTTTTGTGTTAAACAATTTCCCAAAACAATATACAGATAATAATTATGTCATTTTATCTGTGCCGCCATTAAGTCCGCCGTCATCTAAAGGCAATGTAACATTATTGTTGCCAGATATACAGTATTCAGTAAATAGCTCTACTATTTTTTCTAATTCCATTATGGATTACAAATCTAACTCACTTGTTTCAGGTAGTCCTAAATTTAATCAACTAGGAACAAAAGTTTTGTTAACGAGCAATACACTCTGGTTTGACACACCAACAAACAATGTAAATTACTTAGAAAGCAGATTTAGTGTAATTAACGAAACTGCACAGGATAATCATAGTGGCATAGTTTGGCGTGATGGAGATACTGAATACTATTCATTTCTTAGACCGAATGCACTATTAATCGCTAATTCACATGATGGAGAATTAAAAAAAGTAACAATTAACCGTGAGGATGGTGTATGGTATACGTTAAAAATTATTTATGAAAATAACAATATAGAGATTTTTGTGAACAATGAACTGAAACTTCAGCTTGCTAGAAACTCATCCGATATACCTAACATATCAAAAGTAGGCATACGCAGTTATAATGATGCTGCAGAATTTGAAATGCTTAAAGTAGGTCAGGCAAATACCATAAGCTTTGATTCAAAATACAATTATTACTATCCAGTTAGCGCGTTAGCATTATCAAAGATAGAATATCAAACATTGTCGGATCAAGATTTATCTATCTTTTCTAGAAAAAATATTATCATCACAGTTGACCCATTAGATGAAAACAAATATTTAGAATTTGTGAAGAATGGTGGAAACATCATAGTTTTAAATTCAGACGATAACTTCAACGGACAATTCAGTAAGATGATGTCGCTTAAATCAGGAAACAAAATTAAATTTAACGGCATTAATGATTCTGAAGGAACACCCATAAAAATTTCAGGATATGCTAATAATATAGAGATAAACTCTGCAGATTCTCACATTACTTCTTTTTATTCATACAATGGCCAGAAAGTGGCTCCATTCATCATTGAAAAAAAATACGGGGATGGTAAAATTGATTTTGTTAATACAAGAGGATATTTTGATGCCATATCACAATCACCTGAGCAGTATTTTACAACTATTGGAAATATTCCAAGTCTGCTTCACATTACAACAGAAAAGCATGTAGATGATGATACAAATCACATGTATCTTGCACAATTTGTTGGAGGTCTAAGCGCGGCAGGACAAGTCTTGATCAATGGATCATCAGTAATGATTCCTGAAAATGATTTTTATAATTTGACAAACCAATATGGCAATTATGAGACTAGTTCGTCGCTAGCGTATGAAAATGGTTCTAATTATGTAAAAATTCATGATTTGAATTTGTACGGACCTTTTAACGTATTAATAAATTCAACCAGTCTTCTTTATGTTCCTTCATCAGAATTTGATTACGCTACATTATCATTTCCAGATGGATTTGACATGACAATAAAACTTGCCAGTGGATCTCATGCAGCATTTCGTGTTGATGAGAGTAACCAGATATCTGAAGTTACAAGTAAGACAATTCAATTCAAGGGAGTTCAAATTCAGCCTAAACACTCCCAGAACATAATCTTGATGAGAAATCCAGAAATTATGACAATAAATGGAAATGTGTTCTTTGATAAACTATATTCTACAAATCCAATTGACCCAACTTTACGGTGGGCTGATGGATATCCAATGACAATTGGAAGCGAACTAGCTATTAAAATTGACCATACAGATAATGATATTATTAATGGTGCAACACCTATGACTTATTTTAAATGGATACCAGTTAATAGTACAGATGTCCATAAATAAGTAGAAACAATAGATGTGCCTTGACAAATGATATGCTGCCAGAAATTAATTTCATAATAATGGAATGGCAAGGGATCATTTTTGCATTATCAATCTATTGATTTTGAAACACCAAAAGGTACAAAATTAGAACTTGAATTTTATTTTCTAAAATTAAGCCCATATTTGTAGGCAGTTTTAGTTACTGACATGAATTGGTATTTCCAAGTATGCGGGCCAATGATTATCATCGCCAGAATATTTTGCGAGTATAGCATCAGATTTGATTCCGTTTATGTCAAAAAAGAAATCTCCGTTCATATCAGTTAGCGCATTATTTAGAGGCACCCCATCTGATTGAGTAAACATCGCTAACCCATTGACAGGTCGTATGAACAATTGTATGGGAACTTGTGCCAGCGGTTTGCCATCGATTTGTGTTAGATTTCCCTTTAACTGCAGACCATAAAATGATGACTTGGAAATCTCCACATTTAAGATGGTACGCGTTTTGAAGTATGAAAGAATCAGATGAGTAAAGGTATTCGGACTAGTTTCAGGCAAGACATAATTTGGATGATCGTGCCAAGACTGGAATATGACATGGTCTGGTCTACCAGCTGCTTTTGCCTCGTAGATCACCATTCGTTCTTCAGCATGAGCAAGCCATTCCTCATCTGAGTTATCATGAGGATCACCGAAGTATACTATGCCTACCTGTATTTTGTTATTGTGTGCAAAGATCTCTATCTCTTTGTCAATCATAGGCCAGTTAGGTTGAGACCAATCAGTATCAAGAATAAAGAATGGGAAGTTAGAACCTGATACCGCCGAATACGTTTTGAGCCAGTTCTCATATTGTATGGCGCCAGCGTTTTTCACCACAGGCTCAATATCTCCGATAACCGTATCTGGAAAAAATAGATTAATAGATTGTATGTAGGTAGTTACCTCCTGTGCCACTTTGAACGCCGACCAGTGACAGGCATTTTTCCCATCATAAAGACTTCCAAAAAAGAACGGTTCATCAAGCGCAATAAAACTCACTTTTCCTCCCGCATCTTTTATACGATTAAGGGCAGACAAAGTGTGTTCTTTCCCGCTAAAGCCTTCTACTCCTCCTCCGCAATAAGTTGAAACAGGTTCTAAAGGTTCTGACTCAATAGCGATAGTGATATTATGATTATTCAAGTAGGTCACAGTATGTTCAAGTTCCAAATCAGTCGCGGTTGTAACCCAACCCTGGTATAGTTTGAAGATCTTTACATGTTGCCCTGCATTTTTCCAAGGAGCATCAACATTAAACAATTCCATAAAATCTCTGGAACCTCTTGCCTCTAGCGGGCCAGCAATTGAGAAGTTTTTGATATGTACGAATTGATTCCCGTCTTTTTCAGGTAGAGGTGCAAACCAGATTGTTGGATTTGGAAGAATATTGACTATTTGATTTTGCGTCTGAGTTTTGGGTATCTTAATAAATCCATTTTGAATTAGAGATTGGATTCCTTGTACAAATATGGAATCTCCAATCTTACCATTTGACCAGAGTCTTGCGTCGCTTTTTATCCAAGGTGAGATTTCCGGTGATAAACTAGAATCAATTTTTGTTTCGGGTATTTCCATTATACCTTTTGCCAAAAGATATTGAGTGCTTTGTAAAAAATC
>JABDDN010000040.1:0-1305 GCA_013287585.1 Nitrososphaerota archaeon
AGAGTCGTCTAAAACCAGAACCAAAGAAGGAAACACAATATCATGGGGAATTAAAAACGCAATCAAGTCATCCAAGCCTGTAGATTTAATATTTCACAAGGGTGACCTTGGAAAAGAGCCAATGATCATTATCTTTGGAACAACTCCAAACGTAGTTCTTGGCAAGCTTGCCAAAATAATTTCATGATACCATTTCATCCTTCAACATAAATACCAGAATTCCAAACATAGTTTCGTGAAAGCTGTAATTCTTGCAGGCGGACTGGGTACCAGACTCCAACCATATACGACTTTTCTTCCGAAAGCAATGCTTCCTCTTGGTGAAAAACCACTCCTTGAGCATTTGATTGACTGGATAAAAAAGAGCAACATAGATTCCATTGTTCTGTGTGTCAGCTATTTGAGAAGAATAATCGAGGACTATTTTGAGGATGGAAGCAGGTTTGGAGTAAAAATAGAATATGCAGTAGCAAACAGGCCTTTTGCAACAGCCGGACAACTAAAGACAGCTGAAGAATTTATCGATGATACTTTTGCTTGTGTCTATGGCGATTCTATTTTTGACTTTAATTTAAAAAACATGATAGATTATCATAAAAGAAAAAAATCATTTGTCACCATGGCATTATTTGAATACAAGACAAAGCTTCAATATGGATTCATAGAGACGGACAAGAACAACAAAGTAACAGCATGGAAAGAAAAACCAGAGATAAAGGGAAACATCAACGTTGGATGTTATGTGATGGAGCCTGGTATACTAAAATTAATTCCTCCAAACAAACCCTATGGCATGGATGATGTTATAAAAAATGCAATCACACGAAAAAACAAAGTGAATGGATTTTTAATTAAAAAAGGTTTCATGGATATTGGAGACAAAACTTCCTATAGAAAAGCATACCAGCATTATATCGAAAAGCTTGGCCAAATCTAACACCAAACCATGACTGTAAAAATTCGCGAATTACAAGAAAAGGATCTCTTCAATGGTTTTTTGGAATCATTAGATTCCCTTAGAAAAGCAAGTGATCTGAGCCCAAAAAAAGCCAAAACAATATTTAAGAAAATAAAATCAATACCAGACCATATCATCTATGTTGCAGTACATGATTCAAAAATAATAGGTGCTGCAACCATATTTGTCGAACAAAAATTCATCCATGATGGTGGCAAGGTAGGCCACATCGAAGATGTGGTAGTAAACAAGGAATACCAAGGAGAAGGAATTGGCCTAAAACTAATCAAAGCGCTAATCCAATATGCGGAAAAAAAAGGCTGCTACAAAACTGTACTTGATTGTAC
>JABDDN010000040.1:1315-4095 GCA_013287585.1 Nitrososphaerota archaeon
TGATTGTACAGATGAGGTAATGCCATTTTATAAAAAACTGGGGTTTAAGCATTTTTCAAATTCTATGAGAATTGATCATCGATCAAAAAAATAGTCTTTTTTTGGTCTGGGTTTAGTCTTGAACAACAGACCGCCAATTATCATGACAGGTATTGATACTGCCATAAATATCGGCGGACAAAGTGTTACTTCAGTAATACGATACATAGGATTTAGAGTAGAAAGCAAAGTGTTGGCATAATACATACCTCCAAACAATATGGCACCACTCGTAACAACCATTGAACCGATAAATCTTGAACCATATCTTCGTGATAATAAATACGACAGACCAGCTAGAATTAATGCAGGTCCAATACCAATTGAAATGAATTCAAGCACTTTGGGTCCAATGTCAAATCCTTCCATGTCCATAGGTGAAGCATGTGCAAGAAAATTAAACAGTGATAAAATTTCAGCAACAAACAATATAAACCAAGCAAGGCTCGCACCGCCAACCCATTTTTCAATTGCCACAGATATTATTTTTTCAATTCAATAAATAAACCAAGTGATTGATACGACAAATGTTATTTTTAATTCTAGATTAGAAAGATATGTGTCATTTAGACAATACCGACAAGATTAGCAAGTTCTTTTCTGCACGAAGTGCCCAATTCTTCTGCAGCTTTTTCCGGAGTAATCTTGTTTAGAAACACTCCATATCCTCGTTCAAGTCCTGACCAAGAATCATTTTGTGGATATACTTCAATGTGCCAATGGATTTGTCTATTGTTTTTCTTTTCTGGTGAAAGATGAAAGACCATGTTGTAAGAAGGATTTTTCATTGTAGTTGCTAGTCCACCTAGTGTTGCACGTAAGATCAATGACAGATCATTAATCTCCTTTTGTGTAATTTTTGAAAAACTTGTTATGTGTTTTTTTGGATAAATCCAGAATTCATACGGATGAGATGGTGCCCATGGGCAAAATGCAAGAAATCCTTCAGTCTGGAGTATTTGTCTTGGCCCTCCTGTCTCTGTAGCTACAGCCTGGCACATTGCACATATTCCCTTTTCATTTAAAATTTTGTGCGCAGCCTCTGCTTCCAGTTCTATTGTTGGAGGTATTGTGGAAAAAGTGACGACGTTTATGTGAGGATGAGGGGTAAAGCCACCTGCTTCTTTGCCATGATTAACGTAAATTGAGACATATGTGACTCCCCTTTGTGTATAGAGCCAACGAAGTCTGTCTTGAATAACTACTAGAACGTTTGACCACTGTTCTGTAGGCAATGTGGCAAGAGAATCTTTGTGTTTTTCAGATGCAACTACGATGTAGTGATACCCATAAGCAGGTTCACTATACAGCGGTCTATCACTGAAAGAATTTTCAGAGTCTGTAGAGACAACAGGATTTTTACTTTCAAAAACCCGAACCGACCAGCCTTCAACAAAATAATCTTCACTGTCCTGAAGCCTTTGCAACATGCCATCTTTTGCTACAAGTGAAAGTGATGACGGGTTTGTCATGGATTCATTTCCAGGACAGAATGGACATTTTTTTGAATCTGTAGATACATGGTTGTTGGGGGAAACAATAACAAACTTCTCAACGACATAATCTTTACGCAGATCCCCCATATCAATACAGTCCATATCTAGTAAGTTAAAACCTTTTCAAAGATCGGATAAAAAAATATTGTAAAGTTTATGTGTAACACAACAAACTCGGAAAGTGAGCTGATGAAAAATTTCCGATAATTCTGATGTACATATGATATATGTTCTGCTAGATGGCATTGGAGATCTTCCGCATCCAGATCTAAAAGGTTCTACTCCGCTAAGCTTTGCAAAGACTCCCAATCTTGATAGAATTGCAAAAAATGGTTCCATAGGCCAAGTCATATCAGTAGGAAAAGGAATTGCTCCTCAATCCGATATTGCAGTTTTTAACATGCTAGGATACAAATTTCAACATGTAGATTATGTTGGCAGGGGTGTGATAGAAGCAATAGGAATAGGCATAGACTTCAAAGACGGAGACTTGGCCTTGCGTGGGAACTTTGCAACAGTAAATGATGAGAACATCATAATTGATAGAAGAGCTGGAAGAAACATAGAGAAAGATGATGCTCTTGCAGTTTCGCTTGAGATAGAACGAAAGATAAAATTTTCAAATCCTAAAGCTTCAGTTGTTGTAGCACCAACCATAGGACACAGGCTGGTTGTTAGAATAAGATGTGAGGGGGAACGTCTATCCTCTGAAATAAGCAACACAGACCCTGCCTATGCAAGAATAGCTGGCATGGGTGTAGCAAGAGCACCTGGAGACTATCTAGAGATTGAAAAGTCCTTGCCTCTTAACGAGTCCCCTAGTGCAAAGCTTTCTGCCACTCTTGTCAATGAATTTACTGAACAATCACTAGATATAATGAAAAAAAGCGAGACAAATAAAATCCGTAAAGAAAAAGGAAGGAAACTTTTGAATAGCATACTATTGCGTGACGCTGGCAACAGATTTCCTGATGTCATTCCCATAAATGATCTGCATGCAATGAAATTTTCATGTATAGTTGACATGCCAGTAGAGATCGGAATTTCAAACGTACTAAAGATGAAGACGTTTAGTGCAGGAGGCTTGACAGACTATGAAGAAAAGGCAAGAGTTGCTGCAAAGGCAATGGAGACTCAAAATGCAATATATGTTCACATCAAAGGCCCCGATGAATTCGGCCACGATGGTGACGCAATAGGAAAAATGAAGAACATTGAAGATATAGACAAGAGATTTTTTGGAAC
>JABDDN010000041.1 GCA_013287585.1 Nitrososphaerota archaeon
TTGCAAATGCAATAGGTGGCTCTACTAATGCAGTTCTTCATCTTTTAGCTTTATCTCGTGAGATTGGAGTACGACTTACACTAGAAGACTTTGAGAGAATTAGAAAAAAGACACCGCATATTGCAGACATGAGACCTGGAGGATTTTATGTAATGTTAGATTTAGACAAGATTGGAGGAATTCCAATTTTAATGAAGAGTTTGGCTAAGAAAAATCTTTTAAATGAAAATGTTATGACTGCAACTGGTAAAACACTCAAGCAAAATTTAGATTTAATTACACTTTCGTTTGATGCTAATCAAAAAGTGCTCAAACCAATTGAATCACCAATTCATAGAACTGGAACACTAGAAATTCTTAGAGGCTCACTTGCACCAGACGGTGCAGTTGTAAAAGTAGCTGGAGTGCACGCTACAGAATTTCGAGGCAAAGCCAAAGTTTTTGATAGAGAAGAAGATGCATTTGATGCCATTTCAAAAAGAGAGATAAAAGAAAACGATGTTGTAATAATAAGATATGAGGGTCCCAAAGGAGGACCAGGCATGAGAGAGATGCTAGGAGTTACTGCTGCACTTGTAGGACAAAAACTGGGAGAAAAAGTTTGTTTAATAACAGACGGAAGATTCTCGGGTGCAACAAGAGGTCTTATGATAGGCCATGTTTCTCCAGAAGCAGCTGTTGGTGGAAATATTGCTCTAGTAAAAGAAGGTGATGAGATTATAATCAATATTGAAAAAAATACTTTGGATATGTCAGTATCTGAAAGTGAACTTGCACAAAGACGTAAAGAGTGGAAGCCTAGAAAGCCAAATTATGAAACAGGGGCATTAGCAAAATATGCATCACTTGTAGGTTCTGCCTCCGAAGGTGCCATTACTAGTCCACTAGGACAAAATTAATTTTTCTAAAAATTTAGAAATCTATTGGAAGATGATATTGGCAAAAAAACCTAGTTTTTTCCCCAATTGTTTTTGCAGTTATTGATACTCCATCTTCTAGTCCTTTCTCGCAGATACTACAAACTGCTGTTTTGACAGCTGTTTTGAGAGGAGCTGTTTTTTTAACAAAATACAGATCCTGGAATAACAAAATTTCGTTTCTATTTTGCCTTGGAGCCAATACCTGAGACATACATACCATACGTCAAGATCGGATATAAAGGTACCGTACTATACCGTAAGTTTCTGAGATTTTAATGCTTCCAAACTAGTTGCTTAATTTTAAATAGAGTTAGAACAGGACTTTCTATATGGGTGGCCGCATTTGGACATTCAAAGCTTAGTATAGTACCCCTAGAGTTTACTGGCTCCCAATTTGAACTGTATAATAAAATTTCAAGAAATTATCACTATTCCTTCTTGTTCGAATCATTAACTGGTCCTGAGGAATTAGCAGAAACCTCGATTATGGGATTTGATCCTTCAATTGTAATCAAAGGATATACAGACAGAATAGTGTTACGTGACAAAAATGCAAATACAAGAACAATTTTAACAAATGATCCATTATCGGAAATAAAAAAACTAATTCATGAAATTCCTGATCAAAAATATCGCTATCTGGGAGGAGCAGTTGGAATAATAAATTATGATGCCATAAGATTATGGGAAAAGATTCCAGATTCGCATAAAAATGACGACATGCCACTAATGGAATTTGGAATTTACACAGATGGAATCTTGTATGACAATAAGGAAAAAAAATCATTTTATTTTTATTACGACAAAAATAGAATTGACAGTATAACATTTTCTGATATTTTGTAAACTCCATCATCTATTGCTTTTTGCGAATTATTTGCAAGTTTTTGTAACATGTCCTTCATGATTTTTCAAACTCCTCAACTTTTTCTATATTGCCGCAAAAACGAATAAAATTTCTAAATGCATCATATGCTTTACCGCTTTTTATAGAATCCAAGGCTATTGGTATTGCATCATGAAAATCATCTGCGATGCCTGAAATTATTAAACCTGCAGCTGCATTAAGTGCTGTTACCTCAATCATTGATTTATTTGCAGTTCCTATCAAGACAGAGATAAATGACTTTATAGCTTCATCCTTTGATGAAATCTGAATATCTCCTAAAGATCCTCTTGCTAATCCAAAATCTATAGGGTTTAGAATTCTAATGATAATTTTTCCATTTTTGAGATGACAGATTTGGTTTTTTGATGTAGTGGATATCTCATCAAGACCATCATGAGATAATACTGCCATCACATTTTCTGCATTGCGTGACTTTAGCAATAATACTATTCTTTCAAGATAGTCTGCAGAAAATACTCCAACTAGCTGGTTCTTTACTCCTGCTGGATTACTTAATGGTCCAAGTAAATTAAACGCAGTTCTTGTCCCGAGAATTTTTCTTGCTTCTGCAATGTTTCTCATTGCTGGATGAAATTTCTGTGCGAACATAAATCCTATTCCACATTTTTCTATAATTTCAGTTACTTTTTCTGGCGGCATATCTAGATCATATCCAAAATATTCGAAAATATCGGCGCTACCATAAATTCCAGAAACTGATCTGTTTCCATGCTTTGCTACTGTTCCACCGACACCATTTATTACAAACGCAGCCGTTGTGGAGACATTGAATGTTTTCATCTTATCCCCGCCTGTGCCACATACGTCGATTATTCTGCCAGATCTTTTTGGGTTGATATGAATGGCATATTGTTGCATTTTGTCTAGCATTGCCAAAAGTTCTTCATCCGATTCTCCTTTGTCAGTTAAATTTCTTAAAAAATTGGCTCCTTCTTGAGGAGGAATTTGTCCTTTGAATAACTCATCCATGACGCCGCTCATTTCATCATAACCAAGATCCTGATACAGTGAAAGTTTGTTTGTTAGTTCTGAAATCATTTTTTTATCAACTTTATGAAATTGGCTAGAATTTTCTTACCCTCTCCAGTCATTACTGATTCTGGATGAAATTGTACTCCTTCGATGAGGTATTTTTTATGACTTACTGCCATTATCTCGTTATCGTCTTGCGCAACTGCAGTTACTTTGAGCACATCTGGAATCACGGTCTTGTCCCCTACTAGAG
>JABDDN010000042.1 GCA_013287585.1 Nitrososphaerota archaeon
ATTACTACCGCCATAAGTCCAAAGCTAAATAACAAACCGCCAAATATTTGCGTAAAAGTACGAGTTACTATTATCTGACTTGTGGCAAACGTAAAGTAAACTCCAGCAATAGCAATTAATGCTCCAGCAAGTATTGCAAGCATGAATGTTGAAAAGGTATTCGTATTTACCTTTTGCATATCTATTCGTGCTACTTTTTCTGCTGTTTCATTAGGTGATAATGAATCGGAAGAATCAGTTGTTATTGTATTAGATGTCTCCCTAATGTTATTAGAAAAATCTAAACCTCGCACATTGTCATCAACATTAAAAGTTCCCAACTCTATGGCGCAAGATATTTCTTTTGCATGATCTACTATCATTTCAGCTTTATTTGCACTTGTTTGCGCAATTTGGTCTTTTTTAAACAAATATTGTTTGCCAAGAATCACTTTAAGTGCTTCATTTTTAGGGTACAACTCTTTTGCTAACAGCCGCACTTCGAAAAGGGACTTTAATAATAAATTCACCTCAGTATTATTTTTTACTAAAGCACAATCATGTTCTATAAGACTTTGAATCTTTTCTTTTAGCTCAAAACCTCCATCACGCTGCATTAGGCACAAATGCAATTCCTTGCTAATAAAGGAGGAGATGTAAATTTTTGTTTTACCCTATTTTTATATAATTATATGATTCAATATGGATATGTCAAAATCAAACATGAACAAAAAGACCAGATTATGTGAAATAACTTGTGGTCGCAATACAATGCATGATAACGTAATGAATCATGGAGTGTTCCAAAAATGAAAGTTCTAGGCATAGATGATAATTCTGACATCAACATGCTTCTTGGAACTGTTCTGACTGCGTCTGGACATCAGTATACTTCTGTAACCGATGGAAGAGAAGGAATCAAACTACTTAAACAAAATCCATATGATGTTGTACTTTTAGACTTGGCCATGCCAGAATTTAGTGGATTTGATGTTTTAGATTCCTTAAAAAAGGAAGGATTGATTGAAAAACAAAAGATCATACTACTTACTGCATCATCAATTACAGATGAAGAAATCAGCGAATTGTTAAAAACAGGAGTTCGCTCATATCTTAGAAAACCCCTTGATATAGATATTTTCGTAGAAAAAATTCAACAGGTTTACAGTGGACAATGAATGGAAAAACACACTCAAAGTCCAACAAGAAACTGGACGACCTACAAATACGTTCAAGGTCTATTAGAAAAGGCATAGTAGGTATCAGTAAGTCAAGCAGTAAGACCAAGAAGAATAAAAAACATCAACAACAATTATCACAGCCCCAAAAATCAAATAACCTTACCTTATATGAACAAAAATATAAGAACATGTATGATAGCACACCTATTTTATTACGCACTGTTACAGTAAATGGCATCATTATAGACTGTAATGAGTCATATGCAAAGGCTCTTGGTTATACAAAAGAAGAGGCGATAGGAAAGTCGATTTATGATCATACTGCAGAGAAAAGCATCGAAGCTATGAAAAATAATTTTAAAGAATGGATGAACACCAAAGAAATTACAGAAGCTGAAATTTGGGCGAAAAGAAAAGACGGCAGTATTTTTCCCACTCTACTAAGAGGCGGAAGTCTATATGATGAAAAAGGTAATTTGGTTGGACGGACAGTAGCGTTGACAGATATGACAGAAACTTTTCGTGCAAAAAAAATATTTGAAGAAAACCAAAAAGAATTACATGCACAAGTAAATCAACTAGTAAGATCCAATACCCGTCTAAAAGTAGCTGAACAAAGGTATAGAACACTATATGAAAAATCTCCTGGTCTGTTAAGGACTATTTCTGTGGATGGAATTATTTTAGACTGTAATGAGGCATATGCAAAGGCTCTTGGTTATACAAAAGAAGAATCAATAGGAAAGTCGATTTATGATCATACTGCACAAATAAGCCACAAAGATATGCAGAATAATGTTGAGATATGGAAGAAAACTCGTGAAATTTCACATTTAGAAATTTGGATGAAACGGAGAGATGGTAGTGTTTTTCCTGTTTTGATGAGTGGCGGAACCTTGTATGATGAAAATGGCAACATAAACGGAAGAACTGTGGTTTTAACTGATCTAACAGAAATTCATGAAGTACGAAAAAAACTTGAGCATGATGAAGCTCGTATAAGAGCACAGTTTGAGGAACTTGAAAAATCACATGGATTACTTTCACAAATGGAGCAAAAATTCAGGGCTTTGTATGAAAAAGCTCCTGGTATGTTGCGTAGCATTACAACAGAAGGAATTCTAACTGATTGTAATGAAACATATGCAACGGCTCTTGGCTATACAAAAGAAGAAGTAATAGGAAAGTCATTTTATGATCATACTGCAGAAAGAAGCATCGATGATCTAAGGGAAAATCTTGAAGCATGGCAAAAAAATGAACAAGTAGAACGAAAAGATATCTGGATGAAAAGAAAAGATGGCAGTACTTTTCCTTGTATGTTAACTGGAACCAGCTTGTATGATGAAAATAATAATCTTATCGGGAGAACTGTGGTTTTAACTGATCTAACAGAAATTCATGAGGCAAGAAACAGACTAATAGAAAAAGAAAATATGATAAGAGGGCAATATGACGAACTCAAAAAATTAGACATTGCAAAAGAAGAGTTTACCTCGATGATCTCGCATGAACTAAAGACCCCCCTCACACCAATAATGGGATGGTGTCAAGCACTCAAGAATCCAAAGATAATGGGACAAGTTAATAATGCACAATTAATGGCCATAGATGCAATCCAATCAAATGCAACCAAACTCAGAGATCTAGTTAGTGACATGTTAGATGCCCAAAAACTAGACATGAAGAAAATGAAGTTTGATCACAAGGATGTAAATGTGACTGAAATGTTAGATTTCTTATCAAAGAATCTCCTTGTTGCCATGGAGCCAAAGCATATTGAATTTATTAATTCAACCACAGAAAACTTGATACTAAAAGGTGACCGCTCTAGATTAGAACAGGTTTTAAACAATCTTATTCTTAATTCTGTCGATTTT
>JABDDN010000043.1:0-2238 GCA_013287585.1 Nitrososphaerota archaeon
GTCATATCTGCAAGGTCTTCTTTGAGTTTGTCTGCATACTTTCTAGCAAAAACATGCATTACCCGGGAATTTATCCCCAGGGTATCCCCAATTCTTTTTAGCATCTGACCTGTTTGCAAATTTAAATTTGCTAAATTTGGAAAAGTTTCTGGATTTGATAGATTCACTGCAGTTTCACGTTTTAGCCCTAAAACTACGGCTTTTTTTCCACGTTCTATTAGTACTTTGAGGGATTTGTCGACGTCTTCTGCATTAAGATCATCGTTTTCAAACAGAGACATTGTTTGTATGATGTTTTTTCGTTCAATGTCTATTTGTTCCCTTATTGATTTTGCCTGCTCAAGGATTTTTTCAAGTAGATGTGTTTCACTTTCCTTTAAAATTAGATTGATATCAGAAAAGGAAATTTGTCTTTCATGTTTTGGTGATTCCACTGTTTCGTTTGTTGATTTTTTCTTTCCCCATCCAAAAACCATAGAAATATTCCTATTACATTAAAGTCTTACAACATTAAATATTACACGATGCAAATTACACATGTGAGCGATACTAGGCTTATAATATTAGGCTCTGTTCTTGCGTTTGCAGGCTTTCTTTTAGGGGGTATAACCGGAGCACAATATCAACAATATATGATTCAATCTAGACAGTTTGATGTTTGCTATGATTACACACCAGACGGTAATTCTGTCGCAGTAAAATGTAACGAAAAAATACAAGACATGCTTTTCTTTCTTGTTTCATCTCTAGGCTTGATTGGAGTAGGTGTGTTTGTACTGGTAAAAGGAGTTCGTGGAAAATGGGATCAGAATGTTAAAAGTGATGAAATGGTTGGACCAAACAAATAGAACTATTTGACATAAATTTTAAGTTCTGATTATTCCTTGCTGTATCAGAAATTCTATTCCTTTGACAAAATCATTATCTGAAATTTTATTTTCTGCCCACCATCCTGCATTATTTTTAATCCATGGTGGAATGATTTTTCCGCTTGATTCTCCAGATGGTGGAAGATTTTGAATAATTATGATATTGTTTTGTATCATATATTGAATGCCACTGATAAAATTGGAATCAGATATTTTCCCATTTGCCCACCATCCTGCATTATTTTTAATCCATGGTGGAATTATAGTTGATATTTGTCCATTGTTGATTTTACTTATATTTGCAATCTTTAGACCATTACTTCTAACTTTGTCAATTAATGTTTCAAGTTGCTGAATTTGTTGAAGGTCTGGCTCATTTTGTGTTGCAGTTCCATTGTTTACTGCATAATCTTGGAAGGAAATAGTGACTACCGCAAAACCGTAATTGTGTAAGCTATTCTGGATATTAGTAAATATCTCATCATTAGTTAATTTGCGTAATGTACCATTACCAGAATTGACATAACCAGTTGAGACAGTTGCTGGAAATAGATGAATTGTATTGGATGTGGAATAAGCTGTATGATAGGTTAGGGTATTTGCGCTAAGAAATGTAATATTATTTCCATACATTGCACCAAATGTATCGTTATTAATTTTTCCATAAGGTGGAATAAAGACAGATGGTATAATTCCTAACAAGGAAAATATTTTGTCATTTGATTGTTTGATAAGTGAAGACTGTTCGCTCTGGTTATATGCAGTAAAATCTTCAAACTTCCAACCGCTGTTTGCTATTTCTATTGATGGGTTAGTTTTGATCTTTTTTTGTAGATATCCTGTTAGTTTAACATCGCTACCAAAAGAATTCCCAATTATACCTATAGTTAGACTGGCATTTTTCTGCTGGAATGTATCCATGATTGCAGTTTGAACGTTGTTTAGCCAATAATCCTGAATGTCATCTAATCGAAATGCAACACAATGACAGTTTGGGATATTAGCTAATGTGGTATTTTTTGTTGTGTTAGATGCTTGAGGGATTTGATTATTTGAGGCATTAGGTGACGATGGGAGCTGGTTTTTAGTAGTGTTGTATGTCTGCCCATTGATTTCTATTGCGGGTTGATTTTTGAAAATTTGTACTGTGCTTTGGTTTCCGTCTATTGTTATTTTGGAGTTACCCCATTCGCTGTTATCCTTCAAGTTTATTGCATGAAACACATAGTCCCCAACTTTTAGATTAGTAAAGTAAGCTTGTCCTTTTGAATTTACTATCGATTCTGTAATTTTATTTCCTTTGTCATCATATATTTCTACCAAAAAGCTTCCATCTGAAGATGTAACTGTTTTGGACAAATCCTTGAAA
>JABDDN010000043.1:2248-2789 GCA_013287585.1 Nitrososphaerota archaeon
TATGTAGATTTACAAACTAACCATGAGATACTTGATACGACAATACCACTTCCTGTGGGACACCAGTTTTGAGTTGTACAGGTGAAAATGAATAAACGAGATTCTTTCCTATTGAAACATCTGCAATGTAATAGTTATCGTTTATTATTGGAGGCTGAATCCAAAAACGAATTGTTTGACCTATATTGTCTGTAGGACTCTGAGTCCATTGCTTTCCATCTTGGGATTTTACTGAAACAATAGCATTCTCTATTGGCGTTGAAGCGTCATTATAGAGTACACTGAAGCGTATTCCTCCAGGAAGTGGTATTGTCGTATCAAGTATCTCATGGTTAGTTTGTAAATCTACATAGTCTGTACTTGAATACATTCCATTTGCATATACCTCTACTTTGTACTTGTGTCCAATTGGAAGAGAAACTATGTTGTAGGGATTAGCAGAAAGTGATGAAATCTCTTTGTAGGGTATGGTGTTCAAATCCTGATACACTTTTAGCGTCATGGAAGAGTAATCAGCTCTATCATTGTTTGTGTATTTTAC
>JABDDN010000044.1 GCA_013287585.1 Nitrososphaerota archaeon
CCCAATAGGCAAAACTGCAATTACATGGACTGCAAAGGACGCAGCTGGCAACATCTCCAACGCAACTCAGACAGTTGATGTAGTTGATACCACTGCACCAATTATTATAGCACCACAAAATATTATTGTTAATGCAACAAGTCCTATCAGTAATAACGTAGAGATTGGTAACGCTACAGCAAAAGATGCCGTGGGTGTTGCTTCTATTACAAATGATGCACCACAAGTATTTTCATTTGGACAAACCATTGTAACATGGAAAGCTACTGATACGTCTGGAAACTCTGCTACTGCAACTCAAAAAATAACTGTAGTTGATAGATCTCCTCCACAACTAAACATTCCAGCTGATATAGTTGTGAATGCTACTGCATTTGAAATGCCAATACAAATTGGACAAGCAGCAGCTACTGGAATTATTGATGCATCTCCAAAAATAACTAACAACGCTACTGCATCGTTCCCACTTGGTAAGACAATAGTAGAATGGAATGCTATTGATAAATTTGGTAATTCTAAATCACTTACACAATCAGTAACAGTGTTGGCATGTGGTAAGCCTGAATCATCTTACAACTTGGTAATGGGCACAGAAAATGATGATATTCTAGTTGGAAAAATCGGGGTTTCTAATTTGATAATAAGTCTTGGCGGAAATGATATAATTCGTGCTGGTACATCTGGTGATTGTATAATTGCAGGAAATGGTGACAACGTGATATTTGGAGGCAATGGAGATGATACCATTATAGCTGGTAACGGTAACAATATCATAAAGGGAGGTTCAGGAAATGACAAAATAACAGTAGGCACAGGTTCGAATATAATTGATGGTGGAGATGGACATAACACTTGCACTGCTGACAATGTAAGCCACGATACCATAGTTAACTGTGAAGTACGATAATTACAGATACTGTTTACACCACTAATAACGCTCAATTCCTTCAATTTGATTTAAGGAATCTGTACTTGATGTAATATTGCGATACTTTTCATATAGATTATAATAATAATCATTTTACCTTTATCTGATGTCAAATTCAAAGAAATTATTTTTACGGGCAAAGAAGGTTATTCCATCAGGAATAAACAGCCCCGTCAGATTCTATGATCCATATCCGTTCTTTGTAAAAAAAGCTGATGGTAGTGTGATCTGGGATGTAGACGGCAACAAGTATATTGACTTTTGTAACGGATATGGTGCCTTGCTTTTAGGACATCGAAGAAAGGAAATACTTTCTGCAGTTTTAGCACAATTAAAAAATGGAACGCTATACTGTGCACCAACAGATATTGAAGTTGAACTATCAGAATTAATTGTAAGAAATTATCCTTCCATGGAAAAAGTACGATTAGTAAACACTGGAAGCGAGGCCACAATGACTGCAATACGACTTGCCAGAGGCTTTACAAAGAAGAAAAAAATAATAAAATTTGAAGGATGCTATCATGGTGCGCATGATTCTGTTCTTGTAAAGGCAGGTTCTGGTGCAGCTCATAATGGAATATCAATTTCAGAAGGAGGTCTTGACGAGGTCTCTAAAAACACACTTGTTGTACAGTATAACAATTCACAGGAGCTTGATTCCGTACTAGAAAAACAAAAAGATGTTGCTGGAGTGATAATAGAACCAGTACTTGCAAATATGGGTCTGGTTTTACCGGAAAAAAGATTTCTTGATGATGTCAGAAAAATCACAAAAGATCATGACGTTCCTTTGATATTTGATGAAGTGGTTACAGGATTTAGAATGTCACTAGGTGGCGCACAAAAATACTATTCCATAAAACCTGACATTACCACACTTGGCAAGGCACTTGGAAACGGATTTGTCATTGCCGCGGTGGGTGGCAAAAATGAGATAATGGATATGTTATCCCCACAAGGAAAGGTGTATCAGGCAAGTACCTATGCTGGAAATCCGGTTTCTGTGGCTGCTGCAATTGCATCAATCAAAACCATAACCAAGAACAAAAGCAACCTCTACCCAAAACTTGAGCTAAGCTGTACCATATTGGCTAGGGCTATAAAAGATCTGGCTACTGATCTTAGGATTCCGCACCAGATTAATTTTATTAGTTCCATGTTTCAAATATTTTTTACTGATAGACCAGTAAAAGATTATACTACTGCAAAAAAATCTGATGCCAAAAAATTTAAAAAATTATTTGCCGCACTTTTAAAAAATAAAATCTTTGTAGCGCCATCTCAATTTGAAACTGTATTTTTATCATCTGCTCATACTACTGATGATTTGCACAAGACCATAGAAGCATATGAAAAATCTCTTAGAGCGGTGAAGACATGAAGTATGTCATAGGAACAAGAGGCAGCCCACTCTCACTTGCCCAGACAAAATGGGTCATATCAGAATTAAAAAAGAAATCACCAGAAACAGAATTTGAAATAGTTCCGATAAAAACCAAAGGCGATACAGATGCAAGACCGCTTTTTAACATAAATCAAAAGGGAATATTTGAAAAAGAAATTGATAGGGCAGTGGCTGAAAAAAAAGTTGACTTTGCAGTACACAGCTTAAAGGACGTGCCTGCAGAACTTCCTGATGATCTTATCCTATCCTGTATTCCAAAAAGAGAAGCTGCAAATGATGTGTTCATTTCCAAAGGCAATCATACCCTTGATAAAATAAAAAAAGGCGCAATAATTGGCACGAGCAGTCTTAGAAGAGCAGTACAGGTCTCACGCAAAAGACCTGATGTTATAGTAAAACCAATACGGGGGAACATTGAATCAAGAATTAAAAAAATC
>JABDDN010000045.1 GCA_013287585.1 Nitrososphaerota archaeon
AAACGCAGTGTTATTGACTGCCACAGTAATTTTTACTGGTGTAAATGTTGAATAAGAATTCAAGAGGTTTTGAATTTTAATGTCATTGTCTCCTGTTTGTGGCGGTTGATGAGAAACAAATTGCCACATGTTAAGATGTCTATCTGGTTGTGCTAGTACATTTGATAGTACTGATGCACCAAAAACTATTGAAATTACAACTGGAAAAAGAAAAACAAGAAAAGCTATCTTTTGCACAGCCATTTTGTTATCTAACCACTTTCATTCCCTTATATCTATTTAGTCAAAAAAATTAGTATGGCAACAGATAACTTTGACGAATAAGTTAAATCATAGACAAGCCCATAGCCGCTAGATGCGGCTTCGAAAATTTAGAGTACGTGCATTTCGTTGCATTCATGATTCTGGTGAAATAAAAGTTGGCGATTTGGCTGCTTTCATCGGAAGAAATGAGAGCGGAAAAACAACAATACTTGAAGCACTTACTTTACTCAACAAGGACTCCAAAGCTTCTGAATTAGATTTATGCGACGAGATGACAGATGAGTTAAAATCAGAAGTAAGGTTAGCAGAAGGAGATTTTGAACTAAATGAAAAAGAAATAAGGTTAATTCAGGAAAAGTTTCCAAACTTACAAGATATCAAAACCATAAAAATCTACAGAACTCAGACAAATCCAAGAGTACAATATGATTTTGGCGATGTAAAAATCAGTGGCGAGGCAAGCAAGAGGCTAAATTCTTGGGAAAACTTTGTGGAGCGTATTGAAAATTTTGTATCTAACATCCCAAATCCCGTTCGAATAAGAGTAGATATGAAGTTCTTGCAGAGCCATCCCCCAAGAACAAGAGATGCATTTACCAACATGATGGCGGAATTCAACAATCAGATTTACCTATTAGCGTCAGAAGACAGGCAAGTAATTTCAGAATGGGAAAAAATGTACAAGGACGTAGATAATATCTATGACAACCTACTTGTAGGAACAACCGAACGCTCAGCACTTGAAAATTTTATTGAAGACAAATTACATCCAAGGTTTGTTTATTTTTCAGATTACAAAAAGATCCTTGGAAATATAGATCTTAACGAGTTTTTAAAAGAAACAAAAGGCATACGGCCAAAGGGATTAGAATACATTGAGGAATTTGACAAGGCCGAAACAGTCAAGAATTTATTTTATTTAGCAGAACTTGATGCAAATAAACTGGAAGAAGTAGCAAGTACTCCTTCAAGACTGATAAAACTTTTGCACACTACAAGTAGGAAGTTAAGTGAGAGATTAAATCCTGCATGGAAAGGTGATCCGATTCATGTTGAGCTTAGATATAATCCTGGAAACATATTGAGTGTTGTAATTTCTGATGTTCATAAAGATGGTACGGTTACAAACACCGGACTTTTGAACAGAAGGGCAGAAGGATTCAAGTGGACATTTTCATTTATTGTGAACTTTGCTGCAGAAACACAAAGATCAGAATTAAAAGAAGCAATATTACTTCTTGATGAGCCTGCAAGAAATTTGCATCCAACTCAACAGCGAGGAATTTCTGATTTGTTAAAGAATCTTGCAGGATCTAACCAGATTCTATATGCAACGCATTCTCCGTTTATGATATTTGATTATACTCCAGGAAACTTGCTTGTTGTAGAACTTGATAAGAGAAAACATCTTAGTCACATTTATTATGATTATTGGAATGCCGATGACCAAACACTTACCCCAATTCTTTATGGCCTATCCAGGGGTCTTGTAGAGTCAATTATTGATAGACAAATCGGATATAATTCAAGACCTGTCATTATTGTAGAAACAATGACTGATTCGATGTATCTAAATGCGTTTGATAGGTTCTTAAAAGATCCTAACCTTTCGATGAACCCATTGAACATAGTTCCAGCATACAATAAAAATTCAGTTTTACCACTTTCCATATTTTACAGAAACCATGGGTACAACACATTTGTACTTCTAGATAACACAGATCAGTCACGCCAGATTTCCACATTATTGCAAACAAATGGTTTCAAAGCAGTTCAGATGATATTTTTTGAACTTGGCGGTCAACCAAGGCAAGCAATAGAAGATCTCATAATAGATGAAGATTATCTCTATGCTGTCAATCAAACATATGAAATCAAACTAAGAAAGGAAGGATACATCAATCTAACTCGAGAAGATCTTGCTGCAAAAGGTAAAAAGAGCATAATAGAAAATCTAAATGAGATCTGGAGAGAAAATCAACACCTTGGTTGGGAGAAATTTGACCGTGAGGATATTTGTAGATACATATGTGAAAAAATTGCACTTGAAGAAACAGAATTTTTGTCTGATAAAACAAAGGACCAATTCAGATCAATATATAGACTGATTGCTGAGAGAATAAGACAAAACCAGAATATTGTTTCTGAGACTTCCATTCCACATAAAAGATAATTTTTCAGAAAATAGCTAGAATTTGTACTTTACTCATCTATACCACTATTCCAAATGCAAAAAAAATACTGACATGAATAAAAGCTGGTTAAAGTTTAATTTGGAGAGAGATTTTGTTTTGTTATGATGTATACGTCAATTAGGGCAATCCTTCTTTTGGTTTTGCTTGTATCTAGTTCATTTACTTCGTTATTTTTCACAGAAGCGCATGCTGTAACTAATCTTGCTACAGTAACTGCCTCAAGTAACGATATGACAACAACCTTGCAATTTA
>JABDDN010000046.1 GCA_013287585.1 Nitrososphaerota archaeon
CCTGTAATCTACTACCATTCTTCAAAAGAAGTGTATAGGTTCCCATTTGATCTCGTGGTGGTTTTTGTAGATCTTTTTTAATGTGAAAATCATATGATTTGACGTTTTTTGCACCTATCTCATATACAAATTCTTCAAAATGAGGGTAGCTATACACATTATAATATGAAGTGAAGCCAAGCTTGCTTGTTCTTTTTTTGAATTCATGTACCTTTATTTCAAAATCGATATTTCCATCATAAAATAACGAGCTTAGAAAGATGTGACTTTTTGTTACTTTAAATAATGATTTTAGAATGTCCGTATAATATGGTAACCAAGATAATGTCTTCCAGTTTATTGTCATATCAAATTTCTTTTTGTATTTCATATCAAGTATATCGCCCACTTCAAACCTCAGATTTTTAATTCCATTACATACCTTTGTTGCTTCATCAATTAGATACGGTGTTTGATCAATTCCTAAAAATTTAGATTTAGGACTAATTCTGTGTAAAAAATAAGAAATATGACCTATTCCACAACATGCATCCAATATGTCAAGTGATCTCCCTTTTATAAAAGGCGAGATGATTTTCTCTAATTGTTTATCCATTTCTTGCTTTTGAATGATATATTTGCTCATCGAATCAATCACGAAATTCTTATTTGAATTTCCATGAAAATAATTGTATTTTTGTTTCATTGTAAGTTCATTAATTTATTTTGTGATATATTTTATATCTGTATATGGATTAACTGATTCAAAAAATCTTCTAGAAAAAGCTAAAAAACTATTCCATCCTTGAGACTTACATTCAACAGTGTACCCTATACATTTGTGGAGGGAACATTTCCAATACATACAAAAAGTAGACGAGGATCTCATTTTGTAGATGTTGACTAAAATGAATATATCGCCTATTTATGTAGTTTGGGACAAGTTCTTGGTTATGCATACAAAAAAGATTACGAAAAATTTTATAGGCTCTAGAATTAATCGACAAAACGTTTGACAGGCATTACGGTTATAAATTAGAAATTAAATATCAACATTAGTGACAAAGTCTAGAATTCTGATACAATTTGAAGGTTACTTTAATGTGGGCGTAGCAAGATATCTTCAAGATAATCTTGACTGTGACTTATATGCACTCGTTGACATTAACAAACAAATAAAAAAGTTTTTTTTGGAACAACAATTCGTTAATTTTAAAAAAGTTTGGTATCTACGTGATTATCTTTTGAAATTAAACACAGAACCAAATTTAGAGTATTTAGCTTCATTCGAGAAAAAATACAAGATAAATTTATGGCAGATTGCTCATATGGACCGAATTTTACTTCCATATAACTACTATAGATGTTACCATAGGTATTCACGTGAGGAGATCTTGCAAATATCAGAAAGATTATGCAAGCTTTATGAAGACATATTCGATGAGGTTAACCCAGATTTTATAATCTTACGAACCCCTGATAATTTTCAGGGGCAACTGCTTCTTGAACTGTCTCATGCAAGAAAGGTTACCGTACTTATCCCAAGCCATTCGAGGTTAGGTGACAGATGTATGATTTCAAATAATGTTGATATCATTGATAATTTTGATGAGTTGTTTAAGAGTTGTAATGATATCAGTTTGAAAACTTTTGAAGAATCACGTAATTATCTCCAAGGATATAAAAAACTAGTTTACGATCTGCTAGAGAATCATGGCGTTAACACTACTTATCAGAAACTACAAGCTGGCTTGTATTATCTATTTAAAGTCTGCAATGATGAATACAGACAACATTATGCTAATTGGGGAAGAACTAGAATGAAAATTTTAATACACGAAACAAGTTTAGCAATCAAAAAAATAATCCGTGAATATTTTATCAATAAGAATCTCAAACGAGATTTTGATAAAAATTCGAAGTTTGTATATTATACTCTTCATCTTCAACCGGAAAGATCAACACTAAATGCTGCACCTTTTTATGTAAATCAACTCGAAGTAATTACTAATATAGCAAAATCATTACCTGTCGAATACAAACTATATGTAAAAGAACACCCATCGCAGCTTTTTGCAGAATGGCGAAGTATTTCTTATTACAAATATATAATGAACTTACCAAATGTAGAATTATTACATCCTGATGTGTCAAATGAAGAATTACTAAAGCATTGTTCATTAGTAATCACAATAACTGGTACTCCTGGACTGGAAGCTGCATATTATAACAAACCCTCTATTGTTTTAGGGGACACAACGTATTCTAGTGTATTGCCATCGGTATATCGTCTCAGATCTATAGAAGATCTTCCTAACGCTATACGTACATCATTAGAAAAAAAAGTTGAGATCTCTGATCTTAGTAGATACACAAAATGTGTCTTAGATAATACATTCGAATATGATATATTCGGCATCGACACTTTTCAAATACGACGTATTCCTAACAGTTTTTACGTACCGGATGTTGAAATTCCCAACAAAGAAATAGTTGATATGATAAATGATATGAAAGTTGTGTGGACAAAGGTTGGAGAAGCATTTGT
>JABDDN010000047.1 GCA_013287585.1 Nitrososphaerota archaeon
ACTCCCATTCTAATAGAAGGAGATGATGATCACATTAAAACCAAAGAAAGATGGAAGATACTAAAAGACTATTTCGAAATAAACAAAATTGACTATAGAGAAATTTTCTCTGGAAATGGCGGCATTCTGTCCAAATTAATAAAACTCGTATATTTACTTGACTATGCCTCCATCTATTTAGCAATCATCACAAGATCAGACCCCTCTCCTGTGCGTTCTATTGATTTTGTAAAAAACAGATTAGATCCTCAAAGTGTAAAACTTATCAGGGTATAATTCTCCATTGGAGGCAATGACTTGAAAATAAGAACAACTATGTCTAGATATAAAATAAACATGAGACATTGTATGTGCGACTTCATTTTGATAGACATCATTTGATGGCAATTTTGACCCAGTAAATTAGAATTTTAAAATACTTACTGACCTTTAAATTTAGGCTTTGCTTTTAGAACCTGTTGAAGCATTCAAAGAAAGAGGCATTCCCATCACAGCTAGGTATTTCACTTGTTACTGGTGGAGCAGGCTTCATTGGCAGCCATGTTGTAGACAAACTGATAGAGAACGGGACCAAAGTCAAAGTTTTAGACAACCTTTCCGCTGGAAGTCTTTTAAATCTCTCAGATCATAAAAACAACAAAAATTTCCATTTTGTCAAAAAGGATTTAAATGATTCTGAAAGCTTGAAAGAAACTCTCAAAGATGTAAAAACTGTTTTTCATATTGCTGCAGACCCGGAGGTTAAGACAGGATTTGAAAATCCACAAATATCATATAAAGAAAATATAGAAAATACTTTTTATCTGCTTGAACAAATACGCAAGTCTGATGTAGAAACCATCTTGTTTACTTCATCATCTACGGTCTATGGGGAACCTGACACCATTCCAACTCCAGAATCATATGGACCACTAATTCCAATTTCTCCATATGGTGCATCTAAACTAGCTTGTGAAGCTCTTATCTCATCTTACTGCCATACTTACGGACTCAAAGGACAGATTTTCAGATTAGCTAATGTGATAGGCTCCAGAAGTAATCACGGTGTAATATGGGATTTTTTAAACAAATTAAGAGTTGACAACAAGAAGCTAGAAGTTTTGGGAAACGGTAAACAGTCTAAATCTTATCTGCATGTAAATGACTGTGTAGACTGTTTCTTTTTCTGTCTTACAATAAACAAAAGGCAATTAGAAATATTCAATGTAGGAAATGAAGACAGAGTTGATGTCATCTCAATAGCCAAACTTGTATGCAAGACAATGAATCTCAAAGATGTAGATTTAGTCACAACTGGTGGGGTGGACAATGGGAGGGGATGGATAGGTGATGTTAAGAAGATGCACCTGGACATATCAAAATTAAAAAAACTAGGCTGGAGACCAAAGCTTTCTAGTGTAGAATCTGTAAAGATTGCTTCTCAAGAGATCTTTAATGAACAATTGGTGAAAATTATTGGTAATTGAAGAGGAAACAAGAGACAGCTACGACATTGCAATAGTAATACCCACTTTAAATGAAGAGGGGGGAATTGCCACAACCATTAGTGCGATAAAAGAAGCCATTGGAACAAAATATAGTTTTAAGATAGTGGTAGTAGATGGTCTTTCTACTGATAAGACGGTAGAGATTGCAAGATCCATGGGGGCCAAAGTGATTAGACAGCGTCGCAGAGGATATGGTGATGCGTTGCAGGCAGGTTTCTATTTTGTCGATACAAAATTGAAAACTACAGTTACGGTAATGATGGATGCCGATGGAACATATGAGCCAAAAGATATTGCAAAAATGGCAGACATCATAATAAGTCAAGAGGCAGATTTTGTAATAGGTAACAGGTTTGCAAATATGGGAAAGGATGCCATGACTAGAACAAACAGAATTGGAAATAAAGCGCTATCAAGTATTGCTAGGAGGTTGCTCAAAATAAAAGTATCAGATTCACAATGTGGTCTGCGTGCTTTTAGATCCGACTTGGCAAACATATTCTATAACAGCACTTTGGGCATGCCTTTTGCCACAGAGATGCTAACAGTAATAAACATGTACCATATTAGGATCAAAGAAATTCCTACGTCTTATTACAAGCGCATAGGGGAAACTAAGCTAAGCCCAGTTCAAGATGGAACTAGGATTCTAGGAACTACGCTTAGGCTTATGCGTGATACAAGACCTCTATCTTTTTTTGGTTCCATAGGAATGATAATGATAGCAATAGGAACTATTCTTGGCACCATGGTATTGATAGAATATTTGACTACAGGATCAGTCAGAAGATTACCTACGACAATTTTATCAGTTTTACTTATAGTGCTAGGTGTACAAACAATATCTTTAGGATTGATCTCTGATATGATAAAGAATAAAAATTATGATAAGCGCGTGTTTTTTAGCGAGTAGACTGATAACCCCAAACGGAAATGGACGTTTCAATAATCATGCCCGCAAAGAATGGGATTAGGACCATTGAAAGGTGTTTAAATGCAATCAGGTCTCAAAAAACGGG